>NZ_RFFG01000189.1 GCF_003696215.1 Actinomadura harenae | reverse complement strand
GGACCGCAGCGCCTCGGCCAGCGGCGCCGCGCCGCCGGGCACGAGGTCCTCCAGCAGCGCGCCGCGCAGCCCGCCGGGGCGGCCCGCGAGCAGCGCCTCCGCGTTCCGGTCGGACTGGATCACGCCGCCGGCGGAATCCAGGCCGAGCAGAAGAATCCGGGTGGACGACTCCATCGCTCGATTATGGAACATTGCCGCTTCCCGGCGCGGCGATATGACCTTGGAGTCTCCTGAAAATCGCCCGAACGGCCATTCCCCGAAAATGGCCACCCGGTCATTTCCGCCCGGGCCGGACTCCGGGGTCAGGACCTGCCGAAGACCTGCGGCGGCGGCACCGGCGCCGCGACGTCCTGGCCGTCCCGCAGCACCGGGGCACCCGCCGCGAACGCGTCCAGGTCGTCGCCCTCGATCATGCGGGCGCGGAAGATCCCGCCCGCCGCGCGCCGGGACAGCTCCGCGACCGGCAGCGGCGCCCGCGACGCCACGAGGATGAGGTTGCCGAACCGGCGTCCGCGCAGCACGCCGGGATCGCCGAGCAGCAGCGCGTGCGGGAACACCGCCCGCACGGTCGCGGCGACGCGGCGCGCGAACGGCAGCCGGAACCCGTCCGCGACGTTCATCAGGTAGGTGCCGCCGGGCCGCAGGACGCGCGCGACCTCGCGGGTGAACTCCTCGGTCGTCAGCTCGACCGGGATGGACGCCTCGCTGAACGCGTCCAGCACCACCAGGTCGTCGGCGCCGTCCGGGACGGCGGTCAGCCCGGACCGCCCGTCGGCGATCCGGATCTTCAGGCCCGGGACGTTCTTCACCGGCAGTTGCTCGCGGACGAGCTGCACCAGCCGCCCGTCGGGCTCCAGCACCACCTGGCGGGAGCCCGGACGGGTCACGGCGACATAGCGCGGCAGCGTGCACCCCGCGCCGCCGATGTGGACGGCGTCGAACGGCTCGCCGGGCGCGCCCAGGCAGTCGACCACGTCGCCCATCAGCCGCATGTACTCGAAGTCGAGGTGCGTCGGGTCGGCCAGGTCGACGTAGGACTGCGGGACCCCGCCGACCAGCAGCACCCAGCCGCCGTCGCGGTCGGCGTCGCGCAGCAGCTCGGCCTCGCCACCGGTGATCTCGTAGCGGTCCGCGCGGGGGCCGTCCCCGCTCCTGCTGCCCTTGCGCGCCATGGCCTCAGCCTATGCGCCCTCCAACACCCCCGAGACCGCCGGAGCGGCCGGGAAGTGGCAGGCGCTCGGGTGGTCCGAACCGTCCCGGACCTCCAGCGCGGGGACCTCCGTCGCGCACACGTCGGCGGCCTTCCAGCAGCGGGTCCGGAACCGGCAGCCCGACGGCGGGTCGATCGGCGACGGCGGCTCGCCCTCCAGCTCGATCGCGGCGGGCGGCGCCTCCGGATCGGGCACCGGGACGGCCGACAGCAGCGCCTGCGTGTACGGGTGGGTGGGGTTCCGGTAGATCTCCGCGGCGGTGCCGGTCTCGACGATCTTCCCGAGGTACATCACGGCGACCCGGTCCGACACGTACCGGACGGCGGCCAGGTCGTGCGCGATGAACACGTACGACAGGCCGAGCTCGCGCTGCAGGTCCGCCAGCAGGTTCATCACCTGCGCGCGCACCGACACGTCCAGCGCCGACACCGGCTCGTCGCACACCACCACGTCCGGGCGCAGCGCGAGCGCGCGGGCGATCCCGACGCGCTGCCGCTGCCCGCCGGAGAACTGGTGCGGGTAGCGGTCCACGTGGCCCGGGTCGAGACCGACCAGCTCCAGCAGCTCCCGCACGCGCGCCCGCCGGTCGCCCTTCGGCGCGACGTCCGAGTGGATCGCGAACGGCTCGGCGACGATGTCGCCGATCGTCATGCGCGGGTCGAGCGAGGAGTACGGGTCCTGCAGCACCATCTGGACGCGGCGCCGCAGGGCGCGCAGCTCGCGGCGCGGCAGGGCGAAGACGTCGCGGCCCTCGAACCGGACCGTCCCCGCCGTGGGCTTCTCGTCGGCGAGGAGCAGGCGCGCGAGGGTGGTCTTGCCGCAGCCGGACTCGCCGACCACGCCGAGCGTCTCGCCGCGCCGCAGCTCCAGGTCCACGCCGTCCACGGCCTTGACCGTCCCGACGGCCCGCCGCACGACCACGCCCCGGGTGATCGGGTAGTGCTTGACCAGCCCGTCCACGTGGAGAATCGGCTCATCGGCCACTGTCTGCCTCCATCTCCCCGGCGTACACCTCGGCCGCGAAGTGACAGGCCGCCTCGTGACCCGGCGCGACGGCGACGAGCGGCGGCTCCTTCTCCGCGCACACCGCCTCGGCACGCGGGCAGCGCGGGCGGAACGGGCATCCGGACGGCAGCGCCGCCGGGTCCGGCGGGGTGCCGCGGACCGGTTCGAGGCGCCCGGCGTCCTGGTCGAGCCGCGGCACCGAGGCGAGCAGCCCGACCGTGTACGGGTGCGCGGGACGCGCGTACAGGTCCCGCGCGGACGCCCGCTCGGCGACCGTCCCCGCGTACATGACGACCGTCCGGTCCGCGATGCCCGCGACGACGCCGAGGTCGTGGGTGATGAGGACCAGGCCCATGCCGAGCTCGTCGCGCAGCCGCGCGAGCAGCCGCATGATCTGCGCCTGCACGGTCACGTCCAGCGCGGTCGTCGGCTCGTCGGCGATCAGCACGTCCGGCTCCAGGGCCAGCGCCATCGCGATCATGATGCGCTGCCGCTGCCCGCCGGAGAACTGGTGCGGGTAGTCGCCGAGCCGGGTCGCCGCGGACGGGATCGCGACCCGCTCCATCAGCTCGACGGCCTTCGCGCGGGCCTCCTTGCGGCCGGCGCCGCGGTGCGCCCGGTACATCTCGGCGAGCTGCGCGCCGACCGGGATCACCGGGTTCAGCGCCGTCAGCGCGTCCTGGAACACCATCGCGATCCGGTCGCCCCGGACACGGCGGCGCTCCTTCTCGGGCAGGCCGAGCAGCTCGGTCCCGTCCAGCTTCACCGAGCCGCCGGTGATCCGGGCGGGCGGGGTGTCGAGGATGCCCATCACGGCCTGCGCCGCGACGCTCTTGCCCGAGCCGGACTCGCCGAGGACGGCCAGGGTCTCCCCCGCCGCCAGCGTGTAGCTCAGGCCGTTGACCGCGCGCACCTCACGCCCGCGCACGGTGAACGCGACCCGCAGGTCGCTCACTTCCAGCAGCGGCTTCACACCACCGTCTGATGCCACGTCTGATGTCACGTCTGGTGCCATGTCACCGGAGTTTCGGGTCCAGGGCGTCGCGGACCGCGTCGCCGAGCAGCAGGAACGACAGCACCGTGGCGGACAGGAACAGCGCCGGGAACACCAGCAGGTGCGGATGGTCCACGACGTAGGACTGGGCCAGGTTCAGCTGGAGTCCCCAGGAGACCTTCGGGTACTGGAGGCCGACGCCGAGGAAGTCGAGCGTCGCCTCGCCCGCGATGACGTTGCCGACGTTCAGCGTCGCGACGACGATCACCGGCGCGAGCGCGTTCGGCAGGACGTGCCGGGCCATGATCCGCGCGTCGGACGCGCCGAGCAGCCGGGCCGCGCGCACGTAGTCGGCGTCCCGGACGGAGATCACCTGCCCGCGCATGATCCGGACCATGGTCGTCCAGCCGAGCAGCACCAGGACCAGCGTCATCGCGCCGATCCCGTGCCCGGGGAAGGCGACCAGCACGACGGTCGCGCCGAGGACGAACGGCAGGCCGAAGAACACGTCGGTGATCCGGGCGATCACCGCGTCCACGATGCCGCCGTAGTAGCCCGACAGCAGGCCGAACACCAGCGCGATGAGCAGCGCGAACAGCGTGACGACCACGCCGATCAGCAGGGTCGGGCGGGCGCCGTGGACGACGTGCGCGTAGTAGTCGCAGCCGGCCAGGTCGGTGCCGAACCAGTGCGCGCCGGACGGTCCCTGCTTGGCGATGTTCGGGTCGCAGTTCTGGTTCACGCCCCGGCTCGTGAACAGGCGCGGGACGGCCGCCATCAGCGCGACCAGCAGCAGCACCGCCGAGGCCGTCCAGAAGAGGGGGCGGCGGCGCAGGTCGTACCAGGCGTCCCGGGACAGGGACGCGGCCGGGCCCTCGACCAGGCCGCCCGCCTCCGCGACGGCCGCACCGGCCTCCCCGGACTGCAGGTCAGTCATAGCGGATCCTCGGGTCGAGCAGGCCGTAGACGAGGTCCACGACCAGGTTCACCAGGATGAAGACGAGCACGAGCAGGGTGACCGCGCCGACGACGACGGGCCCCTCCTTGAGCTGGATGGACTGGAACACCTGCTGGCCGACGCCGGGCAGGTTGAAGATGCCCTCGGTGACGATCGCGCCGCCCATCAGCGCCCCGAAGTCGACACCGAGATAGGTCACGACGGGGATGAGCGAGTTGCGCAGCCCGTGCCGGACGACCACGCGCGACCGGCTGAGGCCCTTGGCGCGGGCCGTCCGGACGTAGTCGGCGCGCAGGTTCTCGGCCAGGCTCGTCCGGGTGAGGCGCGCGACGTAGGACAGCCCGAACGAGCCGAGCACCATGCCGGGCAGCAGGTAGCTGTACGGCCAGCCGTCGTCGATGCCCGCGGACGGGAAGATCGGCCAGCGGACGCCGAGCAGGATCTGCGCGGTGTACCCGACGACGAACACCGGGACGGCGATGAGCAGCGTCGTCCCGCCGAGGACGAGCGTGTCGGCGAGCTTCCCGCGGCGCAGGCCCGCCCAGACGCCGAGCGTGATCCCGAGGAGCAGTTCGAAGACCCAGGCGGTGACCGCGAGCTTCGCGGTCACGGCCCAGCGTCCGCCCAGCATGGCGCTGACCTTCTGCCCGTCGTAGTTCTCGCCCAGGTCGCCGTGGACGAGCAGCCCCCACATGTACTTGCCGTACTGCTCGAGCAGCGGGTCGTTCAGGTTGTACCGCTCACGCAGCGTGTGGAGCACGGTGTCCGGGACCGGCTTGTCCCCGGCCATCGCCTGGATCGGGTCGCCCGGCAGGGCGAACACCAGCAGGTAGATCAGCAGGGTCGTGCCGATGAAGACCGGTACCGCCTGGAGCAGCCGCCGCAGCGCGTACCGCCACATCTACTTCTTCACCGTGACTTCGTCCACCAGCAGGCCGAGCGCGTACGGGGTGATCGTCACGTTGTCGACCTTGCTGGACCGGCCGGCCTGGCCCGCCCAGGTCCACAGCGGGATCTGCGGCATCTCCTGGAGCGCGACGTCCTCGGCCTGGTTGTAGTCCTTGATGGCCTCGTCCTGGTTGGGCGCGCCGTTGGCCTTGACGATGAGGTCGTTGAACTGCTTGTTGTTCCAGTTCATCCGGTTGCCCGGGCCGTACATGTTCTCCAGGTAGTTCTGGGGGCTCGGGTAGTCGGCCTCCCAGTTCTGCCGGTACGGGCCCTTCTCCTGGTGCTTGCGCAGCAGCGAGAAGTAGTCCGAGGCGGGGATCTGCCGGAACTGCACGTCGGTGATGCCGAGGTTCTGCTTCAGCGAGTTCGCGACGATCTGCATCCACTGGTAGTACGTGGGCTGCGCGTTGGAGAAGTACAGCTCCATCGAGCCCTTGAACCCGCCGGCCTCCTGGAACAGCTGCTTGGCCTTGGCCGGGTTGTAGGTGCACAGCTCACCGCAGGCGTTGTCGCGGTGCCCCTGGATCGCGGGCGGCAGGATCGAGTCGGCCACGATGTAGTCGCCGTTGTAGACCGCCTTGTTGATGCCCTGCCGGTCGATCGCCATGGAGATGGCCTGCCGGAACTTGGGGTTGGCGTAGCGGGAGTCCCACAGCGGGAAGCCGAGGTAGTCGATCGTGCTCTTCTTGTGCGCGATGAACCGGTCGCCGAGCAGCCGCTTGGCCTCGGGCACCTTCGCCGCGGGGATCGTCTGCAGGACGTCGATGCGCCCGGCGCGCAGGTCGGTGTAGGCCGTGTCGGCGCTGGCGTAGCTCTTCCAGGTGATGCCCTTGTTGTGCGGCTTGCGCGGGCCCTGGTAGTCCGGGAACGCCTTCGCCTTCACCTGGACGTTGTGCTGCCAGTTGCCGTCCATCTCGTACGGGCCGTTCCCGATCGGATGGTCGTCGTAGGCCTTCATGTCCTTGAAGGCGGCCTTCGGCATCGGCGCGTACGCCGGGTAGGTCAGCAGGAACGGGAACTGGCTGAACGCGCCGTCCAGCGTGATCTTGAGGGTCGTGTCGTCCACGACCTGGACGCCGGAGAGCTTGTCGGCCTTCGGCTTGGCGTTGGTGTCGGCCGGGTTGAGGTCGGCGTAACCCTGGACGTGCTGGAAGTACTCGTTCGCCTGCGTGCCGTTCGGCCCGAAGGCCGCCCAGTTCCACGCGTCGGCGAAGCTCGACGCGGTGACCGGCTCGCCGTTGTGGAACTTGCGGCCGGGCTGGAGCTTGATCGTCCAGGTCTTCTGGTCGGTGGTGTCCACCGACTGCGCCGCCAGCGGGTACGGCTTGCCGTCCTTCGTGAGCCCCTCGATGTTGTCGAAGAGGTTCGTGATGACGTCGAAGGAGTAACTGCTGGTGGTGTTGCCCGGCGTCAGGTGGTCGGGTTCGGAGTGCCCCATCGTGAAGGTTCCGTCACTCGACTTCCCGCCTCCGCCGCAGGCCGCCGCACCGGTCGTCACGGCGAGCAGCACCGCCGCGAGCGCCGCCGTTCTACCCAGGCCCGTCATGTGTGCCCTCCCTCGCGCGTCGCGTTGCGGAAGCCTTCTTAGCGTTGAAACGATCTTCGTATCCCCGTCATGCAGGATTCGTCACCTATTCGAGATCACTTCACCGGAAGGAATCCCCCTGTGTCAGGATCCGCAGCCGCCGCCACCGCGTCCCCGAGTTCCGGCCGGGCGGACGCGTCCGCCGAGGTCAGCGCCATCTGCTCCGAACTGATCCGGTTCGACACCACCAACCGGGGCGAGGGCGACGCCGAGGGCGAGCGCGCCGCCGCCGAGTACGTCGCCGGGCTCCTGTCGGACGTCGGCGCCGACCCGGTCGTGGTCGAGTCCGCGCCCGGCCGCGCCAGCACGCTCGTCCGCATCCCCGGCACCGACCCCTCGCACACCCCGTTCCTGATCCACGGCCACCTGGACGTCGTGCCCGCCGAGGCGTCCGACTGGCGGGTCCACCCGTTCTCCGGCGAGGTCGAGGACGGCTGCGTCTGGGGACGCGGCGCCGTCGACATGAAGGGCTCGCTCGCCCTGACGCTCGCCGTCGTCCGGCAGCGGCTCCGCGAAGGCCGCCGGACGCGCGGCGACCTGGTCCTGGCGTTCCTCGCGGACGAGGAGTGCACCGGCGACTTCGGCTCCCGGCACGTGGTGACCGAGCACGCCGGATGGTTCGAGGGCGTCACCGAGGCGATCAGCGAGTCCGGCGGGTACAGCGTCACCGCCCCGTCGGGCGCGCGCGTCTACCCGGTCGCGGTCGGCGAGCGGAGCACGGCGTGGATGCGGCTCACCGCGCACGGCACCGCCGGGCACGGGTCCAAGCCCGCCCCGGACAACGCGGTCGCCGTGCTCGCCCACGCGGTCTCGCGGATCGCGTCCTACGAGTGGCCGGTGCGGCTGACCCCGGCCGTCCGGGCGCTGCTGACCGAGCTCGGCGACGTCCTCGGCGCGCCGATCGACCAGGACCGGCTGGAGGCGGAGGCCGAACGCCTCGGCCAGATCGGCAAGCTGTTCGCTGGAACGGTCCGCAACTCGGCCAACCCGACCCGGCTGGACGCGGGCTACAAGGTCAACGTCATCCCCGGGACGGCGTCCGCGCAGGTGGACGGCCGGTACCTGCCGGACCTCGGCGAGGAGTTCCTCGCCACGATCGACCGGCTCCTCGGCCCGAGGGTGACCCGCGAGTTCATCAACCACGAGGAGGCGCTGCCCGGCGACCCGTCCGGGGCGACCTTCACCGCCCTGTCGGACTCCCTGCGCGCCGAGGACGAGGCGGCGCGTCCCGTCCCGTACGTGATGGCGGGCGGGACGGACGGCAAGTCGTTCGCGCGGCTCGGCATCCGCAGCTTCGGCTTCGCGCCGCTGCTGCTGCCGCCCGACATGGACTACTTCGCCATGTTCCACGGCGTGGACGAGCGCGTCCCGACCGCCGGACTGGAGTTCGGCACCCGCGTCCTGGACCGGTTCCTCGACACCCGCTGAGCCCGGGCCCCCGATCGGGGTATCGATCAGGGGTGGATCTCACCAGCGCCGCGCGGCGGCTCTACGGGGTGGACCCCGGGGAGTTCACCGCCGCGCGGCAGGAACTCGTGAAGCTCGCCCGCAGGGACGGCGACGCCGCCCTCGCCAAGCGGGTCGGGGCGCTGCGCCGCCCGACCGTGTCGGCGTGGGCGGTGAACCTGCTGTCGCGGGACGCGGCGCCGGAGCTCGGCATGCTCCTGGACACCGGGGCCGACCTGCGCGCGGCGTGGGCGGAGGGCCGTCCGATCGGCGGGCTGGAGCAGCGGCGCGGCGAGCTGGTCGACCTGCTCGTCCGGGCCGCCCGCCGCCTCGCCGCCGACGCCGGGCGGCCGCTGCGCGATCCGGGCGTCCGGGAGGTCGAGGACACCCTGCTCGCGGCGACCGTCGACCCGGACGCGTCGGACGCGGTCCGCGAGGGCGCGCTGACCCGTCCGCTGAGCCACACCGGCTTCGTCCCCGCCGGCTTCACGGCCTCCGGTTTCACCGCCGCTGCCCCGCCCGCCGAGGCCCCGGCGCCGAAGAGGCGCGCGGCGGCCCCCACAACGACCCCGCATCGCAACCCGTCCGCGGCACGAAAAAAGAACCACGTCGCCGGGAAACGGGCCGAGCGGGCCCGCCGGGGCGAAGCGGCGGCCGAGCGGGCGGAGGAGGCCGGACGGCGCGCGGCCAAGGCGGAGCGGCTCCTCGAATCGCGTGACGCGGAGGCCGAGACGGCCCGCCGCGAGCTGGACGAAGCCGAGGTCAAGGCCGGGAGGCTGCGCGCCGAGCTCGACTCCGCCGACCGCCACGCCGACCGCCTGCGGCGGCGCGCGGAACGCGCCGAGCGGCGCCGGGCCCAGGCCGCCGAG
>NZ_RFFG01000188.1 GCF_003696215.1 Actinomadura harenae | reverse complement strand
CTCCCCACACGGCCGCCTGCTCCCCCCACCGCGCGGCCGTGCCGCCCGGCGCGCCCGCCCCGACGAGGCGGGCGAACGACGTCGCCCCGGGGTACTCCCCGAAGGCGAACGCCTGCCGGACGTACGACCGTTCGGTGGCGGCGAGGGCCGCGCCCGCGACCTCGCCGCCGGTCACCAGGAACCGGGCCCCGCACTCGGTCATCATGCGGGCCAGTTCGCCCACCGTCGCGTCCAGCGGGAGCGGCGCGGGGACCGCGCCCGCCGCGCACAGCGCGTGGACCGCGAGGGTGAGCTCCCCCACGCCCGAGAGCTGGACGGCGGCGACGTCGCCGGAACGCACTCCGTGCCGGTGCAGCCCCGCGGCGGCGGCCGGGACCAGCGCCGCGAAGGCGCCGAAACCGATCCGCCGTCCGGGGTCCACCAGCGCGGCGCGCCCGCCGAACCGGGCCGCGTGCTCGCGGGCGGAGGCCAGCACGGCGCGGGTCACGGTGGGCTCGGCCACCGTTCCCGGGCCAGCTTCTCCGTCAGGCATGGGCCGACCGTACGGACCCGGGCCGGGCGGCCACATCCGCAGAACTGTGTAGGTGGGTGTGTAGCTCATCAGGACAGCCCCGCACGCTGCAGCAACGCCCTGCGGCGGACGCGGCCCGACGGGGACCGCGGGATCATGTCGACGACGTGCAGGGCGACCACCCTCCGGTAGGACGGCACGTGGCCGTTGACGTAGGCGAGCAGTTCCTCACGGGACACCGGGCGCGTCGCGACGACGAACGCGTGCGGCGCGAGCCCGACCGTCAGGTCCGGGACGGGCACGATGACCGCGTCGGCCACGGCGGGGTGCGCGGCGAGGACGGTGTCGGGCTCGGCGGGCGGGTCGGGGCGCCGCGCGCCGAGCCGGCCGAGGATGTAGACGCGGCCGTGCTCGTCGGCGAACGCCTGGTCGCCCGTGGTGAGCCAGCGCACCGGGACCGCGGCCGCCGACGTCATCGGCAGCCGCAGGCACAGTTCGCCCGGCTGGTAGGCGGGCTGGTCGGTGCCGGTGGTCGGGTCGACGACCCGCCAGGCGACGCCGAGCAGGCCGCGACCGACCGAGTCGAGCGTGCCCTCCTCCACCCCACGCGGATTGAGGTGGGTGATCCCGGCGGCCTCGGCCGTCCCGTACGCCTGGCGGACGGGGCAGCCGAGCCGGTTGGCGCAGGCGCGCGCGGCCTCGGCGGACAGGGGTCCGCCGGCGCTGACGACGGCGCGCAGCGAGCGCAGGTTGTACCGCGGGACGGACCGGTCGTAGGCGAGCACCTCGACCAGCCTCGGGGGCGCGAGCAGGACGGTGACGCGATGGTCCTGGATCGCGCGGAGCAGTTCGTGGCGTCCGGCGCCGGCGAGGGTGACGACCGTCGCGCCGAGCCGCAGTCCGGGGTTGAGCAGGCCGTTCAGGGCGATGGGGTCGGCGAGGGGCAGCGCCGACAGGACGGTGTCGGACGGTCCGACCAGCCCGGCGTCGGCGACCCGGGTGATCCCGGCGACGACCTCGGCGTGGGTGAGCCGGACGGCGCGGGCCGGGGCGCCGTCGCCGCGGGTGCAGGCGACGAGCGCGGCGTCCCGGGCGGGGTCGAGGAGGACGTCCGGGGCGGCGGCGCCGGTGTGCAGGGCGGCGACGGGCTCGACGTCGGGCTCGTCGCCGAAGCAGAACAGCCGCCGGACGGGACGGGCCTGGACCGCGGCCTTGGCGATGTCGAGCAGTACCGGCCAGGTGATGACGACGCCCGCGTCGGCCTGGGCG
The DNA here is from genome assembly GCF_003696215.1 of Actinomadura harenae. Taxonomy (GTDB): domain Bacteria; phylum Actinomycetota; class Actinomycetes; order Streptosporangiales; family Streptosporangiaceae; genus Spirillospora; species Spirillospora harenae. The sequence goes on along the minus strand of NZ_RFFG01000188.1, from coordinate 7,337 downwards.
AGCAGGGTGGCGAACTCGGCGGCGGACGTCGTCGGCCGCACCGGCATCGGGGTCGCGCCCGCCGCCGTGACGGCGTGGAGGGCGACGACGAACTCGGGGCTGTCGGGCAGGTGCAGCGCCACGACCGTGCCGGGGCCGATGCCCTCGCGGGCGAGCCCGGCCGCGAGGGACCCGACGGCGGCGGCGAGGTCGGCGTGGCTCATCGCCCGGTCGCCCATCGCGTCCACGACGGCCAGGCGGCCGCCGGCGCGCTCCTCGGCCAGGGGGTCCTCGGTGGGCGTCATGCCGAACACCGCCCGGGACACCGTGACCGCCGGGTGCCCGGCGGCCGCGTCCACACGCATGCAGATCATGGGAAGGACGCTACGTGCGGCACCGCCGCCACCACATGCGCACGATTGTGCACGTACGTATGTAACTCAGCGGAGCTGTGGCTGGTCGGCGAGCTTGTGGTCCACGGCCCAGACGGCGATCTGGGCGCGGGAGTTGAAGCCGAGCTTGGTGAGGATGTTGGCGACGTGCCGCGCGGCCGTCGCCGGGCTGATGACCAGTTCCCGCGCGATGCCCTTGTTGCTGAGGCCGCGCGCGATGAGCAGCGCGATCTCCCGTTCGCGGGCGGTGAGCGTGCTCGGCGGCGTCACGGGCGCGGTCGGCACCGTGGGCGTGGTGGACGCCGTGGGCGGGGTGGGCGAGGTAGGCGCGGTCGGGAGGGTGTAGGGCCCGGTGTCGGAGCGCGTTTCCTCAAGGGTGGTGAGGGGGGTGTCGTTCGCGGTGGGCTGCGGGGTGGCGGCGGCCTGGGTGGACGGCTCGGGTCCTGCGGCGGCGGCCTCGTCGTCGGTGCCGAGGGCGAGGGCTATGGCCTCGTCGGGGCCGAGGGAGTGGCCCTCGCCGAACCACTGTGCGACGACGGGCTCGCCCATGGCGCGGCGGATCGGCTCCAGCATGCGCTCGACGCGGGCTCCGTGCCCGGGCGTCCGGGTCACCGGCGAGCCGGACGCGCCGGACGGGTGGGCCGGGCCGTCCGGGTGCGGGGTGTGGCGGCGGGCGGCGTCCTCGCGCAGTCCGGCGGCGGCGCCCGTGAGCATCACCGCGCCGCGCCGGTCGCCCTCGATCGCGAGGAGCTCGGCGAACGCCTCCAGGCCGCGCGCGATCTCGGGCCGGACGCCGGACGAGCGGCACAGGCTCAGCGACCGGCCGAGGGAGCCGCGCGCGGCGGACAGGTCCCCGGCGGCGAGCGCGACGCGTCCGATCCCGGCGAGGGCGCGGGCCAGCTCGGGCCGCGCGTCGATCTCGACGAGCGGGGGCAGGGCCTCGGTGAACAGGGCGCGCGCGCCCGCGGCGTCGCCGCGCAGCTCGGCGATGCGCCCGAGGCCGATCAGGGCGTGCGCGGCGCCCCACAGCTGCCCGATGTCGCGCATCACGGCCAGTCCCGACTCGTACACCTGGGCGGCCTCGCGCGCGCGCCCGGAGCGGGCGAGCATGTAGCCGCGCGCGATCATGGAGTAGCCCCGGTTCCACTCCTGGCCGGGGGACTCGGTGAGGCCGTCCGCCTCGTCCAGGCGGTCGGCGGCCTCCGTGTAGCGGCCCGCGCGGGTGTGCGCCTCGGCGAGGGTGATCAGGGACGCGGCGCCCATGAAGCCGTCCCCCGCGCTGCGGCACGGGTCGAGGGCCCGTTCGGCGAATCCGGCGGCGCGCGGGAAGTCGCGGGCGCTGAGCGCGAGCTGCGCGCGGCCCGCGAGCGCGGGGCCGAGGACGATCGCGGGCAGGCCGCGGCTGCGGGCGAGGAACCGGTCGGTCCACTGCGCCCACTCGGGGACGCGTCCGCGCGCGATCCAGTAGGACCGCAGGGCGGTGCAGATGCGCAGGCCGCCCTCGACGTCCTCGCGTTCCAGCGCCCAGGCCAGCGCGGCGCGGATGTTGCCCAGCTCGACGTCGCAGCGGTGGAACAGGGCGACGCGGTCCTGCCATTCGCCGGACGCCTCGGCGAGCGCGAGCTCCCCGTCCCGTTCGGCGGCCTCCAGGACGCTGTCGCGGTGCCGGTCGCGGACCATCTCCTCCTCGCCCGCCTCGGCGAGCCGCTCGGCGGCGTACTGCCGGATGCTGTCCAGGAGCCGGAACCGGGTCTCGCCCGCGACCTCCTCCTCGCCCACCACCAGGGACTTGTCGACGAGCGCGGTGAGCACGTCCAGGACGCCCCGGGGAGGCAGGCCGCCCGCGGGGGGCTCGGGCCCCTCGTCCAGGCCGGGTAGATCCGGCAGGTCGGGGAGGTCCGGGAGGTCGGGGAGGTCGGGGAGGTCGGGCAGTTCGGCGAGGTCCTCGGCGAGGTCGGCGGCGAGCCCGGCCGGGTCGGCGCAGACGCTCTCGGCCTCGCCGAGCGTCCAGCCGGTGAACACCGACAGGCGGCGCAGGAGGGTGCGCTCGCGGGCGTCCAGCAGCTCGTGCGACCAGTCGATCGCGGCGCGGAGCGTCCGCTGCCGGTGCGGGGCGGTGCGGGAGTTCGCGCCGAGCAGCCGGAACCGGTCGGTGAGCCGCCCGGCGATCTGCTCGACCGTCAGCACCCGCAGCCGGGCGGCGGCCAGTTCCAGCGCGAGCGGGACGCCGTCCAGGGCCCGCCCGACCTCGGAGACCGCGGCGGTGTTCTCGGGCGTGACGGCGAACTCGGGCCGGACGGCGCGGGCCCGCTCGGCGAACAGCCGGACGGCCTCGCCCGGGTCGAGCGGCGGGACGCGCCAGACCGTCTCGCCCTCGGTGCGCAGCGGTTCGCGGCTGGTGGAGACCAGCCGCAGCCGGGGGCAGCGCGGCAGCAGCGCCCCGGCGAGCTCGGCGCACTCGGCGACGACGTGCTCGCAGTTGTCCAGGACGATCAGGACGGCCCGGTCGCCGATCGCGTCGGCGAGGGTGACGGTGAGCGGCCGTCCCTCCTCCTCGGACGCGCCGAGCACGGCCGCGACCCGGCGGGCGACGACGTCGGCGGGGCCGCGGGGCGCGATGTCGGCGAGCTCGACGAACCAGACGCCGCCCGGGTGCGCGGCGACGACGCCGTGCGCGACGTGCACGGCGAGCCGGGTCTTGCCGATGCCGCCCGCGCCACAGAGCGTCACGGCGCGGGTCGTCTCCAGCAGCCCGCGCAGGTCGGAGACGTCCCGCTCGCGGCCCACGAACGCGTTGGGCTCGGCGGGCAGGTTCGTCCCGGCCGACGGGGCGGGGGGATTCGGCGGTGTCATGCCCAGCGGCCTCCACAACCTGCGGCGATGCCGGATCGGGGGTGCCCTCGGCGGGTGAGGCGCCTGATCCCGATGTCCCGCGGCGGCCGTCCCGATGTCCCGGGGCGGCCGTCCCGGGTCGTCCTTCGCGAGTGTTTCACCTCACACCGGGGCGCGTCCCGTGTTCGGTACGGAGAACTGTCCCCGTCCGACGCGCCCCACGGACCGTGACCGTCCGCGTGCGCGGCGCGTCCGCTCCCGGGGAGGACGAGAGCGGGCGAAACACGCCCGGAGCGCTCCGATTCCACCCTCGGGGCCCGCTGGCCTTACCGTAGGTCGCCGTGTCCCACCCCTCCGAACCCGCCTCCGGCGGCCCGCCGACCTTGGACGACGCGCTCGTCGGCGAGGCCGTGCTCGGCGTCTACCGGCAGATGTTCGCCGCGCTCGCCCGCGACAGCGGCGCGGTCGTGGACGACCCGGAACTCGTGGACGTCGCCGAGACCCTGCTCGCCGCGTTCGCCGACGCCGGCGAGGACGGGCTGAGCCGCGAGCAGATGCGGTACGTGTGCCGCCGCTACCCGGCGGAGGTGTTCGAGAACCGGCTGCGGGTGCTGCGCGGGCTCGGCGCCGTCCGCGAGGTGTTCCCGAAGCCGAACCAGCTGCGGTACCGGGCGTCGTTCACCTCGGTCGTCGGGCTCATGTTCGTGCGGCGGATGATGCTGGACGGCGGCCAGTCCGAGATGCACCGGCTGCTGGCGCTGGAGCAGCTGAACGTCGCCGACCCCCGGATGACGCCGGAGCAGGCGCGGGACGGCGCGGCGGGCCTGGCCCGCGCGTTCCGGCTGTGGAGCGTGGAGCTGCTGACCCTCACCAACGGGACGATCGAGGAGCTGCGCGAGCAGGCCCCGAAGCTGTGGGGCACCGAGGAGATCCTGCGGCGCGCCGAGCGGCTGCACGGCGCGATCCTGCGCCGCTGGCCGCAGCTCGACCGGGCCTGCACCGACCTGCGCACCGCGATCTACGCCTACGGTGACGCGTCCCGGCGGGCCGCCGCGCGGCTGTCGGACTCGGCGGGCACCACCCGGAACCTGACGCTGCTGCCGCCGGAGACGTGGCGCACGTTCGCGCGCACGGCGTCCCGGGACGACCTGGCGGCCGTCCTCGAGGGGTTCGTGTTCGACGCGCCCGCGCCGTGGCACGAGCCGTCGGCGGTCGTGCAGGCGGTGGAGGACGGTCCGCGCGCGACGCCGCCGCGTCCCGCGCCGCCGCGTCCGTCGGTGCCGGACCCCGGCCTGTCGGACGACACCGGCGGCGACGCGACGGCCGCCGAGCGGCTGCGGGCCGTGGCCGAGCAGGCGCTGCGGGGCCGCGACCGGGTCGCCGTCCAGGACGTCCTGGCGCAGGACTGGGTGACGGCGCGGCGGCTGCTGGCGGACCTGTCGTCCGCGCACCTGCATCCCGAGCTGCCCTACCGGCTCGTCTGGGCGGACGGCCTGGACGTCCGGCCGGAGGGGGCGCCGACGTGGATCTCCCCAGGCGTTTTCGAGAGGACCGACGCGTGACCGAGCCTTCTGTTGATCCGGGAGTGCTCGCTCGCGCGCGTGCGCGCGCACTGGGGGCACCGGCGCAGCCGGTTTCGGAGCCGGTTCCGGCGGGGCTGACCACGGCGTCCGACGGCGAGCGGCTGTGGCTGCTGCCCGCCTGGCCGGACGGCGCGACCCCGGCGCTGCTGGAGGAGTACGACACCGCCCCGATGCCGATGGACCGTTCGGGGCAGGCGCGGCGCGTCCTGGCGGCGGCGCTGCGCTGCTGCTGGACGCGGCTCGACGACGCCCCGTGGCCGGGCGAGGCCGTGCCGGTCCCGGCCGTCCTGGAGGTGTACGGGGGGATGTCGCGCGGGGACGCCGAGCTGGCGCGGCGCTGGGCGACCGGTGAGCTGCGGCGGCTGTCGGACACCGGCTGGCTGCTCCTGGACGAGTCCGCCGGGGTCGTCCGGCCCGGGCCGCGCGTGGCGCTGTGGCACGACGACGCCCTCGGCCCGCTGCGCGACCTGCTGCGCCGCCTGCCCGAGCCGCCGCAGGGGGTGCTCGCGGGTGAGTGAGCCGTTCGAGCCGCTGCTGCGGTCCTTCGACGAGCGGCGCCGGTCGGAGCTGGTGGCCGCGTACATGGCGGTCGAGCACGCCGCCGAGCCGGTGCCGGAGGCGCGGCTCGGCGCGCTGCGCGAGCCCGCGTCCCGCCGGACGCTCGAGGCGATGCTGAACCTGTCCGGCCGCACGCTGATCCGGGCCGGGCGGTCGGAGTGGACGTCCGGCTACCAGGACGAGGTCGCCGAGGAGCTCGCGCGCGATCCCGCGTGCTCGCCGCCCGCCGGGGACCGGGCCGTCCTGACGCTGGTGCTGATCCACTCGGTGGCGATCCCGCGCGCGGCGGGTCGGCTGCCGGACGACACGTGGCTGTCGCCGCACCCGACCCCGCTGGAGGAGCTGCGGCGGCGCTCGCAGCTGACGATCACCGAGCTGGAGGCGGCGCTGCGGCGGCTGCGGCTGGCCGGGCTGGTCGCGCAGGTCCGCGCCGACGGCCGGAGCGACGGCGGGGACGCGGGCGGGTTCGTGCCGGGCCCGCAGTTCCACCGGCTGACGCCCGCCGCGCGCCGCCGCCTCCAGGAGGAGCTGATCCTCGCCGCGGGGCCGGACTCGCCGCTCGCCGCGACGATCCGGGCCCGCCGCCGCAGCCGGGAACGCGTCCGCCAGGAAGCGGGCCGCCAGGAAGCGGGCCGGCAGGAGACAAGAACGCAAGCCGTGCGGGAAGCCGCCGTCCAGGGGGAGAACTCGTGACCGCCGTCCTCGATCCGCTGGTGCCGGGCCTGGCCCGGGCCGGAGCCGACGCCGAGAACGTCGTGGGAGGCCGCACGCTGGTCGCCGTCCAGGCGGTGAACATCTCGCGGTTGTCGACGCATCCGGTGCCGACGGTTCCGGGGACGCTCATCGTCGTCGCCGGGCAGGGCCCGAAGGACTCCAACGGCGCGGGCAAGTCGTCGTTCATCGCGTCGATCACGGCGCTGCTCGGGGACGAGCAGTGGCGGTTCGCGTCGGGCGCGCGGGCGGTCTCGGAGCTGCTGTTCAACGCCGAGCTGGCCGCGCAGGGCGACCAGCAGTGGGCGTCGGCCGACCACGGCTACATCGTCGGGGTGTTCGACCACGCCGACGGGGACGGCTCGGACGCGCTGACCGTGTGGCTGCGGGTGAACGCGGACGCGCCGCACCTGGAGCTGCGCTGGCGGCACGGCGTCCACCTGGCGTCGGCGGCGTCGGAGGCCGAGCGGGTGACGATGGCGGACGCGCTGTGGGCGTCGCTGCCGCGCAGCGCGGGCCGCCGCGACTTCGTCGCCAAGGACCTGTCGCGCGTCCTGTACGGCGGGCAGGTGCGGTGCGTGTCGTTCCTGTCGACGTCGGTGCGGTCGAAGGTCGCGACGAACCTGCTGTCGCAGCCGCTGAACGAGATCAGCCCGGAGCGGATCTTCTCGGCGATCGCGGCGCTGACCGGCCTGGACCGGGAGCTGGAGGCCGAGCGGGTCTCGCGCGCCGAGGAGCACCGGGAGCGGGCGAAGGCCGCCGAGGCGACGTCGCGGCTGGCCGAGTGGGAGCGTGAGGCGGCGTCGCTGCTGAGGACGTTCGACCGGCGCGACCGGGCGCGCGCGGAGGTCGCGGCGTCGCTGCGGAACTGGCGGACGCGGCAGGCCCGCCTGCTGGTGGACGCGGCGGACACGGACACGTCGCTGGCGTCCCAGGTGGGCGCGCTGGAGGACGAGTCCGAGACCGTCCGGCAGGCGGCGCGGGCGGCGGAGAAGGAGGCCGAGCAGCTCACCGGCGGCGCGCTGGACGCGCAGGTCGCCGAGGCGCAGGCGGCCCTCGCGGAGCTGAAGGGCCGCGCCGACCGGCTCGGCGCGGACAAGGCCGTCGCGCGCAACCGGATGGAGGAGCTGCGGCGCCGGGTGTCGGCGCTGGACGAGCGGCGGCGCGAGGCGGACGGCCGGGACGAGGACACGGCGCGGCGCGAGCTGGCCGGGGCCGAGGCGCGCCGGGACGAGGCGCAGCAGGAGTTCGGCATGGCGCGCGGCGCGGTCGCGCGGGCCGA
>NZ_RFFG01000187.1 GCF_003696215.1 Actinomadura harenae | reverse complement strand
CGCCCGGCTCGCCCGCGCGCTCGTGGGTGAGCGCCAGGTGGTAGGCGGCGCGCGCGCCGTACTCGGGGTCGCCGGTGGCGATCGCGGCGCGGTCGGCCTCGCGCGCGCCCGCGACGTCGCCCGCGTCGTCCAGGACGACGGCGAGGCCGAGCGCGGCCCGGGCCCGCTCCGGGGTGTCGCCGAGCGCCAGCACCTCCCCGAACAGCGCCGCCGCGGGGCCGGACTCGCCGTCCTCGGCGAGCCGCCGCGCCCGCTCGCACATCTCGGCCGCCTGGGCCGCGGATCCCGGCTGCCGTCCGGGGGACTCGGCTGACGCGGCCTCGGCGGCCGGTCCGGGCGTGTCGCTCATGATCGTCTACTGCCCTCTGGGGGTCGGGGTTCGGCGCGTCGAGCCTAGCTTTCCGGCCGCCTCCGCGTCCCGCCCCGACACACCCGGACTTGATCATGTCCCCGGGCCACGGCCTTTACGCTGTAGATCACTAACCGGGACGGGAAAAGGCCCGCCCCGGACGTCCCGGGACGGGCCCCTCCTCATGCGGATCAGTCCTCGAACGCCTCCGGCGGCGGGCAGGAGCAGATCAGGTTGCGGTCACCGTACGCCTGGTCGATGCGGCGGACCGGCGGCCAGTACTTGCCCTCGCGCAGGGACGGCAGCGGGTACGCCGCGGTCTCGCGCGTGTAGGCGTGCTTCCAGTCCTCGGTCAGCAGGGAGTCCGCCGTGTGCGGGGCGTTCCGCAGCGGGTTGTCCTCCGCGTCGAGGGTCCCGTCGGCGACGGCCTCGATCTCCCGGCGGATCTCCACCATGGCGTCCACGAACCGGTCGAGCTCGGCGAGGTCCTCGCTCTCGGTCGGCTCGATCATCAGCGTCCCGGCGACCGGGAACGACAGGGTCGGGGCGTGGAAGCCGTAGTCGATCAGCCGCTTGGCGACGTCCTCGGCGGTGACGCCGGTCTCCTTGGTGATCTTGCGGAGGTCGGCGATGCACTCGTGCGCGACCAGGCCGTCCCGGCCGGTGTAGAGGATCGGGAAGTGCGGGGACAGCTTCGCCGCCAGGTAGTTCGCGGCGATGATCGCGCCCTCGGTCGCCGAGCGCAGGCCGTCCGCGCCCATCATGGCGATGTAGGTCCACGAGATCGGCAGGATGCCCGCCGAGCCCCACGGCGCCGCCGAGATCGGCCCGACGCCGGTGTCCTGCGGGCCGGCCTCCGCGCGCAGCGGGTGGGACGGCAGGAACGGCGCCAGGTGCTCGCGGACGCCGACCGGGCCCACGCCCGGACCGCCGCCACCGTGCGGGATGCAGAAGGTCTTGTGCAGGTTCAGGTGCGAGACGTCCGACCCGAACTCGCCCGGACGGGCCAGGCCGACCAGCGCGTTGAGGTTCGCGCCGTCCACGTAGACCTGGCCGCCCGCGTCGTGCACGGACTTGCAGACCTCGGTGATCGACTCCTCGAACACGCCGTGCGTGGACGGGTAGGTCACCATGATCGCGGCCAGCGCGTCGCCGTGCTTGGCGATCTTGGCGTGCAGGTCGTCCACGTCGATGTTGCCGCCGTCGTCGCACTTGACGACCACGACCTTCATCCCGGCCATCACCGCGGACGCGGCGTTGGTGCCGTGCGCGGACGACGGGATCAGGCACACGTTGCGGTGCTCCTCGCCGCGCGAGGCGTGGTAGCCGCGGATCGCCAGCAGCCCGGCCAGCTCGCCCTGCGACCCGGCGTTCGGCTGCACCGACACCCGGGCGTAGCCGGTGATCTCGGCGAGCCAGCCCTCCAGCTCGCCGATCAGCTCGACGTACCCGGCGGCCTGCTCGACGGGCGCGAACGGGTGGATGTTCGCGAACTCCGGCCAGGTGATCGGCTCCATCTCGGTCGTCGCGTTCAGCTTCATCGTGCAGGAGCCGAGCGGGATCATGGACCGGTCGAGCGCGATGTCCTTGTCCTGGAGGCGGCGCAGGTAGCGCAGCATCGCGGTCTCGGAGCGGTGCGCGTGGAACACCGGGTGCGTCAGGTACGGGCTCTCGCGGCGCAGGGAGTCGAGCGCGTCCCCGGCCGGGACCTCGGCGACACCCTCGACGCCGAACGCCCGCCACACGGCGGCGACGTGCTCGCCGGTGGTCGTCTCGTCACAGGCGATGCCCACGTGGTCGGCGTCCGCCAGGCGCAGGTTCACGCCCAGCGCGCGGGCGGTCGCGACGACCTCGGCGGCGCGTCCCGGCACGCGGGCCAGGACGGTGTCGAAGAAGTGCTCGTGGACGACCTCGACGCCGCCCTCGCGCAGCCCCGCCGCCAGGTGGACGGCCTGCCCGTGCGCGTGCTGCGCGATCGCGGCCAGGCCCTCCGGGCCGTGGTAGACGGCGTACATGCTGGCCATCACCGCGAGGAGAACCTGCGCGGTGCAGATGTTGCTGGTGGCCTTCTCACGCCGGATGTGCTGCTCGCGGGTCTGGAGCGCGAGCCGGTAGGCGGGCCTGCCGTCGACGTCGACGGAGACGCCGACCAGGCGGCCCGGCATCTGCCGCTGGATGCCCTCGCGGACGGCCATGTACCCGGCGTGCGGGCCGCCGAAGCCGAACGGGACGCCGAACCGCTGCGCCGAGCCGACCACGATGTCCGCGCCGCTCTCCCCCGGCGGACGCAGCAGCGTCAGCGCGAGCAGGTCGGCGGCGACCACGGCCTGCATGCCGCGCGCGTGCGCCGCGTCGACCAGCGGCGTCAGGTCGCGGACGGCCCCGGACGCGCCGGGGTACTGCACCAGGACGCCGAAGAAGTCGCCCTCGGGCAGCCCGGCGGACAGGTCGGCGGTGACGACCTCGATGCCCAGCGGGACAGCCCGGGTGCGGATCACCTCGATCGTCTGCGGCAGCGCGTCGGCGTCCACGAGGAACGCGCCGGGCTCCTTGCGCTTGCCCACGCGGTGGGACAGGGCCATCGCCTCGGCGGCGGCGGTCCCCTCGTCCAGCATGGAGGCGTTCGCCACCGGCAGGCCGGTCAGGTCGCCGATCACGGTCTGGAAGTTCAGCAGCGCCTCGAGGCGGCCCTGCGAGATCTCCGGCTGGTACGGCGTGTAGGCCGTGTACCAGCCCGGGTTCTCCAGCACGTTCCGCAGGATCACGCCCGGCGTGTGGGTGCCGTGGTAGCCCAGACCGATCATGGACGTGAGGACGGTGTTCTTCTCCGCGAGCTCACGCAGCCGGGCCAGCGCGGCCGGCTCGGACAGCGCGGGCGGAAGCGCCAGCGGGCGGTGCGTGCGGATGGCCTCCGGGACCGCCGCGTCGATCAGGGCCTCGGCGCCGGAGTAGCCGATGGCCGCCAGCATCCGGGACCGCTCGTCGCCGGACGGGCCGATGTGCCGGTCGGCGAACGCCGTCCGCGGGGTCTGTGGCGAGGCCACGGGTGCGAAGAACTGCGCGGTCATAGGGGAGAGCCTCCTGGGCTGCGAAAGCGGTCGCTCAGGGCGTCTCCGGCCCTTCCGGCCGGTGACGGTCTCCCCCTCTGTCGTGGCACCTGAGAGCTTCCCCCGCGCACGCGCGGAATTTCCCCTTCGGTGAGACGGCCCGCACCCGTTTCCGGGCAAGCGCGCGCCTGCTTTCCAGAGGTGCCTCGTCTGCGCGGTCCTTTTGCCTGAGAGGTTCCGGGGAGGTTTGCCCCTTCGGCGTCCCACGCTGGCGGCGTGGAATCTCTCCCGCACAGGGTCAGCGGCGTTTCCTGTGGGAAAAACTCTATCCAACGCAGGGCACGATCGAACGCGGCGGGACCCCACCGCCTCGCGTCCGGAACCCCGGCGGCCCGCGAGGCGTTCCCCCCTTCGCGGGTGGTCGGGGTCGGCGTGGCGGGCCGGTTCCTCCCCCGGCACGCCCGCCGGAGAAAGTACGATATTCGCAGCTCAAGGTCAGGAGGACCCACAACCGCGGGGCGGGGACGACGACGAAACGGCGGTGTGGCGTGACGCGGACCCAGGACGGCGCGGCGCGGGCCGAACATGATTCGGGCCAGGCCGGGCCGGATCCGGGCGTCCCCCGGGACGCGTCGAAGGACACGGCGGACCGGACGGCCCGCGAGACGGGCGAGGAGACGGGCCGGGAGGCCCCCAACGCGGACCGGACGGCCCCAGACGCGGCCCCAGACGCGGCCGGAGACGCGACCGGGGACCCCGCCGCGGACCCGGCGGACGGCGGGACCGGCGGCGGGACGGACCGGTCGAAGCCGGTCGAGCCGCGCGACGGCGCGCCCGTGCCGGTCGAGGAGCCGCCCTCACCGGCGCGCATCCGGCGCTCCGGCGACGCGATCCGGTTCGTCACCGCGCTGGCCGGGCTCGGCGCCGTCATGCTGCTGGTGACCATCGCCCAGCAGACCACGCACGGCCTCCAGACCGACATCGTCGAGGGCACCGCGCACGCGCCCCGCTGGCTGCTGTCGCTGGCGACGCTGGCGTCCAGCTTCGGGGTGCTGGCCGTCCCGGTCGCCTTCTCGGTCGAACGCCTGTTCCACCGGGACGGCGTCCGGGTCGCGATCGCGGTGCTCGCCGCGATGATCACCTTCGGGCTGACCGTGGCCATGAACGACTGGGTCGTCCCGGCCGCGCCGAACGGCCTGCTGGACGCCCTGATCTGGGGCAGTTCCGGCACCGCCGTCGTGCACACCGACATCGCCCCGGTGATCGCGTTCGTCGCCGCCGTGGGGATGGCCGGCCGGACCCGCTGGCAGCTCGCCGCCTGGACCATGATCGGCCTGGCCGCGCTCACCGGGCTCACCGCGTCCTACGCCTCGGTCTCGGCGCTCGCCGCCACCTACTTCCTCGGCGTGGCGATCGGCCACGGAACGCTGTACGCGGTCGGCACGCCGAACCCGCGCCCGCCCGGCACCGCCGTCGTCGCGGCGCTGGAGCGGCTCGGCCTGCGCCCGGTCGCGGCGCGGCGGCTCGACACGGCCGCCGACGAGCCGCGCCGGTACGCCGTCGCGATCGTCCCCGGCCCGGACGGCGTCCCGCACGACGGCGCGGGCCGTCCGCTGCCCCGGGGCCCCTGGACCCTCCTGGTGAACGTCCTGGACCGCGACCAGCAGACGGCCGGGCTGGTGTACCGGCTGTGGCGCCTGGTGCGGCTGCGGGCCGGCACGAACCGCCGCCCGCTGCGCTCCCTGCGCCGCGCGCTGGAGCAGGAGTCCCTGATGGCCTACGCGGCGTCCGCGGCGGACGTCCGCACCCCGCGCCTCGTCGGCACCTGCGAGGCCGGCACCGAGGCCGCGCTGCTCGCCTACGAGCACGTCCCGGGACGGCGCCTGGACGAGCTGACCGCCGACGAGATCGACGACGCCCTCCTCACCGACGTCTGGCACCAGTTCGCCCGCCTCCAGGCCGCGCGCCTGGCCCACCGCCGCCTGGAGGGCCACGCCATCCTCGTGAGCGGCCCCGGCTCCCCCGCCCCCGGCGACCCGGGCCCGGCCGAGCCCGCCGACGGGCGGGCGTCCGACGCCCCCACCGGCGACGGGGAGGCGTCCGAGGACGGGGACGCGTCCGGCGAGCACGCCCACGGCCCCGTCCACCTGGTCGATCTCGGTGTCGGGGAGGTCGCGGCGGGCGATCTCGCGCTGCGCCTGGACCGGGCCCAGCTCCTCACCACCCTCGCGCTGCGCGTCGGCGCCGAGCGCGCGGTCGCGACGGCCGCGCCGGTGCTCGGCGAGGGCGCGCTCGCCGCCGCCGTCCCGCTGCTGCAGCGGGTCGCGCTGACCCGGGCGACCCGCACCGCGGTCCGGCACGACCGGCGCCTGCTCACGCGGATCCGCGAGCAGATCATCGAGCTGGAGCCCGAGGCCGAGACCGAGCCCGTCCGCCTGGAGCGCTTCCGCCCGCGGACGATCGTGAGCATCATCGCGCTGACCTTCGCGGCCTACATCGTCATCCCCCAGCTGACCAGCGTCCAGCTGGACCAGATCGGCGACCGGGCGAACTGGTGGTGGGTGGCGCTCGGCGCGGCCGGGGCCGCCGTCACCTACCTCGCGGCGGCCCTGATGCTCATCGGCTTCGTGCCGGAACGGCTGCCCCTGTGGCGGACGATCGTGGTCCAGGTCGCCGCGTCGTTCGTGAAGCTCGTCGCGCCCGCCGCCGTCACGGGCGTCGCGCTCAACACCCGCTACCTGCAGAAGTCGGGGATCCGGTCCGGCCCGGCGGTCGCCAGCGTCGGCGCGTCCCAGCTCCTGGGCATGGTCGTCCACATCCTCATGCTGGTGGTGTTCGGGTTCATCACCGGGTCCACCCAGACCGCGACGCACGACCTGGCGCCGTCCCGGACGATCATGATCGTGCTGCTGATGCTCGCGGTCCCGGTGGCGGTGGCGCTGGCCATCCCGCGCGTCCGGCGGTTCGTGACGGCGCGGCTCCGGTCGATGTTCTCCGGAGTGCTGCCGCGCCTGATGGACGTCCTGCAGTCGCCCCGCAAGCTCGCGACGAGCCTCGGCGGCACGCTGCTGATCACGGCCGGCTTCGTGGTCTGCCTGGACGCCTCGATCCGCGCGTTCGGCGGCCACCTGCCCTGGACGGCCGTGGTCGTGGTGTTCCTGACCGGCAACGCCCTCGGCTCGGCGGCGCCGACCCCCGGCGGCCTGGGCGCCGTCGAGGGGGCCCTCACGCTGGCGCTGACGATCTCCGGGCTGCCCGCCGAGATCGCCACCTCGGCCGTGCTGCTGTTCCGGCTGCTGACGTTCTGGCTTCCGGTCGCCCCCGGCTGGGCGGCGTTCGCCTACCTCCAGCGCAAGGAGGCCATCTGACGGGGCGTGGACGCCGCTCGGGGACCGGGACGGCCGGGTGATCATCGGAGCGGCCCCGTGAGCCTGCCCGGGCTCGTGATCATCGGACCGGGAGACGAGGCCAAGGTGAGGGCCGGGGTTCTTCGGGCCGGGAGGATCGGGTCGGGAGGGTCGCTTCGGGTGCCGGAGCGGGGAAGGACGGCCGGTGCGGGAGAGTCGGTGGGTGCGGGAGTGTCAGCCGGTGCGGCGGGTGCGGCGGCGGTGGGCCAGCTCGTCGTGCGGGTGGGAGTCGCCGTCCTCGCCGACGTCGGCGCGCTCAGCGGGCAGGTCGGCGAGGCTGCCCTCGACCTCCTGCCAGACCCGGCCGAGCGCGATGCCGAACACGCCCTGCCCGCCCTGGAGCAGGTCGACGACCTCGTCGGCGGAGGTGCACTCGTAGACGCTCACGCCGTCGCTCATGAGGGTGATCTGGGCCAGATCCTGGACGCCGCGGTCGCGTAGATGGTTCACCGCGGTGCGGATCTGCTGCAGGGAGACCCCGGTGTCCAGGAGCCGCTTGACCACCTTCAGCACCAGGATGTCGCGGAACCCGTACAGCCGCTGGCTGCCCGAGCCCTGCGCGGCCCGGACACTCGGCGTGACCAGGCCCGTGCGCGCCCAGTAGTCGAGCTGACGGTAGGTGATCCCGGCCGCGGCGCACGCCGTGGGGCCCCGGTAGCCGACGTCCTCCGGCGGCGCCGAGACCCTGGTGTCGAAGAGCAGACCCTGCTCTCCGGCGCGCTGGGACGCCATGCGCCTGTCGGGGGTCGCCTTGCCCTCGCCGCTGCTCACCGCCACGCGGACCTCCGGCTTCTATCAGCCCGCGGTGTTCCGTCAAGGGGGTTTGACGAATGACACCACGGGTGTTCCACCAGCACGGTAGGTGCCGGTCAGGGTGTGGTCAACGTTCGTCGTCGGCGCGTCGCCTACCCGGATGAACCGGCTTCACGTGGGCAAACTGCGCACCTCCGCTGTCACCGAACTCCTACCCACGTCTGCCCGGTGCGGAAACGGGAAGCGGGGTCCGGTGCGAGAACACCCGGGCGGCGGCATGATCATGCAGGTCACCCCGCTGACCGGCGCTTTCGTGTCACCGGGGTGTGCCGGACCGCCGACCCGGACGCGAACCCCGAGCCTACTGGACGGAACCCGGCGATGCGGGCGAACCAGACGCACAAGCCGGACCCGTGACCCGACTTCCCAGGTGGCGAGACCGCCACACCTGCCTCACCGCGCGTCACCTCCGGCCCCGGCGGCCCTCCATCATCCGATCACACAGCGTGACCACCGGCGAGATCGCGACCGCCCACGAGCACGGGTCACATGCGGCCGGCGGCCGAGGGCGGCCCTGCGGGGTCGGGCGGGTGCCGGGAGGGCGGGTCAGCCCGCGCGGCCGAAGTCCTCGGGGGTGATCGTGTCGAGGAACTCGCGGAACTTCTCCACCTCGTCCTCCTGCTCGTCGGGGATCGCCACGCCGGCCTCCTCGAGGATGTCCTCGGCGGCGAAGATCGTCGCGCCGGTGCGCAGCGCCAGGGCGATCGAGTCGGACGGGCGGGCGCTGACCTCGACGCCGTTGGAGAAGATCAGGTCGGCGAAGAAGATCCCGTCGCGCAGGGCGGTGATGTTCACCGTCCTCAGCTGCACGCTGAGCGCGTCCAGGACGTCCCGGAAGAGGTCGTGGGTGAGCGGCCGGGCCGGCAGCACCCCCTGCTGGGCGAAGGCGATCGCGGTCGCTTCGACCGCCCCGATCCAGATGGGCAGGTAGCGGTCGCCGTCCGTCTCCTTCAACAGGACGATCGGCTGATTGGAGGGCATCTCGACCCGGACGCCGACGACCTCCATCTGCTTCACTGCGGCTCCCTGCTGGTCCTCGCGGCCTCGGTCTGGTCTCGTCCGGACCGGCTGGCCGCCGACCCCTGTAGCCAACGTACACCCGGCCCGCCTCCGGGTGTCCGGGCGACGGGCGGGCAAATCACGCACACCGGGCCCCGGCGGGCTTCCCGGACGGCGACGCGGCGGAGCGCGGAACGCCTCACGGGCCCAGGCTCTCCCGCAGTCCGGCCGACACCAGGGCGGCGTGCAGCCGGACCGACAGCTCCGCGACCTCGCGGGCGGTGCGGGACGCCTCCTCGTGCGCCTCGGGGCTGCGCCGGCGCAGCTGGGGCGCGACGAGCTGCTCGATCAGCCCGACCTGACGGTCGGCGGCGGCCTTGACCGCGCGCAGGTTCCGGGCCTCGAACCCGAAGGCGCCGAGCGCGGCGGCGGCGCGGGCCACGGCCAGCGCGTCGCCGTCGTAGTGGGCGCCGGACCGGCAGATCAGCCCGTACTCCTCCAGCTGCGCCAGCAGCGCCTCGGTGATCGACGCGCCGTCGACCAGCTGGCGCCGGGTCAGCCGGACCTCGGCGGCGGGCTCGGCGCCCGCGTCGGCCGCGACCAGGGTGCGTGGACGGCGCGCCGCGTCGGCCGCGCCCC
>NZ_RFFG01000186.1 GCF_003696215.1 Actinomadura harenae | reverse complement strand
GCACCACCGCCCGCTGGAGCGACCCGGCCGCGGGCGCCGTCCGCGCGGCGGTCGTCCTGCGCGACTCGCCCCGGGGGCTGGTCGAGTGGGGCGTCGCCGCGCACGCCGAGCGCGGCTGGACGCACCGCGCCGTGGCGCCGTGCGTGCGGCTCGGCATCGACCGCCAGCACATCTGCGACTCCGGCGGGCTGCCGGTGACCGGCGAGCCGCTGAAACTGTTCCCGCTGGACGGCGTCCAGCCGGACGACGGGGCCGAGGACGAGCGGCTCGCGCTGGTCGCGGGCAGCCTCGGGCATCCCGAGCGCAGCGTCGGCGTGCTGGTCGTGTCGCTCGACTCCCGCAAGGCGCTGAGCAGCATCGACACGCTGTTCCGGGTGCACTGGCCCGGACTGCTGAGCGTGGCCGTGGTGATCGAGCCGGGCCGCCGGGTGCTGGCCGGGCTGCTGCCCGAGCGGGCGATCCCGGCGGGCGGCGCGCGGTACTTCGGGTCGTCCGGGAACGCCGAGGACGACACGACCTTCACCCGCGCCGCCGTCCGGGACCGGCACGGCCTGCTGACCGCGCTGCTCGACGACACGCTGGCCGCCAGGTCGGGCGCGTCCCCGGAGGGCGTCGCGGCCGACGCGGCGACCCTGCTGAACGAGCATCTGCCGCGCCGGCTGCGTCCGAAGGTCCCGCCCCCGGCCGAGCCGCCCGAGGAGGAGACGATGCCCGCTGTGTCGGAGTCCGCCGAGTCCCTCGCGGCGGCCGGTGAGGAGCGGGCGGCGTCCGAGCTGGACCGGCTGCGGTCCCGCCTCGCCGAGCTGGAGTCGGTGCTGGCGAGCTCCGAGCGGCGGACCAAGCGGCAACTGACGCTGCTGCGGGACGAGGCGTCCGCCGCCGAGCAGGCCCGGTCGCAGGCCGAGCAGCACGCCGACCACCTCGCCGGGCAGCTCGCGGACGCGCTCACCGAGCGGGACCTGTTCGAGGAGGCGCTGGACGACGCGGAGGCCGAACGCGACGCCGCCGTCCGGGACCGGGGGGTGCTGGCGGCGCGGCTCGCCGACGTCGCCCCGGCGGTCGCGAGCGCGCCGCCGC
Source organism: Actinomadura harenae (assembly GCF_003696215.1). Taxonomy (GTDB): domain Bacteria; phylum Actinomycetota; class Actinomycetes; order Streptosporangiales; family Streptosporangiaceae; genus Spirillospora; species Spirillospora harenae. The sequence goes on along the minus strand of NZ_RFFG01000186.1, from coordinate 8,284 downwards.
CCGCCGCGTCCGGCGACCGGGTGCCGGGGTCGTTCGAGGCGCTGATCGCCGAGATCGCCGCGCGCCACCCCCTGCTGGTCCTGGACGACCTGGACGGGTCGCTGGCGGCCGCGCTCGACCCGCATCCGAAGGCGGCGTCGTGGCGGCGCAAGGCGCGGGACGCGCTCACCACGATCGACGCCTACGCGCGGGCCAAGCAGCGGGCCCGCCGGGCCGGGACCCCGCCCGGCCCGCACCTGTCGGACCTGCTGGCGTTCGTCCGCTCGGGTGCTCCGGGGACGCTGATCAGCGCGAACATCATCGCGCTGGCGGAGTCGGACCGGGTGGAGCACCAGGAGAAGTTCCGGCAGGCGCGGATGTTCCCGGTGCGTCCGGCGACGCATCCGTCCGGCCGGGCCTGCTTCACGGCCCACATCAAGCTCGAGCGCTGCAAGCCCCCCGCCCCCCGGCTGCACTTCTTCGACGACACCGACAACACCGGGCTGATCTACATCGGGTACCTGGGTCCGCATCTGGCGACCGGCCGGACGAACTGACCGGTCACCCGGCCGGGGGATCGGGGCGTGTGTCGTCCGGTTCCAGGGCCGGGTCGGCCCAGAAGGCGAGCAGTTCGATGCCCGTCAGGGCGGTGTAGGGGGCGGGTGGGGGTGTCCGGCCCGTCCGCATGGCCCAGAGGGTGACCAGGGACAACGCCATCCGGTCGGCGTCGGGTGGGGCCGGGTCCCCAGGTTCGGGGCCGGGGCCGGGGCCGGTGGCGGTGGTGGGGGCGGTGTCGGGCTCGGTGTCGGCTGTGGCGCCCGGTTCGGCGCGGGGTGCGGCACGCAACGCGGGACCTCCGATCGGGCGGTGGGCGGATTCCGTTCCGGCTCACTCTGCGGCATCGCCCGGGTGCGAATCGCAGTTTTCGGGCAATCTCGGACAGCTGGGATAGATCCCCCGGATGCCGTCGGTATCCGGGGATTCCGTCCGGGAATCCGGCCGGGAATGTGTCAGCTCGCCGGAAGGACGGGCGGGCCGGGTGAGACGATGGCCCTGCGCCCGCCCCGACTCGCCCGAATGGACCGGCGAATGCCCGATCCCGACCAGCAACGGCACCCCTGTGGTGCGGCCGTCGAGGCCCTGCGGCGCAACCTGCGCCTCGCGGGCCGGCCCACGCTCAACACGCTCGACCGGCTGTCCCGGCGCCTCGAGGGGCAGCGGGTGCACGGCGTCACGGTCATCGGCGTCCCGCGATCGACGCTCAGCGACCTGTTCACCCTGGTCCCGGCGCGGCGGCCGCGCCGCGAGAAGGTCGAGTCGGTCTGGGCCGTGATCCACGCCCACGCGCTCGACAAGGGCCAGGACGTCTCGGCGATGGTCTCGCTGGACGAGCTGCGCGACCTCTACGACCGGTGCGTGCCCGCCGAGGCCGTCCACACGGAGGACGCCCCGGCCGACCCGAGCACGGCGGGCGGCGGCATTGCGTGGGACGACGCGGCGTGGGACGGCAAGGCGTGGGACGGCGCGGGGCGGAGCGTGCCGCCCCGGCCCCGGGCGTTCCCGGTTCATCGTGACGCCGACCATGTCGCCCCCGCCTGGCACGCCGCGTCCGCGCCGTCCGCGTCCCTGGTGACGACGCGTCCCTGGCCGGACGCGCCGCCGGTGACGGCGTCCGGGAGCGGGTGGAGTCCGGGCCAGGTGCTCGCCGACGCCGAGCTGCGCGCGGATCACGCCTGGTGGCGGGCCTACGACGACGTCGTGGCCTCGCACGCGGCGCTGTACCTGACGCTGGAGCCGGAGCTCGCCGACATCCGCGTGTTCGCGCCCGCCCGCGTCCCGGACCTGCTGCTCGCCGCGGACTACGCGCGGCACGCGATCCTGCTCGACACGCCGGACATCGACCCGGACGAGCTGCGCCGCCGCGTCGAGCTGCTCGCGTTCCGGCAGGACGTGCTGCACCGGCCGCGTCCGCCCCGGCTGTGGGCGATCATCGCCCGGCGCGCCCTGACCCTGGACGTCGGCGACGTCGCGGCGCGCCGCGCCCAGCTGCGGCACCTGATCGGGATGGCGGGACGTCCGGGCGTGACCGTGCAGGTCCTCGACGACGAGGAGACGGGGTCGGCCGTCGTGGACGGCGCGGTCACGGTGATGCGGTTCCCGGACCGCGACCGGCCCGACCTGGTGCGGGTGGAGCAGCCGGGGACGGCGATGTACCCGGCGGAACCGGGCGTCATCTCGCACTTCGTCGCGCAGCACGGCCGGCTGCTCATCCGGGCGCACCCTCCGGAGCGGACCCCGCCCCTCCTGCACGCCCTGCTCGGCGACCCCGCCTGACGAACCCTGCGTGACCGAGCCCTGCATGACCGAGCTCTGTCTGACCGAACCCTGCGTGACCGGACGTCCCTGACAGGCTTCGGTCAGGGAACGGCCCGGCGGACGTCCGCTTCTGCTGAGATGGGGGGCTCAAGGGAGGCGGATCATGAGCGACGACGAGCACGAGATCCTGGCCGCGGCCGAGAAGGACCTGATGGGCGACATCGACACCACGGTCCCGCACTCGGCCCGGATCTGGAACTACTGGCTGGGCGGCAAGGACAACTTCCCCGTCGACCAGCGCGCGGGCGACGACTACACGGCCGTGTACCCGGCGATCGTGGACCTGGCCCGCGCGTCCCGGGCGTTCCTCGGACGCGCCGTCCGGCACCTGGCGGGGGAGCGCGGCGTCCGGCAGTTCCTGGACGTCGGCACCGGCCTGCCGACCGAGGGCAACACCCACGAGATCGCGCAGGACGCCGCGCCCGACAGCCACATCGTGTACGTCGACAACGACCCGCTCGTCCTCGTGCACGCGCGCGCCCTGCTGACGAGCCGTCCAGAGGGGGCGACGCACTACATCGACGCGGACCTGCACGACCCGAAGGACATCGCCGAGCGGGCGCGCGAGCACCTGGACTTCGACCGTCCGGTCGCGCTGATGCTGATGGGCATCCTCGGGCATGTCGAGGACCACGACGAGGCGCGGTCGATCGTCGCGCGGCTGCTCGAGCCGCTGCCGCCCGGCAGTCTCCTCGTGCTGTACGACGGGACGGCGACCGACCGGGCGTTCCTCGAGGCGCAGCAGGGCTACGACGAGACCGGCGCGGTGCCGTACCGGCTGCGGCACCCCGACCAGATCCGGGAGTTCTTCACGGGCCTGGACGTGCTCGATCCCGGCGTCGTCCCCTTGCAGATGTGGCGGCCGGACGCAGGCGGCGACCGGCGCGCGGTCGACGCGTACTGCGGTGTCGGCCTCAAGCCGTAGCGGACACGGTCAGAGGCGGGCGCGCATGCTCTCGCAGACGCCGTGGACGTCGCGGACGTCGTGTCCGCCGACCGTCCCGGTGTAGGTGCCGTACAGCTGGAAGTAGTCGATGGACGCGGCGACCATCTGGTGCTTCACGGCCTTGCGCCCGACCGGCTCGAACGTCACGTCCAGGCGGCCGTCGGCGGACGCGACGCGCCACTTCGCGAGCGGCGCGTCCGACTCGGGCGTGAAGGTGATGTCGGCGAGGGGCTCGGCGCGCGGGCCGTCCGCTCCCGGCAGCCAGAGGCAGGACTCCTCCTCGCTGCCCGGGACGGTCGGCCGCCGCGCGAAGTTCGCGCCGACGATCCCGTCCGGTGTGCGCTGCGCGAACGTGCCCCACAGCCAGCGCGTCCGGTACGGCAGGAAGGTGTGGTGCTCGTCCAGGATCGCCATGTCCCGGTCGGGTTCGAAGCGGTAGACGCGGTCGCCGACCCGCAGCACGCCGCTCACGGGCAGGACGAGCTTGTGGGTGTACATCGCGCCGCCGGGCAGCGGCGCGCTGACCGACAGCGGCGCGGTCCCGGCCGATCCGTCGAGTTCGAGGTCGCCGGTCAGGGCGGGTGTGTCGCCGGTGGCGGGCGCCTCGATCCGGATCCGGTGCAGCCCGTCCTGTTCCTGGAGGTCGTAGCCGATCCGCAGTCCGCGCCGTCCGAACTGCATCCGGTTGCCGTAGAGGGTGGCGGGAAGTGCGGCCGAGCCGCCGCGCGCGGTCGCCGCGTACTCGGTCAGCGCGCCCGTCGCGGCGTCGTACACGTAGCTCTCGGAGCTGGCGAGGTAGTGCGCGTCCTGGATGATCATCGAGGACCACGCCTCGGGATGGACGAGCGTCCAGCCCACCCACTGCTTGAGCCGCAGCCGGCGCAGCGCGCGCGGCGCCGCGGACGGCGCGTCCAGCGGGTTCACGACGGCGGGCCGGGCGGCCATCCGTCCCCAGCGGCGGCGGCCGTCCTCGACGAGCCGGTCCGTCGCGTCCACCACGTGCCGATCAGTCATTCCCGCCCCTCGCGTCCCGGTCGGGCGACCATACGCCGCCCCGCCGACCCCACGCCAGACCTCCCCGCGTGTCGCTCCGCGGGCCGCGGTGGCCGGGGCGGACGTGTCGTGGCCGGGGACGCCGGGTTCCACTCCGCGTCGGTTTCAGCGGTGGTGCCGGGTCTCCCTTGGCCTGGACGGTCAGCGGGGGAGGAGGTCGGCGAGGGGGACGGCGGGGTCGGCGAGGGCGGCGTGGTCGATGGCGGTTCTCGCCTGGATGAGGTGCTGGGTGTGGTCGGTGACGTCCCAGACGTTGACGTTCATCGCGGCGGTGATCAGGCCGTACTGGAGCCAGAAGGCGATGAACTCGCGGGCGCCCAGGTCACCGCGGATGATCACCTCGGTGGTGTGGGCGGGGTCGGGGAGGCCGAGGTACTCCATGCCCAGGTCGTACTGGTCGGTGAAGAAGTAGGGCAGGTTGTCGTAGCTCGCGGGCTTGCCGAGCATGCCGCGGGCGGCGACCGCAGGCTGGTTCAGGGCGTTGGCCCAGTGCTCCACGCGGACGTGCCGTCCGAGCAGGGGGTGGTAGGCGTTCGCGATGTCGCCGACGGCGAAGACGTCCGGGTCCGAGGTGCGCAGGTCGGCGTCGACCGTGATGCCGTCGTCGACGTCGAGCCCGGCGGACTCCGCCAGGCCGACGTCCGGGGCGGCGCCCACGCCGACGACGACGGTGTCGGCGTCGAGGCGGGTGCCGTCGTCCAGGACGACGCCCGAAGCGGTGATCTCGCTGGTCCGGGTGTTGAAGGCGAAGTCGACGCCGTGCTCGCGGTGCAGGGCGGTGAAGACGTCCGAGACCGGCGGGCCGAGGACGGCCGACAGCGGCGCCGGCTGCGTCTCGACGATGGTGACCTGGGCGCCCGCGGTGCGCGCCGCGGCGGCGGTCTCCAGGCCGATCCAGCCCGCGCCGACGACCACGACGCGTCCGGACGCGGCGAACGTGTCGCGCAGGCGGTCGCTGTCGTCGACCGTCCGCAGGTAGTGGACGTTGTCGCCGTCCGCGCCCGGGACGGGCAGGCGGCGCGGGGTGGAGCCGGTCGCGAGCAGCAGCCGGTCGTAGCCGATGCGGTCGCCGTCGCTGAGGGTGACCTGGTGCCCGGACGCGTCGACGGCGGTGACCTCGGTGCCGAGCCGCAGGTCGACGTCGTGGTCGCGGTACCACGCCTCGTCATGGACGAAGATCTTGTCGCGTTCGCTTCCGCCCTGGAGGTACTCCTTCGACAGCGGCGGACGCTCGTACGGCAGGTGCCGCTCCCGGCCGGCCAGCACGATCCGGCCCTCGTAGCCCTCGTCGCGGAGCGCCTCGGCGCCCTTGGCCGCGGCCAGGCCGCCACCGGCGATCACGATCGTCGCGGGATGCGTCATCGGGTCGTCACTCACAGTTCGGACGTTACACCCGGGGCGTGGGCGCCGGGGAGGGGGCTGCACGGCTTTGCCTGGGGAGTATTGACTGGTCAGGGGCCCGAGGCAAAGACTTGACGTGCAGGAGGGGGTGGAGATGTCCGATCCTCTGCGGCAGGCGAAGCGTCCGGTGACGCCGCTGTCCGGCCCGTACGGGCACCCGCTGCACCCGGCCCTGGCGACCGTGCCGATCGGCGCGTGGACGGCGAGCCTGGTGTTCGACGTGGGGTCCCGGCTCGTCCACGACCCCTCCTTCCTGACCCGCGGCTCGCTCTGGCTGATCGCCATCGGCGTGTTCGCCGCCCTGGCCGCGGCCATGTTCGGGTTCCTGGACCTGCTGGTGATCGCGGCGGGGACGCGCGCGTTCCGCATCGCGCTGCTGCACATGGCGCTGAACCTCGCCGTCACCGCCGGGTACGGCGCCGGGTGGGCCTGGCGCGCGCTGAGCGACCACTACGACCAGGTGGAGGGCGGGCAGATCCTGTTGTCCGCCGTCTGCCTGGTCGTCCTGGGCTGCTCCGGGTACCTGGGCGGCAGGCTCGCCTTCCGCTACGGCGTCCGGGTCGCCGACGAGACCGCCCAAGCCGAGGGGTTCACGGTCACGAAGCGACTCTGAGCCCGTCCGATTCCGATCCACGGGTCGGCCCTGCCGGGGTTCCGACCCGGCGAGGAGGCCGAAATGGCTGTCGCCGCCCTCATCGTCTGGCTGCTCACCGCCCTGGGGGGATCCACCATGCTGGGCCTGTGGCTGGCCCGCGGCGGGATGCGCGCCCCCGTGGACGCCCCGCCGACGCGGCTCCCGGTCCCGGTGCTCTTCGGGCACCTGGCGCTCGCGGTGATCGGGCTGGTCCTGTGGATCGTCTACATGGTCTCCGATGCCACCGCGCTCGCGTGGATCTCGCTGATCGTCCTGCTGGTCATCGCCGCGCTCGGGTTCGCGATGCTGGCCCGCTGGCTCCCGGCGCACCGCGCCGCCGCCCATGGCGGGGCCGCGCCGGCCGAGCCCGGTCCGCCCGAGCAGGCCATCCCGCTCCCGGTCGTGGTGGTGCACGGGTTGTTCGCTGTTGTCACGATTATTCTGGTACTGATCGCCGCGATCGTGAGTTGAGGGAGAGCCGCGTGGAGCTGACGGTGGTGACCGTCCCCGGGTGTCCGAACGGTCCTGTGCTGGAGGAACGGCTCGCGCGGGCGCTGGACGGCGGGCCGCGGGCGACCGTCCGGCGGCAGGAGGTCCGGACCGAGGACGAGGCGGAGCGCTGGGGCATGCACGGTTCGCCGACCCTGCTGATCGACGGCCGCGACCCGTTCGCCACCCCGGATCTGCCCGTCGGCCTGGCCTGCCGCCTCTACCCGTCCGAGGCCGGCGGCCGCCGGGAGGGCGCGCCTTCGGTGGAGGCGATTCGCGCGGCGTTGAACGGGGCGTAGCGTGTGACCTACATCATATAGGCTGGGGCGACGGATTTCGGGAGGCCGGACGGTCTTGATGCGGACCGAACCGAGACCGTCCAAGGAGAACCCGATGTCCGGCCCGTCCAGCACCACCACCACCGCTGTCGTCACCGGCGCGAGCCGGGGCTTCGGGCGCGCCATCGCCGCCGCCCTCGTCGCGCACGGCGCCACCGTCGTCGGCATCGCGCGCGGCGAGCGGGACCTGCGCGCCACCGCCGACGACCTCGGCGACCGCTTCGTCCCCGTCGTCGGCGACGCCACTGACGAGGACCTCGCCCGGCGGATCATCGCCGAGCGCCGTCCGGGCCTGCTCGTCCTGAACGCCGGGTCCCGTCCGCATGTCGCGCCCGTCCAGGAGCAGACCTGGGAGACCTTCAGCGACCCCTGGAACAACGACGCCCGGCAGGCGTTCACCTGGGCGAAGGCGGCGCTGCTCGCGCCGCTCGCGCCGGGGTCGGTAGTCGTCGGCCTGTCGAGCGGCGCGGCCCTGGGCGGGTCGCCGCTGAGCGGCGGGTACGCGGGCGCCAAGGCCGCCGTCCGGCACGTCCAGCGCTACGCGGCGGGCGAGTCCGACCGCGCGGGCCTCGGCCTGCGGTTCGTCACGCTGCTCCCGCACATCACGCCGACCGGCGTCGGCTCGGACGGCGTCGACGGGTACGCGGCCCGCGAGGGCATCACCCGCGACGCGTTCATCGAGCGCCTGCACCCCGTGCTGACGCCCGACCTGGTCGCCAAGGCCGTCCTCGAAGTGGCGGACGACCCGGGCAGCGGCCCCGAGTACCTCGTCAACGGCTCCGGCCTGCACCCGATCGACTGACCCGCACCCGATCGACCGAGCGGAGGGACCCGCGATGCCGTCGCGCGCCGAGTTCGCCGTCCTGACCGAGCCGTACCGCCGGGAGCTGTTCGCGCACTGCTACCGGATGCTCGGCTCGGTCCACGACGCCGAGGACCTCGTCCAGGAGACCTACCTGCGGGCCTGGCGCGGGTTCGACGGGTTCGAGGGACGGTCGCCGGTGCGCCGCTGGCTGTACCGGATCGCGACCACGGCGTGCCTGAGCGCGCTTGCGGGCCGGGCCCGGC
>NZ_RFFG01000185.1 GCF_003696215.1 Actinomadura harenae | reverse complement strand
GCCTCGCCGGGCGCGGCCCCCTCGGGGGCGAGCGCGGTCCCGACGATGCCGGGCGCGGCCCCCAAGGCCCCGGCCGTGCCGGCCGCCCCGGGCCACCCGGCCACGGTGCCCACGGCACAGGGCGAGGCCCGTCCGAACCCTGGGCCGGGACGTTCCGGACACTGACCCGGCGAGCCTGACCCGGCGAGCCTGACACGGCGAACGGCGCGGGCCGTCCGGTGAGCGATCACCGGACGGCCCGCGCCGTGGTCGCGGTCGTCCGCGTCAGTGGCGGACGAGCGGGGGCGGTTCGGGGACGTGGTGCATCCGCGCCCAGTCGCGGGCCATCGCGATGCGTTCGGGGCCGGTGGGGTGGTCGGACCAGAGCTGCGTCTCGAGGACGTCCGGTGTGAGCGTCGAGATGTTGCGGACCGACAGCTCGTGCTGCATGGTCGCGAACGTCGCCGGGTCGCGGGTGAGGTTGAGGGCGTGGGCGTCCGCGCGGGCCTCGACGTGGCGGCTCACCAGGTTCTGGACGGGCGCCTCGAGCTGTGTCGCGACCGCGATCAGCGCGAGGACGAGCGCGAGGGCGCGCGGGTCGGCCGCGCCCCGGTTCCGGGCCGACGGGTCGCGCGCGGCCTCGTCCTTGTCCGGACGGCGCGCGGCGGGCGCGGTGAGCCCGGCCCGGCGCAGCAGTCGCGGGGACGTGAGCAGCAGGTAGAGCAGGCACAGGCCGCCCGCCGCGCCGAGCGCCCCGATGAGCGTCCCGTGCAGGACGTCGCCGGACTTCGCGTGGCCGAGCTCGTGCGCGACGATCGATTCGATCCGGGGCGTGGACATCGAGGTCAGCAGGGTGTCGTAGACGACGATCCGGCGGGTGGAGCCGAAGCCGGAGACGTAGGCGTTCAGCGACGTCGTCCGGCGGGACGCGTCGGCGACCAGGACGTCCGAGACCGGGACGCCGTCGCGGCGGGCCATGTCGAGCAGGTCGGTGCGCAGCTGCCCGGCGGGGAGCGAGTGGAACGTGTTGAAGACCGGCTCGATCATGACCGGGTAGGCGAACGATCCGGCGATGACCAGGGCGCACGCGCCCGCGGCGGCGCCCGTCCACCAGTAGCGCGGGAAGCGGCGGATCAGGCCGACGAGCAGCAGCAGCCCGAGCGTGTAGGTGACCCAGGTCACGGCGAGCGACTTGACCTGGTCGACCAGCCAGCTCGGCCAGCTCTGCGTGGACAGCCCGTAGTCGCGCAGGATCGACTCGCCCCAGGCCGCGAACGGCATCGAGAGCGCCCAGGTCAGGGAGGTGAACGCGAGCGCGCCGATCAGGACGCGGAGGGGCCAGCGGCGCGTCCGGGCCGTGAGGAGCCCGAGGAGCCGTGCGCCGAGGGGGGTGAAGCCGAGGACGAGGACGACCGCGAGCACGGTGAACAGCCGGGCGTAGGCGGGCCAGTTGAGCGCGTGGTCGAACGCGGCGGCGCGGTGGATCTCGGCGGGCGTGAAGTCGGGCGCCGGGTCGGGCCTGACCCGTCCGCCGGGGACGTGGCCCGGCAGCGGCGTCCAGGGCGTCGTCAGGGCGATGATCACCGCGACCGCGGCGAAGAGGACGGCGGCCGTGATCGCCGCCGCCCTGCGCGGCCTCCGGTACGCCCGGGCCGTGTCCGTGCCGCCGCCGGGGCCGGGTGGTGAGGCGGGCGCCTCGGGCGGCTCCTGCGAGGGGGAGGTGGCGTCGCTCACGTGAGCTCCTTGCGGAGGTAGTCGCGCCAGTCGGCGGTGAAGGTGTCCGGAGGGAGGCCCAGGACCCGGCGCAGCGCGGCGGCCTCGGACTCCCGCCCGGCCGCCCGGTACAGGCGGACGAGGGCGGTTTCACCGTATCGGTCGGCGACCATGCGGCAGGCGAGCCACGCCTCCTGGTAGGCCTGGGAGAGCCGTCCGGACGCGCCGTCGAAGTCGTCCCGGGAGGGCAGGGCCGCGGGGACGCGTCCGGCGGCCACGTCGGCGGCCAGTTCGCGCGCGGCCGACTTCACGGGGACGTTCGCGTTCTTGTACCCGACGTAGTCGGCGAAGCCCTCGATGAGCCAGATCGGGGTGCGGCCGTCCCGCGCGCCGCCGGTGGCGACGTGGGTGAGCTCGTGGGTGAGGACGACGCGGCGTCCGAGATCGTTGAGGCGGCCGAACGCGGGGGAGACGACGACGCGGTCCTGGCCGGGGGAGCCGTCCGGGCCGGGCGTCACGACGGCGAGGGCGGCGAAGCGGGCGACGTCCTGGCCGTTCCCGGTCCCGGCGACGCGTCCGGCGAGGGCGGCGTCGGCGGGGGCCAGGGCGACCGCGCGGCGCGCCCAGGACGTCCCGGTGACCGCGGTGACGGCGGGCACGGCCGCGGCGAGGCGCCGGGCGATCTCGTCCAGCCCGGACGCGTCGCCGACGACCAGCGCCGGTCCCTTCCGGACGACCGTGAGCGGCCCGGCGTCGGTGATGTCGGAGTCGCCGACCAGACCGGCGGACGAGCCGTCCCCGATGATCGTCCAGGTGCCGGAGCGCGGGGCGAAGGCCAGGTGACGGGTGCGGGCGACCGGGCCGGTGTCGAAGCCGGTGATCCGGTAGCGCAGGGAGACCTGGACCACACCGGACGCGCCGTGGGGGCTCCCGGGGCGCTCCTCCCAGCCGTCCAGGGGGATCTTGGCCAGGTTGTCGAAGAGGCGGGCCTGGGCCTGCTGGAACGCGGCGGGCGCGTCCGCGACCGTGGCCATGAACGCGATCCGGTTCCGCTCCCGGACGGCCCGGGCCCGGTTCGCCAGGACGGCCGCGACGGCCCGCGGATCGGGCGTCCCGACGGGGGAGGCCGTGATCGTCCGGGGCCCGGCGTCCGGACGGCGCGTCAGGGCGAGGACCCCGGCCCCGGCGGCGAGGCAGGCGGCCGCGCCGCCGCCCGCGAGCATGCCGAGAGCCCGCCTCCGCGAGGGTTCCTCGGCGGTGACGGGCTCCAGGCGCTGCTCAGCGGCCTGCTCGCCGGTCGTCCCGGCGGCGGGCCCTGTGCCGGTGGCCGCACCCCTCTCGTCGTCCATGCGGCGATCCTAGGGCGCGGCCGGGAGATCGGATCAGCCGGAGTACTGCGGGTACCCGTAGCCGACGATCGTCGAGCTCGGACGGGTCTTGACCTCGACCTTGCCGCCGTCGGTGTTGCCCTCGACGGTCTTGACGGTGCCGTTCCCGTTGTCCTTGATCACCATCCCGACGTGCTGGATGGCGTCGATGCTCTTGCTGCCGTTCCAGGCGAAGAAGACGATCGCGCCGGGCTTGGCCGCGGTGCCCCAGCGCTTCTGCTGCTGGAACCACTTGGCGTGGGCGACGGTCCAGGCGTCCGAGCCGACCGAGCCGGCGAAGCCGACCTGGTGGCCGACCCAGGAGACGAACATGTCGCACCACTCGGCGTCGGCGTAGAGGCCGAGCGAGCCGCCGTCACGGGCGATGGTCTGCCTGGCCCGCTCGGTGCCCATGTACCACTGCTGGAACTTGGTCTTGCCCGCGCCGTCCTCGCTGATCCCGGCCTGCGAGGTCGCGATCTTGATCGCCTGCGCGGCGGTGGGCTTGCGCGGGGCGGGCTGCGCCGGGGCCTTGGGGGCCTCGTTGGCGGCCTGCGGAGCCGCCGGGGCGGCCTGCGGGGCCTGCTGCTGCGCGGCGGCGTGCTGCGGGGCCTCCTGCCGGGTCTCGGGGAGGGCGCCCTCGGCGTGCGCGGCGCCGGCGACGGCGGCCTGCGGCTTGAGGTCCTGCGGGGTGGTCGTCGAGGCGTGCGCGGTGGTGGCGGCGATGGTGCCGACCAGGGCCGCGCCCGCGACGAGGGCGCTCGTGGTGCGCACCGACTGGAAGACCGGGGTGGTGCGGATCGCCTGGGCCACCGGGGTCTTGCGCAGCGACTCGAGGACGGGGTGGAGCTTGGTGTGCTTGCCGTTCATGCTGGTGATCTCCTCGGCTTCCATGCCGCCTACCGGGTTAGCTGACGGGTTCGGGCGTGGAAGCTGCCCTACGGCCTCTGAGAGGCCGATTCACCCCAGGTGTTCGGTGGGTCCCCGGCTCTACGTCGGCGCGGCTGGCGCGCCGGGAGCGGACTCGGCGGCGGACGCCCTCGATGAGGCGCGTCCGGTACTGGATACGGACTGTCCCGCTACGGGACGGCTCGCGCTGGACGGCGAGCGGAGGGGAAGGATGGCCCGGCGGCGGGAGCGTGCCGGCCGCCGGGCCCTGCGGACCGCCGTCTAGTAGGGACGGACGGCGCCCGCGAAGGTCTTCTTGCGGTAGCTGTCGAGCTTGGCCACCCGGACGTGGTCGCCGGTGTGGGGGGCGTGGATCATGTAGAGCGTCCGGCCCTTTTTCTCGTAGACGATGCCCACGTGACCCTTGCCGTTAAAGAACACAAGGTCTCCTGGCGCCAGTTTGTTCCAAGCAACCCTGTTCTTTACCGAACGGAACTGATCCGTGGTGACGCGGGGCAGGTTCACCCCGGCCTTCCGGTAGGACCACTGGACGAGGCCTGAGCAGTCGAAGGCGTTGGGGCCCGCCGCACCGTACACGTACGGCTTGCCCTTCTTGGTGGCCGCGTACTTCAGCGCCTTCTGCGCGAGCTTCTGGCGCTGGGCCCAGGTCTTGGTCCGGGCCTGCTTGACCACCGTGCCCACGGGCTTGGCGGCCGCCGCGTGCGCGGCGGGTGCCGGACCGGCCAGCACGACGGGTGTCGCGACGGCGGCGGCGAACGCGAGGCCGCCTAGGGTCCGCACACGGCGGGAGGTGCTGCTGACAGCGTTGCTGGACAGGGGTTTCTCCTTTTTCCAGACGCCTACCGGGTTAGCTGCCGGGTTCGGGCGTGGAGCCGCCCTACGACGGGTCCCAGGTCGTTCTGGGGGAGGGACCGTCGATTCACCCCATGCGCCGCGGGAACGTGTCCGGAAATGGCTGTGGACGCGTTGGCGCAGATGGGTCCCCGGTTCCGCGCGCCGTCGCGCGGATTCGGCGTTGCCTGCTCGCCCCGGGGCGTGATGAGGCCGACGACGGGACCCTGATGTCCCGCGTGCGGGCGAGCGGCGTGATGTTGTGGGAACGCGGGCCCGTCAGAAGGGCCTCGCGGGGGCGGCAGGGCCGGGTAAAGGAATCCGCCGTGGCGCGCGTCTGGGCGCCATGCACGCCGTCAGCGTGCGCACGGGCGGGCCGGGCCTGCCGGGGGACGCGGCGCGTGGGGCGCGTCGCGAGCGGGGCGGCGGCGCCTGGAAGGCGTCCCCGCCGGATCCGCGGCGCCAGGGGGGCGTCGCGGGGTGGACGGCACCTGGAGGGCGCCGCGAGTGCCCACAAGGTAGCAAAGTTCAATCAGAAGGCAAATCAACCACAAAAAAGCCGTTGGGCCAGGTCAGAGACCCGGCCCAACGGCCGTGCAGCGGAATACCGCCCGGATCGCCCGTTCTCAGGGGCGTCCGGCGCCGTACCAGGCGCTCTGGTAGTAGCCAGAGCTGATGTCGGCGATCTGGACCACGGTGCCGGTGTGCGGCGCGTGGATCATCTTGCCGTTGCCGATGTAGAGGCCCACGTGCCCCAGGCTGTTGAAGAACACCAGGTCGCCCGGCTGGAGGTCGCTCTTGCTGACGTGCTTCACGTTCGCCCACTGGGCGTAGGTGTCGCGGCCGATGTCGACGCCCGCCGCCGCCCACGACTTCTCGGTCAGGCCCGAGCAGTCGTAGGAGTTGGGGCCGTCCGAGCCGTAGACGTACGGCTTGCCCATCTGCGAGTAGGCGAAGTCGATCGCCTTGCGGGCGTTGCCGGACGCCGGGCCGGTGTAGTGACCCCCGCCACCACCACCACTGCCGCCGCCGGAGCCGTTGTCCGTCGGGTCCTGGCCGCCGAGCTTGGCGAGGAGCTTCTTCTGGGCCTTGACCTGCTTGTCAAGGTCAGCCTTCTGCTTCTTCGCGTCGTTCAGCTTGGCCGTCACGTCGTCCAGCGTCTGCTGGGCCTGGGCCTTCTCCCGTGCCACGCGCTGGGCGGCGGCGAGGAACTGGGCGAGCGCGCCCGTCCGGTTCCGGGACAGCTGGGAGATGACCGCGGCCTGGTCGAGGACGACCTGCGGGTTGCCCGCCGAGACGAAGCCGGTGACCGAGTCGGTGTCACCGTTCTTGTAGGCGGTCGCCGCCATCTTGGCGATCGCCTGGCGCTGCGTCTCGTAGCTGCGCTGCTGGGCGTCCGACGCCTTCTTGGCCGCCGTCAGCTTCTTCCGGGCGGCCTTCAGCTGACTCTGGGTCTTGTTGTACTGCTGGACCGCCTGGTCGACCTGCTCGTTGAGCTTGGTGAGCTTCTTCTTGACTTCGTCGGCGCTCGGTTTGGCCGGGGCCGCGTCGGCGAAGCCCTGGGGGAGAGTGAGCGAGGTCGCCACGGCGAGGCATGCTGCCGCCAACACACGACGCGTTGTGGTGCCACGCTTGGGAACACTGGCCACGTTCGATATGCCCCTCTCGTCCAAGACGTCAGCGGACGACACTAGCGAGGGGTCACAGCAGCCACAACCGATTCCGGGTGATCTGGACTAGTTAAGCCCGGTTTACCTACGGTGTGTCACTCGTGACTCACGATGCGCGCGTGAAGAAGGCTCTCGGACTAGCTCCGGCCGAGGCGGCGCAGGAGGAGCGGGGACGGGACGGGGCGGGCGCCGGCGCGGCGGGCGGCGTCCTGGACCTCGCGGTCGGACGAGACGACGACGACGGCGCGGCCCCCGGGCTCGGCGCGGACGAGTTCGCCGATGAGCTCGTCGGCGGTCTGGCCGGGCTGGCTGAACAGGACGCGGACGCCGCGGGGCGCGACGGTGGCGACGGGGGCGTCGAGTTCGGCGCCGTCGAAGACGCAGGTGACCTCGGCGCGGGTCTGGGCGGCGAGGCCGCCGAGCCCGGACAGGAGGCGGGCGCGCTGGTCGGCGAGCGTGAGGTCGCCGTAGCCGGTCTTGGTGACGTTGTAGCCGTCCACGACCAGGTGGACGCCGGGGAGCTGGAGGAGCCGGTCGAGGAGCTGCGGGTCGCCGTCGGAGAGGGCGCGGCCGGGCAGGGCGCGGTGCGGCGGGAGGGCGGCGTCGGCGCCGGTCACCAGGTCGGCGGGACGGCCGATGGTCGACGGCAGGGCCAGCTCGCGCCGGACGCCCTGGGCGGCGTCCACGAGGGAGTCCAGGAGCATGCGGAGCCGGACGTCGTCGATGTTGCGGCCCTCGCGGGCGGCGCGCTTGGCGGCCTCCGTGCCGGCCTCGGCGCGCTCCAGGCGGACGCGGAGCCTGCGCAGTTCCTTCTCGGCGGTGACGCGGGCGTCGCGGGCCTCGGCCAGTTCGCGCTCGGTCCGCTCGGCCATCTCGTCGGCGCGTTCGCCTTCGGCCTTGGCCTTGGCGCGGGCCTCGTGGAGCTTGCGGCGCAGTTCGGAGATCTCGGCCTTGGCCTCGCGGAACTCGCCGCGCATGCGCTCGATGTCGGCGCCGCGGCTGGCGCGGGCGCTGGTGAGCTCGGCGCGGAGCTCGGCGATGCGGCGCTCGGCGCGCTCGCCCTCGGTCAGCGAGGCGGAGCGCTCCAGCTCGGCGCGGGCGTTCTCGACCAGAAGGTCCCAGCCGTCCGGGCGGAGCAGGTAGCCGAGGACGGCGACGCGGACGGGGTCGGCGGCGGCCGGGACGGCGCCGTCCTCGACGGCGGCGGCGAGGTCGGGGTGCGTCTCGCGTTCGGCCTCGCCGACGCGGGCGCGGAACCGCTCGTCGCGTTCGAGGAGGGCGGCGATGTGCTGCCCGGCGAGCTTGGCGCGCTTGCGCCGCTCGAACCGGGCGAACCGGCGGAGGGGGACGGGGACCTCGTCGAGCGGAAGGGCGCCGAGCAGCTCGGCGGCGGTCTCCACCACGCTCTGGCGGACCGCCTCGGGCAGGGGGCGGGGCGGGCGCTCCGCCGCCTCCGGGCCGCTGTCGATGATCTCGCTCCTTCTCGCCGGCCGTTCTTGAGATGACTGTTTCCCGAGGTCACCCGCCTCAACCGGTGGAGACCGGGGCCAAGCCTAGCGGTCCGGCGGCGGGACGTCCGGTGCGCGAGGCCCGGCGGGTGTTCTGTCGGTGCGATGGCCTACGGTCGCCGTCATGACGTCCGCGCAACACCTTCCCGGGTCAGCCCCCCGGCCGGCGGCGGCGCCGCTCCCCGGCCCCCGCGCGGTCCCCGCCGTCCCCGCGGTGTCCTCTCAGGGGGCGCCCGTGCAGGGCACGCTGGACGACCTGGGCACGCCGCTCGCCGACGTCACCTTCGTCGTGGTCGACCTGGAGACCACCGGGGGGTCGCCCGCCGACTGCGCCATCACCGAGATCGGGGCGGTGAAGGTGCGCGGCGGCGTGCACCTCGGCGACTTCGCGACCCTGGTCGATCCGGGCGGGCCGGTGCCGCCGTTCATCACGGCGCTGACCGGCATCACGACGCAGATGGTGATGGCCGCGCCGGGCGTCGGCGAGGTGCTGCCGTCGTTCCTGGAGTTCGCGCGGGGCAGTGTGCTGGTCGCGCACAACGCGCCGTTCGACATCGGGTTCCTCAAGGCGGCGTGCGCGCGGCTGGAGTACGCGTGGCCCGCGTTCCCCGTCGTCGACACGGTCGACCTCGCGCGCCGGGTGATGACCCGTGACGAGGTGCCGAACCACAAGCTCGGCACGCTCGCCCGCTACTTCCGCACCGAGACCGAGCCGTGCCACCGGGCGCTCGCCGACGCCAAGGCCACCGTGGACGTCCTGCACGGCCTCATCGAGCGGCTCGGATCGTTCGGGGTGACGTCCCTGGAGGAGCTGAAGGGGTTCGCGAAGGCGCCGACGCCCGAGCAGCGGCGCAAGCGGCACCTGGCCGAGAACGTGCCGAGCGAACCCGGCGTCTACCTGTTCGAGGACGGCGGCGGCGAGATCCTGTACGTGGGGAAGTCCACGGACATGCGCACCCGCGTCCGGTCGTACTTCACCGGTTCGGAGACGCGGTGGCGGGCGCGGGAGATGGTCGGCCTCGCCCAGCGGGTCCGGACGATCGTGTGCGCGACCGGCCTGGAGGCCGAGGTCCGCGAGCTGCGCCTCATCGCGGAGCACAAGCCCCGCTACAACCGGCGGTCGAAGTTCCCCGAGCGGGCGGTCTGGCTGAAGCTGACCGCCGAGCCGTTCCCGCGGCTGTCGGTGGTGCGCGAGTCCCGGGACGACGGGGCGGTGTACCTCGGGCCGCTGTCGTCGACGCGGCAGGCCGAGGAGGCGAAGGCGGCGCTGCACGAGGCCGTCCCGCTGCGGCAGTGCACCCAGCGGCTCACGCTGCGGCTGGTCGAGAAGGGCAAGGGCCGGGCGTGCGCGCTGGCCGATCTCGGCCGCTGCGGCGCGCCCTGCGTCGGCGACGAGACGCCGGACGAGTACGAGGCGCACGCCGACGCCGCCCGCGCCGCGATGCGCGGCGACGTCCGGCCGGTCGTGCGGGCGGCGCGGCGGCGCATCGCGCG
>NZ_RFFG01000184.1 GCF_003696215.1 Actinomadura harenae | reverse complement strand
CCGGGCGGCGGCCGGGCCGCCCGCGCGGACGCCGGCGTGGTCGACGGCTCCCGCGTCCAGCCGGACGGGGTGCTCGGCCGTGCACCAGCCGACCGTGCGGCCGAGGTCGCCGTCGGCGCGGCCGTGGCTCTCCACGTCCACGAGCTGGCCGCCGGGCGTGCGCAGGCCGCGGGTCCGCCGCCACTCCTCCACCGCGGCCGCCAGCCCCGCGAGGAGCAGGTCGTCGACTCCGGCGCCGAACGCCTCCGCGACGCCGGTGAGCAGCGCCGTGGTGTCCGGGACCGGCAGGGTGAGGTCGGCCCGGCGCGTCCCGGCCGCCACGGTGTCGCGGGCGGGGTCCAGGGGGCGGGCTCCGAGCACGGCCTGCGGGCCCGCCAGCAGCCGGGTCCAGAGCGGCAGCTCGTCCAGGCGGGCCTGGCCGGTCGCCTCGGCGGCCAGGTTCTCCGCCCAGCTCCGGAAGGACGTCGGCACCGGGTCGAGGACCTCGCCGCGGTAGGCGGCGGCGAGGTCCGGCACGAGAACGCGCCACGACACGCCGTCGACCACCAGGTGGTGCGCCACGACCAGCACCAGCCCGGCGTCGGCGAGCCACACCGCCCGCAGCATGATCCCGGCGGCCGGGTCGAGCAGGTCCGTCGCCTCCCGCAGCGCCCGCCGGACGTCCCGGCCCCCGGCGCGCGCGACCAGGTCGCCCGCGGGCACCGCGGCGTCGCCGGACGGGACGGTCAGCCGGCCGGCGTCCGCCTCCAACCGGGCGCCCAGCACCGGGTGGCGGTCGAGGAGCGCGGCCAGCGCGGCGGTCAGGCGGCCGAGGTCCAGGTCGTCCGGCGCGGTGAGCACCACCGACTGGCTGAACGTCCCGGACAGCGCGGCCGGACCGGCCCGCTCCGCCAGGCCGCGCATCACGGGGGTCAGCGGAACCGGTCCGGTCGGCTCGTCGGGCGCGCCGCCGGGGCCGTTCGCGCCCGCGGTGTCCGCGACGCGGGCGATCGCGGCGGGCGTCTTCTCCTCGAACACCTGCCGGGAGGTGATCACCAGGCCCGCGCGGCGTGCCCGCGACACCACCAGCATGGACATGATCGAGTCGCCGCCGAGGGCGAAGAACGAGTCGTCCGCGCCGACCGTCTCCAGGCCCAGGACCTCGGCGAACACCCCGCAGAGGATCTCCTCCGCGGGCGTCGCGGGCGCACGGCCCCGCGACGCCCCCGCCAGGTCCGGCGCGGGCAGCGCGGCCCGGTCCAGCTTCCCGTTCGCCGTCACCGGGAACTCGTCCAGCGTCACGAACGCGGATGGAACCATGTACTCCGGCAGCCGCTCGGCGGCGTACTCCCGAAGCCCTTCGACTCCGCCGCCGCTCACGTACGCGACCAGCCGCTTGACACCCGGCTGGTCCTCGCGCGCCACGACGGCGGCCCGCTCCACTCCCGGATGGGCGGACAGGACGTTCTCGACCTCACCGACCTCGATCCGGAAACCACGGACCTTCACCTGCTCGTCGGCGCGTCCCGCGAACGCGAGCCGGCCGTCGTCCGTCCAGCGGACCAGGTCGCCGGTCCGGTACATGCGCGCGCCGGACTCGAACGGGCAGGCCACGAACCGCTCGGATGTGAGCGCCGCCCGGCCCGCGTAGCCCCGTGCCACGCCCGCGCCCGCGACGTAGAGGTCACCCACGACGCCCGGCGGGACGGGACGGAGGAACTCGTCCAGCACGAACACTCGCGTGTTCCAGATCGGGCCGCCGATCATCACGTCGGAGTCGGGGTCCAGGGGACGGCTCATCGTGGCGCAGACGGTCGTCTCGGTCGGGCCGTAGGCGTTGACCATCCGCCGCCCGGTCGCCCACCGCTCCACCAGCCCCGGCGGACACGCCTCACCCGCCACGACCAGCGTCTCCACACACCCCGGCAACTGCTCCACCGTGGCCAACAACGACGGCGGAACCGTCACATGCGTCACACCCAGATCCGCCAGGACGTCCTCCAGACGCCCCACAGGAGGAAGCCGGTCGGCGTCCGCCAACAGCAACGTCGCGCCCGACAGCAACGCCATGCACATCTCCGACACCGAGGCGTCGAAACCCAGCGCCGCCAACTGCAATACCCGCGAACCCGACCGAACGGCGAAACGCTCCACCTGCGCCCCCGCCAAACCGGCCAGGCCGCGATGCGACACCACCACGCCCTTCGGCGTCCCCGTCGAACCCGACGTGTAGATGACGTAGGCGGGGTGGTCGGGATGCGGCGGCACCCGGCGTGTGCGGACCGTGGCGGAGGGGACGGGCCGGTCCGGGTCGTCCCAGACGAGCCTGTCCGGGCCCGCCAGGTGCTCGGTCTGGCGCGTGCACACCACCAGCGCGGGCCGGGCGTCGGACAGGACGAACCCGATGCGCTCCTCCGGGTAGGACGGGTCGACCGGCAGATAGGCCGCGCCCGCCTTCGCGATGCCCAGCAGCACCGCGACCAGGTCCGCCGACCGGTCCAGCAGCACGCCCACCAGGTTCTCCGCCTCGACGCCGCGCGCCTCCAGTTCGCGCGCCACCCGGTCCGCGCGGGCGTTCAGCTCCGCGTACGTCCAGCGGACGTCGCCGGACTCCACCGCCACCGTGTCGGGCGTCCGCGCCGCCTGCGCCTCGAACAGCTCGGCCAGGGACCCGTCCATGACCGGACGACCGGTGTCGTTCCACGCCGACAGCACCCGGTCGCGCTCGTCGTCCAGGAGGAGGTCGAGGTCGGCGACCCGCACGGACGGGTCGGCCGCCACCTGCTCCAGGACGGACGCCACCCGGGCCAGCAGCCGCCCGGCGGACGCGTCGCCGAACACGTCCGGCCGGTAGTCCAGACGCAGGTCGAGGTCGTCGCCGGGCGTCACGACGAGGGTGAGCGGGTAGTGCGACGCGTCCTCGCTGGTGTTGCCGGAGATCCGCAGGCCGTCGAGCCGGAGCGCCTCACCGGCGTCGCGCGGGAAGTTCTGGAAGACCAGCAGCGTGTCGAAGGCGGCTCCCGGCCCGGCCGCCCGCTGGATCTCCGCCAGCCCCAGGTACTGGTGGTCGAGCAGCAGGGACTGGCGGCGCTGGAGGTCGGTCAGCAGGTCGGCGAACGGCCGCGCCGGGTCCAGGCGGACCCGCACCGGCACGGTGTTGACGAACAGCCCGACCATCCGCTCGGCCCCGGGCAGTTCCATCGGCCGGCCGGCCACGGTCGCGCCGAACACCACGTCGCGGCGGCCGGCGAGCCGTCCGACGAGGACCGCCCAGGCGGCCTGGACCAGGGTGTTCAGGGTCAGTCCACGCGCCCGCGCCGTGGCCCGCAGCGCGTCGGCGACCGTGCGGCCCGCCGCGCCGAGCAGGAATCGGGACGGCTCGGACTCCGCCTCGCCCGCGCCCGCGGCGGTTGCCGTGGCCGTGGCGGGGTCGGTCGAGGTGGGGGCGACGAGTGTCGGCCCGTCCAGCCCGGCGAGCGCCGTCCGCCACGCGTCGCGCGCCGCGTCCGTGTCCTGCCGGGCCAGCCAGGCGAGGTAGTCCCGGTAGGGCGTCACGGGTTCGAGCGTCGCCGGTTCGCCTCCGGCCGCGTACAGCCGGGACAGCTCGTCGAACAGCACGGGCAGCGACCACCCGTCCAGGACGAGGTGGTGCACGGTGATGACCAGCCGGTGCAGCTCCGGGCCGAATCGGACCAGCACCAGCCGCAGCAGCGGCGGGGCCGTCACCTCGAAGCGCCGCAGCCGCTCCCGCTCGGCGAGCGCGCGGGACCGTTCGGCGGCCTCCGCGTCCGGCAGGGCGGACAGGTCCTCCTCACGCCAGGGCAGGGGCACGCCGCGCGCGACCACCTGCACCGGGTCGCCGGTGCCGCGCCGCTGGAAGCTCGCGCGCAGGACGGCGTGCCGGTCGAGCAGCACCTGCCAGGAGGCGCGCAGCGCCGCCGCGTCGAGCGGCCCCGCGAGGTCCACCACACCCTGGACGACGTAGACGTCCCGTCCTCGGTCGTCGTACTCGGCGTGGAACAGCAGCCCCTGCTGGAGTGGCGACAGCGGCCACACGTCCTCCATCCGCACCTGTGTCACCGGGTTCTCCCGTCGTCCGCGAGCCTGAACTCGAATGCGTCGATGTCGTCCTGGTCGAGGGCGACCAGCGCGAAGTCGGAGGGCGTGTGGCCGCCGCTGCCGGGATCGGCGGCGTGCGCGGCCAGCCCGCCGAGCATGGCCGCCCACCCCGCGACGAGGGCGTCCAGGTCCGCCGTCGCGAGCAGCCGCTTCGGCGCGGTCAGCGCGACGGTCAGCGCGGGGCCGTCCGGCCCGTCCCGGACGACGCCGTGCGCCTGGAGCACGTGGGTCTCGGCCATCCGGGGTTCTGGGACACCGCCCACGGCGGTGTCCCCGGCGGGCTGCCAGAGTCCGCCGGGGCGCCGGGCGTCGGCGAAACGCCCCAGGTAGTTGAAGCCCAGCCGGGCGTGGGGCAGCCCGGCGAACCGGGGCGCGGTGTCGCGGTTGAGGTAGCGGAGCAGCCCGTGGCCGAGCCCGTCGCCGGGGACCGCGCGGCGCTGCTCCTTGATCTGTTTGATCAGGCGTCCGGCGTCCGGACCGCCTGCCCGCACCTGGGCCGGGTCGGTGCCCGCAGGGTCGATCCGGACGGGGTGGACGGCGGTGAACCAGCCGACCGTCCTGCTCAGGTCGGGCCCTTCGGCGTCGCGGCCGTGGCCCTCGACGTCCACCAGGATCCCACCGGACAGGCCGCCGCGATCCTCGGTCAGCGCCGCGACCAGGCCCGCCAGCAGCACGTCGTCGACGCCCGCGTGGAAGGCGGCCGGGACCGGGCCGAGGAGCGCGGTCGTCGCCTCGGCGGACAGGTTCAGCTCGGCCCGGTGGGTGCCCGCCGCCACGGTGTCGCGGTCCGGGTCCAGCGGACGCGTCGCGAAGAGCGGATCGGGCGCGTCCAGCATGTCCCGCCATGCGGGGAGTTCGGCGGTGCGGGCGGGGCTGGTCGCCTCGTCGGCCCGCTGCGAGGCCCATCGCCGGAAGGACGTGGGGACCGGGTCGAGGTCTTCGCCCTCGTAGGCGGCCGCCAGGTCCGGGACGAGGATCCGCCAGGACACCCCGTCGATCACCAGGTGATGGGCGACGATCAGCAACCGGCCGGGCGTGGCGGGTCCCGCGTCGAACCACACCGCCTGCACCATCACACCCGCGCCCGGATCCAGCCGGTCCGCGGCCGCCCGCTGCTCCACCGCGACGTCCTGCCCGCAAGCCCGCCTCACCAGGTCCCCCGCCGCGGCCGCACCCGGCGGCGGCACCACCAGGCGTCCCTCGGCCTCGTCCAGACGAGCGCGCAGCACGTCGTGGCGTTCGAGGACGGCCTGCACCGCACCGACGAGGCGCTGCCACTCCAGATCGGCCGGGACGGACAGCAGCATCGACTGGCAGAAGATGCCGGACAGCGCCACCGGGCCGGACCGCTCGGCGAGTTCCCGCATCACCGGCGTCAGCGGGATCGGGCCCACGCCGTCGTCGGGGTCCTGCGGCGAGGCCGGCGCGCCGGCCCGGGCCGCGCGCGCCAGGGCGGCGGGCGTCTTCTCCTCGAAGACCAGCCGCGCCGTGACCACCAGACCCGCCCGGCGGGCCCGCGACACCACCAGCATCGACATGATCGAATCACCGCCCAGCTCGAAGAACGAATCCTCCGCACCGACCGACCCCAGGCCGAGCACCTCGGCGAACAGACCGCAGAAGACCGCCTCGGACGGCGTGGCCGGGGCGCGCCCTCCCGCCCTCGCCCCGAAGTCCGGAGCGGGCAGGGCCGCCCGGTCGACCTTGCCGTTGACGCTCATCGGCAACGCGTCGAGCGGGACGAAGGCGGCGGGGACCATGTGGTCCGGCAGCCGCGCCGCCACGTGAGCGCGGAGCTCCGCCGGGTCGGCCCCGCCGACGACATAGGCGACGAGCCGCTTGACTCCCGGACGGTCCTCGCGGGCCACCACCGCGACCTGCTCGATCCCCTCATACGCGCCCAGAACCGCCTCGATCTCGCCCGGCTCGACGCGGAACCCGCGGATCTTCACCTGCTCGTCGGCGCGGCCCGCGAACAGCAGTTCGCCGTCCGGGGTCCACCGGGCCAGGTCGCCGGTCCGGTACATGCGTTCCCCGGACGCCCCGAACGGGCAGGAGACGAACCGGGCGGCGGTGAGGCCGGGCCGGTTCACATAGCCCCGGGTGACGCCCGCGCCCGCGACGTACAGCTCGCCGAGCGCGCCCGGCGGCACCGGACGCAGGAACCCGTCCAGCACGTAGGCCCGCACGTTCCGGATCGGCCCGCCCAGCGGGACCGTCCCGGGGAGGTCCGGCGGGCACTTCCAGCTGGTGACGTCGACCGTGGCCTCGGTCGGGCCGTACTCGTTGTAGAGGGTGCGGCCGGGCGCCCAGCGGCGCAGGGTCGCGAGGCCGAGTTCCTCGCCCGCCGTGACGAGCGTCCGGACGGTGCGGGCGGCGGACGGCTCGACCGACTCCAGCACCGACGGCGTGAAGGTCGCGACCGTCGGCCCGAACGCGGCCAGCTCCGCCGACGGGTCGGTGTCGCGCCGCGCGACGCACAGCGCCGCGCCCGCCGCGAGCGTCGGGAAGATCTCGCAGACCGAGGTGTCGAACGCCACCGAGGCGAACTGCAGCACCCGGTCGCGCGGGGTGATGCCGTACTCCGCGGCCCGCCAGGTCACGTAGTTGACCGCGCCCCGGTGCGGGACCACCACGCCCTTCGGCCGTCCGGTGGAGCCGGAGGTGTAGATCACGTAGGCCGGATGTCCGGGCCGCAGCGGCCGGACCCGGTCCGCGTCGGTCGGCGCGGCGGCCGGCGCGCCCGCCGGTGCGTTCGCCGCTTCGGGCGGCTCGTCCCAGCGGACGTGCGGGACGCCCGTGCCGGCCACCAGCCCGGCGGTCGCGGCGGTGCACACGACGGCGGCCGGGCGCGCGTCGGCGAGGGTGTGGGCGATCCGGTCGGCCGGGTGGTCGGGGTCCACGGGCAGGTAGGCCCCGCCCGCCTTGAGCACGCCCAGCAGCGCCGCGTACAGCGCCGCCGACCGCTCCATCACCACCGCGACGAGGTCCTCGGGGCCGACGCCCCGGGCGATCAGGTCGCGGGCCAGGACGTTCGCGCGGACGTCCAGCTCCGCGTAGGTCCAGGTCCCGGCGGCGTCGGCCAGCGCGGTCGCGCCCGGGTCCCGCGCCACGCTCGCCTCGAACAGGTCGACCAGCGTGCCGTCCGGGACCGGGCCGGAGGTGTCGTTCCAGCCGTCGAGGACCTGGCGCCGTTCGGCCGGGTCCAGCACGTCGATCCGTGCGAGCGGGAGCCCGGGCGCGTCCACGAGCCGTTCCAGCACCCGGACGTACCGCCGGGCCAGGTCCCGCACGCCGGGCTCGTCGAAGAGGTCGGGCCGGTACTCGAACCGCACTTCCAGGCCGCCGGTCCCGGGCGTCACGACCAGCGTGACCGGGTAGTGCGCGGCGTCCTGGCCCCCGGTGATCGCCACGTCCGGCCCGGCGAACCGCGGCGGCGCGGCCGGATGGTTCTGGTAGACGACGAGGGTGTCGAAGGTCGCGCCGGCCCCGGCCGCGCGCTGGATCTCGGCGAGGCCCAGATGCTGGTGCGCGAGCAGCGCGTTCTGGCGGGCCCGCGTCTCGGCGGCCACCGCCGCCGCGGGACGCCCCGGGTCGAGGCCGACACGGACCGGGACGGTGTTGATGAACAGTCCGAGGGCGCGTTCCATCCCCGGCAGGTCCGCGGGACGTCCGGCCACCGTCGTGCCGAACACCACGTCGCGGCGTCCGGTCCGCGCGCCGAGCAGGATCCCCCACGCGGCCTGCACCAGCGTCCCGGGGGTCACGCCCTGCGCGCGGGCCGCGGCGTGCAGGCGCCCGGCGAACTCCGCCGAGGTCCACTCCACGACGTGGCGGGGCACGGCCCCGGTGGGCCCGGCGTCGGCGGGGCCGAGCAGCGTCGGCTCGGCGACCCCGGCGAGCGCGTCGCGCCAGGCGGCGCGGGCCGCGCCGGCGTCCTGACGCGCCAGCCAGGCCAGGTGGTCGCGGTAGGACGTCGCGGGCGGCAGCACGGACGGGTCGCCGCCCGCCTCGTACAGCCGGGACAGCTCGTCGAACAGCACCGGCAGCGACCAGCCGTCCAGCACGATGTGGTGCATCGTGACGACGAGGCGGTGCCGGTCCGGGCCGAGCCTGGCCAGCAGCAGCCGCAGCAGCGGAGGGGCCGCCAGGTCGAGGCCGCGGGCCCGCTCGTCCTCCAGCAGGCCGTCCGGGCCCGGAGCGGAGCCGGAGCCCGCCGGGTCGGCCCCGCTCGTCAGGTCCACCTCGCGCCAGGGCACCTCCACGTGCCGCGCGACGGCCTGGACGGGCCGGTCGAGCCCCGCCGGCTGCCGGAACGCCGCGCGCAGGTTCGCGTGCCGGTCCAGCAGCCGCTGCCAGCAGGTCCGCAGGAGGCCGGTGTCCAGGGGGCCGTCGAAGTCGAGCGCGCGCTGCCAGAGGTAGACGTCCTCGGCTCGGTCGTCGTAGCGGGCGTGGAACAGCAGCCCGTCCTGGAGGGGGGACAGCGGCCACACGTCGGCGAGGCCCGGTTCGAGCTCGTCCACCTGGTCCGGGGTGAGCGCCACCAGGGGGAAGTCCGACGGCGTGTGCCCGCCCGCGCCGGGCGTCGCCGAGTGCGCGGCGAGTCCGTCGAGCATCGCGGCCCAGGCCGCGAGCAGGTCGTCCAGGTCGGCGTCCGTGAACAGCCCGGCGGGGGCGGCCAGCGAGAGCGTCAGCTCAGGCCCGGACGGACGGTCCAGCACGATGCCGCCCGCTTCCAGCGCGTACGCCAGGGCCATGCCGGGGTCGGCGACGCCGCCCATCGCGTCCGTCCCGGCGGGCTGCCACAGGGCGTCGCGGCGCGTGGCCGGGGTGTCGGCGTCCGGCGCGGTGAACCGGCCGAGGTAGTTGAAGGAGACCTCCGCGGAGGGGAGGCCTGCGAGAGGCGCCGGAGCGTCCGGCCCCGGGTACCGCAGGAGCCCGTAGCCGAGCCCGTCACCGGGAACGGCGCGGCGCTGCTCCTTGATCCGCTTCAGCAGCGTTCCGGCGGCGGGCCCGCCGGTCCGCACCCAGGCCGGGTGGGTGGTTCCCGGATCCAGCCGAACGGGGTGGACGGCGGTGAACCAGCCGACCGTCCGGCTCAGGTCGAGCCCTTCGGCGCCGCGTCCGTGGCCCTCGACGTCCACCAGGACCCCACCGGACAGACCGTCGCGATCCTCGGCGAGCGCCGCCACCAGACCGGCGAGGAGAACGTCGTCCACCCCGGCGTGGAACGCCGAGGGGACTGTGGACAGCAGCGCGGAGGCCACGCGCTCCGGCAGTGCCAGGGACACCCGGCGCGTCCCGGCTCCCACGGTGTCGCGGGACGGGTCGAGGGCCCGCTCACCGAGGGGGTTCGGCTGCGGGCCGTCGAGCAACCGCGTCCATTCCGCAAGCTCGCCGGTCCGGTCCTGCTGGGCGAGACCGGTCGCCCAACGCCGGAAGGACGTGGGGACCGGGTCGAGGTCGCCGCCCTCGTAGGCGGCCGCCAG
>NZ_RFFG01000183.1 GCF_003696215.1 Actinomadura harenae | reverse complement strand
TTTGCCACACGAGCCAAAGCCCTCCGCGCGGTCATGCGCTACATCGAAGGCTTCTATAATCGACGTAGGCTCCACTCGGCGAACGGGTACCGAACCCCATGGGAGGTCCACACCGAGTATCTGGACCGACAGCAGGCCGCATAGATCACCCATCAAGCAGCTGTCCGGAAAACGCGAGGCCCCTCAGGGGCGGAGACGTGGGGCCAGTGGCCGGGCCAGCTATGACCGGCACGGGCGCAGCGGGGGTCTTGGCAGGTCAGTGCCTTGGTCTGGTGAGCCAGTGGTGGACGCGACTACCCCACGTGGGGTACTCCCAATGGCTGCGCAGCGCGTTCGATGAGTGATTCTCTTCCTCAACCTCCAGGTCCTCCTTTCCTTCAAACCCTTCATTCTCCAGTTCTTCTCGTGCTCATGCGTGGGATTCCTGGAGAGGTCGAGGTGGTGAGGTCGAGAGAGTCTTGCCGGGAGGGCTGCTGTTTGGTGCGCGCGGGCGAGGTCTGTTCTCTGTCGTGCTTGCCGTCCCGGTGTTGGATATTCGTGGCGCACCATCTCATTCGAGTTGGTGTAATTCTGAGCGCAGAGAATTTGCCTCATTTTTGTGGGCGGGGGGATTGGGGTTGGGGTGCGGTAAGGATGTTCAGCTGTTGAGGTGAATAAAAATGCGGCGGAGATGCTTGCATGGTCGTGTCGCATCGAGAAATGGTCGAGCTCTATTCACGGGGACGGCACCGGAATTCGGTGGCCGGACATCAGAAATGGAGCCGATGTGACCACGGAAACCATCCACCGCACCATCACCGCGAACGCGCGCCCTGACCGCGCCGTCCCGCCCGCCACCGCGAACAACGTTCCGTCCGGCCATCTGCGGCTGGAGGGGGCGGCAGGCGACGTCTGGGACGCGTTGACGGCCAATCCCGGCGCTACCGTCGCCGACATGACGGCGGCGGCGCAGGTGAGCCGCGCCACCGTGACGCGGACACTGGCGACCCTGGAAGCCGACGGCCGGGCCGTCCGTGTCCGGGGCGGGCTCGTTGGGGGTGTGCGCGTCGCCGACACCTGGACGGCCGTTGTCCCGTCCGCCGCGCCCGACGCGATGCCGGACGCCCCGCCCGAAGTGGTGCCGGACGCCCCGCCCGAAGTGGTGCCGGACGCGGCACCGGGCAATACGGACGACGAACGTTCGGAAGAGGCCGGGGCCGCGATGTCCGCCGAAGGCACGGACGACGATCCCGCGCCGGTTGTCGAGGAGTTCGCGGAGGAGCAGCTGCGGGACGTGCGTGCCGTGCTCACGGGGATGGGGGCGGCCGTTGCGGAGGCGTTGGCGGCGTTGGACGTCGGAGACGCCGGAAGCGCCCTGCGGGCGGTGGACGCGATCTATGGAAGTTCGGGCAAGGCCCGCCGTCTGACGCGAAGCGTCGCCCAGGGCCGGGCGCGTAGCGCTTCGGGGCGACCCCGCGCCTTGCCGGGGGAGATGCGCGCGAAGGTCGCCGCGCACCTGACGACCCACCCGGGGTCACAGTTCACCCCGCACGAGATCAGCAAGGTGCTGGGCCACTCGGCCGGAGCGGTGTCCAACGCCCTGGATCGCCTGGTGGAGGCGGGTGAGGCCGAGTTGGTGTGCGAACGTCCGCGCCGGTTCACGGCCGTCCCGGGTGCGGCCACCGAGCCCGCCGCCGCGAGCGGAATAGCGGCCTCCCGGAACTGACCCCGCCCCCGACCCACCCAGCTCGCCAAACCGCCACGGCACCCACCCACACGCCATACCACGCGATTGGACGATGACATGACCACTTCCACCACGCCCACGACCCCGACAGCCCAGGCCATCACCACCCCGCCCAACCGCCTCGGGCAGGGCGAGCTACGCCGCCGCGTCGCGGTGCTTCTGGCCGAACACCCGCATGAGGCCTTCACTCCTGGCGAGATCGCCCGCAAGCTCGACCGGTCGGCCGGGGCGGTGGGCAACGCCCTGACCACGATGGTCGGACGCGGACAGGCCGAACAGGTCGGAGAGAAGCCCCGCCGGTATCGCGCGACACCGGCGACCACGGACGCCACCACCGCCCTCCTCACGAGCGCACGCGCGGCTAACTCCACCACCCCGGCTCCGGTCCGCCCCACGAACGTGGAAGTGCTGCGCCCGGCGGACCCGACCGGGAACACGGGCGGCGCGGCGACGGGCGGGCCGGTGGTCCGGCCGAACGGACAGACCTACCACCCGCGCAAGCTGGCGGACCTGCCCGACGTCGCCGCGTTGCAGAAGCTGCGCGCGGCATCCATCCCGGCCCTGCTGTACGGGCCGCCGGGGACAGGCAAGACGTCGCTGGTCGAAGCGGCCTTCTCGGACCTGATCACGGTGGCCGGGGACGGTGACACCACCGTTGCGGACTTCATCGGTGAGTACACCCAGGCGACGGGCGGCGGATACGAGTTCGTGTACGGGCCGCTGGTGACGGCGATGACCGAGGGCCGGGCGCTGCTGATCGATGACGCCACGCTGATCTCGCCGAAGGTGCTGGCTGTGGTCTACCCCGCGATGGACGGACGGCGGCAGATCACCGTCAAAGCCCATAAGGGCGAGACCATCACCGCCGCACCCGGCTTCTACGTCATCGCGGGACACAACCCCGGCGTTCACGGCGCCGTCCTGACCGAAGCGCTCGCGTCCCGGTTCGCCGCACAGATCAGGGTCTCCACCGACTACGACCTGGCCAAGAAGCTGGCGATCGAACCGCGCGCGGTCCGGGTCGCGCGGAACCTGGCCCGACGACAGGAGTCCGGCGAGATCGGCTGGGCGCCGCAACTCCGCGAACTGATCGCCTTCCAGAAGATCGCAGGTGTTCTCGGCCCTGCCGCCGCCGTGGCGAACCTGTTGGGAGTCGCGCCGGAGGAAGACCGCGAGGTCGTCGCCGAAGCACTCAGCGCGGTCTACGGACGCGACATCACCCCGCTTGCGCTCGGCCCGCAGGTCTGACCGCCCACCGCATTCCGCCCGCCCTACCCTGCGCGGCCCGTTCCGGCCGCGCCTGTTGGAGGAACCGATGACCAACGCACACGTGATCAGTGGCCCAACGCCCGGCCCAGCGACGAAACCGCGCGGCGCGTGGCTGCGGCTGTCGGCCGCGCTGAGCGAGGAGATCTGCGACCTGGCCGACCGGGAAGACCTGACCGTCACCTGCGCCCCCGGAAAGGGGCACGGCGCGCCGGGCTGTTTCATCCCGGAGCTCGCCGCGATCGAACTGGACGGCTCCCACCTGGGCCACCACCCCGACACCTGCGACCCGTCCCGCCCGGCCGACCGGACCCGATACGCGCCACTGTGGGGCGTCCTGGTCCACGAAGCCGCGCACGCCGCCCACACCCGCTGGACGCCGACCCCGGGAACGTCCGCCGCGCATGTGGACGCCGCGCTGGTGTTGGAAGAGACCCGCATCGAAGCCGCCCAACTCCGCCGCCGCCCGGCCGACCGCCGCTGGCTGCGCGCGTCGGCCAGCAGCCTGATCCTCGCCGACTTCACCACCCCGCCGCGCGGCGGCGCGGCGGCGGGTGCTTTGGTGGCACAGCCACTGGCCGCCCCGCCGACCGTGCCAGCGTCCAGGCCCAACGTGGCGATGACCCCATGGAACGCCGCCCGCGCAGCCGGGCTCCTGTTGGCCCGCACCGACCTGGGCATCCTGGAGCGTGCTGAGACGGCCGGGCTGGCCGCCACCATCGCCTCCGTTCTGGGCACCAACCGGCTCGTTGAGCTGGCCAAGCTCTGGCGTGCCGCGCACGTCACGCCCGATGAAGACCGCGACACGATGCTCGAACTCGGCCGCCGATGGTGCGAACTCGTCGGCACCGATCCCAACCAGCCCGCCCCCACCGAAGGCGGCACCGGGACCGGGAACACGAACCAGGAGGGCAGCAAGGGAAGCACTGGGGCGCCCAGCCAGCTCGCCGAAGCGATCGGAGGCGCCCTCGCCGCCGTCGAGAAGGCCGAGGCCGCCGCGTTGGGGACGACCAGCGCAGATGCAGACGCACGCGAACAGCGCGCCCACGAGCGCGCCGCCCGTGTCGCGCGCAAGGTGTTCAACGTCCCCAACCAACCAGGCCCACAGCGCGGCCCGACCGCAGTCGCCAGGACGCGCGCGCCCCACCCGGCAGAACAGTCCGCCGCCCGCCGGTTGGCGCGGGCGCTGCGCTCGGCCGCACACCGCGAACCCACGGTCACGGCGGTGACCTCGCCCATGCCGCCCGGACGCCTGCGGATGCGAGACGCCCTGGCAGCCGACGCTCAGCGCGCGGCCGGAGCCATCCCCACCGCCGAACCCTTCACCCAGACCACCCGCCGCCCGGTCCCGTCCCCACCGCTGAGAATCGGGATCGCCTGCGACGTGACCGGATCCATGCAGGCCCTCGCAGACCCGGTCGCCTCAGCCGCGTGGATCCTGGCTCGCGCCGCCGCACACGTCCCCGACGCACAGTCGGCAACGGTCATCTTCGGAACCAGAGTCCGCCCCGTCACCAGCCCCGGCGTCACGCCCGCCCGGGTCGCGGAGTTCACCGCACGCGACAGTCAGCACCGATTCGCCGAAGCGGTCGACGCCCTTGACGGCATCATGGACCTCTCGCGGACCGGTGCCGCGCGCCTCCTGATCGTCGTCTCCGACGGGATCTTCCCCGCAGCCGAACGAGCCCTCGGCCGCGACCGCATCGCCCGCCTCACAGCCGCCGGATGCGCCGTCCTGTGGCTGGCCATGGACGAACGAACCCGTCCGATCGACGGCGCCGATGTGGTCGCCCTGACCGACCCCGCACAAGCCGCCGCCGTCATCGGCACCGCCGCAACCCGCGCACTGCGCCGCGCTTGAACACGGCCCGGCCAGCGGGGGCGGCCTGTGGTCGCCCTGCTGGCCCCATGCCATACGGCGCCGCCACATCCGGCCAACCGACCGATCATCGAAGGAGAGACGCATGGCTGACGAGATGTTCATCCTGCTCGGCTGGGCCTGGGACATCGACACCGCGACACGACTTGCAGCACGCTACCCCGCCCGTCACATTGACATCAGGCCTCTGGCCTGGGCGAGGGCCGTCATAGCGATCGATCCCGCACACGCTGCGACAGCCGACCTGACACGCCCACTGCTGGCCGTGAGGCTTCCACACGCCACTACGCCACTGGTGATCGACGGATGGCATCGCATCCACCGCGCTCTGACCACCGGCGTTCACGAACTCCCAGCCGTCGTGCTCGGCCGAGCCGACGAACGCGCCTGCCGGATCCTGGGCGGCTCCGTCCGGACGGTTTCTGAAACCTAGACGAGTAGTTCCGAAGTTAGTGGTCGTAGGCGATCAGTGATCGTGTGGTGGGTTGTCCGGTGCGGTGGTTGTGCCAGATCGCTGTGGTCATGGCCAGGATGCGTTGGGCGATTCGGGTGGCGACTCCCTCGATGGTCCGGCCGCCGTGTTGTTCCAGGTCGAGTTGGCCTTTGAGGGTGTCGTTGACCGACTCGATGAGCTGGCGGACCGGTTTGAGGAGGTGTTGGCCGGGGCGGGCCGGTTCGCCTCGCATCGAGGGCCGCAGTAGCTGAATTCCCCGCAGGGCCAGGTCGTGTTCGAACCAGCGGGCCCGAAAACCCTTGTCGGTGATCAGCAGCAGGCCCGGTCGGTCGGCGGCCAGTTCGGGTTCGACGTCCAGCATCGCGGCGATCACCTCGCGCTCGTCGAGTTTGGGGTTGGCCAGTGCCCAGCTGATCGGTATCCCGGCCGGTGTGCAGATCAGGTAGAGGCGCAGTCCCCAGAACCAGCGTGAGTGGGAGCGGCAGTAGCCGTAGGAGGCCCATCCGGCCAGGTTCGAGCGTTGGGTGGTCGGGCGGGAACGTCCGCACTCCACTGGGGTGGAATCGGCGATCCACACGTTGTCCAGCCAGAAGTCGGTGTCGCGGGCCAGCAGGCGGATGACTCGTTTCACCAGGGGCAACGCCGCGCGCAGTCGCTTGTTGTAGCCGGGCCGCTGGGGAAGGTAGGGGAACATGCCGGCCAGGTGCCCGCGGGCGAAACGCAGCCATCTGGCCTCGGAGGTGAACCCGAGCATGGCCTGGGCCACCGCCAAGGTGACCAGTTCGGAATCGGTCAGCAGCGGCGGCCGACCGAGCCACCGTTTCGTCCCGATCTCGTCATCGATCTTCACGTACAGTGCCGTCAAGAGGGTGTTCAGTTCTTCGGTCTCCACAAACCGAGCCTGAACACCCTCGCTCTATCCCGGCAGACAGACTTCGGAACTACTCGTCTAGGAGCCCTCGGCGGCTCAGCTCTGGACTTCAGGGAAGCGGCACAGGACTTGACCCTGCAAGCCGAGGTGCGTGCTGATCAGCATCCGATCGTCCGTGTCATTGGGGCTGGGATTCCGGCGGCGGGCGGCAATCCGAGGAGGAACACGCAAGTGGAAAATGTGAAGTGGACCGGTGGGACGGCGTCCGACTGGTTGTGGTCGCCGCCGCCGATGCGGTGGAGGCGGGTCTACGCGGGCCACGCGGGTCAGGTTCGGTCCGCGCGGAAGTTCGCCGAAGTGCTGTTCGCGGGAACGCCGTGTGTGGAGGTGGTGGCGCTGGCAGTGAGTGAGCTCGCTGGCAACGCCGTCCGGCATTCGCGGTCGGGCGAGGGGAACGGTGGCTGGTTCGGCCTGGAGCTCACTCAGGGCAATCCCGTGTATGTCGCTGTTACCGACCTGGGCGGACACGGCGTGCCGACCGTCCTGCCCAAGGGGTACGGCGGCCTGAACGGCGAGGGGGGCCGGGGGCTCAAGATGTTGTATGACCTGGCTGTGGCGCTTGGCGTCCACGGCAACCGCAAGTTCGATCATACGGTCTGGGTCGACCTTGACTTCCGCGCCAAGCTGGAAACCACGGCCCAGACGCAGGCATTGCTGGCGTCTTAGGAGGGCCCAGCCTGACTCAACCAGGCTGGCCCCTCGAGGAGAGGATAGACACCTCGAAGCGCAACGACCCCGTCTTCAGCCGACATCGGATGGAGGCGGGGCCACCGAGAGCGGAAGTCGACGTGCAGGTTGAGGTCCATGAAGTCCGCCTCGTCGTCCCCGGTGAACGACTGGATGTAGATCCGGAAGTCCCCCCTCTGGTGCCTCCAGGGAAGGGTGAAGGTCCAAGTCTGCTTCCACGGGCCCTTCAGTCACGTCCCGGGGCTTGACGGGATATAGCAGCCTCGGCCAGTGGCGTTGGTGAGCCGTGGAGGGCGGGATATCGCCACTGGCCGTTCGGATGTGGATGGCCGCCGTCCGGGCGGTACGTGGGGTCGCCGAGGGAAGGGCCCGGCGACTACAGCCAGCGGAGATCAGAACCGTTCAGGTGCGTTCGTTCTGGTCGAGGCGTCGCTGGAGCCGGGTGTTGATCTGTTGGGCTTCGGCGAGCTGGTCTTCCAGGATGATGATGCGGCAGGCAGCGTCCAGCGCGGTGCCCTGGTCGACCAGGTCGCGGACGCGCTGGGCCAGGCGCAGCTGGTAGCGGGAGTAGCGGCGGTGGCCGCCGGCCGAGCGCTGTGGGACGAACAGCTTGGCGGCGTCCAGGGCCCGGAGGAAGGCGGGGGAGACGTTCAGTAGCTCGGCGGCGCGGCCCATGCTGTAGGCCGGGTAGTCCTCGTCGTTGAGCTTGTCGTCGAGCAGGTCGGCACCGGCGTCCTGGTCGCCGGACGGGTTCTTGGTTGCCGCAGGGGGGCTGGTGGCCCCGAGGGTCTCAGATTCCATAGATCCTTCCGTGTCGGTCACGCGGGTGCGTGCCGGGATGACGCCGAACAGGGCCCCGGTGCCGACTGCGGCACCGGGGCCCTCAAGGAACAACACCATCTATCCGGCTCTGCGGCCGGTTCTGCTCCGCGTGGTCCGCTCGCCTGAGCGGGGACGCGGGGATCGCGAATGCGTGACCGAAGACCACCACCTTGTCTGTGGAACTGCGGTACCCGCGCGACGTGACTGGAGCCTGCGACGGGCGATCCCGATGGCGCCGAACCCTCCTTCCCTCGACTTCATTACCTGGTCTTGCACCTACTGCACTTGCTGTCACTCTCAGGGCGGCCGGTTGACCGCCCCGCACGGCACCGCCTGCCAGGGCCCCTTCCACTGCGTCGGCCCCGGCACGTCCGGCCCGTGTCACCCATCTCGGCGGGCAGTTCGTCCTCTGCCACGTCTCATGGACTTGTCTCGTCTCGATGACAGGAACACTAACCGATCCCCGCGCGAATATCTACCTTGATCACAACAGATTTTCGTGGATCCTCTGCCAAGGTTCGTCAGCAGGAAGGGGGCCGTGCTCGGCGCTGACCGGACAGAGCAGCCGACGGGATCGGCGGTCGCAGCGTGGTGCGTACTGCCGCATACCGGCCGCACCCCAGGTGCGTGGGTCGGCTCCCGTGACGTCGGTGGGCGTGGCCCTGGTGGACGCGGAGCGGGGAGGACCTGTTGGAGACTGCCTCCGCCAAGGGCGCGCGGCAAGACGGCCGCCATCGAGCTCGTTGGCAGCGGCGCGCTTGGCGGCGACCGTTCCGGAGCGCCCGAATGCCGAACGGTCCGAGCCCCGTGACTGCGTTGGCGGGCTTCCGGGTGTTCCGGCCCACGGGGCGGCATAGATGATGCCGATGGCCTGGCCGAACGTAAGACTGGTGGACGAGGTGGCCCGGTCGTGGAGAAGCCGGTCGAGGGCGTCCAGACGCCGGTGCAGGAAATCGGGGATACCGTCGGCCGTCCGGAAAGGGCGGTTTAGGCGGGCCCGGTGAAGTTCGGTGACATTGGCGGCCCGGTGGAAGCGGCCGAGGAGTTCGGCGAGCACCGGGAGGTCTCCGGGGAGCGCGTGGTGGCCTGGCACCTGCTCGAACACCAACTCCCGAGGGCCGATGGCGTGCAGGGCGGGGACCGGAGCGTCGCGAGCCACGCGTGGTGGGCGGCTGCTGCCATGCATGAGCGTTGTCGCAGTAGGGGTTGCGGCAGTTCGCGACGGGGGTCATGCCGGGCTCCGGGCGAGGACGTTAGGGGCGTCACTGCGGCGACGGACACGGTCCCGGTCGGCGTACAGCCCTGGTACGGGCCAGGGGCGGTGAATGGCCGGTCGGTCGGCGGCATCGTTCACCGCCTCCCGCAGGTCAGGTGCGGGCGGCCCGCTCCAACTCGGTGGCGAGCCGGTTTGCGGCCCGCCGGGAGGTGACGATGTGGACCTGGGCGTCTCCGGCGTGCTCGGCCAGCAGTGCGCGAACCCGAGGAGCCATCTCCCGGCGGTATCCCCAGATGTAGGTGATGAAGCTCCAGGTGATGCGGTCGTAGACGCCGTTGGTGTGCTGGCCGCCCCGGTAGCGCATACGGCGCTGGGCGATGCCCCACAGGCAGGTACGGGCGGGCAGGTCCAGGAAGACCACGTGGGTCGCGCGGCGCAGCCGGATCGGCAGGGTAGAGGCGTAGTTCCCGTCGATCACCCACGTGTCGGCGGAGACCAGCTCTTCCTGACGCGCGGCGAACTTGTCGGCGGGGAGCTTGTTCCACTCGTCGTCGTAGAACTCCGCGTCCAGGTGCGTGATCTGCGTACCGATCGCGTCGGCCAGACGACGGCCCACGGTCGTTTTGCCGCTGCCTCCGCAGCCGATGATCGCCAC
>NZ_RFFG01000182.1 GCF_003696215.1 Actinomadura harenae | reverse complement strand
CGGCCTGCGCGCCCACGGCGGCGGCCTCCCGGGACGGCAGCGGGCCGCGGGCGAGCCGCGCGGCGAGGGTCTCGCCGTCCAGCAGCTCCATGACCAGGTACGGGACGCGTCCGCCGCCCGGCAGGTCGGCCTCGCCGTAGTCGTGGACGCCGGTGATCCCGGGGTGGCTGAGCCGCGCCGCGGCCGTGGCCTCCCGCCACATCCACCCGGCCGCCCTCCGCAGGCCGTCCGGGCCGTCCGCGCCGGGGACGTCCGGACGGGGGATTTTCACGGCGACCGGGCGGGACAGGACGGTGTCGAAGGCGCGCCAGACCGAGGCCATGCCGCCGTCGCCGACGCGGGCCTCGAGCCGGTACCTGCCGCCGAGCGGCAGTCCGGGGCGCAGCGGATCGTCCACCGGGCGCTCCCGTCTCTCCCTTGGGACGCGCTTGACCCTACCGGGGCCGCCCGGCCGGAAGCGATCAAGGTCACGGAGTGGCGGCGGCCTGGGCGGGTAGGGCTGGAATCGAGACCCACCGGGAGAAAGGCGCCGCCATGACCGCACCGCAGGACCGTCCGAACCTGTCGGCGCTCGACCGCGACACGTGCCTGAAGCTGATCTCCCCGGGCGGTGTGGGCCGGGTGGCCTACGACGACGGCGAGGGGCCGACGGTGACCCCGGTCAACTACGTCATGGACGGCGAGACGGTCGTGTTCCGGACGTCGCTCGCGGGGCGGCTCAACCAGAACCTCGCCGGGCTGCCGACGGGCGCGGAGGTCCGGATCGCGTTCGAGGTGGACCGGTTCCATCCGGACACCCATGAGGGCTGGAGCGTCCTGCTGCGCGGCGGTGGGCGGCAGCTGGAGGACGACGAGACCTCCGCGGACGTGGAGCCGTGGCCGGCCGAGGCGCGGCCCGCCCGGATCCGTCTCACCCCGAAGCTGATCACCGGCCGCCGCCTCGGGCGCGGATGACGTCCGGCGGGCGATCACGGGAGGCGGCGGGCGTGCGGCGGGTGACCGAAAGCTACAAGACCGGCCGGAAAGGGCCGTCCAGGATGGGCTTATGAGCATCGACCTGAACAAGGCCGCCGAATTCATGGCCACGCACGCGCGGCTCCTGGACCGGCGGCGTTTCGACCTTCTCTTCAGCGAGGACCGCAACGGGGGCGGCGACGTCGAGGCCGTGATCGCGGCGCTCGAGGGCTACCGCAACGCGGACGGGGGCTACGGCTGGGGCCTGGAGCCCGACCTGCGCTCGTCCGAGAGCCAGACCGGCGCCGCCGCGCACGCGTTCGAGGTGTTCGCCGAGGTCGGCGGGCATCCGCGGGCCGTCGAGCTGTGCGACTGGCTGGAGTCGGTGTCACTGGCGGACGGCGGCCTCCCGTTCGCCCTGCCGGTCACCAGCGAGGCGGGGAACGCGCCGTGGTGGGCGACGGCGGACACGACCGTGTCGTCCCTGCAGATCACCGCGTTCACGCTGGTGGCGGCGCGCCAGGTCGCCGAGGTCGACCCGGGCGTGGCCGAGCACCCGTGGCTGGAGCGCGCCACCGGCTACTGCGTGGGCGCGGTCGGCGCCCTGGACGGGAACCCGCACGCCTACATCCTGGCGTTCGCGATGCGGGCGATGGACGCCCTCCAGGACGTCCATCCGCAGGCCCCCGAGCTGATGGAGGGGCTCGCCGCGCAGATCCCGGACGACGGCCGGCTGCGGGTCGAGGGCGGCACGGAGGACGAGTACCTGCATCCGCTGGACTTCGCCGCCGTCCCGGGCCGTCCGCCGCGCGGCCTGTTCGGCCCCGAGATCATCGCCAGGGACCTGGAGCGCCTGGCGGCGGGCCAGCAGGAGGACGGCGGCTGGACGGTCGAGTACGCCAAGATCTCGCCCGCGGGCGCCCTGGAGTGGCGCGGCTACGAGACCGTCCGCGTCCTGTCCGCCCTCCGCAACGCGGAGGTCCTCACCGCCTGACACCAACTGACACCAACTGACACCGCCTGCAACGCCTCGCCATGACTGAGCGCTCCGGACGCGTGCGGGCGGTCCGGTGCGCGTCAGCCGAGGTCGGCCAGGGCCTTCTCGATGTCGGGGTCGCCGGGTGCCAGGCCCCGCGCGCGCACGAGGTCCGCGCGCGCCTCCGTGGGGCGGCCCAAAGCGACCAGGACGACCGCGAGGTTGAAGAGGATGGCCACGTCCTCCCCCAACTCCAGCGCGTGCGTCAGGTCGCGGACGGCGGCCTCGGCGTCGCCCGTCTCGTAGGCGAGGACGCCCCGGCTCGCCCATGCGGCGGCGAGCGTCGGGTCGTGCCCGAGGGCCTGGTCGAACGCCGCCCGCGCCCGGTCGCCGTGCCCCTCGGCGGCCTCGATCTGGCCGAGGACGCTGAGCAGGTGCGCGTCCCCGGGACGGTGGGCGAGGCCGGCGGCGCAGTCCGCGCGGGCCTCGGCGTTGCGGCCGAGGGCGGCGAGGAGCCCGGCGCGGTTCGTCCGGGCCTCGGCGAAGCCCGGGTCCAGTTCGAGCGCGCGGCCGAGGTCGGCTAGCGCGCCGTCGAGGTCGCCCTCGGCGAACCGCGCCTCGGACCGGTTGAAGTACGGCTCGGGGAACGGCGGGCCTGCCGCCATCGCGGTCTCGTAGTCGGCGACGGCCTCGTCCGCGCGGCCGAGGCGCAGCAGCAGGTTGCCCCGGTCGATGTAGTAGTCGGGGTGGACGGGGTCGGCGTCGATCACGGCCGTCCAGTCGCGGAGCGCGTCCCCGGTCCGGCCGAGCCGGTCCAGGACCGTCGCGCGGTTGGCGCGCAGCACCATCCGGTGGACGGGCTGGGCGCCGGGCGGCAGGTCGCGGTCGGCGAGGTCGATCGCCTCCTGGACGAGCCGCAGCGCCTCCTCGTCCCGTCCGCGCCGGGACTCGACCAGCGCGCGGCCGTTGAGGTCGAAGCCGAGCTTGACCGCGCGCTCGGCCTTGCCGGGCAGCAGGCCGCAGATCGCGATCGCGGTGTTCGTCCAGGCCAGCGCCGCGGTCAGGTCGCGGCGCGCGGGATCGTGGTGGCGGACGGCGAGCATCGCCAGCGAGTAGGCGATCGTGGAGTGCCACACGGGCGAGTCGGTGGTGGCGCGGGCGCGGTGCAGGAGCCGTTCGGCCTCGTCCTCGCGGTTCAGCGCGGCCAGCGCCATCGCGGTCGCGTGGACGAGCTCCCACCACACGGCCGGGTCGGCGTCCGGATGCTGCTCGGGGTCGGCGTGTTCGATGCCGCGCCGTCCGAGTTCCGCGGCGGCGTCGTGGCAGCCGCGGTTCAGGCACCATCCGACCGCGTACGCGTACGAGGCGGCGGCACTGGACGGGTCACCCGCGCGGTCCCGGTGCCGCAGGACGATCCCGAGGCGCGGCCCGACCAGCCCGGACTCCTCCAGCTCGTGCGCGCGCGCGGCGTGCGCGGCGGGATCGAGGTCGTCGCCGGGCAGTTCCGGCACCGTTCCCTCGTCGATCCGGACGGTCAGCAACGCCGGGTCGACGCGGCGGCGCAGCACGGCGAACAGCTCGACATCGGCGGGGTCGGCCTCGGCGAACCCTTCGAGCACGACCGTCCGCGGACGCCCGGACGCGCGCAGCCACTCGCGGACGAACTCGGCCGCGCCGTTCGCGACGCGCAGCGTCCGGCGCGCGGCGGGGATGAGGACGCGTTCGGCGCGTTCGACCCGTTCCACCAGGGTGACGCGTCGCGCCGGAACCAGGTCGCCCAGGTCGGGCGCGACCGCCCGCAGTTCGATGTCGTACGCGGCGAGCAGATCGGAACGTTCCGCCAGGGCCTCCCGGGCCAGCCGCCCGATCAGCGCGGCCCCGGCCGTGTACGGCCCGCCGAGGCGCCGGTCCGCCGGGATCCGCAGCTCACCGGTCCCGCCCGAGGGCTCACCGGCCGCGCCCGAGGCCGTCACAGGCCGGCGTGCCTGGCGCTGGCCACGCCGCGCAGCACGACCGGCCCGGCCTTGTGCACGAGGATCCGCTTCATCGTCCGCCCCTCACCCGGTGTGAACCCGATGCACCCATGCGTATCCCGGGCGGCGCGTCCTTCACAACGCCCGGACGCGCGGTGTCCTGAACCGGCCAGTTTTCCGGGTTTCGGGCCCGCACGCCGCGCTCGGCGGCCTACGCGAGGGGCCGGGCGCCACGCTCGCCGACCCTGGCGACGGGGCCGGACGCCGAGCACGGCGTCCGGCCCCGGGAGGGCCTCCATCCGGAGTCGAACCGGACCCTCCAGGGCCACAACCTGGTGTGCGGACCGCCACACCATGGAGGCCGTGTCTCCGGCAGGATTCGAACCTGCGTCCTTCGGGTCCGCAACCCGACGCGCTTTCCCCTGCGCCACGGAGACTCGTTTTCGAAATGGTGAACACACGCGTGGCGGATGCGGGAATCGAACCCGCCTGGAACGGTTTATGAGGCCGCCGAAAGCACCAGCTCTCCTATCCGCCCTGCGCGGAGGGTGCGAGATTCGAACTCGCGCGGGGCGAACCCCGACCACGGCTTAGCAAGCCGCTGCCTTTCCACTCGGCCAACCCTCCCCGGGCGGCCGCCTGAAAAGCGAAACCGCCCGCCGGGCTCCGGGCCCGCGGGCGGCGATGGACGTCAGGACGTGCAGGTCACGTCCGTCGGACACCGCTCCCGAAACCGGAGAGACGACGACTGTGCGGCATTCGACCATGACGTCGCATGATCCCTCTCCCTTCTCCGGCGGACGGCGTCCGCTTGCTGACAACGGTTACTCTGCCGGTCCCCTTCCACGTCCGCAACCCTTTTTCCGGACGACGCTTCCACGAGCCCTTTCCGGCGCGTACGCGGGACGATGCATACCGGCGGTGCCGACGATTCATCAGGCAGCACAGAACGACGATTCGAGCCCGCCGGCACCGACCCGATCGGGAGGGCTTCACACACGCCGACCCGATCGGGGGTCCTCACGCGCGGCGGCCCGCCGGACGCTCTTCGCGTCCGGCGGGCCGCCGGTGCCGGCGAGGCTCAGTGTGCGTCAGCCCGCGTGCTTGGCGCTCGCCGAGCCACGGAGCCCGACCGGCCCCGCTTTGTGGATGACGACGATCTTCATCTATCCCGCCCCTTCGGTCACTTATGTGCAAGACCGTTCCACTATCACCGGCTGCCTCACCCGGAGGCCACTGTCAAGCTGATATCTGACCTTTGTCGGCCAATCAGTGGCGATAGGTGAGCCCGAACCCGTAAGGGAACAAGGGGGACTTACCGTCGCCCCGGTTCACCGGCTCCTGGGACGCGCTGCGCGGCCAGCTGACCGGCAGCCGCCCGGACGGGCGGACGGTCCCGAACAGCACGTCCGCGACACCCCGTCCCTCGGTGCCCGGCAGCCACGACTCGACGAGCGCGTTCCATCCGGGCAGCTGGGCGGCGATGTCCAGCGGACGTCCCGACACCAGCACCACCACGACCGGCACCCCGGACGCGCGCAGCGCGGCGAGGGTGGCGAGGTCCTGGTCGTCCAGGCCCATGCCGTCGGGGCGGTCGCCCATGAACTCGGCGTACGGGGTCTCCCCGACCACCGCGACGGCGGCCTTGTAGGAGCGGTCGATACCGGTG
This sequence comes from Actinomadura harenae, assembly GCF_003696215.1. Taxonomy (GTDB): domain Bacteria; phylum Actinomycetota; class Actinomycetes; order Streptosporangiales; family Streptosporangiaceae; genus Spirillospora; species Spirillospora harenae. The sequence goes on along the minus strand of NZ_RFFG01000182.1, from coordinate 4,113 downwards.
CCGTCCTTGCTGTAGGTGACGGTCGTCCCCGGCCGGACGGTCTGCCGGATGCCCTGGAGGATCGTCGTGCCCTTGGTGATCGGCCCGGACGAGCCCTGCCAGGTCAGCGTCCACCCGCCGGTCTGGTTGCCGATGTCGTCGGCGTTCTTGCCCGCCACGAAGATCTTCCCGCCGCCCTCGGGCAGCGGCAGGACGTTCCCGGCGTTCTTCAGGACGACCTGCGACTCGGCGACGGCCCGCCGCGCCAGCGCGCGGTGCGCGTCCGAGCCGAACGTCCGCTGCCACGACCGGTCCGCGTACGGGTGGTCGAACAGTCCCATCTGGAACTTGACCGTCAGGATCCTGCGGTTCGCGTCGTCGATCCGCGACATCGCGATGTGACCGTTGGCGATCTCACCGCGCAACGTGGTGATGAAGTCCTTCCAGTCCCACGGCTGCATGAACATGTCGATGCCCGCGTTGACCGCGGCCGTGACCCGCTCCGGCGTCAGTCCGGGCGTGCCGCCGCCGATCTGGTCGATGCCGTTGTAGTCGCTGACCACGAACCCCTTGAAGCCCAGCTCGCGCTTCAGGACGTCCGTGATCAGGTACTTGTTCCCGTGCATCTTGACGCCGTCGAACGAGCTGTAGGAGATCATCACCGAGCCGACGCCGCGCTTCACCGCCTCGCGGAACGGCGGCAGGTGCACCTTCCGCAGCTCGGCCTCGGAGATCTGCGTGTCGCCCTGGTCCTTGCCGCCGGCCGTCCCGCCGTCGCCGACGTAGTGCTTGGCGGTCGCGAGGATCGACGCGGGCCGCGCGCCGAGCCGCTCGCCCTGGAACCCGACGATCTCGGTCGTCATCGCGGACGGCAGTTCCGGCACCTCGCCGAACGACTCGTAGGAGCGTCCCCAGCGGTCGTTCCGCACCACGCACAGGCAGGGCGCGAACGTCCACTGGACGCCGGTGCCCGCGACCTCCTCGGCGGTCGCGCGCCCGATCCTCCGGGCGAGCCCGGGGTCGCGCGTGGCGCCGAGCCCGATGTCGTGCGGGAAGATCGTCGCGCCGTACACGTTGTTGTGCCCGTGGACGGCGTCCGCGCCGTAGATCATCGGGATCCTCAGCGGGGTCGCGAGCGCCCCGCGCTGGTAGCCGTCGACCATGTCGGCCCAGCCCTGCGGGGTGTTCTCGGCGGGCACCGACCCGCCGCCGGACAGCACCGACCCGAGCCGGTACGCCGTGACGTCGGCCGGGGCCGCGCCGCCGCGCTCGGCCTGGGTCATCTGGCCGAGCCTGTCGTCCAGCGTCATGCGTTTCAGCAGGTCGTCGACGCGTTCCCGGACGGGACGCCGGGCATCGAGGTACGGGGCGTCCGCGGGTGCGGCGCGCTCCTGGAACCGTCCCGCGGGCGCGGCGCCCGCGGGGAGGGCGGCGGCGCCGAGCGCGCCGAGCGCCGTCACGAGGCCGAGGACGAGGACCCTCGGCGGGGTCCGGAGAAGGGATCGGGGCATGAACCGGGGTGTGAGGGTGCGCAAGGAAGCCTCCGCGCGGTCGGATTTGTTGCCCCCGACAACAAGCGCACGGTAAGCCGGTCACCCCTCCCCGGCAAGCCCCTCCTCCCCCACCCGTCCGCATCCGGACGTCGCGTCCCCCCGGACCTCGGGCTCGGGGGGACGCGGCGCGCGCGTGCGGAGATCAGGCCTCGAAGTCGGTGCTCCGGGAGACCTTCTCCCAGATCGCGGCCTCCTCCCGGTCCCGGGCCAGGGACGCCTCGATCGCGTCCACCGCGTCGTTGCCGAGCGGCAGGCGCAGCGGCGTCTCGTCCGCGTCCAGCGCGGCGACGATCGCGGCGGCGGCCCTGACCGGGTCGCCCGGCTGCGCGCCGTCGCTGTTCGGGAGGTCCCTGCGCACCGGCCCGACGAGGTCGGCGTACTCCGGCAGCTCCGCGGTCCGCGCGAGGGAGTTCGTCCCGGCGAACGAGGTCCGGAAGCTGCCCGGCTCCACGATCAGCGTCCGGACGCCGAACCCGGCGACCTCCCCCGCCAGCGCGAGCGTCAGCCCCTCGAGGGCGTGCTTGCTCGCCGAGTACGCGCCGACACCGGGGAACGACATCCGCCCGCCCATGCTGCTCATCTGCACGATCGCCCCGGTCCCCCGCCGCCGCATGTGCGGGAGCACCGCGCGGACGAGCGCCGCCGGGCCGAAGAAGTGCAGCTCCATCTGCTCGCGCAGCTCCCGGTCGGACGTCTCCTCGACCGCCCCGACCAGGCCCCGCCCGGCGTTGTTCACCAGGACGTCCACGCGGCCGTGCCAGAGGACGGCCTCGGCGACCGCGGCCGAGATCGCGGCCTGGTCGGTGACGTCCAGCGCGACCGCCCGCACCCGGTCGGGGTGCGCGGCCACCAGGTCGTCCAGGGCCCCGGGACGGCGCGCCGCCGCCACCACGACGTCGCCCGCGGCCAGCGCCGCCTCGGCCAGGGCCCGGCCGAACCCCGACGTCGCACCCGTGATCAACCACACTCGCTGTTCGCTCATGCCCTCAGTTATCCACCCGGGCACCACGGGACGTCCAAGACAAAGAATCACACCACGCCATAAAGGACGTTTATCATCCCAGCGTGGAGCTGAGAGACCTGCGCTACCTCGTCGCGATCGCGGACGCCGGGAACGTCGGCCGCGCCGCCGCGTCGCTGTTCGTCAGCCAGCCCGCGCTGTCGTACGCGCTGCGCCGCCTGGAGTCCGAACTCGGCGTCCGGCTGTTCGACCGGCACCCCGGCGGCGTCACCGCCACCCCCGCCGGACACGACGTGATCGCCGAGGCCCGCCGGACCCTCACCGCCGCCGACCGGGTCCACGCCACGGCCGAACGGCACCGCCGCGCGGAGTCCGGGGTGCTGCGGGTCGGTTTCGAGGCGACCGGCGCGGGCGAGCTCACCACGCGGGCGCGCGCCGAGTTCGCGCGGCGGCACCCGGGCGTCCGGGTCGAGCCGAAGCGGTTCGACTGGGGCGGCGAGGTCCCGGCGCTCCGCGACGGACGGGTCGACGTGGCGTTCGCGTGGCTGCCCGCCGACCTGTCGGAACTGCGGTCCGAGGTCGTCCACACCGAGCCGCGCGTGGTCGGGCTGGCCGTCACGCACCCGCTGGCGTCCCGTCCGAGCCTGTCGATCATGGACATCGCGGACGAACCCCTCATGTGGACCAGGCGCGCCCCGCGGCCGTGGGTGGACTGGTGGGCCGTCAACCCCCGTCCGGACGGCCGTCCACCCGTCTGGGGGCCCACGAACGACAACGTCGAGGAGATGCTGGAACAGGTCGCCGAGGGCGCGGCCGTCTGCATCGCGCCCGCCAGCATGGGCCACTACTACACCCGTCCCGACCTGGCCTGGACCCCGCTCACCGACGTCGAACCCCTGCGCGTGGCCCTCGCCTGGGCCGCCCCCGGCCCCCTGGTGGACGACTTCGTGCAGGTCGTCCGCACCCTGATCTCCCCCTGAGCCCGCCCCTCAGGCCCTGGCCGCGCCCGCCGGGGACGCGGCGGCGGCCTCGATCGGCTCGGGCTCGCGGAGCGTGCGGGCGACCGCCCAGGCCAGCGCGGGCGCGGCGATCACCGGGATCAGCGCCGTGGACGGCGAGGTGGCGTCGGCGAGCGCGCCGAGCGCCGGGCTGACGATCCCCCCGACGCTGACGGCGAGGCCGAGCGTGACGCCGCCCGCCGTTCCGACGCGTCCGGGCAGGTAGTCCTGACCGAGCGTGACCTGCAGCGAGAACGGCACGAACAGCGTGGCCGCCGTCGCCGCGACGCCGAGGAGCACCAGCGGCCCGGGCAGGAACGCGACGCCCGCGACGGACGGCACGGCGAGCGCGTACGCGACCCGCGCGCACCGGACGCGCCCGAACCGCCCGGCCAGCCGTCCCCCGAGGACCGTCCCGACCGCGCCGCCCCCGAACAGCAGGAACAGCGCCGCCGCCCCCGCCGCGGACCCGCCGTCCATCCGCTGCTTCGCGACCACGGCGAGCAGCGTGCTCACCCCGAAGAACGCCACCGACCGGCACGTCACGACGGCCGACAGGCGCGCGAACATCCGCCAGTCGTCCCGTCCCCCGGACGCGCCGGACGCCCCGCGCGCCGGCGCC
>NZ_RFFG01000181.1 GCF_003696215.1 Actinomadura harenae | reverse complement strand
CGAGGCCCCGGCGCCGCCGAACCGGACGCGGCACGTCTCGTCCACCGCCAGGGGCCGCCCGCCCTGGACGGTCACGCCGAGCGCCTCCAGGCCGAGCCCCTCGACCCGCGGACGGCGCCCGGCGGCGACCAGGATCCGGTCGGCCTCGACGACGCCGCCGTCCGACAGCCACAGGCGCGGTCCGCCGGGGCCGCGCTCGACCCGCGCGGGCTCGGCGCCGAGGCGCAGGTCGACGCCCATCCGGCGGAGCGCGCCCGCGAGGAGCTCCCCGGCGAACGGGGCCTCGTCGGCCAGCAGCCGCCCGGACGCCTCGACCACCGTGACCGCCGACCCGAACGCCGCGTACACCTGGGCCATCTCGCAGCCGACCGGCCCGCCGCCGAGGACGACCAGGCGGCGCGGCAGGTCCGGGACGGTCAGGGCCTCGTCGCTCGTCCAGACCGGGACGTCCGCCAGGCCCTCGACGGCTGGGACGGCCGGTTCGCTGCCGGTGCTGACGACCAGGTCGGCGAAGTGGTGGGGGACGCCGTCCACGTCGAGGACGCCGGGCCCGGCGACCCGGCCCCAGCCGCGCAGCACGGTCACCCCGGCCTCGGCCATCCGGGCGACCGCCCGGTCGTCGTCGAGGTTGCCGGTGACCTCGTCGCGGCGCGCGACGGCCAGCTCCCAGGTCTCGCCGCGCCGCGCCGACAGCAGCAGCGACTTGGACGGGACGCACGCGAAGTACGGGGACTCGCCGCCGACCAGGCGGTTCTCCACGAGGGCGACGAACCGCCCGGCCAGGGCGAGGTCGGCCGCGACGCGCTCGCCCGCCGTGCCCCCGCCCAGCACGATCACGTCGAAGTGGTTCTGCGACATCGACAACTCCTCCGGCACCGCTCGTCAGGTCCCCGCCCCTCATGGTGACGGACTTCGACGTCGGAGAGTGCCGGTTCGAACACATACGGCGTCCGATTTTCGCCCCGGCCGGTCAGGGAAGGCGCCGGCGCCCGTCCGAGCGGCCGTTGTCGAGGAGAGGAGCGAGGAGATCGCCGTCCCGTTCGAGGCGGGCCAGCACGTCGTCGGGGCCGAACACCAGGTCGGAGGCGCTTTGGGCGGCCTCCAGCTCGTCCCAGGAGACCGGCGCGGACACCGACGGGTGCGCCGCGGCGCGCAGCGAGTACGGCGCGACGGTCGTCTTCGACGGGCTGTTCTGGCTCCAGTCGACGAAGATCCTCCCCTTGCGCAGGTCGCGGCCCATCTTCGCGACGACCAGGTCCGGGTGGTCGGCGGCGAGGCGCTGCGCGGCGGCCTTCGCGTACTCCGACGTCCGGTCGGTCTCCTCGACCGGGACGTACAGGTGCAGGCCCTTCTTGCCGCTGGTCTTCGGATGGCAGGTCAGGCCGTCCTCGGCCAGCAGGTCCCGCAGCAGGACGGCGACCCTCCGCGCGTCCATGATCGTCGCGGGCGGGCCGGGGTCGAGGTCGAAGACCATGAGGTCGGGCGCGTGCAGGGTGCCGTCCGGATCGACCTTCCACTGCGGGACGTGCAGCTCCAGCGCCGCCAGGTTCGCGCACCACACCAGCGTCGCCAGGTCGTCGACGACGACGAAGTCGAGGCTGTCGCGGCCGCGTGAGCTGCCCGGCGTCGGGACGGTCGCGCGCCGCACCCACGCCGGGGTGTGCGAGGGGGCGTTCTTCTCGAAGAACGAGCCGCCGTCCACGCCGTCCGGGAACCGCTTGCGGGTGGCCGGACGGTCCCGCAGGTGGGGCAGCAGCGCCGGCGCGACCCGGACGTAGTAGTCGATCACCTCGCCCTTGGCGAAGCCCGGGTACAGCTCCTTGCGCAGGTTCGACAGGGACAGGTCGTGCCCGTCCACCTGGACGGTCTGCCTGCGTGGTTCGGAGCGCGGCGGTTCGGAGCGCGGTGGTTCGGAGCGCGGCGGCTCAGGGCTCACGGGTCACCTCCTGCGGGTCCTTGTCGTCGCGCAGGCCCCGCCAGGACGGGAACCGCAGCCGGTCGTCCCGGGTCCGGACGGCGTAGGCGACCTCCCCGACCAGCAGCGGCTCGACCCACTGCGCGTCCCGGGCCACGTCGCGCGGCACCTCGTCGTCGTACGGGCTGGACGGGCGGCGCAGCGGCCACAGCAGCTCGTGCAGCTCGTCCAGCGCCCGGTCGGTGAACCCGGTGCCGACGTGCCCGACGAAGCACAGGCGGCCCTTCGCGTCGTACTCGCCGAGCAGCAGCGAGCCGACGCCGCCCTCGCGCCGCCCGCGGCCCGGCTTCCAGCCGCAGACCACGACCTCCTGCGTGTGGAAGTTCTTGATCTTCCGCCAGAAGTCGACCCGGCGTCCGGGCCGGTAGGGCGAGTCGAGCCGCTTGGCCATCAGGCCCTCGAGGCGCTGCTCGCGGGTGAAGTCGAGCAGCTCGGTGACCTGGGCGGTGTCCGAGCCGTCCAGGTAGGGCGGGGCCTCGACCGGGCCGGTCGCGGCCAGTTCCAGGTCGGCCAGCAGCGCGCGGCGCTCGGCGTAGGGGGCGTCGAACAGCGTCCGGCCGTCCAGGAAGAGCAGGTCGAACACGACGTACCGGACGGGCACCTCGCGGATCAGCCGGGCGCCGGGGTGCGCCACGTGCATCCGCCGCTGCAACCGGCCGAAGCTCGGACGGCCCTGCTCGAACGCGACGACCTCGCCGTCCAGGACCACGTCGTGCTGGGGGAGCAGGTCGGCCAGCCCGGACAGCTCGGGGTAGTGGGACAGGACGTCGGCGCCGCGCCGGGACACCGCCCGGACGCCGTCCGCGGACACGCCGGTCAGCACGCGCACGCCGTCCCACTTGAGCTCCAGGCCCCAGCGCGCGGTGTCGTCGGGAAGCTCGCCGGTGACGGCCGTCATCGGCTCCACGGGCCACGGCATGGTCATAAAGCCGTTCCTACCCCCGGCCCGCGCCCAGGAAAAGGATCTCCCGTCCCCTCTGGGCGAATTCGAACCACTCGACCGGAGGGGGTCGACACGGTCCGGACCGGGCGGATTCGGGATGGTGTTCGCGTCGTCGCAGGTGGATCGGGCTTGGGGCGGCCGGGACGCCGAGTGGCCGGGAGAGCGCGGGGTAGGTAGGAGGCACGCCCCCTGACATCGCCTCGGTACCCCGGGCGGTGCCAGGGGGCGCTCACCCGGGGCGCGCGCCACCCGGACGGAGCCGCCGGAGCGGGCATCCGGCGACGGGGCCCCCGCTTGTGCGCGGCTCAGGAGGGTAAGCACCGTTTATGCGCTCCATCTGGAAGGGTGCGATCTCGTTCGGCCTGGTCACGATCCCGGTCAAGCTGTACTCGGCGACCGAGCAGCGGGACGTGTCCTTCCACCAGGTCCACCGCGAGGACGGCGGCCGCATCCGGTACAAGCGGGTCTGCACGATCGACGGCGAGGAGGTCGCGTACGGCGACATCGCCAAGGGCTACGAACTGCCGTCCGGGGAGATCGTCGTGCTCACCGACGACGACTTCGCCGACCTGCCCCTGACCAGCAGCCGCCGGGTCGACGTCCTGCAGTTCGTGGACGCCGAGGAGGTCGACCCGATCTACTTCAACAAGACCTACTACCTCGAGCCGGACACCCAGGGCGTCAAGCCGTACGTCCTGCTGCGGGACGCGCTGGAGGAGTCCGGCAAGGTCGCGGTCGTGAAGGTCGCCCTGCGGCAGCGCGAGTCGCTCGCGACGCTGCGCGTCCGGGACGGCGTGTTCGTCCTGGAGACCATGCTCTGGCCGGACGAGGTCCGCACGCCCGACTTCCCCTTCCTGGACGAGGAGATCGACGTCCGGAGCCAGGAGCTGACGATGGCGACCTCGCTCATCGACACCATGTCCGGCGACTTCGACCCGTCCGACTACAAGGACGCCTACCGCGAGGCCCTCGAGGCCGTCATCGAGGCCAAGGTCGAGGGGCGTGAGGTCGTCCAGCCCGCCGAGGAGCCGGCCGGGGCCCCCGCCGCCGACCTCCTCAGCGCCCTGCGCGCCAGCGTGGAGGCCGCGAAGCAGGGCCGCTCCGCCGAGGCCGCGCCGAAGAAGAAGGCCCCGGCGAAGAGCACGTCGAGGAGCACGGCGAAGAAGACCGCCGCGAAGAAGGCGGCCCCGGCGAAGAAGCGCGCCTCGTCCGGCGGGACGTCAGGGGAGGGCGGCACGTCCGCGGGTGGGGGAACGGCCCGCAAGAGCACGTCCGAGAGCACGCCCAAGAGGGCGGCGAAGGGCGCGGCGAAGAGCGCCAAGAAGAGCGCCGCGCCCAAGTCCCGCTCCCGCCGCTCGGCCTAGCCGGGCCCGCCCGGCGGCCCGCCCGGCGGGGCGCGTCAGCGCGGGTCGGGCTGGAGGTCGACGGGCTCCAGGGTGGGGCGCTTGGGCTTCACGTCGTCGCCGGACGAGTGGCCGCGGAGGCGGCGGCCGACCCACGGGAGCAGGTGGGCGCGGGCCCAGCGGACGTCGAAGAGGAGCCGGGCGCCGCGGCTCAGCTCGGGCAGCGGGGCGAGGCGCGGCTCGCGCCAGTCGCCGGCGTCCGGGACGTCCAGCGCCTCGAGGACGGCCAGCGCGAGGCGCCGGTGGCCCTCCGGCGACATGTGCAGGCGGTCGACGCCCCACATGCGCCAGTCGCCCAGGACGTCCATGGACCACTGGTCCACGACGTGCGCGCCGTGCCGGGCGGCGATGTCGCGGAGGTGGTCGTTGTAGCGGGCCACCCGGTCGCGGGTCAGGCGGATGACGGCCGAGTCGGCCGGGTCGACGCCGGTGAACAGGACGACGTCCGCGCCGGACGCCCGCAGGCGCGCGACGGCGGCGTCCATGGAGGCGGCCAGGTCGGCCACGTCCGTCCCGGGGCGGAGCAGGTCGTTGCCGCCGCCGGACACGGTCACCAGGTCGGGGCCGAGCTCCAGCGCGGCGGGCACCTGCGTCTCGATGATCTGCCCGAGGAGCTTCCCCCGGACGGCGAGGTTGGCGTAGGTGAAGCCGTCCTCGCGCCGCGCGAGGTCCTCGGCGACCCGGTCGGCCCAGCCGCGCGGGCGGCCGTCCGGGTGGTCGTCTCCGATGCCCTCACTGAAGGAGTCGCCGATCGCGACGTAACGCGTCCAAGCCATGACCTCATGGTATTCAGCCTGGTCACGCGGTCCGTCCATCCCCGGGACCGGCGCCGGGGACGGCCGGCCGGTGTTCAGCGACCGGTGTTTCGGAGACCGTGTTCAGAGATCGGTGTGGACGGCGAGGACGCGGGCCAGCGTGGCGAGGGCGCGGTCGGGTTCGGCGCACGGCGAGATCCGCTCGCCCCAGCCGAAGTAGTAGAACCAGTCGCCGCCGGAGTGGTCCGGCGCGGCGATCACGCTCTCGTTCAGTCCGGGCAGTTCCATGTTGCTCACCAGGGCCGTCGGCCACCGGTCCCCCGGGGCGGCGACCTCCACGAGCCAGCCGCTGGAGCGCAGCCGGTCGACGAGGTGCTCCAGGTGGCCGAGCGCCCGTTCGGCATCAGTGACGATCCGAGTGGACATCGTTCCTCCAAGTGCGTGCGGGACGCGGCGGGCGGCCACGGCCAGGACGCCGGTCCCCGCGGGAGCGGGAACCGGCGTGCGGGGCGCGAGGAATGTGGTCGCCGGTCACGGCGCGATGTGCGCGGCCCGTCCGGCGCGGCGGGTCGCGGCGTTGGCGGCGTCCGCTCGTGTGGGCGGCGGGACCGGAAACGCGTTCAGTCTGACCAGCGGTGACCCAGATCACAAGCGGATCGGGTCGAAGAACCTGACGGAACGCCTCTGCCCTCCCGCCGGTCGCCCGAAACCTCGCAGGTCACGCGGGGGGCGCGGGCCTTGGCGGCGATGCGGTCCGGTCCGAACCCGCCCCTGTCCGAACCCGCCCTGTCCGAACCCGCCCCGGTCCGAACCCGCCCCGTCCGAGCCCGCCCGTCCGAACCGTCCCGCCGTCACGGAGGGCGCCGGGAACGCGCGACCTGTACGACGACGGCAAGGCCCCTGGGGCGAACCCCAGGGGCCTGGTGGCCGGAACCGGTCAGCGCCTCAGCAGGACGGCGTCAGTAGGACGGCAGGCTCGGGTCGATCTGGTTGACCCACGCCACGATGCCGCCGCCGACGTGGACGGCGTCGCCGAAGCCCGCGTTCTTCACCACGGCCAGCGCCTCGGCCGACCGCACGCCGGACTTGCAGTGCAGGACGATCTGCTTGTCCTGCGGCAGCTTCTCCAGCGCGGACCCGTTGAGGAACTCGCCCTTCGGGATCAGCGTCGCGCCGGGGATCGAGACGATCTCGTACTCGTTCGGCTCGCGGACGTCCACGAGGAAGATGTCCTCGCCCCGGTCCTGCATGGCCTTGAGGTCGTGGACGGAGATGGTGGAGTCCTTGGCGGCGAGGGTGGCCTCCTCGGAGACCGCGCCGCAGAACGCCTCGTAGTCCTCCATCAGCTCGGTGATGGTGGGGTTCTCGCCGCAGAGCGGGCAGTCGGGGTCCTTGCGGACCTTGACCGTCCGGTAGCTCATCTCCAGGGCGTCGTAGATCATCAGCCGTCCGACCAGCGGCTCGCCGATGCCGGTCAGCAGCTTGATCGCCTCGTTCACCTGGATCGAGCCGATGGACGCGCACAGCACGCCGAGGACGCCGCCCTCGGCGCAGGACGGGACCATGCCGGGCGGCGGGGGCTCGGGGTAGAGGCAGCGGTAGCAGGGGCCGTGCTCGGCCCAGAACACCGACGACTGGCCGTCGAACCGGTAGATCGAGCCCCAGACGTACGGCTTGCCGAGCAGGACGGCCGCGTCGTTCACCATGTAGCGGGTGGCGAAGTTGTCGGTGCCGTCCACGATCAGGTCGTACTGACCGAAGATGTCGAGGATGTTGTCGCGGTCGAGCGCGAGGTTGTGCACGACCACGTCGATCAGGGGGTTGATCTCGCGGACGGTCGCGGCGGCCGACTCGGCCTTCGGCAGGCCGAGGGTGGACTGCCGGTGGATGACCTGGCGCTGCAGGTTCGACTCGTCCACGACGTCGAAGTCGATGACGCCGAGGGTGCCGACCCCGGCCGCGGCCAGGTACATCAGGGCGGGCGAGCCGAGGCCGCCGGCGCCGACGCAGAGCACGCGGGCGTTCTTCAGGCGCTTCTGCCCGGCCATCCCGACATCGGGGATGATCAGGTGCCGCGAGTAGCGGTTGACCTCGTCACGGGTGAGCTCCGGTGCGGGCTCGACCAGCGGTGGCAACGACACGGTGGGTGCTCCTGTGCTGACGCGGTGCGGTTTACGGGGGCGGACGCCGTCGTCCTTTCACGGACAACCTTGCCATGCCCCGCGGCATTCCCGGGGACGAGTCCCCAGGTGGGACGCCTCACACGAGGTCCGCACAGCATGAGTGGACATCTGAGGGTTCCCTGGGGGATGGGACGGATCGGTGCTTTGCCGGGTTAGCCTTTCCCGTTGTGGCGTTCCTGCCCCCAGAACAGCAGCCTCCGCCGTTCCACGGCCCCCCGGCGGAGCCCCCCGGGCCACCGCGGGCCGTCGTCCTCGGGCTGCGCGCGCGGCAGTGGATGATCGTCGCCGCCGCGCTCGGCTGCGTCTACGCCCTCGTCGGCGGGGCCGCCCTGGTGTCGGCGTGGACGTCCCTGCACCGCGGCCCGACCAACGCCGAGATCCAGGTCGCCGCGCGCGCCGAGGTCGCGCGCCGCTGGGAGGCGTGGCCCGCCGAGCGGATCTTCCCGGAGCGCATCTCCTACGAGGTGCGGCGCGGCCGGACCGAGTTCGCCGGACGCGCCGGGATCGCGGCCGAGGCCGACTGCTCGGTCTCCGTGGACCCGCCCGTCGCGGCCGTCCTGACCCGGAACGGCTGCCGCGCCGTGCTCCGCGCGACCTACGTCGACCAGATCCAGGGCGTCGCGACGACCATCGGCGTCGCGGTCTTCGCGGACGCGACGACCGCCGACCGCGTCCTGCGCGAGGTCCCGCCCGACCAGGAGGGGACGCCGGTGAGGAACGGCGTCCGTGCCATCGCGTTCCCCGGGACGGCGGCGGCGCGGTTCACCGACGCCGCCCGGCAGGACTCGACGGCCGACCGCGGCGGCCCCTACCTGGTGCTGACCTCGTCCGGCGAGACCGACGGACGGCCCGCCGCGTCGGTCGCCGAGCGCCGCCCGAACCTCCCGTTCGCGGTCGCCCCGCAGCTCGCCCGGCAGATCGCGCACACCCTCGGAACCCAGGCCCTGCCCGACTGCTCCCGCGGCGAATGGAAGTGCTGATCGTGAGTCGTTCGGTGAGGCGCGCCGGGACGGTCGCGGTGGCGCTCGCGCTGGCCTGGCCGTTCGCCGGGGTGGGCGTCGCGCGGGCCGATCCCGTCCGGGACGCCCAGGATCCGTCCCTCGGCACGATGGACGTGCCGTCCGCGTGGAAGGTCACCAAGGGGGCGGGCGTGACCGTCGGGGTCGTCGACTCGGGCGTCCAGACCGGGCAGCCGGAGCTCAAGGGGCAGGTCACCGCCGGGCCGGACATGCTCGCCGACGTGGACGGCTCGACCAGGCCCGCGCGGCTGCACGGCACCAGCATGGCGATGCTCATCGCCGGGAGGGGCCGCGGGCCGGGGGGCGGGAGCGGCGTGATCGGCGTCGCGCCGCAGTCCAGGATCATCGCGGTGCGGTCCATCGCCGAGCCGGAGGACCCGTCCTACCGGACCTACAAGACGACCGACAAGGGCGAGGGCGCGACCGCGCGCGGGATCCGCTACGTCGTGGACCACGGCGCGGACGTGATCAACCTGTCCCTCGGACGCGTCGATGAGAAGCCCGACGAGCGCGACGCCATCGGCTACGCCGTCTCCAAGGGCGTCGTCGTGGTCGCGGCCGTCGGCAACGACGGCGACAAGCGCAGCGGCTTCGACGGCAAGGGCTACGCGCCCTACTCGTACCCGGCGTCCTATCCGGGCGTGATCGCCGTCGCCGCGACGACCCAGAAGCACGTCCGCGCGGGCTTCTCCAACCGGAACTTCTCGGTGCTCGTCGCCGCGCCCGGCGTGAGCCTGCCGGGCATCGGCCCCGAGCACGGGGCCTACTACCTCATCGACGGCACCAGCGCCTCGACCGCGCTGGTCTCCGGTGTCGCGGCGCTGATCCGGTCCAAGCATCCCAAGCTCGCCCCGGCGCTGGTCGCGCAGGCGCTCGTCGCGAGCACGCCGTCCTCGGGGGCGTCGTACGACGCGTCCCTGGGGCACGGCGAGGTGAACGCGGCGAAGGCGCTGGCCGCCGCCGACCGGCTCGCCGCGATCCCCAAGGACGCGGCGGGCCGGCCGGGCGGGAGCCGGTTCGGCGCGGGCGGCGAGCCGGGGCCGGTGACGGTGATCCCGCGTCCGACCTGGGCGAAGGTCGTGGTCGGGGTGGTGATCCTGGGCGGCGTCGGCGGTGCGATCGCGGCCGTCGCGATCGCCATGACGCTCGCCCGCCGCCATCCGCACCCGGAGACGCCGTCCGCCGAGGCGCCGCCCCCGCGGGCCGTGCCTCCGGCCTGGGGCGCCCCGCCCGGTTCCTGACCCCTCGTCCCGGCGCCAGCGCGGAGCGTGCCCAGCTCAGGCTCGGTGCGGGCTCGCGCGGGACCGGTGTCGTGGTGCGGCGTTTCATGATCGTCCGATCGGCTACGCTCCGCTCGTGGCCCGTGCCGAGATCACGACGGCCGGGCGCGGATCCCGGCGCATGCTGCTGGCGGCGGCCGTCGTGTGCCTGGCCGTCCTCGCCGCGGCCGGGGCCCGGCTCGCGCGGGAGACGCTGCGCGGGCCGACGGCGGCCGAGCGCTCCGCCG
>NZ_RFFG01000180.1 GCF_003696215.1 Actinomadura harenae | reverse complement strand
GGAGTGGCGGCCGCGCGCCGAGGAGGAGCCCGCGCCCGTGCCCCCGCCGGCGCCCGCGGCCTCGGGCGCCCCGGGCTGGTCGGCCGCCACGACCACCCCGACCGGCACCCTGCTCCTCCGGCACGGCGAGACGTCGCTGTCGATCGAGAAGCGCTTCGCCGGGGTCTCGGACGTCCCGCTGACCGAGCGCGGCCTCGCCCAGGCCCGCGCCGCCGCCCGCGCGGTGAAGGACCGGGACGTCGAGGCGATCGTGACCTCGCCGCTCGAACGCTGCCGCGCCACGGCCGCCGAGGTCGCCGCCGTCACCGGCCTGGACGTCCGGGTCGAGGACGGCTTCCGCGAGACCGCCTTCGGCGCGTGGGAGGGCCTGACCTTCCGCGAGGCGTCCGAGCGCGACCCGGACGCCCTCGCCGCGTGGCTGGCCGACCCGTCCGCGGCCCCGCCCGGCGGCGAGAGCTTCGAGGCCGTCGCCCGGCGCGTCCGGACGGCCCTGGACAAGCTGAAGGTCCGGCACCGGCACAAGCGCGTCCTGGTGGTCTCGCACGTCACGCCGATCAAGATCCTCGTCGCGGACGCCCTGGGCGCGCCGCTCCCGTCCCTGTACCGGATGCACCTGGACACGGCGTCCCTGAGCCGCGTCGACTGGTACGACGACGGCCCGGCGAGCCTGCGCTCCTTCAACGACGTCCACCACCTGGACGCCTGACCGGATCAGGACTTGTGGCCCCGCGCCGGTGTCGTTACGTTGCGTACACGTATCGTGACGACGCCGCCGGAGGCCGCCCATGCCGCAGACCCGGATCAACCTGGACGAGTCCGACCTCCCGCGGCGCTGGTACAACGTCGTCCCGGACCTGCCCGAGCCGCCCCCGCCGCCGCTGCGTCCGGGCACCCGTGAACCCGTCGGCCCGGACGACCTGACCCCGCTCTTCCCGCCCGACCTGATCGCGCAGGAAGTGTCGTCCGAGCGCTATGTCGACATTCCCGAAGCCGTCCAGGACGCCTATCGCCTGTGGCGTCCGACGCCGCTCGTCCGGGCCCATCGCCTCGAGAAGGCCCTCGGCACACCGGCCCGCATCTACTTCAAATACGAGGGCGTTTCCCCGGTCGGCTCGCACAAGCCGAACACGGCCGTCCCGCAGGCTTACTACAACGCGACGCAGGGCGTCCGGCGCCTCACCACGGAGACCGGCGCGGGCCAATGGGGGAGCGCTCTGGCCTTCGCCTGCGCGCAGTTCGATCTCGAATGCGAAGTGTGGATGGTCAGGGCGTCCTACGACCAGAAGCCCTATCGCCGCACCATGATGGAACTCTTCGGCGCGAAGGTCCACGCCAGCCCTTCCCCGGAGACGTCGACGGGCGCCAAGGCCCTCGCGGACGACCCGTCCCACCCCGGCTCGCTGGGCCTGGCGATCAGCGAGGCGGTCGAATCGGCGGCTCCGTCCGACACCCGCTACGCCCTGGGAAGCGTCCTCAACCACGTCCTCCTCCACCAGACCGTCATCGGCGAAGAGGCTCAGGCCCAACTCGCCTCCCTCGGCGAATACCCCGACCTGATCATCGCCTGCACGGGCGGCGGCTCCAATTTCGCGGGCCTCACCTTCCCCTTCCTCCGTGACAAGCTCACGACCAGGGCGAACCCGCGCCTGCTGGCCGTGGAACCCGCCGCGTGCCCTTCTCTCACCCAGGGCCGCTACGCCTACGACTTCGGCGACACCGCGGGCTTCACGCCCCTTCTGAAAATGCACACCCTGGGCCACGAGTTCATTCCCGACCCCATTCACGCGGGCGGCCTCCGCTACCACGGAATGTCCCCGCTGCTGTCCCACATCCACGACCTGGGCCTCATCGAGGCCGCAGCCAAGCCCCAGAGCGAGACCTTCGAGGCGGGCCTGCTCTTCGCCCGCACCGAGGGCATCGTCCCGGCCCCGGAACCGGCGCACGCCCTGGCGGCCGTCATCGCCGAGGCCAGGGCCGCCACCGGCCCGGTCGTCATCCTCACCTCGGTCTGCGGCCACGGCCTCCTCGACCTGGCCGCCTACGGCGCCCACCTGACCGGCTCCCTGACCGAGCCGGACCCCGCGCCCCGCATCGCCGCCGCGCTGAGCCGCCTCCCGTAACCGGTACCCTTGACCCACGGCGGACGAGCCGGCCGGACGGCCGCGTCGGGGCATCGCCCCGTCGAGGAAAGTCCGGGCTCCACAGGGCAGGGTGGTCGGTAACACCGACCCGGGGCGACCCGCGGGACAGTGCCACAGAAAGCAGACCGCCACCGCGAGGTGGTAAGGGTGAAACGGTGAGGTAAGAGCTCACCGGCGCCCACGGTGACGTGGGCGGCCAGGTAAACCCCACCCGGAGCAAGGTCAAGAAGGGAAGCGACGCTTCCCGCGCAGGCGTTCGAGGGCGGCCCGCCCGATGCCTGCGGGTAGACCGCTGGAGGCCGCCGGCAACGGCGGTCCGAGATGGATGGCCGTCGCCGCCCCGCAAGGGACGGCACAGAACCCGGCTTACAGGCCGACTCGTCCGCCGCCCTTCCCCTCTCGCCTTCGGCGTGTTCGCGCGGTGGTCGTTGTATGCCCGCCGAGATCATGTTACTTACAGTTACGATCTTGTGCGTATAGTGACGATGATTCGGGCAGGGCAGCACCGATGAAAAGACGATGGCTCACATATCTGCTGGTGACGGCGCTCTCCGGAGCGGTCCCGGTGCTGGCGGCCGCACCACCGGCCGCCGCCGCGACCGTCATCAATGTCGCGACCACGGGCGCCGACGCGGCGGGGTGCGGCTCGGCCGCGTCGCCGTGCGCGACGATCCCGTTCGCCTACAACGCGGCCGGGACCGGGGACACCATCAGGGTGCAGGCCGGCACGTACGTCATGACCACACCCTTGGTCATCCGCAAGGACGACCTGCATTTCGAAGGCGCCCAGGTCGGCGTGGACGCCCGCACCCGGACGCCCGGGGACCCGGGGGAGACGGTCATCACGACCGTGGCCGGCACGCCGATCCGGTACGACCTGTGGGTCGCGCAGGCCAACGGGACATCGATCGACGGCTTCACCTTCACCGGGAACGGTGACGGCGCGGGAGTGACCACCAGCGAGAGCTTCAGCGGTTACCGGGTCGAGAACACCATCTTCTCGAACAACCTCAAGGGATTCGCCCCGTCCTCCAACGGCGTGACGCCTTCGGTGTTCCAGCAGAACCTGTTCATCAACAACAACAACGCCACGCTCGCGCCCGGTCAGCAAGGCAACGGGGTCTTCACCTACCGGCCGCTGGCGAACGCGACGTTCTCGAACAACAGGTTCCAGGACAACGGCAACTCGTCCATCAACATCTCCGGGGGCGAGGTCGCCGGGGCGACGCGGAACATCACCATCGCCGACAACGACATGGACGGCGAGTTCCCGGTCCAGCTCGTCGCCCTCAGGGACGTCACCGTCACCCGGAACAGCATGGTCGGCGGCTGGAGCGGTGTTCAGCTGTCCGGCGCCTGCCACGACGTCACGATCACGAACAACCACATCGCCGACAAGACCCGCGGCGGCATCCTGCTCTTCACCGGGTTCGCCGCGGTGACCAACACCGGCATCACCATCGAGCACAACACCATCGACGGGACCGCCACGATCGCCGGACGCTACGGCGTGGAGATCGCCAACTCCAGCGGCGTCGTCCTGCGCAACAACCGCATCACCGACTCCGGTCAGGGCGCGGTCGGCTTCACCACGCGCGGGCAGACGACGCGGAGCACCGACGCCACGATCACGCGGAACACCATCACCGGTTCCGGCGGCGCCGGGATCCTCGTCGCGGACGGCGCCTACAGCGGGCCCATGGCGGTCCACTACAACCGGATCGTCGACAACGGCGACAACCAGGGCCTGGTCAACAACGACTCCGAGGCGAACATCGACGCGCGCCTCAACTGGTGGGGCTGCAACGAGATGCCGGACGGCGGCGGCTGCGACCACGTGGTCGGGACGGCGGCCGGGCAGGTCGACTTCCAGCCCTGGCTGATCCTGACGATCAACTCGGTGCCCGACGACATCGCCGCCGGGCAGCAGGCGCAGATCACCGCCAGCCTGCAGAACGACTCCGACGGCGGCACGCCGGGCGGCCCGTTCTTCCACCCGGTGAGGACCGTCTTCAGCGCCGACCCGGGCAGCGTCGATCCCAGCGAGGTGGTCACCGACGCGCTTCTGCACGCCACGACCACCTGGCCCGCCGGTCAGCCCCGGCCCGAGGAGATCTGCGCCCGGATCGACCACCAGACCGTCTGCCTGCACTTCGAACCGCCCTCGGAGGAGGGCGCGATCGACCTCACCAAGCGCGTCGAGACGCCCGGCCCGTACAGGGTCGGGACGGACGTGCGGTACTCCTACACCGTCACCAACACCGGCGACGCCGAGCTGACCGACGTCCAGGTCAGGGACGACCGGGTCACCGACGTCACCTGCGAGGAGACGACGCTGGCGCCCGGGGCCGAGACCACCTGCCAGGGCACGTACCGGATCACCCGGGGCGACGCCTGCAGGAGGGGCGTGGACGGCGACGGTGACCAGAACGCGGAAGGCGACCACGACAGAGGCTGGGGAGACGGCAGGGAATGCCCGCTGACGAACGTGGCCGTGGCGTCGGGAACCGACCCGCAGGGCAACGAGGCCACCAGCGACCCCGCCAGGGTCACGATCCACGTCAGCGAGTCCGAGCGTCCGGGCCCGCCGCGACCCCCGAGGCCGCCGCGCCCGCCGCACCCGAAGCCCAAGCCGCCGCACCCCAAGCCGAAGCCGCCGCACAAGCGGCCTCCGCACAAGTGCCGGCCGTGTCACTGGCATCCGCACAAGTGCCCGCCGCGCAGGTGCTGGGCCCACAAGTGGTCGTCGCACCACGACTCCTGGCGCATGGAGGCCCCCCGCGAGGCGGCCTACCGCGAGGAGACGCCCGACGGCCAGGAATCGGCCTGACGGAAAGCAGGAACCCCGGCCGCCCGGGATGACCGGCGACCATGGGAACCCCGCTCCATAGAAGGACACCTCTCGCGCCCCGCTCCGAAGTCCGGAGCGGGGCGCGAGACGTGTCCGCCCGCGTGGTCGTCAAGGCTGGTCACGAGCGTGGACCTTCCCGATCTCGGAGACGTCGGTGGTGCCGGCGGTAGGACGGTCGGGAGGTGGTGGGAAGGGCCGTTCCGGTGGGTTCCGTGACTCAGGAGGATCGGGTCATGGGACACAGAGCGGGACGGACGGGCCGCTTACCGTCCGAAGTACGCAGCCGGATCTGTTGGGAGATCGGCGAGGCGGCGGGGACCGGCCCACGGGACCCGCGGAGAGGGGCGCTGATGATGATCGTGCTGGTGGCCCTGGTCGCGTTCGTTCCGGTGCTGGCGGTGCTGTTGTACCTGGTGGAGTTCGCCCGCGAGAGCCGGCGGGACGCGCTGTTCGCCCCGGCGGACAGCCGGAGCGCGCGGCGGGCCCGCAGGGTGACCGGCATGTACGTCCGGGGCGCCGTGGACCCCTACGCCCGCGAGTCCGGTGAGCCGTACACCCGCGCGTCCGGAGGCGGGTACGCCCGCGAGTCCGGAGATCGGTACACCCGCGGCGGCGATGAGGAGCTGGTGGGTCGCTGACCGCCGGGGGGCCGGGCCGCCCCTCTCGCCCAGGGGCGGCCCACGGCCCATGTCACACGTCCACGCTCAGACGGACCGGGCACCACGTCCGCACTCGGACGGGCCGTGCGCACGGCCCGTCCGGCACGTCGAGGCTCAGACGGCCGTGCGCTCGTCGCCGCGGACCGGGCCGAACGTCCCGGTCGCGCGGTCCAGGACGTGCACGTCGGCCGTCTCGAGGTCGAGGTAGAGGCCGACCAGGGTGACCTCGCCCGAGTCGACCAGGTCGCGCAGCCAGGGGTAGCTCTCCAGGTTCTCCAGCTGCTGGACGACGTTGAGCTGGCAGAGTCGGGTCATCGGGGACTGGTCCGGGACGGGCTCGGACGCGACGAACCGGGCGAGGCTGGGCTTGGCGTGCTGGATCCACCGGGTGAGGGAGGGCAGGTGCTCGACCTCCTTGCCGCCGGCCAGCAGCGCCGCCATCGCGCCGCAGTTGGAGTGGCCGCAGACCGTGATCGTCCGGATGCCGAGGACGTTCAGGGCGTACTCGACGGTCGCGGCGACCGAGTCGTCCGGGGGGACGGACCCGTGGCGCGGGACCATGTTGCCGACGTTCCGGTTGATGAACAGGTCACCGGGGCCGGACGCGGTGATGATGTTGGGCACCACCCGCGAGTCCACGCAGGTGATGAACAGGTGTTCGGGTTTCTGCTCGAAGGCGAGCTCGGCCATGATCGGGCGGACCAGGGCGGCGGTCCGTCCCTGGTACTCGCGGATCCCGGACAGCAGGAGCTCACTGGGCGTCCCCCCGGACGCGCCGGAGGAACTCCCCGGGCGGCGTCGGCGGTTCGCCCAGGGAGCCCACCAGCGGGAACCCGGGGGAGACTTGCGCTGACCAGACAAATCACCTGTCACGGCTCTTTCATACCAAGACTCGTGAATCTCGTCGATGTCGACCCTGCCCCCGAGCCGTTCGTGGGCCTGCCGCCAGTGGTGCACGGCCTCGAACGCCGCATGGTCCATGAAGTCGACGTTCAGGTCCAGGTCGACCCCCGCGCCCGCCGGGACGGCCGCCAGCGCCCGGGACAGTCGCGGCACCCCGAGGAACGTCAATGTCCCCTCCACGACGACGTGCCAGGTGGGCTCGCCGGGCCGGTCGTCCGCGCTCGGGACGGCCTCCTCGACCCGGACGGCCAGCCGGGTGAGCCGCCGCAGCGCCTGCGCCCCGGCGACCGCCATCCCGATCAGCACGCCCTCGCCCAGCCCCAGCAGCACCACGCCCGCCGCCGTCGCCAGGTGGACGGGGATCTCCCGGTGGCCGAGCAGGTCCCGCAGCCGGGCCGGGTCCAGCAGCCGGACGCCGAACACCACCAGCAGCCCGGCCAGCGCCGCCAGCGGGATCCGCTCGACCAGCGCCGCGCAGCTCACCGCCGCGGCCAGGCACCAGGCCCCCTGGAGGACGGTGGACGCCCGCGACCGCGCGCCCGCGTCGACGTTCACCGTGCTCCGGCTGATCAGCCCCACGACCGGAAGCCCGCCGAGCAGCCCGGACATCGCGTTCGCCGCGCCCTGCCCGAGCAGCTCGCGGTCGAGGTCGGCGCGCGGGACGCCGTCGGGCCGCCGCCGGTCCACCGCGAGCGCGCACAGCAGTGACTCCACGGCCGCGACCAGCGCGACGGCCGCGACCGCCCCGGCGATCTCGTGCACCGGCGCGTCCGGCAGGACCGGCGGACGCCAGCCGGTGAACAGCCGCTCCGGCATGTCCACGCGGGCGACGTCCCAGCCGAGCAGCCACGTCCCGGCCGAGGCGATCACGATGGCCGGGACCGGCGCGGGCACCCGCAGGATCGCCGTGGCCCGTCCCCGGGTGCCGTACCGGCGGGCCGCGTGCGTCCAGAGGAGCAGGACGGCGATCGTGACCAGCGCGACCGCCGCCGAGGGGGCGTGCGCGCGCATGAGGCGCTCGGGGAGCCCGGCCAGGTCCGCGGTCGCCGACCCCCGCGGCCGTCCGCCGAGGGCGATGTGCAGCTGCGACAGGGCGAGCACCAGCCCGACCCCCGCGAGCATGCCGTGGATCACCGCGGGCGACACGGCCAGCGCCACCCGGGCGACCCGGGCCGCGCCGAGCGCGAGTTGCACGAGCCCGGCGAGCAGCGTGACCCCGCAGGTCGCGCGCCACCCGTACGCGTGGACGAGCTCCGCGACGATCACCGCCAGCCCGGCCGCGGGCCCGCTGACCCGCAGCGGGGACCCGCCCGCGAGCCCTCCGACGATCCCGCCGACGACCGCCGCGACGAGGCCCGCCGCGACCGGCGCCCCGGACGCGACCGCGATGCCCAGCGACAGGGGGACGGCGACGAGGAACACGACGAACGAGGCGGCCAGGTCATGACGGAGAATGGAAACGGTACGTGAAGAATCAGTCACGCTTCGTATTCAAACAGGCGGGATTCCGTCACGCTCCGAAATCCACGAACCCGTCCCGCCTGGTCGGCGCCCTCCGGACTTGCGCACCGGCGTCCCTCGGACATGAGAAGAGGCCGCCCCCGGACGACGGGGACGGCCTCTTCGGGCGCTCGGATCAGCGGCGGTAGTCGCGGTGGTTCTGCCAGTCGTCCTGCTGCTGGGGCGGCTGCTGGTCCTGGTTGTTCCCGCCGTAGGACGGGTTGTTGTAGGAGCCGGTGCCGCCGGACTCGTTGCCGGGGAAGTAGCCCGATCCGTACGCCTGGGTGGCGTTCGGGTCGAAGGCCCCGGCCGGACGCGGTCCCGTGTCGTGCGACGGGATCGGGTCGCCGCCGCCATATCCGCCGCCACTGCCGCCGAACTCGCCGTACCGGCCGGGCTCGCCGGTCGAGCCGGTCGCGGACTGGCCGCCCGGCGCGCCGAGGCCGCCGCCGAACGCGTCGCGGCCCGAGGTCAGCGGGTCGTCGTAGCGCGCGGACGAGTCGTTGTACGTCGGCGCGGCCTGGTAGCCGCCAGTAGCCGGGCCACCCGCCGGGGAGCCGCCCGCCGCGCCGCCGAACGGCGGCGCGCCGAGCGGGTCGCTCAGCGGGTCGCCCAGCGAGTTGCCGAACGACTTGTCCGCGCCGGCCCCGGACGTGTCCGGGCCCTGCGTGCGCTGCCGGTCGCTCTGGATGCGCTGGAGCAGCTCGTCCACGGTCGGCAGCTGGGTCTCGCCGGTGTCGCCGCCGGGCACGCCCGCGCTCGCGGCGGGCTGCTGCGGCGCGGCGGGCGGCGGGGGAGCCGACGGGGTGCTCCAGCCGCCGGTGCCGGAGTCGGCCGCGGGCGACCGGTACCCGGAGGTGTCCGAGCCGAGGCCGCCGCCGAGCGGGAGGCCCAGCGGGTCGGCGCCGGACGCGGCCGCCGGACGGTCGTAGCCGTCGCCGGACGTCCCCGAGCGCGTGTTCAGCGGGTCGTTCCCGAACGGCGACGGGTGCTCGCCGGTGCCGCCGTAGGCGGGCTGCTGGGGCTCCGGTGTGCCGAACGGCGACGGGTCGCCGGCCGAGCCGAACTGCCCGAACCCCGAACCATCGCTCTGTCCGAACCCGGAGTCGTTCTGTCCGAACCCGGAGCCGTCACCGAAACCGGAGCCCGAACCCGAGCCGATTCCGGCGCCGGACGACGGGCCCTCGCCGTAGACGTGCTGGTCGGACGGGCCGGAGCCGAACGCGGGGTGCTCCCCGGACGGTCCGTACGGGGACTGCGGGCCGCTCTGGTCGAGCACCGGCAGCGGGTCGTGCGCGGTGGCGGACGGGTCGGCGCCGAACGAGCCGCCCTGCGGGTCGCTCTGGAGCGCGTTGCCCTGGCCGAACGGCGACGGGATCCCGCCCTGGGGGCCGCTGCCGGACGGAGCTCCGCCGAACCCCGCGTTCGCGCCGAAACCGGCGTCGGCACCGAAGCCGGCGTCTCCGCCGAGGGAGGCGGTCATCGCCGGGTCGCCCGCCATGCCGGGCTCGCCGAACTGGTCACCGGGCCCCCCGGGACCGGCGCCCATGGGCTGGCCGCCGGTGGCGTGCATCGGCGCGCCGGACGGGTCGGCCCCGTCCATGTCGTCGCGCTTGTCGTGCTGCCAGGGGAACTTGGGCTTGTCGAAGGTGATGGTCGCCCAGTAGTCGTCGTCGCCCATCTCGTCGCCGTGCCCGGACGGCGGGGGAGGGGGCGGGGAGGCCGCGGCCACCGGCTGCGGCGGCGGGGCCTGCTGCGTCTGCGACGCGGGCCCGCCGAGCCCGCCCGGAGCACCGGGGCCGCCGGGACCGGCG
>NZ_RFFG01000018.1 GCF_003696215.1 Actinomadura harenae | reverse complement strand
GGAGCGGGCGGGGCGGCGAGGGGCGGCGGGGCGGCGAGGGGCGGGGTCGGGCCGAGCCGAGCCGAGCCGGGGCGGGCGGTCGGCGGAGCAGGGGCGAGTGCGCCGAGTCAGGCGTGAGCCTGCCGCGTGAGGGATGGGGCCGGCGAGCCGGTGTGGCGGAGGGCCGCCGGGCGGACGTGGTCTCGCCCGGTGCTGTCGCGGCGTGGTGGCGGGCCGGGGTGCGGTGTGGAAGAGCCGGTCCGCCACGAGCCGGTGCTAGCTGGGCGCGGTCGGGGTGAACGGGTCGACGGTGAACTCGCCGCGGTAGCAGACGGGGCCGAGGTTCCAGGACGCGCGGACCCAGACGCGCTCGTCCGGCGGGATGACGTGGAGGGCGGTCGGCGTCGGCTCGCACTGGCCGCTCTCGCTCTCGCCGCCGCCGGGGACCACCGTCCACATCAGGCGCGTGTAGGCGTGCCCGCCCGGGTACACGGTGAAGGCCTGGGGCGTGCCCTGGCGGCGCGTGGACGTCGGGATGGCCGAGTTCTGCGGGCTGGCGAGGCCCAGGCCCGGGAAGCCGTAGACACGGCAGGCGTGTCCCGACACGTTGGTGAGGACGAGCACGGTGGAGCGGCTGCCCGCCGCGCCGTCGATCCCTTGGACCTTGGCGTTCCAGACCTGCGCCGGGCAGCGTCCGATGGGGGTACGTCCCGAGCCGCCGCCCGTACCGCCTCCGCCTCCACCGGTACCGCCACCGGTACCGCCGCTGGTTCCGTTGCTGGAGCCGCCGTCGACCTCGCTGCCCGGGGCGGACGAATTGCTGCCTCCCGCGCCGGTGGTCCGGCTGTCGCTGCCCTTACCGCTGGCGGAGAACGTGCAGCCGGTGGCCATGACGGCGACGGCGGCGGCGACGAGCGACCCCTGGACGATTCGAGACATGTACGTCTCCCCTGGACGGTGTTGGTGGTGTGGTGGGCGGGGCAGGGCCGTGGTCGAGCGGCTCGCCGAAGCGGCCGCTTGACGCCCCCGTCGGGCCCTGTCCCGCCGTTTTTGCGATGCACTTACTGAGATGCCGGACTTGCTCAAGTTGTTCGGAAGTGCGCCGCGTGGGTGAAGGGGGCGGCCCGGAGGGTACCGGAGCGTTATGGCTGTCGAGAAGGTCGCCCCGCACGCCCGGCACATCGTGATCCTCGGCGGCGGTTACGTCGGCATGTACACCGCGCTCCGGCTCCAGCGGAGGCTGCGCCGCGAGCTCCGGCACGGCGAGGTCGTGGTGACCGTCGTCGACCCGCAGTCGTACATGACCTATCAGCCCTTCCTGCCCGAGGCCGCCGCGGGCAACCTCGAGCCCCGGCATGTCGTCGCGCCGCTCCGGCGCGTCCTGAAGCGCTGCCGTGTTCTGAACGGGCATGTCGTCGGCATCTCGGCCGAGCGCCATGTCGTCCAGGTCCGCCCGGCCGGTTCCCCCGCCTCGGACGACGGCGCTGACGACGGCGCTGACGACGGCGCGCACGGCAGCGCAGGCGGCGGTGCGGGCGGCGGCGCGGACGGCGTGGTGGAGGTGCCGTTCGACCGGCTGGTGGTGGCGCTCGGCTCGATCTCGCGGACGCTGCCGATCCCCGGGCTGGCCGAGCAGGGGATCGGGTTCAAGACCGTCGAGGAGGCCATCTACCTGCGCAATCACGTGCTCCACCAGCTGGACATCGCGGTGTCGAACGACGACCCGGGGGTGCGGAGACGCGCGCTGACCTTCGTGTTCGTCGGCGGCGGGTTCGCCGGGGTGGAGGCCCTCGCGGAGCTGGAGGACATGGCCCGCGACGCGTGCCGCTGGTATCCGCCCGTCCGGCGCGAGGACATGCGCTGGATGATGGTCGAGGCCGCCGACCGGATCCTGCCCGAGGTCGGGCCCGAGATGGGCCGCTGGACGGTCGAGGCGCTGCGGCGGCGCGGCATCGAGATCAGGCTCGAGACGCTGCTGAGGTCCGCCGAGGGCGGGCGCATCGTGCTCAGCGACGGCGACGCCTTCGACGCCGGGACCCTCGTCTGGACGGCCGGGGTCAAGCCCCACCCGCTGCTCCGCGAGACCGACCTGCCTTTGGACGAGAAGGGGCGCGTGAAGGCCACCGCCGAGCTCACCGTCGAGGGCCGTCCCGGGATCTATGCCGCCGGGGACAACGCGCGCGTTCCCGACCTGAGCGGGTTCGGTGAATTCACTGCACCGAATGCACAGCACGCCGTCCGGCAGGCCCGCACGCTCGGCGACAACCTCGCCGCCGATCTGCGCGGCAGGCCGCTGAGACCGTACGAGCACGCCTATGTCGGGTCGGTCGCGGGCCTCGGCCTGCACAAGGGCGTGGCGAACGTCTACGGCGTGAAACTCCGGGGACTGGTCGCCTGGTTCATGCACCGGACATACCATCTGTCTCGGATGCCGACGATCAACCGGAAGTTCCGAGTCACCCTGGACTGGACGCTCGCCCTGTTCTTCCGCCGCGAGATCGTGTCCCTGGGCGAACTGTCCAGCCCTCGCGCGCAGTTCGAACTCGCGACCGAGCACCGGCCCGAGGACGGCTGACGATCCGGGAGGCCGCCGGAACCCCCGGCGAGGCCGAAGGCTCCGGCGGGACACCCGGACCGGGTGTCGCCGAAGGATCCGGAGGACCCGGAGGGCCCGGAGGAAGCGATGGGATCCACGGGTCCCCAGGGGCCGAAGGATCCGGCGGGAATCCCGATCTCGGGGGTTCAGTCGGGCCCGAGGGTTCGGCCGGGCCCGGGAGGTCGGGCGGAACCGGTGGGGGCCGCGGGGGCGGTGGAGGTGAAGGAGGGCGTGCGTGAGTGAGGGCGTGGCCGGACGGCTGGGGCCGCTGCTGGCGCGGATCCTGCTCGGGGAGGCGGAGGCGCCTTCGGCGGAGCTGCCGATCCGGGTGAAGGCGTGGGACGGCAGCTCGGTCGGACCCGACGGGGCTCCCGCCTTCGTCGTGAGGCATCGCCGGGCCCTGCGCAGGATGCTGTGGAAGCCGGGCGAGATCGGGCTCGTGCGCGCGTACGTCGCGGGGGAGCTCGACATCGAGGGCGACGTGTTCGACGCGCTGGAGGCCGTCCAGCAGGTGATGCGGATCGGGGACGAGCCGATCCGGCTGAGCGGCGAGGACAAGCGCGAGATCGTCCGGACGGCGGTCATGCTCGGTGCGGTCGGCACCGAGCCGCGTCCGCCCGCCGAGGAGTTCCCCACCGGGGACACGCGCGACGTCTCCGGGCCGCTGGACGCGCCCGCCGACTTCTTCACCCAGATGCTCGGCCCGTCCCTGGCGACCTTCACCGGGATGTGGGACCAGGCAGTCGACCTGGAGGACGCCCAGCGCGCCGCCCTCGAGGCCGTCGCCGAACGGATCGGGCTCTTCCCCGGCGCGCGCGTGCTGGACCTCTCCGGCGGCTGGGGCGCGTTCGCCCACCACGCCGCCGCCGAGCACGGCGCGCGCGTCGTCGCGCTCGTCCGGACCCCGGAGCAGGCCGAGCACATCCGTGAGCGCTGCGGTGACCTGCCCGTCGAGCCCCGCGTCGGCGACCTGGGCGCCGCCGGGGACGGACCGTACGACGCGATCGCCGGGCTCGCCGGAGTGGACGCGCTCGACCCGCCGTCCGCCCGCCTGTACGCGCTGCTGGCGCCCGGCGGCCGCCTGCTCCTCCAGCAGCAGACACGCCGCCCGGGGCCGCACCAGATCCGTCGCACCTTCACCACCTCCTACATGTTTCCAACGGATGGCGAGCTCAGAACGTTGGGGTCGATCGTCGGCGGACTCGAGGAGGCCGGCCTGGAGGTGCGCGGAACGGCGGCCCTCCGCGAGCACCACGCCCGGACGTTGCGCGCCTGGGCCGCGGCGCTGCGGCTGCACTGGCCGGCCGCCGTCGAGCGCGCCGGGGCCGGACGCGCCCGGGTGTGGCTCCTCTACCTCGCCGCGTCCGCGTTGGCCTGCGAGAGCGGGCGGGTCGGCGTCCACGCGATCACCGCCGTCCGCCGCGACCGCGACGGCCGCGCCGGAACCACCCTCGTCGAGGACCGCGCCGTCCTCCGCCGCTGACCCGCCCGCTCGTCCGCCCGTCCCGCCCGTCCCGCCCGTCCCGCCCGTCCCGCCCGTCCCGCCCGTTCCGCCCGTTCCGTCGGGCCGTCCCGTTGGTGGCGGCGAGGGCGGTGACGGCCGGGACGGGTGCGGTGGAGGGCTGGCTTCGGTCGTGAATCTGTCGGTTCTTCGGGTGGACGAAGGCGGTCACCGAAGGCCGAACATGCCATTTCACCCGGTGGAACGGTGGTTCTGGACGTTGAACGGGTCACGGTCGTGAATTACTTCCGCTGAATTCCACGTACCGCCGGTATGCTGACGCGCGCCCCTGTGGCCCAACGGCAGAGGCAGGCTCCCTAAAAGAGCTTTTGTGTCGGTTCGAATCCGACCAGGGGCACCAGAGAGCCCCCGGCCCCCTTGGCGGCCGGGGGTCTCCGGGACTTCGGGGTGCGCGCGCGACACCGTCCGGCGTGGCCGGACGAACGCGTGGCCTCACCCATTCCCGGCTTTCCGTCGAAAAGACAGTTCAGCCCAGGAAACGAACGAACAGCCCCTCGCCGGAAGCGGAGACCGGTGAGGGGCTGCTCGTCTGCGGGAACTCGGCGCCACTGTCGCGCTCGCGTAGCGGCGCGATCGCGGGGGCTGTCCGGTGACGGGTTCCCGCGAAGTCGTTCCGTCGTGTGACCGTCACGTCGTCCGTGTCGCTGTCACGTTGTCCGGTGTCGCACGTTCCGGCGCCGTCCAGCACGGCGTCGCGCGTCCTGGCGTCGCCCGATCCGGCGTCGTAGGCCCTGACGTCGCGCGTCCTGACGTCGTGTTGCTCTGGTGCCGCGTGCTCTGGTCCGAAGTGTCCGGTGTGCGGGTATGTCGGGTGTGCGGGTGTCGGGTGTGCGGGTGTGTCGGGTGTGGCGTTCTGGTCAGTAGTGCCGCTCGCGCCGGATCCGCTCGTGCTCGCGGACGAGGGCGGCGGCGTAGCCGTGAGAGAGTCCGTGTTCCGCGGCGAGCCACGTCGAGCGTTCGTCGCAGCGCAGGAACGAGGGACCGTTCTCGATGGTGGTGAACCACTCGGGGATGTCACGTCCTGTGACCTGCGGGATGCGTGCGATGAGCTTGGTGTGCGTCTCCGGCGAGTGGTTCAGTGACATAGGCACCTCCATGTCGCGGGGCTCTTCAGCCGACTGTGCAACACCTGCCCGGATGTGACAACCCCCTAACGCGGACCTATCCATCACGTGACGTAGATCATTCGTAAAGTGCCGGACGCGGGTGAACACGCAGGTGGCCCGGGTTCTCAGAGAAAACCCGGGCCACGCTGGTTCGACGCTGAGTGGTCAAGCGGCCGGACGGGGCGTCCGGCCCGCGGGTCAGGACAGCCGCTCGATGACCATCGCCATGCCCTGGCCGCCGCCCACGCACATCGTCTCCAGGCCGAACTGCTTGTCGTGGAACTTCAGGCTGTTCAGCAGGGTGGAGGTGATGCGCGCGCCGGTCATGCCGAACGGGTGGCCGACCGCGATCGCGCCACCGTTGACGTTCAGCTTGTCGATGTCGATGCCGAGCTGCTCGGCGGACGGCAGCACCTGCGCCGCGAACGCCTCGTTGATCTCGACCAGGTCGATGTCGCCGATGCTCATCCCGGCCCTGGCCAGGGCCCGGGTGGACGCCTCGACCGGGCCGAGGCCCATGATCTCCGGCGACAGTCCGGACACGCCGGTCGACACGATCCGGGCGAGCGGGGTGATGCCGAGCTCGGCGGCCTTGGTGTCGCTCATCACGATCACGGCGGCGGCGCCGTCGTTCAGCGGGCAGCAGTTGCCCGCGGTGACCGTGCCGTCCGGGCGGAACACCGGCTTGAGCTGGGACACCTTCTCGTAGGTGGTCCCGGCGCGCGGGCCGTCGTCGGTGCTGACGACCGTGCCGTCCGGCAGCTCGACGGGGGTGATGTCCTGCGCCCAGAAGCCGTTGCCGGCGGCCTTCTCGGCGAGGTTCTGCGAGCGGACGCCGAACTCGTCCTGGGCCTCGCGCGTCACGCCGTACGCCTGCGCGACGTTCTCGGCGGTCTGGCCCATCGCGATGTAGACGTCCGGGAGGGCGCCGTTCTCGCGCGGGTCGGTCCACACCTCGGCGCCGCCCTCGGCGCGCTTGGCGGTGCGCGCCTCGGCGTCGGTGAACAGCGGGTTCTGCGTGTCGGGCAGGCCGTCCGAGCTGCCCTTGGCGAACCGCGACACCATCTCGACGCCCGCCGAGACGATCACGTCGGCCTCGCCGGCCTTGATCGCGTGCAGCGCCATCCGGGTGGTCTGGAGCGAGGACGAGCAGTACCGGGTGATCGTCGCGCCCGGCACGTTGTCCCAGCCGAGCAGCACCGACACGACGCGGCCCATGTTGTAGCCCTGCTCGCCGCCGGGCAGGCCGCAGCCGAGCAGCAGGTCGTCGATCTGGTCCGGGCCGAGCTGCGGGACCTTGGCCATGGCCGCCTGGACCATGCGCGCGGTGAGGTCGTCGGGGCGCAGGTCCTTCAGCGACCCCTTGAAGGCCCGTCCGATGGGGGAACGCGCGGTGGCGACGATGACTGCCTCGGGCATGCCGTGACTCCCTTTCTGCGGGACCTTCCGGTCCGGTCTCGTACCGGCCGGCGGTACCTGGGTTACTCGCCGGTCACCTCCGCAATCTAGCCTCTGCGTCCGGTGGCCGTACACGCCGGGTCCGCCGCCCGTCGGTACGCGGGTCGCCGTCCTCGGTACGCGGGTCCGCCGCCCGTCGGTACGCGGGTCGCCGTCCTCGGTACGCGGGTCGCCGTCCTCGGTACGCGGGTCCGCCGCCCGGCGGTACGCGCCGGGGCGGCCGCTGGTCGCGTCGGGAGCCGTGCGCGCCGCGTCCGCCGATTCGGCGTCAGGAGCCGTACATGCCGGGGGCGGTGCCCTGGGTGTCGCGCAGGGCGTGCAGGGTGCCGGACTCGTCGCGCCAGACGCGCCACCCGTCGTTCACGCCGGTGTACCAGCTCGGCGGCGGGCCGGGGTCGGTGAGCTTCTGGCCGCTGCCCAGGTCGTAGCCGCAGAGCGGGGCGATCGGGTAGAAGCCGGGCAGTCCCGTGATCTTCAGCGTGGACGGCCGGACCGCGCAGAACGACCAGGTGCGCAGCCCGCGCGCCTGGACCGGGGTGGCGTCGTTCAGCGCGACCGCGCGCCCCGGACGGTCCGGGGTGAGGAACCCGAGCCGGCTCAGGTCCGCCGGAAGCGACAGCGACCAGGGCGAACGCGGCGCGCGATCCGCCGGGACGCTCGCGGACGTCCGGCCGGTGGACGGATCGAGCCGCTCGAACCCGGCGTCCCCGCCGTCCGCCGCGACCGAACGCGTGATCAGCGCGACCGCCGGGCTGGCGCTCGGGTAGACGCGCAGCAGCCGCGGACGCCTCCAGACCGGGACGCCGTCGGCCGTCCGCACCGAGAAGAACCCGAACGAGGTGGGGGACTGGCCGCGTCCGCCCTGGTAGGGGCCGATGTAGCCGACGAGCGTGCCGCCGGCCGACCCGAACGCCCAGCCGCCGGAGAGGTTCACGTCGCCCCCGACGGCCTGCTCGACCGGGTACCGCCACAGCGTCCTGCCGGTGCGCAGGTCGTGGGCCTCCAGCGACGGATGCCTCGCCATGCGGAAGACGACCACGCGCGACGCGTCCGCCCACTCGACCTCGGCGAGCCCGTCCATGCGCCACAGCTCCCTGCCGTTCGCGGACGGGTCGAGCGCGACGAATCGGGCGTCCCTCCCGGACGTCCGCTCGGTGAGGCACAGCATCGGGCCGCACGCCTGCGGGCCGAACGTCGAGTGGACGTCCCGCGTCCAGAGCAGGACGCCGGTCCGGGCGTCCCGCGTGACGAGGACCGCGCCCCGGCCCTCCGGTTCGACGGCCGCGACGAAGCGTCCGGACACCGCCGGAGGCTGGACGCCCTGCTCCGGCGTCCGGCCGATCATCGTCGCGGGCCTGGCCCACAGCCGCTTGCCCCTGGCCAGGTCGAACGTGTCGGTCTCCAGCGCCCCGTCGGGACGGAGCGCCGTCACCGCCGCGATGCCGTCCCGGACCTCGGCCTTGCTGACCACGTCGAGTCCCGGCGCCGACCAGCCCCGCGAGGCCGCCGCGCCGGGCGTGCCGCCCCCGGAGCACCCGGCGAGCGCGGCGCACACCGCCGTGGCCCCCACCCAACGCGCCTTCCGCATCCCGCACGAGCCCATGGCGGCTCCTCACTCCCACACCGGATCGACCGACCAGTGCGGAAAGTAGCAGTGCGAACACGTACCGGAGGCGATTTCCCGAAATCCCCACGAACCCACGCCCACCACGGCGCGAGAAGAGGTCAGGCTGGATGGGGTTCGTGGTGCGCGGCAGGAGCGGACGGCGTGCGGCGGACGCGCCGCAGGAGGGTGGCCCAGCGCCCCCGGGGCCCCCGGTCGTGCCCGCCGACGCGGGCGCCGCTGACCTCGGTGCCCGGTGTCTCGGCGGCCTCGGCGGCGGCCAGGTAGACGGGCAGGACGCCTTCGCCGCGCCGCGCGTCCGGCAGCGACTCGTCGTCCGGTTCGAGGGCCAGGGCGGCGGCCATCGACGGCAGCATGGCCATCGCCGCGGCCGCGTAGCCGCGCGCGGACGGGTGGTACCGGTCCTCGCTGAACATCCCGGCCGGGTCGGCGGCGAACTCGCGTCCGAGCAGGTCACCGAGGGAGACCGACCGTCCGCCCCGCTCCACGACGGCGATCGTCTGGGCGGCGGCGAGCTGGCGGCTGGCGCGCCGCGCGAACCACTTCAGCGGCTGCATCAGCGGCTTGACCGAGCCGAGGTCCGGGCAGGTGCCGACCACGACCTCGCTGCCCCCCGCACGCAGCCGGTCGACCGCCTGCGCCAGGTACCGGACGGCGTCGGCGGACCGCACCCGCGAGGTCACGTCGTTCGCGCCGACCATGATCACGGCGATCTGCGGGGCGGCGGCCAGTGCCCGTTCGACCTGGTCCTCCAGGGCCTCCGAGCGCGCGCCGGACCGGGCGACGTTGACCATCAGGACGGGCGTCCCGGAGATCGAGGACAGGCCGTCCGCCAGCAGCGCGGCCGGGGTCTCGCCGGGGGAGTGGACGCCGAGCCCGGCGGCCGTCGAGTCGCCCAGCATCGCGAACGACAGGGGCTCGCCCGGCAGCCCGCCCCCGAACACGCCGTCCGCGCGGGGAGGGTCGCCGCTCGGCGTCGCGCCGATCATCCGGCGCGCGAGCCGGGCCTCGGCCGCCACCAGGCCGACCGTGATCCCGCCCAGCACGGTGATCCCGCCACCGCCGTAGGCCGCCGCAGCGGCGACGCGGCGGGCGGTGAACGCTCTCGGCATCGTCGTCACCCTCCGTCAGAGCAGGGCACTCGCCCCCGTAAGGTGGAGATGCCCGGCCACGTCGTTC
Organism: Actinomadura harenae; assembly: GCF_003696215.1. GTDB lineage: Bacteria > Actinomycetota > Actinomycetes > Streptosporangiales > Streptosporangiaceae > Spirillospora > Spirillospora harenae. Next base: position 108,113 of record NZ_RFFG01000018.1, on the reverse strand, counting down.
TGAGCTACGGTCGGGAACCGGAATCTCTCCGAAACCGTATTCCCTCCTCTCCGGTAAACACTGCCGTGCTGGGATGTCATCCAGGTTTCGCTTCGTTGATCACGACAAGGATGTCGCGATGCAGGTGCATGACTCGCTCGTCGAGCTGATGGGCAACACGCCGCTCGTCCGGCTGCGCAACGTGACCCGTGGCGTCACCGCGCCGGACGGGCCGCAGGTGCTCGCCAAGGTCGAGTACTTCAACCCCGGCGGCTCGGTGAAGGACCGCATCGCGGTCCGGATGATCGACGCCGCGGAGGAGTCGGGACAGCTGAGGCCCGGCGGGACGATCGTGGAGCCGACCTCCGGGAACACCGGCGTCGGCCTCGCCATCGTCGCGCAGGAGCGCGGCTACCGCTGCGTCTTCGTGTGCCCGGACAAGGTCGCCAAGGACAAGATCGACGTCCTGCGCGCCTACGGCGCCGAGGTCGTGGTCTGCCCGACGGCCGTCTCGCCCGAGCACCCGGACTCCTACTACTCGGTGTCGGACCGCCTCGCCGCCGAGATCGAGGGGGCCTGGAAGCCGAACCAGTACACCAACCCGAACAACCCGCGGTCGCACTACGAGACGACCGGCCCGGAGATCTGGGCGCAGACCGAGGGGCGGATCACGCACTTCGTCGCGGGCATCGGCACCGGCGGGACGATCAGCGGCACCGGCCGCTACCTCAAGGAGATCTCCGGCGGGCGCGTCCAGATCGTCGGCGCCGACCCGGAGGGCTCGGTCTACTCCGGCGGGACGGGTCGTCCGTACCTCACCGAGGGCGTCGGCGAGGACATCTGGCCGGAGACCTACGACCGCGAGGTCTGCGACCGGGTCATCGCCGTGTCCGACAAGGACTCCTTCACCATGACCCGCCGCCTCGCCCGCGAGGACGCGCTGCTGGTCGGCGGCTCCTGCGGGATGGCGGTCGTCGCCGCCCTGCGCGTCGCCGAGGAGGCCCCGGACGACGCGGTCATCGTCGTCCTGCTCCCGGACGGCGGCCGCGGCTACCTCTCCAAGATCTTCAACGACGACTGGATGAGCAACTACGGCTTCCTGGCGACCCCGACCGAGGAGGCCACGGTCGGCGAGGTCCTGACCCGCAAGGGCGGCGCCCTCCCCGAGTTCGTGCACACCCACCCGCACGAGTCCGTCCAGACCGCCGTCGCGATCATGCGCGAGTACGAGGTGTCGCAGCTCCCCGTCATGAAGGAGGAGCCGCCGGTCATGGCCGCCGAGGTCATCGGCTCGGTCAGCGAGTCCGACCTGCTCGACCTGCTGATCCGCGACCGCGGTCGCCTCTCCGAGCCGGTCGAGTCGCACATGGCCGCGCCGCTGCCGACGATCGGCTCGGGCGAGCCGGTCACCAAGGCCGTCCCGATCCTGGAGAAGTCCGGCGCCGCCGTCGTCCTCGTGGACGGCAAGCCCAAGGGCCTCATCACCCGCCAGGACCTCATCGCCTTCCTGGCCGCCCACTGATCCGAGCCCCGGCCGCGCAGCCCTCCGCTGACGCTCCGGGCCGCACAGCGTGAAGACGGCCCTCCCCGCAAGGGGAGGGCCGTCCGCGTTTTCCCCGCACCCACCTCGCGAGGGGGCCGTCCGGCCTCCCGCACCCAGATCACGCAGACGCCGTAGCGGGAGGCGCGTGCGCTCTGCCCCCGGATAGCGGAGGCAGCGGCCCCGGACACGACAAGGCCCGGACACGACAAGGCCCCGGACACGACAAGGCCCCGGAAACCGTGGGGGGTTTCCGGGGCCTTGGTCTTCCCCGAGGTCGGGGCGCGCGCCGGGGGTGTGGGCGGCTTGGATGGTCCCGGCGCGCGTCCCGACGTTCTAGTAGCGGCTTCCCGTCGGGGCGTACGGGGCGTCCGCGTACGGGTCCTGCGGCGGCGGCGGGACGGCGCGCTTGGCGTCGGTGCGGCCGGGCCACCAGGCCTTGTGGCCGAGCAGGGCCGTGAGGGCCGGGACGAAGAACGCCGACATCACGAACGCCGAGAGCAGGATGCCGATCGCGACGCCGAACCCGATCTGGGCGGTCATCGACTGGGGCGACAGGACCAGGACACCGAAGGTGCCGGCCAGGATGACGCCCGCCGCCGCGACGGTCGGGCCCGCGTGCTGGATGCCGAGGGCCGCGCCGCGCCGCGGGTCGTGGCCCTCGCGGGCCTCCTCACGGAGCCGGGCGATCATCAGGATGTTGTAGTCGGTGCCGATCGCCAGCACGAACAGGTACAGGATGATCGGCAGCTGGAACATCAGGCCGGGCTTGTTCTCGATGTTCTGGAACAGCAGCACGCTCGCGCCCAGCGTCGCCGCGTAGCCGAGCAGCACCGCCCCGACCAGGTAGATCGGCGCGACCAGCGAGCGCAGCAGCAGCATCAGGATGATCCCGATGAGCGCGACCGCGACCGGCAGGATGACCGACAGGTCCCGGTTGTTGATCTTGTTGATGTCGGCGAAGACCGCGGTGGTGCCGCCGACCAGGACCTTGGTGCCGGACGGGGCCGCCTCGTGCGCGGCGTTCCGGAACGGGCCCTTGACGAGGCTGATGGCCTCGTTCGAGCTCGGGTTCTTGGTGAGCAGGACGTCGTATTTGGCGACGGTCTGGTCGCCGTTGAGCTGCGGCGGGCGCACCTCGCCGACGCCCGGCATGGTCTTCAGCTTGGCCTGGTAGGCCGTGAGGGCGGGCTTGTCCAGCGGCGAGGAGCTCTGGACGTAGACCTCGGTCGGGTTCAGGATGCCCGCGGGCAGGCCGGACCGCAGGTCCTTCATGGCCTTGGCGGACTCGGTGTTCTGCGGGGAGCTGCCCTCGAAGTCGTAGTCGGCCTTGAAGCCGAGCGCGGAGACGGCGAGCGCGATCAGGACGATGCCGGACGCGACCAGCGCGACCACCGGGCGGCGGCCGACGCCGTTGCCCAGCTTGGCCCACAGACCCGTGCGGGCCTGCTTCTTCCAGGACTTGGACGGCCAGAACACGGCCGTGCCGATCAGCGAGATGACCGCCGGGACGAGGGTCATGGACGTGACGAACATGACCGCGACCGCGATGGCCAGCTGCGGGCCGAGGCCGCCGAACGCCTTGAAGGAGGCCAGGAGCAGCACGAGGAAGGCGACGATGACGGCGCCCGCGGCGGACGCGATGGCCTCGCCGACCCGCTCGACCGCCGTGATCATGGCGGTCTTCTTGTCCTCGCCGAGCCGCAGCCGCTCGCGGTAGCGGAACAGCAGGAACAGGATGTAGTCGGTTCCGATGCCGTACAGGACGACGACGATGATCTCGTTGAAGCCCTTGTCGAAGTTCAGGTTGAACGCGTTGCCGACGATCGCGGTGACCGCGTTCGACACCGCCGACACCAGGCCGATCATGATGATCGGGAGCAGCGCCGCCAGCGGGGCGCGGAAGATGATGCCGAGCAGGATGACGATCAGCGCGATGGTGGCGATGCCGATCATCGCCATGGTGCTGCTGTCGGACTTCTCGTTGTCGACCTGGGACGCCAGGTCACCGGCCACGCCGTAGGACAGCGGGGAGCCGCGCAGCTGGGCGGTGGTCTCGGTGCGGATCTGCTTGACCGCCTCCATGCCCTGCTTGCGGATCTTCTGGTCGAAGTCGTTGCGCAGGGGGACGGCGATGACCTGGATCTTGCCGTTGGCCGAGGCGGGCATCGCCTGCGCCGCGGTCACACCCGGGATGTGCTTGGCCTGCACGTCCTGCGCGACCTGCTTGATCTTCGCGGTGTCCGCCGGCTGGAGCTTCCCGCCATCGGACCGCTTGAAGACGATCATGGCCGGCGTGGTCTTCTGGTCGTCCTTGTTGGCGAACGCCTTCTCGGCCAGCTTGGCAGCCTGGATCGACTCGTACTTGGTGGGCAGGAAGTCCTGTTGGTCGGACTTCGTCTTCAGGCTCGGGGCCAGGGCGATGAGCGCGCCGGCCACCACCAGCCAGGCGAGGATCGTCCACACGGGGTGTTTGACCACCACGCGCCCAAGACGTGCGAACATGCAGAATCCTTCGTAGAGGGGTTAGTGACCGGGGATCTACTCCATAACGGTAGGGATCTCGCGGGCCGGTTTGGTCACCCGGGGAGCCGAAATGAGGGCCCATACCTGGGGGGGATGGCCTCATCCTCTGGGAGGGGGGCGGGGTGGATAACCTCGTGCCTATGGACAACGAGGTTCCCCAGGGCAACGTCCCTGAGCAGGGGTTCGAGACGCTGGCGATCCACGCCGGCCAGGAGCCCGACCCGACCACGGGCGCGGTCGTTCCGCCGATCTACCAGGTCTCCACCTACAAGCAGGACGGCATCGGCGGGCTGCGCGGGGGGTACGAGTACTCCCGCTCCGCCAACCCCACCCGCACCGCGCTCGAGGAGTGCGTCGCGGCGATCGAGGCCGGGACGCGCGGCATGGCGTTCGCGTCGGGCCTGGCCGCCGAGGACACCATCCTGCGGACGCTGCTGCGCCCCGGTGACCACGTGGTCATCCCGAACGACGCCTACGGCGGCACCTACCGGCTGTTCGCCAAGGTCGCCGCGCCGTGGGGGATCTCCTACGACCCCGTCCCGCTCGGGGACGTCTCGGCGGTGCGGGCCGCGATCCGCCCGGAGACCAAGCTGGTGTGGGTCGAGACCCCGACCAACCCGCTGCTCGGCATCTCCGACATCGCCGCGCTCGCGGCCGTCGCGCACGACGCGGGCGCGCTGCTCGTGGTGGACAACACCTTCGCCTCGCCCTACCTCCAGCAGCCGCTGACGCTCGGCGCGGACATCGTCGTCCACTCGACGACCAAGTACGTCGGCGGGCACTCGGACGTCGTCGGCGGCGCGATCGCCGTCCGCGACGCCGAGCTCGGCGAGCGCCTCGCGTTCAACCAGAACTCGATGGGCGCCGTCGCCGGGCCGTTCGACTCCTGGCTGACGCTGCGCGGCATCAAGACCCTCGGCGTCCGGATGGACCGGCACTGCGACAACGCCGAGAAGGTCGTCGAGATGCTGACCTCGCACCGGGCCGTCAAGCAGGTGCTGTACCCGGGCCTCCCGGACCACCCCGGCCACGACGTCGCGGTCAAGCAGATGAAGCGGTTCGGCGGCATGGTCTCCTTCCGCGCCTGGTCGGAGGAGGAGGCCGTCCGGATCTGCGAGTCGACGAAGCTGTTCACCCTGGGCGAGTCCCTCGGCGGCGTCGAGTCGCTGATCGAGCACCCGGGCCGGATGACGCACGCGTCCGCCGCCGGGTCGCCGCTGGAGGTCCCGTCCGACCTCGTCCGGCTGTCGGTCGGCATCGAGGACGTCACCGACCTGCTCGCCGACCTGGAGCGCGCGCTCGGCTGACCCTTCTTCACCGCGAAGGCGCAGGTGGATCCCCGGCCCGCCCGGAAGGCGGGCCGGGGACCGGCCGCGCGGATGATCAACGTCGTATGATGTGCCCGGGTTCGCCCGGAAGCGGGTGCCCGGAAGGGGTTGGAGTGCGCAGAGTTCTGGTCGGCGGCGCGGCCTTCGCCGCGGCGTGCGTGTCCGCCGCGTCGATGCCCGGCATCGCGGACGCGACCCCGCTCCCCACCCCCGGAACGACCGTCGGGCCCGCGTCCCCGCCCACGTCCGGGCCACCGTCCGGGCCCACCGGGACGGACGACACGACCCCCTCGCAGTCGCCCGCGGACACGCCGTCCGACGCCCCGACGACCGGGACGACCTCGCCGACGACGACGCCGTCCGGCGCTTCCGGTGCGTCCGGCGCCGACCCGAGCGCCACGGTGACCGGCAAGGCCGTGATGGTCACGCCGAAGCTGCCCAAGTTCAAGACCTACGCCTACGGCAAGAACGCCGGCCAGCGCGTGGACGTCTACTGGCAGCCCGCGAACCCCAAGGACAAGAAGGCCAAGGCCCGTCCCGGCGTCTTCCTCCTGCACGGCGGCTACTGGCTGGAGGGCGACAAGGGCTCCTGGAAGTACATCGCCCGCCGCCTCACCGCGCAGGGCTTCACCGTTTTCGCCGCGAACTACCGGCTCGCGGGCGCCGCCCAGTGGCCCGCGCAGCGCGACGACGCGGTCGACGCCCTCGGCTTCGTCCGCAAGCACGCCAAGTACTTCAACCTCGACCCGAAGCGCGTCGCCGTGCTCGGGTCGTCCGCCGGGGGCCTGCTCGCCACCCAGCTCGGAACCCTGGACGACGGGGCCAAGCGGGTCCGCGGCGTCGCCGCGCTGTCCCCGGTGAACATGCCCTACCTGGCCTACCAGGACGGCGGCACCCCGGACGCGACCGCCTCCCAGCGCAAGCTGCGCGGCGCGGTCGACAAGCTCGTCGGCTGCGAGCCGGGCGCCGGCGCCACGTCCTGCTGGAACAGGCTGGACGACGCGAACTCCGCCACGCACGTCTCGCGCGGGGACGCGCCGATGCTGCTCTTCCACAGCGCCCGCGACTTCGTCCCGGCCACGCAGAGCACCGCCCTCGCGGGCGCGCTGCGGACGGCGGGCGTCCCGGTCACGGTCAGGACCGTCCCGGGGCGCATGCACGGCGGCGCGCTGCTCATCGACCCGACCGTCTACCCGACGCTGCTGGCCTGGCTGAAGGCCCGCACCGCCTGACGGATCCGCACCGCCTGACGGACCCGCACCGCCTGACGGACCCGCACACGCCGAAGGGGGCCGCGCTCGACGCGCGGCCCCCTTCGGCGTACAACGGGCGGGTGCGGACGGGTCAGTGCCACACCATCATGATCAGGATGACGATCCAGAGGAGCGCGATCACCCCGGAGAACGCGGCGATGCGCCCGCGCTCGACGGCGGCGACGTCCCCCTGGGCGCCGGACGCGCCGTCCTCACCCTTGTCCTTCTTCTTGGTCTTCTCCCCGGCCTCGTCCTTCGCCTGGGACGCGGCGTCGGGCGCGGCCGCGGAAGCGGCCTCGGCTCCGGCGGGCGTCCCGGCGGCGGCCTCCAGCAGGCGCAGGGCCTTGCGCTGGTCGCGTTCGACGATGAACAGCAGCAGGAGCGCCACGATGAACAGCGTCATGGACGCCGAGAGCCAGAACTTGGCGAACTTGCCCTCGGCGAGGAACAGCCCGAACAGGAACACGCCCAGCGACCCGAACGCGTAGATCGCCGTCGTCCGGTTCAGGTACCGGACGATCGTGATGTCCCGCTTGCGGATGTAGCGCGGCGTGGACATCGTCGCGGCCGTCAGCGGCCCGAGGGTGAAGATCGCGAAACCGATGTGCAGGATCAGCAGCAGGCGATCGGAACTCGACATGCCCCGACCCTAACCTGCGGGGATCCCGGAAACAGTGGAGGCCGCCCGGTGCGGGAGCACCGGGCGGCCGCCCGGCCGGGACGTCATCAGACGGAACCGGCCGAATGGGGCATCCCCGTTAGCGCGTGGACGGCAGCTCGTGCTCGTGCTCGTCGCCGCGCTTGTGCTCGTGGCCGTGCTCGTGCTCGAACTTGTGCTCGTGGTGCCTGCAGTGGCCCCCGTCCTTGATCGGCCCGCGCGGGCAGCCCCAGTGACCCCAGCCCTCGTGCTCGTGGCCCTCGTGGTGGCGGCCCTCGTGATGGCGGCCCTCGTGGTGGTGGTGGCCCATCATGTGGTGATGGTGGGTGGGCATCTCGTCGGCGAGCGCCGGCCCTGAGGCGAGCCCGAGAACGGCGGCTGCGCCGAATCCGGCGGCGATGACGCCGAAGAGCGGTCGTCGGTACGTCGTCACTATTTCCCTCCGATGGCACTCACAGTGCCGTAATGTTCACTCCGCGTTATGACTCCCCGGTGTGCTCGGCCCGTAACCCTGTTGCTCGGCAAAAGCGCATTAACCTCGGCGGACACTTCCCTCACCCGCGTCCCAGGCGCCGTTCGTGTCCCCCTATGTGACCGCTTTCCCCCCCAGGCCGCAGCCGTCACTCGTCACACGGAGTGATCGGAATGCGAGGGACGGGACGGCCTCCGGACGGCCGGGGACGGGCGGGGACGGGCGGGGACGGGCGGGGACGGTGCGGAAGGCGCGGAGAGGGCCGGGTCTAGCGGTTCCTGCCGCGGCGGACGCGCAGGTAGTCGCTGACGACGTACTCGCCCAGCCGCTCGGCGTCGGGCGCGAAGACCCGGCCGCCGTTGCGGCGGGCCACCTCGTCCACGAACGCGACCAGGCGGCGGTCGTCGGCGAGCATGAAGAAGTTCAGCGCGGCGCCGCGCCGGGTCATCTTGTCCACCTCGGCCGTGGTGAGGACGAGGGTGTCGGCGGACGGCGGGTAGTCGAACCAGGACCGGCCGTCCGAACGCAGATGGGCGGTCGGCTCACCGTCCGTCACCACCAGGACGATCGGCTCGAAGTCCGGATGCCGGTCCAGATGGCGTCCGGCGATCATCAGGGCGTGGTGCAGGTTGGTGCCCTGGACCATGTCCCAGTCCAGGCCCGCCATCTCGGTCGGGTGCAGCACGCGGGCGTAGTTGGAGAAGCCGATGATCTGGATGGCGTCCTGCGGGAACGAGCTGGTCACCAGGGTGTGCAGGGCCAGCGTGGTCTGCTTGGCGGCGGCCCAGGTGCCGCGCAGCACCATCGAGTAGGACAGGTCGACCAGCAGGCAGACGGCCGCGGCGCTGCGCCGCTCGGTCTCCTTGACCTCGAAGTCGTCCACGCTGAGCCGCACCCCGCGGCCCTCCCCGGACCCGGCCGGGCGCATCGCGGACCGCCGGACGGCGTTGGAGACCGTCCGGACGACGTCGATCGGCTGCTCGTCCCCGAACCGCCACTCGCGCGTCGAGCCGGTCAGCTCGCCCGCCTGGCCCGCGTCGCGCTGGTCGTGGTCGCCGGCCCGGCCCGCCGTGAGCCGCGAGAACACCCGGCGCAGCGCCGTCTCGCCGAGCCGCCGGACGGCCTTCGGCGTCAGTTCGAGCTCGCCCCGGCGGCGCTGCAGGTAGCCCTGCCGTTCGAGTTCGGCCTCCAGGCGGCGCAGCGCGGCGAGGTCGTCGACGGCGGACCGGCCGAGCGCGCGCCGGACGGCCTCCTCGTCGATGTCGTCCAGCCGCGCGCCGGGATAGTCCTGCCCGAGCGTCGCCTCCAACTCGGCCAGGTCGGCGAGCTCGGCGAGCGCGCCGGTCGCGTCGCCCATGCCGAGCGGCTCGTCCCCGGTCATCTGCTCGGGCGTGCCCCAGGCCAGGTCGGGACGGCGCACGCGCAGCGACTCCGTCAGCCGCGTCATCTCCAGCGACAGCCCCGCGTCCCGCATGACCTGGTCCATCAGCCCGGACAACTCGGCGCGCTGCTCGGGCGTCAGGGACGCCATGAGCCGGTCCATCGCGGCGGCGCGCCGGGCCAGCGAGTCGACCAGTTCGTCCAGGTCGGCCGGGTTCTCCGGGAAGAACTCGCCGTACTCCTCCATGAACCGGTCGAAGTCCTCCTGGGTGTGCTCGCCGCGCGCGTCCTTGTCGAGCATGCCGTTGAGCGCGGCCATCATGTCCCGGACGCGTTCCATGGCGGCCGGGTCCTGGTTCGCGAGGGCCTGCCGCATGCCCTCGAACCGGGAGTCCAGGATCTCGCTGCGCAGCAGGTCCTTCAGCTGCTGGAACGTCCGGCGGGCCGCGTCCGAGCGCCACTGGTAGTCCGACAGCCGCCGGACGGCCTGGGCCGTGTCGGACGGCAGCGCGTCCAGCTCCGCCTCGCGCAGGCGCGCGTCGTCGGACGGATCCGGGAACAGCTCCGCCCGCTCCTGCCCGATCGCCGTGTCGAGCAGCGCGCGGACCTGCTCCAGCGTGCCGTCCACGCGGCCGCGCCCCCGCAGCTCACGGCGCCGCTCGCGGACCTCGCGGAGCAGATCGTCCAGCCCGCGCCGGTTCCGGGCGTCGTTCGGCAGGCCGCGGCGGAGCAGCTCGCGGAGGGCGTCGCCCGGCCGGGTGCCCTCCAGCACCGAGTCGCCGAGCGCGTCCAGCGCCTCCCGGACGTCGTAGGGCGGGGCGAGCGGGTCCGGGCCCTCGTGGTACGCCCCGTACCGGTAACGACTCATGCCAACCTCAAAGGGTCACAGGCGGTGTCTCACAGCGAATAGGTGCCGGTGTCGTCCTTCGACAGGCGCCGGGTCAGGAACAGCCCCTCCAACGCGAACTCCAGCGCGGCCGCGGCCTGGCCGGGGGACTCCCCGGACATGCCGAGCCGCTCGACGATCTTCGCCAGGCCGGGCACCGGGCCGGTGCGGCGCAGCAGCTCCCCGGCCGCCACCAGCTCGCCCGACTCGACGGTCTCGCCCGAGTCGAACTTGTCGAGCAGGCCGGACAGGTCGGCCCCGCCGAGCGTCCGCCGGAACGTCTCGGCGGTCGCGCGGCGCAGCAGGTGCTCCAGCACCTCCTGCTCGCGGCCCTCCTCGCTGACCTCGAACTCGACCTTGCCCATCAGCGTCGGGACGACGGCGGGCAGGTCGCAGACGCGGGCGACCGCGCGCTCCTCCCCGGTGAGGGCGCCGCGCCGGACCGCCCCGGCGGCGACCGTCTCGGCCCCGGCCAGCGCGAACCGCGCCGACACGCCGGACCGCGCGTCCACCGCCGTCGACTCCCGGACGAGCCGGGTGAACCGGGCGACGATCTCCAGCAGGTGCTCCGGGACCTCGACGCCCGCGCCGAGCTCCGCCTCCTGGCGCACCAGGTCCAGCTCGTCGGACAGCTCGATCGGGTAGTGGGTGCGGATCTCCGCGCCGAACCGGTCCTTCAGCGGCGTGATGATGCGGCCGCGGTTGGTGTAGTCCTCGGGGTTGGCGGACGCGACGAGCAGCACGTCCAGGGGCAGCCGCAGCGCGTAGCCGCGGATCTGGACGTCCCGCTCCTCCAGGACGTTCAGCAGCGACACCTGGATGCGCTCGGCCAGGTCGGGCAGCTCGTTCACGGCGAACACGCCCCGGTTGGTGCGCGGGACGAGGCCGAAGTGGACGGTCTCGGGGTCGCCCAGCGTCCGGCCCTCGGCGACCTTCACCGGGTCGACGTCGCCGATCAGGTCGCCGACGGACGTGTCGGGGGTGGCGAGCTTCTCGCCGTACCGCTCGTCCCGGTGCAGCCAGGCGACCGGGAGCGCGTCGTCCAGCTCGCTGGCCAGGCGGCGGCACCGCACGCACACGGGCGCGTACGGATGATCGTTGATCTCGCAGCCGGCGACGACGGGGGTCCACTCGTCCAGCAGCCCGGCGATCGTGCGGATCAGCCGGGTCTTGCCCTGGCCCCGCTCGCCCAGCAGCACCAGGTCGTGCCCCGCCAGCAGGGCGCGTTCCAGATGCGGCAGGACGGTGTCGTCGAAGCCGACGATCCCCGGGAACCTCGGCCGCCCGGATCTCAGCCGGTCGAGCAGGTTCCGGTGGATCTCTTCCTTCACGGTCTCGTACTGGTGGCCGCTGGTGCGCAGCTCGCCCAGGGTGCTCTCGCGAGGTGTGGATGCACGCACGCGACCGACCCTACGTCGCCGTGGCCCGTCCGGAACCCCTTGTCGCCAGACCGCCCGGATCCCGGATGCCGCCCCCGCCCGAAACCCGCCCGCCGGGACGGCCCGGACCTGCCCGCCGGACGATCCGGACCCTGCCCGCCGGACGGTCCGGACCCTGAGTGGTTATCCACAGGCGGGCCGGAGTTCGCGTCACACCGGGTGGAGCGGGGAGACTGGAAGGTGACCATAGGAATGAGGGGGGACCGATGGCCCGATTCGGTGACGGGCTGGCGTTCGGCCCGGACCTGACCGAGGCGGCCGAGACCGCCGTCCGGCAGGCCCGCGCGGAGCTGTCCGCCGCACCCGACCTGGTCTGCGTCTTCGTCTCCGGCGGAGAACCGGACGAGATCGAGTCCGCCGCCCGCCGCGCGTACGAGACCGCGGGCGCGCGGGTCTTCCTCGGCTGCTCGGCGGCCGGGGTGATCGGCGCGGGCCGGGGCGTCGAGGGGCGGGGCGCGGTCAGCGCCTGGGCCGGGGTGCTGCCGGAGGCGCGGCTGACGCCGTTCCGCCTGGAGACGCTGAAGGCCGAGGACCGGCTGATCGTCGTCGGCATGCCCGAGAGCGGCGAGGACGACGTGGTGGGCGTCCTGCTCGCCGACCCCTTCACCTTCCCCGTCGACGCGTTCGTCGAGCGGTCCGGCGAGGCCATGCCGGGCCTGCCGCTGGTCGGGGGTCTCGCGGACGGCCCGGAGCGCGGCGCCACCCGGGTGTTCGTCAACGGCGAGGCGTTCGCCGAGGGCGCGGTCGGGGTCGTCCTCGGCGGGCCGGTGAACGCGGCGACCGTGGTCAGCCAGGGCGCGCGCCCGATCGGGCCGGACATGGTCGTCACGAAGGCCGACGAGAACGTCCTCTACGAGCTGGCGGGCGCGCCCGCGCTGTCGAAGCTGGAGGAGGTCGTGCTCGGGCTCTCGCCGGACGAGCAGGAGCTCGCCGGCCGCGGCCTGCTCATCGGCGTCGCCATGGACGAGTACGCCGACGAGCACGAGCAGGGCGACTTCCTCGTCCGGGGCGTCGTCGGCGCGGACGAGGACACCGGCGCCCTCGCGATCGGCGACGTGGTCGACATCGGCCGCACCGTCCGGTTCCAGGTCCGCGACGCGGAAGCGGCGGACGCCGACCTCGCCGAACTGCTCCACCGGTTCGACCTCGCGCCCGTCGAGGGCGCGCTGCTGTTCTCCTGCAACGGGCGCGGCCGGGCCATGTTCCCCGACTCCGACCACGACGCGCGGCTGCTGCACCGCGCGTTCGGCGGCACGGCGGGCGTCGGCGGGTTCTTCGCCGCCGGGGAGATCGGGCCGGTCGGCGGACGCAACCACGTGCACGGTTTCACCGCCTCCATCCTGGCCTTCGGACCTTTGGGAGACGCCCAGTGACCAGCACACTCGTCCCGCGTCCGACGGTGGAGACGGCCACGGTGGGCGACGCCTCGGGGGAGGTCCGCACGCCGGTGCCCGGGCCCGTCCCGGCCGCGTCGGCGCGGACGGCGCCGGTGGCGGACGCCGGCGCGCCCGTCCTCGCGATCGACATCGGCGGCACCAAGCTCGCCGCCGCCGTCGTCGAGCCGGGCGGGCGGATCGCCGTGTACGACCGCGTCCCGACGCCGAACAACCCGTCGATGGACGCCGAGGGCCTGTGGCGCACGCTCGCCGCGATGCTGGAGAAGCTGCTCGCCGAGGCGGGCGGGCCCCGCCCGGCCGGTGTCGGCGTCGGCTGCGGCGGCCCGATGACCTGGCCGGACGCGCGCGTCTCCCCGTTGAACATCCCCGCCTGGCGGGACTTCCCGCTCCGCGACCGGCTGCGCGAGACCTTCCCGGGGCTGCCCGTCCGCGTCCACAACGACGCGATCTGCCTGGCGATCGGGGAGCACTGGCGCGGCGCGGGCCGGGGCCGCGACAACATGCTCGGCATGGTCGTGTCGACCGGCGTCGGCGGCGGCCTCATCCTGAACGGGCACCTCATCGACGGTGCCAGCGGCAACGCCGGGCACATCGGCCACATCATCGTCGACCCGGACGGGCCGCCCTGCGGCTGCGGCGGCCGCGGCTGCCTCGAGGCCATCGCCCGCGGCCCCGGACTGGTGAACTGGGCCCGCGAGCAGGGCTGGCCGGGCGCGACGGGCGTCGACCTCGCGAGCGACGCCCGCCGGGGCCATCCCGTCGCCCAGGCCGCGATGCGCCGCGCGGGCCGGGCCCTCGGCCTCGCCATCGCGTCCGCCACCCACCTCTGCGATCTCGAGGTCGTGTCGATCGGCGGCGGCATCTCCCAGGCGGGCGCCCTCCTCTTCGAGCCCCTCGAGGAGACCCTCCGCACCTACGCGCGCATGGACTACGCCCGCAAGGTCAGCGTCGTCCCCGCCGCCCTGGGCCAGACCGCCGGCCTCGTCGGCGCCGCCGCCCTGGTCTTCGAAGCCGAACGCTACTGGTCCGCCGACTGATCCCACCGCCCCACGCCACCGCCCCACGCCACAGCCTCACGCGACAGCCCCACGAACCACCCGCCCCGCCCCGGTCGCGGGGGCGGGGCGAGAAGAATGATCACTCGGGGGTGCTGCGGCGGGTGGGACGCGTGGCAGGATGCGAGGGTGGTCTCCGTCCCGCTCGAAGCCGTCCAGGACGCGCGTGAGCTGCTCACCGCCGTCGCCGTGCCGACGCCGCTGATCCCGTCCCGCGCTCTGTCGGAGGCGATCGGCGGTCCGGTGCTCCTCAAGTGCGAGAACCTCCAGCGCACCGGGTCGTTCAAGATCCGCGGCGCGTACGTCCGCATCGCCCGGTTGTCCGAGGAGGAGCGGGCGCGCGGCGTCGTCGCGGCCAGCGCGGGCAACCACGCGCAGGGCGTCGCGCTCGCCGCGTCCATGCTCGGCGCGAAGGCCACGGTCTTCATGCCGGTGGGCGCTCCGCTGCCGAAGGTCGCCGCGACCCGCGGGTACGGCGCCGAGGTGGTGTTCCCCGGCCCGACCGTGGACGACTGCCTGGAGGCCGCGGCCGAGTACGCCGAAGAACGCGGCGCGGTCTTCATCCATCCGTTCGACCACGAGGACGTGGTCGCCGGGCAGGGCACGATCGGCCTGGAGATCCTGGAGCAGTGCCCGGACGTCCGGACGGTCGTCGGCGCGGTCGGCGGCGGCGGGCTGATGTCCGGCGTCGCGACGGCGATCAAGCAGGCGGCCGGCCATCCGGTCAAGATCGTCGGGGCGCAGGCCAAGCGCGCCGCCGCGTTCCCCGCGTCGCTGGCCGCCGGCCACCCGGTGCGGATCGACCTCCAGCCGACGATGGCCGACGGGATCTCCGTCGGACGCCCCGGAGACCTGACGTACGAGCTGGTCAGCGAGCTGCTCGACGCCGTCGTCACGGTGACCGAGGAGTCCATCTCGCAGGCCCTGCTGCTCTGCCTGGAGCGTGCCAAGCAGGTCGTCGAACCGGCGGGCGCGGCGGGCGTCGCGGCGCTGCTGGAGCACTCCTACGCCGTCCGGACGCCGGTCGTGGCGATCCTCTCGGGCGGCAACATCGACCCGCTGCTCATGGCGAAGGTGCTGCGGCACGGCCTCGCCGGGGCGGGTCGCTACCTCGTCGTCCGCTGCCGCCTGAAGGACCGTCCGGGCGCGCTCATGACGCTGCTCGGCGAGCTCGCCGGGTTCGGCGTCAACGTGCTGGACGTCGTCCACGAGCGCATCGCCGCCCGCCTCCCCGTCGAGGAGGCCGAGGTGCTGCTCCAGCTGGAGACGCGCGGCACCGAGCACAGCGAAGAGGTCACCCGCCGCCTCCGCGAACGCGGCTACACCCTCACGATCGGCACCTGACCCCCTCCACCGACGCGCGCGTCAGCGGGAGTTGGCGCGCTGGTACTGGCGGACGGCCAGGGCGCCGAAGACGACGACCATCCCGGCGCACCAGGCCAGCGCCTCCCAGACGGCCGGGAACGGATGGAACACGGGTGGGCCGATGAACAGGCCGCGCGTCGCGTTGACGATCTTGGTGACGGGGTTGACCTCGGCCCACGCGCGCAGCCAGCTCGGCATCGTCTCCAGCGGGACGAACGCGTTGCTGGTGAAGGTCAGCGGGAACAGCCAGACCATCCCGGCGATGTTCGCGGCCTCGGTGTTGCGGACGGAGAGCCCGATCCACGCGCCGATCGACCCGAACGCCAGGACGGTCGCCGCGAACATCCCGAACCCGCCGAGCGCGCCCCAGAACCCGCCGGTGAACCGGAACCCGACCAGCAGCCCGATCAGCACCATGACGACCGCGACGAACATGTTGCGGACCAGGTCCGAGCCCATCCGGCCGACCAGCACCGCCGAGCGGGCCATCGGCAGCGAGCGGAACCGGTCGATCAGGCCCTTCTGCATGTCGTCGGCGAGCCCGGTGGAGATCCCGGCGGTCGCGAACGTCATGGACTGGGCGAAGATTCCGACCATGAGGTACTGGACGGCGTCCACGCCGGGCGGCATCCGGAGCGCGCCGCCGAACACGTACCGGAACAGCAGGACGAACATCACCGGCTGGACCAGCGAGAAGAACATCAGCTCCGGGATGCGCGGGACCTGCCGCAGGTGCCGCTTGGTCATCTCCCAGCTGTCGGAGACCACGTAGCTCACGCCTCCACCACCGCCTCCGCCTCTGTCCCGGCCTCGGTCTCCGCCTCGGCCTTGTGCCCGGTGAGCGCGAGGAACACCTCGTCCAGCGTGGGACGGCGCAGCCCGACGTCGTGCGCCTCGATGCCGAGCCCGTCGAGCGCGTTCACGACGGCGACCAGGCTGCGCGTGCCCTCCCGGACGGGCGCGGACACCGTGCTCGTCTCCGTGTCGACCTCGGGCGTCTCGCCGGTGACCGCGAGGACGGCCTCGGTCGCCCTCGGCAGCAGCGCCGCGCTCGGCACGGTGAACTGCACCCGCTCGCCGCCGACCTGCGCCTTGAGCTGGTCGGACGTCCCGCGCGCGATCACCCGGCCGTGGTCGATGATGACGATGTCGTCGGCGAGCTCGTCGGCCTCCTCGAGGTACTGCGTGGTGAGCAGCAGCGTCGCGCCGTCCCGGACGAGGTCGCGGATGATCTCCCACATGCCCATCCGGCCGCGCGGGTCGAGGCCGGTGGTCGGCTCGTCCAGGAAGATGATCCTCGGCCGGACGACCAGCGCCGCGGCCAGGTCGAGGCGGCGGCGCATCCCGCCGGAGTAGGTCTTGGCGGGCCGGTCGGCCGCCTCGGTGAGGCGGAACCGCTCGAGCAGCTCGTCCGCGCGGGCGGCCGCCTCGCGTTTCGGCAGGTGGTAGAGGCGGCCGAACATGTCGAGGTTCTCGCGCCCGGTGAGGTACTCGTCCACGGCCGCGTACTGCCCGGACAGCCCCATGATGGTGCGCACGGCGTCCGGCTCGGCCACCACGTCGTGCCCGCCGACCAGCGCCCGCCCGCCGTCCGGCCGCAGCAGCGTGGTCAGCATCCGCACGGTGGTGGTCTTGCCCGCGCCGTTCGGCCCGAGCATGCCGAGCACCGTCCCCGCCGGGACGGCGAGGTCCACCCCGCTCACCGCGTGGACCTTCCCGAACCGCTTGACCAGCCCCTCGGCGACGATCACGTTCTCGGTCACGTTGCCCCCTAGGGGCAACATCATAGAGTGACTGCCAATAAGCGCAGCGTATTCAAAGTGGTGGCCGCGCCCCCGCGCGAACGCGCTACCGACCGCGCGGGGGCGATGCCGGGGCTTACTTCAACACAGGCTTGCCTTCGCTGTAGATCCAGTCGTGGGCCCACTTGGAGATGTTCTTGTGGGAGACCTGTCCGGCGAGCCGGACGAACGCGGCGGTGGAGCCGTTGCCCCCGCCGTAGGTGCTCTGCCAGGTGCGCAGGAGGCGGAAGAACGCCTTGTCGCCGATCTGTCCGCGCAGGACGTGGATGGCGGCGCCGGCGCGGTCGTAGACGAGGCCGTCGAAGATGTGGTCGCGTCCGGGGTTGGACACGACGCCCTTCCACAGGTCGTCGGTGGCCGGGGTCGAGTAGACGGCCTGGAAGCTCTTCTCGATCGGGGTCTTGTTGAACTTCTCCTGCCAGAGCCACTCGGAGTAGGTGGCGAAGCCCTCGTTCAGCCAGATGTCGGACCAGCGGTACGGGGCGACGCTGTCGCCGAACCACTGGTGGCCGAGCTCGTGGGCGAGCAGGTCGCCGGACGGGATGGAGCCGGGGTGCTTGTACAGGTCGTAGACCGGGCGGCCCTGGGTCTCCAGCGCGTAGCCGACCTTCCCGGCGACGGTGATGCCGCCGGTGGACGACCAGGGGTAGCGGCCGTAGATCGACGACTCCCAGTCGGTGATCTGGGCGGTCTGGGTGTTGAACTGGCGGGCCTTGTCCGCCGGGATCTTCATGTTGACGTCGGTGTAGGTCAGGTTCGGCCGTCCGGCCGCGGTCCTGCCCTTGACCTCGTTGTACTTGCCGATGGCGATCATCGCGAGCTCGCTCGCCATGGGCCGGTTCATGACCCAGCGGGTCGTGGTCCAGCCGCCGCGCGAGCGCTTGCCGACCAGGTCGCCGTTGGCGATGGTGGTCAGCCCGGACGGCGCGGTGAGGTTGAAGCCGTAGGTGGCCTTCTCGGTCGGGTGGTCGTCCACGGGGTAGACCGTGGCGGCGCCGATCGGCTGGTTCAGCATGAGTCCGCCGTCGGCGGTCGGGACCCATCCGGACACGCCGAGCGCCGGGTCGTCGATGGTCTGCGGGACGCCCGAGTAGGCGACGGTGACCGTGAACCGCTTGCCCTTGCGCAGGCCCTTCGGCGGCGTGATCACCAGTTCCTGGGTGCCTTGACGGGTGTAGGACGCCTTGCGGCCGTCCACCGTGAGGCGCTTGATGGTGAGGCCCTGGAAGTCCAGGTCGAACCGGGAGAGGTTCTGGGTCGCGCGCGCCTGGACGGACGTGACGGCGTCGATGCCCTTGGTCGCGGGGTCGTACTTCAGGCCGATCTCGTAGTGGGTCGGCTTGTAGCCGCCGTTGCCCATCTCGGGGAAGTAGGGGTCGCCCGCGCCGGCGGCGCCGGGGGTGAACCGGGGCGGCGCGGCGTCCGAGGGCAGCGCGGCCGCCAGGGTGGCGGCCAGCGCGAGGCCCGCGGTGACGGCGGTGGTCGTGAGCGCTCTGGGGACTCTGCTCATGCGCCTCATCCTTGCAAGGGGTATCGTCCGCCCCAGAATTTCCCCGCCGTCACCCCTGGATCAAGCGCGATTTGATCTCAAATTCTCGGTTTACCCGCCGTATAGAGCCAGGAGTGGAAGAGCGGGCCGAGCTTCCGGTGCCCGATCCGTTCGGCGAGCGCGGTGAACTGCGGCGTGCTGCCCGTCCGGTTCGCGCGTTCGCGCGGCCACGTCTTCAGGATCTTGAAGAAGGCGCGGTCGCCGACCGTCCGGCGGAGCATGTGGAGCGTCATCGCGCCGCGCGTGTAGACGGGGAAGTACGCGAACAGGCGGTCGCGTCCGGGGTCGCCGGTCTCGGTCTGCCAGGCGGGGTCGGACGCGGGGCGCCTGTACGCCGCGTCGAAGGACTGTGCCGCGGTCGGGCCGCCGTGCTGTTCCTGCCAGAGCCATTCGGCGTAGGTGGCGAAGCCCTCGTTGAGCCAGATGTCCTTCCAGCGGGCGAGGCTGATGCTGTCGCCGAACCACTGGTGCGCGAGTTCGTGGACGATCAGCAGCGGGGCGGCGTCGCCGTGGTAGACGGGCCGGTCCTGGGTCTCCAGCGAGTACCCGATCTGGACGTCGGACTCGACGCCGCCCGTCGAGTCGAACGGGAACCGGCCGAAGACCGAGCTCTCCCAGTCGGTGATGCGGGCGGTGTTGGCCTGGAGGCGGTCGGCCATGGCCGCGGTCCCGTCCTTCGCCTGGGGTTTCGTCTGGGGCTTCGCCCTGCCCTTGGCGCGGTCCGCGGCCTTGATCGTGGTCCTGACCCCGGGCGTGGGCGTGAGGGACGTTGCGACGGCGCTGATCGAGCGCACGCCCGCCGGCGTCCGGCCGTCGCGGACGAGGAACCGGCCGATCGCGACCATCGCCAGGTAGCTCGCCATCGGACGCGACGACGACCAGGTGAACGTGCTGCTCGCGCCCTTGTGGATCGTTCCATGGGGTTCGCCGTTCGCGACCACGCCGAGCCCCTTCGGGACCGTCACGTGGAACGCGTAGGTGGCCTTGTCGGACGGATGGGAGCTCAGCGGGAACCACGTCTCCGACCCGGTCGGCTGCGACAGCGTGATGACGCCGTCCCTGGTCGGGAGCCATCCGGTCTTGCCGAGGATCGGGTCCGTGAGGATGCGCGGCCTGCCCGAGTACCGGACGGCGACGGTGAACCGCGTCCCCTTGACGATCCCGGCGGGCGGTGTGATCACGAGCTCCTGGCCCTGCCGGGTGTAGGGCGCGGGACGGCCGTCCACCCGCAGGTCCGAGATGGTGTTGCCGACGAAGTCGAGGTCGAACCGGGACAGGTTCTGCGTCGCGGTCGCGGTGACGGTGGTCGTCGCGGCGATGCGCCGTCCCTTGGGCTTGTAGGCGAGGTCGATGTCGTAGTGGGAGGCGTTGAAACCGCCGTTCCCGGCCTCCGGGAAGTAGGGGTCCCCGGCGCCGGGCGCGCCGGGCGTGAACACGGGGCCGGGGATGGCGGCGGTCCGCGTGGGCGTCTCCACGCCCACGCCGATACCGGAGCCCGCGCCCGCCCCGGCCACCGGGGTGCACGCCATGATCGGGGACATCAGCAGCGCCGTGGCCGCCCGTTTGGTCACCACTTCTTCGGTTTGCCCTTCTGGTAGAGCCAGGCGTTGAACAACCCGTCCAGCTTCCGGCCGGAGATCCTCTCGGCCAGTGCGACGAAGTCGGCGGTGGTCACCGGCGCGGTGCGCCCGCGCTCCGCCCAGGTCTTCAGCAACCGGTCGAACCTCCCGTCGCCGATGCGCTCGCGCAGCGCCTCCACGCACATCGCGCCCCGGATGTACACCGAGAAGCCGAACAGGTCGCGGCGGGAGGGGGAGCCGGGCGGCGGCGCGAACACCGGGGACCCGCCGGGCTGCGTGTAGTACCGCTTGAAGGTCTTCTTCGTGGACTCCCCGCCGCCGCGCGCGGTCCACATCCACTCGGCGTAGGTCGCGAGGCCCTCGTTGAGCCAGATGTCCTTCCAGTCGCGCAGGCCGACACTGTCGCCGAACCACTGGTGCGCCATCTCGTGCACGACGAACACGTCGTCCGGCGCGAATCCGCCGTAGACCGGGCGCTCCTGGGTCTCCAGCGCGTAGTCGAGGCGCGGGCCGCCGATGACGCCGCCCGCCGTCGCGAACGGGTAGGGGCCGAACTTCTGGACGCCCCACCGGAGCGCCGCGACGGTCGTCCGTTCGAGCTTCTTCGCGGACGCGGCGAACTTCGGGGCGACGGCCGTGATGACCGGGACGTTCCCGGCCGTCGTCGTCCGGACGGCGAACCTCCCGATCGCGATCATCGCGAGGTAGCTCGCCATGGGGGAGGTCTCGGTCCAGTCGTAGGTCGTCGTCGCGCCCCTCCTCACGACCGCGCCCGGCGTCCCGTTCGCCACGACCCGCAGGCCGGACGGGACGGTGACGTGGAACGCGTACGTGGCCTTGTCGCGCGGATGGTCGTTGACGGGGAGCCAGGTGGGGGTGCCGTCCGGTTCGCCGAGCGCGACGGCGCCGTCCTTGGACGGGATCCAGCCGTAGGTGCCGAGCGCGCCGTCCTTGAGGGGGTGGGGGCGTCCCGCGTACCGGACGACCGCGGTGAACACGGCGTCCTTGGCGAGAGGCGTGGACGGCGTCACCACAAGCTCCTGGCCGCTCCGGGTGAACGTCGCGGCGCTTCCGTCCACGAGGACCGCGCTGACCTTCGGGCCGCGGAAGTCCAGGTCGAAGCGGGTGAGCGGCCGCGTCGCGGTCGCCGTGACGGTGACGGTCGCGTCCACCCGCCCGGACGCGTGGCCCGCGTACGCCAGCGCCGCGTCGTAGTGCGAGACGTCGTAGCCGCCGTTGCCCGCCTCAGGGAAGTAGGCGTCACCGAGGCCGGACGAACCGGGCGTGCCGCTCGTCCCGTCGCCCGCGTCCGGGGGGCCGGGCGCGCCCGCGAACAAGGCCGCCGCCGACGCCGCGGCCGTGGCCACCGAAACCCTGGCCACCGAGACCCTGGCCGGGGCGACCGGCCGCCACCGGGCCGTGCGTGCTCGTCGAGCGTTCACCCGCCCAGCCTGGACGGCGCGGCCCTTCCCGGCCCGCCGCTAGGCCGGGTCTTTGACCAGCCCTTGCCGCCCGTTCACCGCCGCCGGACGCTGCCCGGCGCGCCCGTCCGGCCCGGTCAAGGGCCTGCGGGCGCGTCAGTGGCCGCGTCAGCGGGCGGGTCAGCGGGCGGGGCGGCGCGGCCGGTAGAGCCAGGCGTCGAAGAACGGGCCGAGCTTGGCGCCCGAGACGCGCTCGGCGGTCGCGACGAACTCGGGGGTCGTGCCGTTCGAGCCGCGCTTCTCGGACGTCCAGGCCCGCAGGATCCTGAAGAACGCCGCGTCGCCGACCTTCGCGCGCAGCGCGTGCAGGGTCATCCCGCCCCGGTCGTACACTGCGCGTCCGAACAGGTCGGTGCGGCCCGGGTCGCCGATGCGGACGCCCCACAGATCGGAGCCGCCCTGCTGGTACAGCTGGTCGAAGTGCTGCTGGACGCTCGGACCGCCGCGACGCTGCCCCCACATCCACTCGGCGTACGTCGCGAAGCCCTCGTCGAGCCAGATGTCCTTCCAGCGCTCCACGCTGACGCTGTCGCCGAACCACTGGTGCGCGAGCTCGTGCGCCATGATCGTCTCGTCCGGGCCGAACGAGCCGTACACGGGCCGGGTCTGGGTCTCCAGCGCGAAGTCCACGTCCGCGTCGTCGATGATCGCGCCCGTGGACGAGAACGGGTACGGCCCGAACAGCTTCGCCCACGCGTCGGTGATCTGCGCGGTCTTGGCGGCGACGGCGTCCACGCCCGGACCGGGGACGGTCGGGTCGACGGCCGTGAGGTACGGGATGCCGCCGGGCGTCTTCCCGCGCCGCACGTCGAAGCGGCCGACGTCCACGGTGGCGAGGTAGGTCGCCATCGGTTGCGCCACGTGCCACGTCGTCGTGGTCATCGCCCGCTGCTTGTAGGCGATCGTCGAGACCGTCGGCTGAGGCGAGGACGGCGGCTGTCCCGGGCCCGGCTCGTTCCCCGGGCCGCCGCCGGGCGGCGGGCTGTCCGGGAGCGTCGGCGCGTCCGGTCCGCCCGGTTCGCCGCCACCGGAACCACCGGAACCACCGCCCTCGGAGCCGGGGACGGCGCCGGTCGGCTCGCCGTTCGCGATCGCGGTCAGCCCCTGCGGGACGGTGACCTGGATGTCGAACGTGGCCTTGTCGCTCGGATGGTCGTTGCTCGGGAACCAGGTGTGCGCGCCGCTCGGCTGGCACGCCACGAACACGCCGTCGCGCGTCCGGATCCAGCCGTACTTGCCGAGCACCTTGTCGCGGACGGGCTGCGGCGTCCCCGAGTACCGGACGCTCGTGACGAACCTCGCGCCCTTCTCCAGCGCCCTGGACGGCCGGACGACCAGCTCCGAGCCGTCCCGGCGGTACTGGGCGGGCGCGCCGTCCACCGTGATCCCGGCGACCGTGAGACCGGTCAGGTCGAGGTCGAACTCGGTGAGGCGCTGCGTCGCGAGGGCGGTGATCTCCGCCGTGCCGTCCAGCTGCCGGGCCTCGTTCTCCGGGACGATCGTCAGCTTCAGCCCGTAGTGCTGGACGTCGTAACCGGCGTTGCCGTCGCCGGGCGTGTACGGGTCGCCGATCGACGCGAGGCCGCTCGGAGCGCCCGAGGACGCCGGCCCCGGGCTGCCGCCGCCGCCCGTCCGGATCGAGACCGAGCAGCCCGCGACCAGCGCGAACGCCGCGAGGCCCGCGGCGCCGCGCAGCACCGGCGCGGGTCGTCCGGGCCTGACGGCGCGAGAGAACCGGACGAATCGGGGAGAGCGGGCGTCTTCTGGCACGAGGCCCAGCCTGCCCGTCCGGTGGCGGACGGGGCAACTCGCGCCTCTGCCCCGTCCCCACCCGGCCACCCTGTCCGCCCCGCCTGTCCACATCCGCACGTCCACTCCCGCGCGCCCGCGCGGGAGCGGCGGCGGTCAGCGGAAGCGGTACGGGTTGGACGCCTCCCGGTCGACCCGGACGACGACGGTCTTGGCGGCCTTGTCGTGCAGGGTCTGGCGGCGTTTGTCGCCGAGCAGCCAGACACTGTCGACGATCCCGCCGATGCAGCAGATGGCCCACGCCACGTACATGACGACGGCGCGCAGCAGCGCGGCGCCGTAGGTGATCGCGCCGCCGTCCTCCGCGCGGACGACCCGGGTTCCGACGGCCATCTTCCCGACCGTCTGCCCGTACTTGCCGTGCAGGAACGTGAAGTAGCCGAGGACGATCACCATGACCAGCAGGTTCGCGAGGAACCCGCCCACGTGCCAGGTGACCCTCTGGTTGCCGTTCGGGCCGGTGACCTCGGCGACCGTGCCGAACGGCAGCGTGATGAGCCAGCCGACGATCGCGAGGATGAGGTAGTCGATGAGGATGCCGCCGAGCCGCCGTCCGGGGCTCGCGAGCCCGGCCGCCGGGTCGGAGTAGCCGTCGAGCGGGCCGCCGTAGCTGGGCCGCGATCCGTACGGGTCCTGTCCCGGGCCGCCGTGGGGCTGCTGCCCCGGGCCGCCTCCGCCGTAGTGCTGCTGCCCGTAGGGCCGGCCTGAAGGCTGACCGCCGTACGGCTGCCCGCCGGCTCCGCCGCCGTAGGGCCCCGGGCCGGGGCCCTGTTCCTGGCCTCCGCCTCCGGGTTCCTGGCCTCCGCCTCCGGCCGGACCGCCGGGCGGTGGCTGCTGAGGCTGCGGCGGCTGCTGCGGCGGTTGTTGCGGGGGCTGCCAGGGCCGGTCGTCGTCGCCCGGCGGCGGATTGGTCGGCGGATGCGTCATGCCGTCAAGGTGTGCCGGACGGGACCGGGGCAAACGCCACCCCGCCGCCTCATGGAGCGAACTTTGCCCGCGCTTGCAGGAGTCGGTAAGCGGTCAGTAGGTCGTTCCGGATCCGGAGTGCTTGGCGGCGACCACGATGACGACGATCAGGTAGAGGATCCACCCGATCAGGCCGATGTATCCGAGGATGAGCCCGGCGATGCTCATGCCGCGTCCGCTCTCCCCGGACTGCTTGATGCGGCCGAGCGAGATGTGCCCGAACACGACCGCGAGGATCGCGGAGATGCCGCAGAACAGCCCGATGATTCCGGTGACGAGCGAGGCGATCGCCATGCCGTTGGTGCCCCCGGGCCCGGCGCCGCCGGGCGGCACGCCGTAGGGCCCGTACGGCTGCTGCTGCTGCCCGTACCCGGGTTGCGGCGGCTGCTGCTGTTGCTGCTGGTTCTGCCAGGAGTACGGATCGCCGTAGGCCTCGCCGTAGTGCTGCCCAGGCTGTCCCTGCCCCTGCTGCCCCTGACCGGGTTGCCCCTGGCCCTGGCCCTGGTGCTCGCCCCATCCCGGCTGGGACGGCCAGGGGCCGCCGTAGGGGCCCGGCCCCGGTGGCCTGTTCTCCGGTGGTTCGCCCGGCGGTTGTTGCGGCGGTTGCGTCATGACCTCAATCTCGGCTCGCGGACGCCTCCTCAAACCTGTCCCGCACGGCGCCGTCCCGGACGGGTGCGCGGGGACGGCCCGGCGGCCCGCCGGGGGGACGAGGAGTCGGCGGGGCGCCGGGCCGTGGGGTAGCGGTGGGCCGTCCGCGTGAACGGGACGGGTCGGGTGGACGCCGGTCCCACGCCGACGGCCCACCGCGTGCGCGGCGCGACGGGAGGGGACGCGCCGCGCCGGCCTGGGGCTGCGGATCTCCGCAACCCGCGCGGTCAGAGGTTGCCGCGGCGGGCCTGTTCGCGCTCGATGGCCTCGAACAGGGCCTTGAAGTTGCCCTTGCCGAAGCCGAGCGACCCGTGCCGTTCGATGAGCTCGAAGAACACCGTCGGACGGTCCTGGACGGGCTTGGTGAAGATCTGCAGCAGGTAGCCGTCCTCGTCGCGGTCGACGAGGATCTTCCGCTTCTGCAGCTCCTCGACCGGGACGCGGACGCTGCCGATGCGCGCGCGCAGCTCCGGGTCCTCGTAGTAGGAGTCCGGCGTCTCGAGGAACTCCAGGCCCGCGGCCGCCATCCGGTCGACCGAGGCGAGGATGTCGTTCGTGGCGAGCGCGATGTGCTGGACGCCCGGACCGCCGTAGAACTCCAGGTACTCCTCGATCTGGGACTTGCGGCGGCTCTCGGCGGGCTCGTTCAGCGGGAACTTGACCTTGCGCGACCCGTCCGCGACGACCTTGGACATCAGCGCCGAGTACTCGGTGGCGATGTCGTCGCCGACGAACTCGGCCATGTCGGTGAAGCCCATGACGCGGTGGTAGAAGTCGGCCCACTCGTCCATGCGCTCGACATTGCCGACGCAGTGGTCGATCGCCTGGAAGCACCGCTTCTCCGGCGGCGTGACGACCGGCTCGGCGGCCTCGAACCCGGGCAGGTAGGGGCCGTGGTAGTTGGACCGGTCGACCAGCGAGTGCCGCGTCTCGCCGTACGTCGCGATCGCCGCGACCGTCACCTTGCCGTGCTCGTCCGAAAGGACGTGCGGCTCCTCGAGTCCGCGCGCGCCCTTCGCGATCGCGTGCCGGTAGGCGGCCTCGGCGTCCGGGACCTCGATCGCGAGGTCGACCACGCCGTCGCCGTGCTCGGCGATGTGCCGTCCGATCCCGGTGCCGGCGCGCACCGGCCCGCGGAAGACGAACCGGGCCGAACCCGACTCGAGCACGTGGACGGCCTCGTCCGGATACCCCGTCTCCGGTCCCCGATAGGCGACCCGGCGCATTCCGAACGCGGTGGAGTAGTAGTGCGCGGCCTGCTTCGCGTTGCCGACGGCGAAGACGACCGCGTCCATGCCCTTGACCGGAAACTCGTCCATAGCGCCAATCTCGGTAGCCATCGCAGAATGCGCAAGGGTTGTCCGGAACACTGGGCAACCTGCATAGTGGAAGCGGGTGACCACCGCACAAACCGAGCAACCTGACGAGGCCAGACGTGATCGACGATCTAGACGGCCGCATCATCGAGCTGTTCACGGCCGAGCCCCGGGTGGGCGTCCTGGAGGCGTCCCGCCGCCTCGGCGTCGCGCGGGGCACCGTCCAGGCCCGCCTGGACCGGATGGCCCGCGACGGGGTGATCCGCGGCTTCGGCCCGGAGGTCGATCCGGCGGCCCTCGGCTACTCGGTGACGGCGTTCGTGACGCTCCAGCTCCGCCAGGTGGGCGGGCACGATCCGGTCGCGCGGGGCCTGGCCCGGATCCCCGAGGTCATCGAGGCGCACACGATCACCAGCCCCGGCGACATGCTCTGCCGCGTCGTGGCCCGTTCGAACGCCGACCTCCAGCGCGTCATCGACCTGATCGTCGCGACGCCGGGCGTCGAGCGCGCCGCGTCGGTCATCTCCCTCGCCAACCAGATCCCGGCGCGCACGCTCCCGCTGGTCAGGGCCATCACCCGCGACTGATCCTCAGGACCGGTCCAGGTACGCCAGGACGGCGAGGACGCGCCGGTTGCCGTTCTCGTCGTCGGTGATGCCGAGCTTGCCGAACATCGAGGTCGTGTACTTGCCGATCGCGCTGTCGCTGAGGAACAGGCGGCGGGCGATCGCCTGGTTCGACAGGCCCTCGGCCATCAGCGCGAGGACCTCGTGCTCGCGTTCGGTGAGCCGGTCCAGCCGCCGGTGGGACGGCCCGGAGGACAGCAGCTTGGCGATGACGGCCGGGTCCATCGCCGTGCCGCCCGCGGCGACGCGCTCCAGCGCCTCGACGAACTGGTCGGCGTCGAACATGCTCTCCTTGAGGAAGTAGCCGATGCCGCCCGCACCGTCGGCGAGGAGCTCGCGCGCGTAGAGCCGGTCGACGTGCTGGGACAGGATCAGGATCGGCAGGCCGGGGACCTCGCGGCGGGCGGCCAGGGCGGCCCGCAGGCCCTCGTCGGACTGGTCGGGCGGCATCCGGACGTCCACGACCGACACGTCCGGGCGGTGCTCCAGCAGGGCATCGAGGGTCTCGGGGCCGGTGGACGCGGTCGCGACGACCTCGTGCCCGTAGGCCTCGATGAGACGGATCATCCCGTCCCGCAGGAGGTAGAGGTCTTCGGCGATCAGGACTCGCATGGCACCGTCATTCTCGCGTGGGTCGGGCCGCCCTCGGGGCTGATGATCTCCAGGGTGCCGTCGAAGACGGCGAGGCGGCGGCGCAGCCCGTCCAGGCCGCCGCCCCGGGGCGCCCCGGCGCCGCCGCGTCCGTCGTCCTCGACGCCGACGACCAGGTGCGGGGCGTCCCAGACGATCGAGATCCGCGCCCGGTCCGCCCGCGCGTGCTTCACCGTGTTGGTGAGCAGCTCGGCGATCCCGAAGTACACGGCGGACTCGATCGGGGCGTCCAGCCGGGGCACGGCGCGGGCGCTCACGGTCACGTCGAGCGGCGTGTCCAGGGCCAGGGCGCGGACGGCGTCGACGAGGCCGCGCTCACTCAGCAGCGGCGGGCTGATCCCGTGGACCAGGTCGCGGATCTCGCTCAGGGACGTGGCGGCCCCGGCCCGCGCCTCCCGCATCAGCTCCCGGGCCTTCGCCGGATCGGTCTCCATGAGCTTCTCGGCGGTCGCGAGCGAGAGGCCGAGGGAGACGAGCCGCGCCTGCGCGCCGTCGTGCAGGTCCCGTTCGATGCGGCGGATCTCGGCGGCCTGCGCGACGGTCGTGTCCGCGCGCTGGGCCGTCAGCTCGTCCACCCGCCCCGCGAGCAGCATCGCGTGGGACGGCCCCAGGAACCGGACGGCGACCGGGGGCATGGCCCGCCACGCGTACGGCGCGGTCGCGACCGCCACGACCAGCCCGCCCAGTCCGAGCGGCACCGACGACCGGGCGAACCCGGCGACGGCCAGGCCGGCCCCGGCGAGCGGGACGGCGGCGACGAGCCCGGCGACCGCCGCGGCCCCGACGAACCGCAGGTCACGCCGCGTGGCCGGGTCCGCCCAGAGCATCCGCAGCCGCTGGTCCTCGGCGGCCTCCTTCCGGGACTTGGCGTAGGAGTGGCCGTTCCACCAGTAGCCGGTCGACATCCGCAGCACCGGCGCGGCCTCCCGGTACCCGCCGGGGATGACGGCGCCCGTCCAGCGCGCGACGAGCGTCCGGAAGAACCCGCACAGCGGGCGGGAGACCAGGAACGTTCCCACGGCCGAGAGGACGATCGGCGCCGTCCACGCCCAGGGGTTGCCGAACTCCCACATCCCGGCCGCGATCGCGATCCACACGGCGGGCACCGGCAGCCCGGCGGCCGCCACGACGGCCGCGCGGACGAACCCGGCGCGGGCGCCGCGGACCCACGACCCCAGTTGACCCATGACGCTTCCCTCGCTCCCCGTCCGCGAAACGGACTTTACGGTCTGGAGCACCCACTCTGCACCTGGCCGGACGCGGATCCCACCGTTCCGGACCTGGAGTGGGGCCAGGCCCACCCGTCCGTGCGCACAGCCCCACCCGGCCCTCCGGGCGCCGCCCCGGCCACGTCCCGGCGACGTCCCGGGCGACGTCCCGCCTACGTCCGCAGGACGGCGAAGACGGTCTTGCCGTCCGCCTCCCGCCGGACGCCGTACCGGGCGGCGAGGGCCGCGACGATCACCAGGCCCCGGCCGCCCGGATCGTCCGGGCCCGGTGACCTGCGATCGGGGACGGCGGGCGAGGAGTCCCGGACCTCCAGGGTGACCGAGCCCGGCGCGTCCACGGCGACGGTCAGCCGGAGGGTCGTCCCGCCCGCCGCCCTCACCGCGTTGGTCACCAGCTCGCACACGACGAGGCCCGCGTCCTCGACGAGGGGCGGGGGGAAGCCGCGGGCGCCGAGCACGTGTTCGGTGGACTTGCGGGCTATGCCGACCGCCGACGGGACGGCCGGGTAGTTCATCGACAGGAGGACCTGCCTCGCGTTCGTCGTCATGATCGCCATCGCCTGGTCCCGGGCGCGATGCGGGTGTGACGCTGTCAGAAAACCGTGACCGCCCGTGACGGGCAATGCGGCGAGGGTAGCCTCGAGTAGCCCCCGCGGTCCCGAAGGGACGTGCCCCATGCCCCGTCTCGACCTGGTCGCCCACCCCCTGGCCTACGTCCGCGAGCAGCGCGGCTGGACGCAGGCGCACGTCGCCTCGATCGTCGCCCGCGGCCGGAACATGGCCACCTGGAAACAGAAGGTCTACCGGTGGGAACGGCGCGGTGTCCGCCCGGAACCCGCCGCCCAGCACGCCCTGGCCGAGGCCCTCGGCGTCCCCGGCGGGCTCGTCGACGCCCACCCCTGGCCGGAGTGGCTGCTCTACTCGGAGGGCATGCCCGCCGCCCCGGACGGCACGCCCGTCTCGGCCGCCTGGTCCGCCGACCAGGCGCGGTCGACCCTGGCCGGGACGGTGTCCGCGCTCACCGACCGGCGCGGCTTCCTCATCCTCAGCGGGGCCGCGATCGGCGCGCTCGCCGCGGGCTGGACCGAACCGTGGCGGTTCGTCCCGCAGGAGAAGGTCGTCCGGACGCTGGGCGGCGGGCGCACCGACCACGAGCTGGTGTCGGCGATCGAGAAGCGGCTCGCCGACCTGTGGATCCTGGACGACCTGGTCGGCGGCGAGACCACCGCCCGGCTCGCGGTGAACGACCTGGAGCTGGTCACCGGCCTGCTGAACAACAGCTCCTACTCGCAGGCCGTGGAGCGGCGGCTGTTCCGGGTCGCCGGGGGCCTGTGCCGCCAGGCCGGCTGGGGCGCCTTCGACGGCGGACGGCCCGCGGCCGCCGAACGCTACTGGCACGCCGGGCTCCGCGCCGCCAAGGAGGCGCGGGACATCGACGGCGGCGTCTACATCCTGTCCAACATGGCGATGCAGCGGTTCTACGCGGGCGACGGCGCGGCGTCCCTCGCGCTGCTGGAGGCGTCCCGGGCGTCCCGCGGACGCCTCGGCCGGACGGTCCTGGCGATGCTCGACACCTGGCAGGTCCGCGCGCACGCGAAGCTGGGGCGGCGCGCCGAGGCGGCGCGGGCGCTCGCCCGGGCCGAGGCGCACTGGGAACGCCGCCGTCCCGAGGACGACCCCGCCTGGATCTACTGGATGCAGCGCCCGTCGTCCATGATCGAGACGAACCGCGCCCTGCTGGAGCTCGGACGGCCCGCCGAGGTGCCCCGGAACCTGTCGTCCTGGGTCGACCTCGACCGGGACGCCTACCCGCGCGACCACGCCCTCGCCCTGACCGTCGTCGCGGCGGCGCAGATCGGGATGGGCGAGGCGGACGCCGCGGTCGCCACCGGCCGCCGGGCGCTGCGCCTGCTGAGGTCCGTCGACTCCGGACGCGTCGGAGGCGAGCTGCGCCTCCTCCTCGACCGCCTCCCCGACGACCGCGCCACCCGCGACTTCCGCGACCAGATCACCGAAGAGGCCCGCCCCACCTGAACCGTCGCCCGCGCCCGCCCCACCCGAACCCCTCAGGACATGCGAACGCCCCGTCCTGGTGGGGACGGGGCGTTCGGGGTCTGTCCGGCCGGTGAGGCTCAGGCGGCGCCGTACGGGGTGGCGTCGAGGATCTCGACGCTCATGGACCGCCCGTTCGGCAGCGAGTAGGTGGCCTTCTCGCCGACCTTCTTGCCGTTGATCGCCGAGCCCAGGGGGCTGTTGGGGGAGTACACGTCGATCGGCACGCCGCTCTCCTCGCGGGACGCGAGCAGGAAGGTGACCTCCTCGTCGTCGCCCTCGAAGGAGATGGTGACGGTCATGCCGGGGCCGACCACGCCCTCCGAGCGCGGGGCCTCGCCGACCTGGGCGTTCTCGAGGATGTGCTTCAGCTGGAGGATGCGGCCCTCGATCTTGCCCTGCTCCTCCTTGGCCGCGTGGTAGCCGCCGTTCTCGCGCAGGTCACCCTCCTCCCGCGCCGCCTCGATCTTCTGAGCGATCTCGATGCGGCCCGGGCCCGACAGGTGGTCCAGCTCAGCCTTGAGCCGGTCGTACGCCTCCTGGGTGAGCCAGGTGACGTTGTCAGCGCGGGTCTCGGTCACGGGTACTCCTCATCCACATGTAGCGATCTCGCTCGCCCGGCGGGAGAGCGACACATCGACATGAAGTGCGGCCGGGTTAAACCTCTAGCCTATCCGGTGTGTGCGGTAAAGGTTCCCTGAAGCCGGGCCCCGCAATCTGCTACGCGGGTTTCGGCTTCGCCGGGTCCTGTTTAATCCGAGTATGTCCGACCTGCTCGGCGTTTCGCCCGGTCAGGCCGGTCGGATCAGGTCGTGTGGCAGTCGCGGATGCGCCCGCCGGTCGCCTTTCGCGGAGTCTCCAGGGTCTCCTGTGCGGTGACCTTGGCCGCCCCCTTGGGAACGGTGATCTCACGCTGGGCGAGCACGTTCAACTTGTCGTCATAGGCGTCCACCACGCACCGCACCTGTTCGTCCTTCGGCTTGCCGACGGCGTAGGTCACGACGGCGGCGTTGTCCCGGAGGTCGACGGCCCGGGTCTCCACGGCGAGTCCCGGAGTCTGCCCCACGTGCGCCATGATGATCGCCCAGCCCACTCCCATGACGGCCGTCGGGACGCCGATCACCACCCAGCCGAGCCAGCCCAGTCCGGGCCGGTCGCGGCGCCGCCGGAACGGCGAGGAGGACTCCTCCTCCTCCACCACGGCGGGGATCTGTTCCGTGGCCTCCGGGGAAGGCTCCGCCGCCGAGACGGCGCCCGTGCCGGGACCTGCGGCCGCTTCGGCCGAGGCCTCGGCGCCGGACGGCTCCGGCGCGGAGTCTGCTGGGACGCTGGCGCTCATGGCGGGGAATCTCCGTGCGGGGTGGCGGTGTTGTCAGGAACAATTCTCTTCGGTCCCGGGTGATGCTCCGCACCGGGTCCCGTCGAACCGCGCTGCGAGGGAGATCCCCAGGTGTCCGACCAGGTGTCCGAGCTCACCACCGGCCCGTCCGAGAAGGAAGGCCCCGCCGGGCCCCGGCTGAGGCTGATGGCCGTGCACGCCCACCCGGACGACGAGTCGAGCAAGGGCGCGGCCACGATGGCGCGCTACGTCGCCGACGGCGTCGAGGTGCTCGTCGTCACCTGCACCGGTGGCGAGCGCGGCTCCATCCTGAACCCGGCGATGGACCGCCCGGAGGTCAAGGAGAACATCGGCAAGGTCCGCAACGAGGAGATGGCGCGCGCCCGCGAGATCCTTGGCGTCGAGCAGCGCTGGCTCGGCTTCGTCGACTCCGGCTTCCCCGAGGGCGACCCGCTGCCGCCGCTGCCGGAGGGCTGCTTCGCCCTGGAGCCCCTGGAGACGGCCGCCGAGCCGCTGGTCAGGGCCGTCCGCGAGTTCCGCCCGCACGTGATCCTCACCTACGACGAGAACGGCGGCTACCCGCACCCGGACCACGTCAAGACCCACGAGGTGTCGGTGGAGGCGTTCGAGGCGGCGGGCGACCCGGACCGCTACCCGGGCGTCGGCGGCCAGCCGTGGCAGCCGCTCAAGCTCTACTACCACATGACCTTCAACACGGGCCGGATCCAGGCGCTGGACGAGGCCATGACCGCCGCCGGCCTCGAGTCCCCCTACGCCGACTGGCGCAAGCGGGCCGAGGAGCGCCCGGAGCAGTGGGAGGTCACGACCCGGATTTCGTGCGGCGAGCACTTCGAGACCCGGGACAAGGCGCTGCTCGCGCACGCCACCCAGATCGACCCCGACGGCTTCTGGTTCGCCGTCCCGCTGGACGTCCAGCGCGAGGCTTGGCCGACCGAGGACTACCATCTGGCTAGGTCCCTGGTCGACACGGAGTTGCCGGAGGACGATCTGTTCGCCGGTATCCGGGAGAAGGTGTCCGTCTGATGCTCGCCCTCGCCACCACCACCGCAGCCACGGTTCTCGCCGACAAGAACATGCCGTTGAACAACGACACGGTCACCCCCGGTTTCCTGGGATTCGGCGTGTTCGTGGCCCTCGGTGTGGTGCTGGTCTTCCTCGTCCGCTCGATGAACAAGCGGATGAAGGGGATCCAGGCCCCCAAGGAGGCCGACCTGAAGCAGCAGGATTGGGAGCGCGCCGAGGCCGCCAAGGCGGAGGCCGAGCTGGAGGCCAAGGCGGAGGCCAAGCTGGAGGTCAAGGCGTCTTCCGCGGAGGCCAAGGCGCCGGCCGACTCCGAGTCCTGATCGTCCCGTTCCGGTGAACGCGCCCTCCCCCCAGGCGCGCCCGGACGGTCCGGAGCCCGTGACGCGCGTGATGCGCGTCCGGGACGGCGGCCAGGGCGGCAGGGTCACCTTCTTCGAGCTGTTCTTCGACCTCGTCTTCGTCTTCGCGGTCACGCAGCTCTCGCACGGCCTGCTCCAGCACCTGACCTGGCGCGGCGGCTTCGAGACGCTGATCCTCCTGATGGCCGTCTGGTGGGCGTGGATGTACACCTGCTGGACGACCAACTGGTTCGATCCGGACCATCCGGCCGTCCGGATCATGCTGGTCGGCGTGATGGTCGCCGGGCTGCTGATGGCGGCGACGCTGCCCGGCGCGTTCGGCTCGCGCGGCATCTGGTTCGCCGTGATGTACGCCACGATCCAGGTCGGCCGGACGATCTTCGTGGCCTGGGCCACCCGGCGGCACTCGCTCGGCAACAACTTCCAGCGCGTCCTGACGTGGCTGTCGGCCGCGTCCCTGCTGTGGATCATCGGCGGCCTGGTGGACGACCCGTGGAAGCGCGCCCTGCTGTGGGTGGCCGCCATCGGGGTCGAGCAGCTCGCGCCGTGGTGCGGGTTCCTCGTGCCCGGCCTCGGCCGCTCGTCCACCACGGACTGGGACATCGACGGCGGGCACCTGGCCGAGCGCTGCCAGCTCTTCGTGATGATCGCGCTGGGCGAGTCGGTGCTGGTCACGGGCGCGACGCTCAGCGGCCTGGAGGTGGACGCGGCGCACGTCGCGGCGTTCGCCTCGGCATTCGTCGGCAGCGTCGCGCTGTGGTGGATCTACTTCGACCACACCGCCGAGGTCGCCTCCGAGCGGATCGCGGAGTCCGACGACCCCGGACGGCTCGGACGCTCGGCGTACACGTTCATGCACTTCCCGATGGTGGCGGGCATCATCGTCGGGGCGGTCGCGGACGAGATGGTCATCGCGCACCCGTCCGGGCACGTCTCCGGCGGCATGGTGGCGGTGGCGCTCGGCGGGCCGCTGCTGTTCGTCGCGGGGCACGCGCTGTTCAAGCGGGCGGTGTTCGGGACCCTCACGGTCGCGCGCGTCACCACGATCGTCCTGCTCGTCGCGCTGGTCCCGGTCGCGGGGCTGCTCACACCGCTCCTGCTGAGCCTCACGTCGACGCTGATCATCTCCGTGCTGGCCCTCTGGGACGTCCGCGCGTACCAGCGCACGCGGCGCGAGCGGGAGGCCGCCGCGCTCGTCCTCGCCGAGCCGGACGCCCCCGCCCGCGCCTGAGCCGCAGCGCCCTCCGCGCCCCCTGCGCCCCCTGCGCCCCCTGCGGGGGGTCAGGCCTTGCCGTGGTCCCAGCTGACGACGCGGTCGGGCTCCATCACGATGAGGACGCGCTTGGACATCGCCTGCTCCAGTCCGGCGGCGAGCCCGGGGTCGACCGGGGCGCCGACCTCCGGGACGGGCAGCCCGGCCATCCGGGACCCGACGACCGCGCCGATCTTCAGCAGGGGTTCGCGGTCCTCGATCACCAGGCCGCGTCCGTAGAGGGCGACGCCGCGCAGCTCGCCGTACTGGACGCCGTCCTCGACCAGGCACGTCATGACCGGGTCGCGGCGCAGGTTCAGCACCTTCTGGGACGCCCTGTAGGTGGTGAACGCGATCCGGCCGTCGAGCAGCGCGTAGAACATCGTGACCAGGTGCGGTTCGCCGCCCTGGCCGACGGTCGCGACCTGCACCTTGTGGCTCTCGCGGAGGAACGCCGCGACCTCGTCGGGGCTCATCCTGATCTTCTCGCGCTTGCTGGCCACGGGCGACCTCCCGGTCCTGGGGGCGGGCATGGGCGGAACGACCCGCCCAGAATAATCAAGCGGTTGTTTCGGACGATCACCGGCATCATGGTCGGGTGTCCGTACGTGAGCTCGTCGTCCTCGGCTCGTCCAGCGCCGTCCCGACCCGGCACCGCAACCACAACGGCTACCTGCTCCGCTGGGACGGGCAGGGCGTGCTGTTCGACCCCGGGGAGGGCACCCAGCGCCAGATGATCATGGCCGGGCTGGCCGCGAACGACATCACCTGGATGTGCCTGACCCACTTCCACGGCGACCACTGCCTGGGCGTGCCGGGCCTGGTCCAGCGGATCGCGCGCGACGGCGTGGCGCACCCCGTCCACGCGGTGTTCCCGGCGAGCGGCGCGCGGTACTGGGAGCGGCTGCGGCACGCGACCCCGCACCGCGAGAGCGACGTGATCGTCGAGACGCCCGTCGCGGGGGAGCGGGCCACGCTCGCGACCGGCGACCCGTTCACGCTGACCGCGCGCCTCCTGTCGCACCCGGTCGAGGCGTACGGGTACCGGCTGGAGGAGCCGGACGGCCTGACGATGCTGCCCGCGAGGCTCGCCGAACTCGGCGTCCGCGGGCCGCTGGTCCGCGGCCTCCAGGAGGACGGCCGCGTCACCACCCCGGACGGACGCGCCGTCACGCTGGAGGAGTGCTCGGTCCGGCGTCCGGGGCAGAAGGTCGCGTTCGTCATGGACACCCGGCTCTGCGACGGCGTCTACGAGCTCGCCGAGGGCGTGGACCTGCTGGTCATCGAGTCCACGTTCCTGGACGAGGAGGCCGCGCTCGCCGCCGACTACGGGCACCTCACGGCGGGTCAGGCGGGCGAGGTCGCCAAGCGCGCCGGGGTCGGGCGGCTCGTCCTGACCCACATCTCCGAGCGGTACCGGCCGTCCGACGAGCCGCGCTTCGTCGAGCAGGCCGCGCGGGTCTTCGACGGCGAGATCACGCTCGTCCACGACCTGGACCGCATCCCACTGCCGCCCCGCCGCGCCCCGCACTGAGCCGTCCGCCGAGCGGCCGACCGGGCAGGGGATTCAACGACGTTCGGCGGGCGAAAGCAAGAGAGCGGCAACAATCGGCATTTCTGCTGACTCGTCGCCCCGGGAACGATCTGATGGGCCCATGGGGATCTCCGTGACCGCCCGGGCCGGGGCGGCGGTTCTGCTCGTGGCGGGGCTCACCGCGGCGTGCTCGGGCTCCGGCTCGAACGATCACGTGCGGCCGCCCACCGCCGGGAGCGCCCCGGTGCCGAGCCCGGTGCCGAGTCCGGCGCCGACGACCGACCCGCCGACGCCGTCCATGTGGGGGAAGCCGGTCGTCCAGGACGGGTTCGACGGCGGCTCGGTCGACACGTCCAAATGGATCGTCTACAACAGCCCGAACGACCGCGTGAACCCGCGCACCCCGGCCGCGACCAAGGTGGACGCCGGGACGCTGCGGCTCACCGGCGGCATCTACGACGGCAGGGACCTCTCCGGCGGCATCGCCTCCCGGCTGACCCTCACGCACGGCCGCTGGGAGGTGCGGATGCGGGCGGAGAAGGGCGCCGGCTACTCGGCGGTCGCGCTGCTCTGGCCGAAGGTGTTCGGCGTCCCCGAGAAGGCCGAGATCGACTTCGCGGAGATGATCGACCCGACGAAGCAGAGCACCGACCAGTACGTCCACTACGGGCCGAACGACACGCAGAAGCACCACGTCCTGCGCGCCGACTTCACGCAGTGGCACGTGTTCGCGCTCGACTGGCTGCCGCACCGCCTCACCTTCTGGCTGGACGGCCGGAAGGTCTGGGACTACCAGGGCGACCTCACGCCCGAACGCTCCCAGATGGGGCTCGCCCTCCAGAACGACCAGGTCTGCGACCGGGGACCGGCGTTCTGCCGCAACGCGTCCACCCCGAAATGGGTGACCATGTACGTGGACTGGATCAAGATCTTCCGGGCCCCCGGTTGACCCGGCCCGGGTAGGGCAGGATGGCCGCATGAGCACATCGGTGGACGTCGTCGTGATCGGAACCGGCCCCGGCGGCGAGGACGCCGCCGGACGCCTCGCGGACGCGGGCCTGTCGGTCGTGGCCGTCGAGTCGCGGCTGGTCGGCGGCGAATGCCCGTTCTTCGCCTGCGTCCCGACGAAGATCATGGCGCGCGGTTCCGACCTGGTCGCCGAGGCCCGCCGCGCGGACGGGCGGGCCGCCGCCACGGCCGTCACGCCCGACTGGGCGCCGGTCGCCGCCCGCGTCGCCGACGAGGCCACCGCCCACTGGACCGACCAGTCTCACGTGGACCGGCTGACGGCGCGCGGCGTCCGCGTCGTCAAGGGACGCGGCCGGATCACCGCGCCCGGCGAGGTCACCGTCGACGGCGAGGTCTTCCGCGCGTCCCGCGGCGTCCTGCTGAACACCGGCACCAGCCCGACCGCGCCGCCGGTCGAGGGCCTCGCCGACCTGCCGTACTGGACGAACCGGGACATCGTGAAGGCGACCACCGCGCCCGCGTCGATGCTCGTGCTCGGCGGCGGCGTGGTCGGCGCCGAACTCGCGCAGATCTTCGCCCGCTTCGGCACCCACGTCACGATCGTGGAGGTCGCGGACCGGCTCCTCGCGCTCGACGAGCCCGAGTCGTCCGCGCTGGTCGAGCGGGTCTTCGCCGCCGACGGCATCACCGTCCGGACGAGCGCGAAGGTGACGTCGGCGTCCTACGACGGCACGGCGTTCACCCTGTCCCTGCCGGACGGCGACCTCACCGCGGAACGCCTGCTCGTCGCGGCGGGCCGCCGTCCCAACCTCCGCGACCTCGGCCTCGAGCACTACGGCGTCGACGAGACCGCCCGCGCCGTCCCCGTCGACGACCACCTGCGCGCCGCCGACGGCCTCTGGGCGATCGGCGACATCACCGGCAAAGGCGCCTTCACCCACATGTCGATGTACCAGTCCGCGATCGCCGTCCGCTCGATCCTCGGCGAGGACGGCCCGCCGGCGACGTATCACGCCGTCCCGCGCGTCACGTTCACCGACCCGGAGATCGGCGCGGTCGGCCTCACCGAGGCGCAGGCCCGCGAGCAGGGGCTCCGCGTCCGCGTCGGCACCACGAGGATCGCCGACTCGACCCGCGGCTGGATCCACGGCTCCCCGGGCAACGAGGGCTACATCAAGCTCGTCGAGGACGCCGACCGGGGCGTCCTCGTCGGCGCGACCGCCGCCGGTCCTTACGGCGGCGAGGTCCTCGGCGCGCTCGTCACCGCCGTCCACGCCCGCGTCCCCACCGACACCCTCCGCACGATGATCTACGCCTACCCGACCTTCCACCGGGCCATCGAGTCCGCCCTCGCCGACCTCGCCTGACCCGGTCAGCGGGTCAGGACGAGCCCGCAGCTGTACGCGCGCGCGTGGCCCACACCGTCGGAGAGCGCGGTCACGAACGCCGCGGGGTCGGTGACGGCCAGGGACCCGCGCAGCTCGGCGCGGGCGACCTTCAGCCCCTTGTGAGCGGCGGAGCTGGACACCGTGGGCAGCATGCGCACGGCGATGCACTCGGGAGCGGCGGCGCCGCCGGTGTCGCCGCCCGCGCCGTCACCGTCGCCGAATCGGCGCGCACACCACTTCCTGACGCCGTCGGGATGGGTGTGCGCCACGCGCCGTCCGCGAAGTCGCCGCCCGTCCGGGCCGGGCCTCGCCTTGCTGTACGTGGGGTTCACGACCGAGCGGAAGGCGACGGTGTCGCCGACACGGAACGTGCGGTCGACGGTGATGAGCTCGGGCTCCTCCCGCAGGACGCCCTTGGGCAGCCGCCCCCAGTCCGCCGCCACCCTGGACTGTACGACGAGGACCACGGCGGCCTCCCTGAGGTTCAGCGTCCAGGCCGACAGGACGCCCATCTGCGCGCGGGCGTCCGAGCTGCCGTCCTCGACCCACCCCTGAAAGCCGCTCATCACGGTGCGGTGCATCTCCTGCGCGTCGACCAGGGATTTCGTGACGAAGGGGTGGCGCGCGTCCAGCGTCAGCACCGAGTGCAGCGCCACGAACCGGGCGCTCGCCGCCGTGCCGGGCCGGGGTGGATCACTCACGGGATCGTGCCGGGGTGGATTGCTCACGGGATGATGCCCTTCCATTCGGCCGCGTCCGGGGCGAGCGTGATCCTGCGGGCGATCTCCCAGCGCGTGGTGTGTTCGGGGCCCATGGCGCCGAAGGCCACCGGCTGGTCGTGCACTGGCCGCGAGCCGTGCTCGGAAGGCGGGACCTGGAACCAGGCCCAGACCCGGTTCTCCGGGGGGTCGGTCTCGTCCGGGCCGGGGAGCAGGCGGTGCCCGCGGAAGACCGTGTCCAGGTCGCCGGGGAACGTGCCCAGGGAGAGGGTCCCGGACGGCGGACAGGACTTGCGTCCCAGCCACAGCAGGTGCCGCGGGTGCTCCAGCGCCCAGCCGACCGACGCCAGGAAGTCCTCGTCCTCGTGCTGGAGACCGACCAGGAAGCACGCGTCGGCGAGGTACCAGCGCTCGGTGATGAGGGCCGCGCGGGACACCTCGCGGGACACGTGCACCCCGGACACGGGGTCGGCGGAGATCCTCTTGGGCGCGCCGTACCAGTCCGCGAGCGTGTGATGCCCGAACCGGTCGCCGGTGGCCGCGTCGAGCCCGTCCTGGACGGCCGCGGCCCGCCGATGGTCCAGGATCAGGTCACGAGGACGCAGGGGAAAGGTCCCCGCCCCCACCGTGTGGAAGTCACGGACGGGCACGCCGGGACGGTCCGCCCGCACCCCGAACACGGCACGCGCCAGCTCTCCCAGCACCGTCGACTCGGTCGCCTCCATGGAACGCGGCAGGCCCAGCGCCGCCGCGCACATGCCGATCACCCCCGACTTGGTGGGGCGGCTGTGCGAGTCCCGGCGGGCGGAGAAGCGGCTGGCCACACCCCACGACTGAAGGGGCCCCGCCAGCCGGATGAGCAGGACGGACGTCACGACGTCAGTCCCTCGACGGTGTCCACGCGCCGCGCGTCCGGCGGGCACAGGTCGTCGAGAAGCGCGTCGACCTGCGGGTCGTAGGTGAGCAGGCGGGACGCGCCGATGCCGGGACGGCGCTTCCCGACGAACGCGTGGTGCCGGAGCAGCCGCCTCACCCCCGCCGCCCCGGCCGGCCCCTCGCCGCCCTTGTCCTCGGGGCCCTCGTCGACGGGCTTCTGGAACGCGGCCGCGTAGTTGTACGGGCGCTCGCCCTCGAAGGCCAGGACGAGCGCGGGCAGCGACCCCGTGGAGGCCGTCGAGTTCTTCTTCGCCTCGGGGAACGCCTCGACGAACGCGGTGACGAACTCCCGCTCCGCCGCGACGGCGACCTCGTCCGCCTCCGCCTCGGACATCCCCGCCGCCCGGAGGTTCGTCCTCAGCCGCCTTCGGTCGAGGACGGCGTGCCGGTAGAAGGTGCCCGAGATCAGCGACTGGTAGCCCGTCATCCCGGCGCCCGCGTCGTCCGCGGCGTCCAGGAAGTCCAGCGCGTTCCTCTTCCGCTGGAGCTTGGCGTCGTCCGCGGCGGCGAAGAAGTCGTCCACGGTCTCGGCCTCCTGGATCGTGAACGCGTGCGCGCTCTGGACCGCGCCGTCCACGTTGGGGGAGTCGGCGATCTCCGCGAGGAACCGGCCGTAGAGCGCGATGTCGATCGCGTCGCGCGGAGCCAGCGCCGTGAGCACCGCGGCCCGCGACTCCTTCGGCAGGGGCGGCAGGTCCTTCCTGCCCTTCTCGCCGTCCTCGGAGGGCTCCTCGGACGCCTTTCGCGCGCCCCGCTTCGGCTTCGCGGTGGCGGCCTGGGCGGCGACGTACGCGTCCCGCCAGGGCCGCAGCTCCCCGGCGCGGGCCGCGATGTGCGCGGCGATCCGCTCGTCGGTGTCGGTGGGGGCGAAGAGCAGCACCTTGGTGAGGTTCGCGACGGTCGGCTTCGACGGATCGCCGAACTTCAGCCCCACCGCCTCCAGGACGGCCCGCGCCGTGACCACCGCCTCGTCCCGCTCCCAGCCGTGCGAGGTCTCCAGGACCCGGGCCGTCAGCAGCGCCCACTCCCGGGTGCGCTGCCCCATCGTGTGCCCGGCCAGCGGCCCGACCCCCGCGTTCGCGCGGTCGCGAGCATGGGTCCGCTCGGCGCGCCGCCGGGCCTGACTGGTGATCATGTGCCGTTCGCATCCGCCGTAGACGATGGTCTTCGGGGCCCCGTTCTCGTCCCGGACCGGGAGGACGGCCGCCAGCGTCTCCAGCAGGTGGAGGGAGAGGAACTGCGCCCGTGGGGCTGAGGTCTCGGTCACGTGCTGCTGCCCTTCTGGCCGCTGGTCGGAGACTGGCTCCGCGGTTCGTGGAAGTCGACCGCCCACCGGTAGGCGACACGGGCCCTCCGGTCGTTCCACCGGTCGAGGTCGACGGCGAGTTCGGTCCAGGACGGCGGCCGCTGCTCACAAGCGCGGAGCCGCGCGACGCCGTGCTGAAGGTGACGCCAGGGGACGCGCCGGCTGGACACGATCCGGTCGACCAGCCGCGTCGCGCCCGGGTCCTCGGGGCCACGCGCCGCCGGACGTCCGATCCTGCGCGCCGCCTCGCCGAAACTGCCGTGGCCGCGCGTGGGGGTGCCCACGCCCCGGTGGTACACGGCGAACAGGAAGGCGACCTGCTCGAACACCTCGCGCTTGTCCTGGTCCGCGGCGAACCACCCGGCCTGATACCTGGTGCTGCTGCTTGCGGTGACGCGCCGGAGCTGCGCGAGATCGCCGTACCGCCGGTCGAACACCAGCGTCATCAGCCAGGCCGTCAGCCGTGCGGCGTCCGACTCCACGGTCTCCTGTCCGTTTGGGCCGGTCATGCGTCTCCGTTCGGGACGACGCCCAGGTCGTCCGGTGCCTTGGGGCCGGTGAGGAACCTCGTGAATCCGCGATGCGCCGCCGCCCGCGCGCGCAGCCCCTGGCCGTTCCTCGGCAGCGAGTCCAGGCACTTGTCCAGGAGCTCGCGCGCCGACTCCACG
The DNA here is from genome assembly GCF_003696215.1 of Actinomadura harenae. Taxonomy (GTDB): domain Bacteria; phylum Actinomycetota; class Actinomycetes; order Streptosporangiales; family Streptosporangiaceae; genus Spirillospora; species Spirillospora harenae. Next base: position 65,609 of record NZ_RFFG01000018.1, on the reverse strand, counting down.
AGCCACAGCGTGTACCCCGGCATGCAGTCGTCGACCTTCGCTCCGTCGGCCACATCGGCGAGCAGCGTGTGGAAGGGCTGCTCGGTGGCCTTCCACTGCATCCCGCGCGCGTCGAAACGGGCGATCTGCGCCTTCTTGTCGGCCGGTTTGGGGTTCGGGAACATGACCGCCCACGCCTTGAACGCCGCATGGTCCAGGGCCCGGGCGATGTGCTCCGCCACCCTGGACCCCCGCAGCGACGCCGCGTACAGCGCCGGAGCCTGACCCGGCGCGAACGGGAACACACTGGCGACCCAGCCGATGGGGGAGGACTTGTTGGCGACGAGGCCGACCGCGAGCAGATCGAAGGGACGCCGTGCCGTCCCCTCCTCCTTGGGCAGCTGCGCGAGCCGCTCGTAAAGGCCGCCCGACCTGGACTCGACCGCCGCGTACAGGGCATGCGCCTCACGCCACAGGTCACGCGTCGGTGAGGGCCACAGCGGCTTGGACACTCCGTCGCGCGTCTCCGACCTCACCGCGTCCTGGAGGTGCTTCTCGTCGTCCAGGTCGAGCAGCTCACCGGCGCCGATCAGGACCCGGTCGACGACGGCCCGGTCACCGGAGAGCCCGGCCTTCGGCCGCAGCAGCACCGAACGTCCCAGGTAGCTGTGCAGATCCGCGTACCCCTCGACCGGACGGGGCTTCGGTCGCGCCTCGAAACCGCGCCGCCCGATCGGCCCCTCGGTCCACGTCAGGTTGAGGACCCGCGGGTCCTCGGCGGTCGGCGTCAGGTTCAGCCGCAGGGTCTGCCCCAGCGTTCGCCCGAGCGCGAGGACCCGGACGCGTCCGCCGAGCCGTCCGGCCGAGAGATTGGTGATGGCCGGGCCCAGGGTCTCCTTCCCCGACACCCGCGCCCGACCGGGCACCCCGAAAACGTGCTGCGTCAGCACGGCCCGATACGCCTTGGCCGCGGGAAGCGGATCGGGATGCTCCAGATGATGATGATCGGCGAACTGGTTGTAATCCCCGGCCCGCTCGATCACCAACTGAGCCGGCCCCGTCCCATGCCCCTCAAGAAACTCACCGAGCAGCGCATTCTGCGAGAGCGGCCGAGTGGCCGAGAACAAATTCCAGTCTTCATCGAGCTGTTCCTCCAACCAGGAGGCCACCTCGCCCAACGGGCGCTCCTCCCGAACCCACCGCCGCCACTCCTCGTCCGACACGGGGTAGGTGCCCGAGGCATAACACAGGGCCAGCAGGAACTCGATGACGGCGACTTTCTCCCCGGGAGTCTCCCCGTCCACGTCCGCCAACGCATCAGCACCCGAGAACAACTCCGTAAGCCGCCGCTCGACCACCCGTCCGTCCAACACAAAAGCGCGAACGAACAAGTTCCTCCGGGGATCCCAACGCGGTACTACCTCGCCCCCACCGGAGGCCGATTCATCAGTCGGCTGCATGACAGCGAACCTTCCATTGCTCCACGGCCACCTCGCATCGAAGAGAGGGCCAACCCCGCTGTGGGCGGGGACAATGTTGCACGGGCCCGTCAAGGGGTCTTTCTACGGGGACATTCCTGCTCATACAGGAGTCGTGGGGTGATGCGAAGACTTCCACAGTGCAGTCGGGTTCGTCCGGAGATTGATGAAGACTGCTTCAAAAGGTCTTTCTACCTTCCGGCTTGGAAGCGCGCGACGTGGGGTTTCTGCTTTTCGGACGACGAAAATGCTGGTCGCGGTCGGGACCTCGGCGCACCAGGAGCGCCAGGGTCGCCCGTGCGTCGCGGCGGCGGGCCGGGGAGCGGGAGGCGACCGAGACCAATGCGACGCTGAACATCGTCACGGCGTAGGTGAGCCCTGTCGCGGCGGCCAGGATCGTGGCGTTCGTCAGCAGGGCGGGCAGTACGGACATGATGGGGGCTCCTCCCGGACGAGCCGACCGAACGTTCGTGGTCGACGACTGCACCGGTTGTCTCGTGTCCGGCAGGTTTCCGGCGAGGTCGGATCTCTGGTTCGGTCGTGTTGCCGCTGGCCAGGGGCAGGAAAGAAAATTCCGCGGACTGACGTGAGGGCGGGTGAAATGAGCGTGGGGGATGAGCCGGGCTCGCAAAGGGAGGCCCGGGAGAGTTTCGCGGTCGCACTGAGGTCACTTCGCGACCAGGCGACGAACATCCGAGGCCGCCCCCTCACGAGTACGGAGATCTGCAAGAGGGCGGGTGCGAGCAGGACGAGATTCAGCGAGTGGGTAAGCGGGAGGGAGACGCCGACGTCGGACGAGTCGTGGCAGGTGGCCCGGAACGCGATCAAGGTCATGGAGCGACACCTCCGGAAGTCGGTGCGTACGCCACAGCAGTGGGACGACCTCTGGAAGGCAGCTCGGGAGGAGGCTGAGAGGAACAGGGGAGGTAAGCCGCGTAAATCCGGCCATTCGGCTCCTCGCCTGTACCGGCCTCATTTGGCTGAGAAGTGCAGACCTCAGGAGCTGAAAGGGCGACAGGCCGACCTCGACCAGCTGCACGAGCTGGTCGGCAGTGGCTCGGGCTACCTGTCGCTGGTGGCGCCGCCCGGGGCGGGAAAGACCGCGCTGCTCGCCACTTTCGCCGCGGACTTCGCGTTGCCGAACACCGACCTTGTCGCCTACTTCGTCACCCAGTTCAGGAGCGACTCGGCTCGGGACTTCCTCGCGACCATGTGCGCCGAACTGAGTAAATATGTGAGGAAGAAGCCGCCTGCCGCTCGGGATGCCGCCGTCGCTCTTCTCGAGCTGTATAAGGCGGCTGCTGCGAAGAGCGTGGATAATCACAGAAATCTACTGATATTGATCGACGGGCTGGACGGTGATGTCGGGCCCTCCTCAGATGACGTGAGTATTGCCTCGCTGCTCCCGCCAAGGCCGTACGCGGGGCTGGTCGTTCTGGTCAGTCATCGGTGGCATCCGCCCCTGCCGGACGACGTCCTGCCGGACCATCCCTTGCGGAAGGCTGTTCCGATCGCGGGGTTTCGGCCGTCGCTCGAGGCGGCGACCCTGCGCGCTGTGGCTCGACGCGACCTCACCGCGTTGCTTGCTGACGGGGGTTCCTGGAAGCAGGAGATCGTGGGCTTTCTGGCGGTGGCCAACGGCGCTCTCACAAAGAACGACCTGGTCAAGCTGGTCCGGACCGGTGGGCATACCGAAATGACGATCCCTCACGATCTGGATCTTCTGCTGCACAGCGTTGCCAGCCGGGGGCTCTGCCCTGCGGAGTTGGAACCCGACGCGTTCGTCCTGGCGTACAGGGATCTGTACCGAGCGGCCTTGGGCGCGCTGGACGAGGACACGCGCTCGGCGCTCCTCCAGCGCATCCATGGGTGGGCCGATGGGTATCGGGAGGCGGGATGGCCTGCTGATTCGCCTGGGTATCTGCTTCACGGCTATCTGGATCCCCTGCCGTGGACCGGTGGCGGCGAGCGGCGTGTCGCGTTCGCGCTCGACCATCGTCGGCTGCTGAGGCTTGCGGACCGAGGGCGGGCCGATCTTGCGCTCGCCTCGTTGGACGAGGTCGCGCAGATGGTGCCGACGCCTGTCGTCCTGGCGTCGGCGGCGGCGTCGAGGTCGCTGCTGGAGGCGCGGAGCCGGCCCGTTCCGCGCGCGGTGTTGCGGGCGTTGTGCCTGGTCGGGGATGTGGAGAGGGCACGATCGCTGGCCTTGAGGACGGATGATCCGGCTTCCAAGGCGGTCCGGCTCGCTGAAGTGGTCCGAGTGCTCTCGTCCCTGGGGACGGAGGGGGAGGCGAAGGAGCTCGCGCGTGAGGCGGCGGTGTGGGCCGAAAGGGCGGAACGGGAGCCCGGTTCGACATCCGGCGCGGCCGAATGGGACACCTGGGCGATCGTCCCGCGGACGGCCGTCGTCCTGGCCGAGGTGGGACTGGCCGACGACGCGATTCGCCTGCTGAGCGGCGTGGACCTCTGCCGTCCGGAGAACGTCGAACCGGCGGCAAGGGCAGCGGGCCTGCTTCGCGGATCCGACCCCGCCTTCGCGGAGCGGGTGTCGAGGGCCCTATTCGACGAGGCGGAGCGTCAGGAGGTGGACGCTCCGGTTTTCGCAGTTCAGATCTGGGCGTCCCTGACCGAGCACGATCCGGGACGACGCGACGAGTGCCTGCGGAGGATGAAGGAGCTCTCCGAAGGGCTGGTGGCGGATTCCTCCGGTCTCGTCGCGGTCGACTGCTGTGCCATGACCGCTTCTGCGCTGGCCAAGGCAACGGGGGACGACATCCAGGGATCGGAGACCTGGCCTCAGGCCCGTGAACTGGAGAAGGTCGCGAGGGACGGGGCGCGGCAGGCCCTGGGCACCGCGCGGGACGACAGGCTCGGTGACTCGCTGGCTCTGTTGGTGCAGGCGCGCCTTGACCTCGGCCTGCTACGTGCTGAGACCCACGACATGCTCGCTGGGTTTCCAGCGGAGGTCACGGCGCGGGCCGCGTCACTGCTCGACGCCGAGGCGGAGGACGTTGGTGAAGCAGAAGAGGCGTCTCTGCTGTGCGAGGTTCAGCATTCGTCCAGTCTTGGTAACGGTCCGCAGCTCAGGCGGCGTCTCGATGAGCACATGAAGGCCGTCGCCGAGGGGGAGGCGCAGGTCGCTTGGCTTCCCTTCCTTGCTGAAGCGCTCGTGCGTGCTGGCGAGGACGCGGACGCCCGGCTTGCCTCATTGACGACCGGACGGACTGACCCGCTGCTGCATGTGCGCGTGCTGGGGGCGGCGACCAGGGCGTATGCCGAGGGGCGGCGTTCTGGCGAGGCAGTGCGGTGTGCGGTGGAGGCGGTGGCGGTCGCTGAGAGGGCGGGGGCGGCGCGGACGCCGGAGATGCGGGCCCTGGTCGCTCAGGCGTTCGCACATGGAGGCGAGGGTGAACGAGCGGCGCAGTGGGCCCGTCCGGCCTCGGGGGCGCGGCCGTTCGGGAAGGCCGGGATTCCCTATCGGCGGGCCGCTCTGGCCGTTCGGGCAGGGCTCGATCCGGCGGGGTTCGTGGCGCGGGTCGTGGCCGACGGCCTGCCGGGGGTCGGGATGACGGCGTCCGGGGGCGAGCTGTTCGAGGCATTCCGGTGTCTTGCCGCCGGGATGCGGGTGGAGGCGCGCGTTGCGTCCCTGCGGACGGCGGCAGGGGCCCGGCTCGCCACCGAGCCCCTGCTGGCCACCGGCCTCGCACTGCTGCAGGCCGCGCGCGGTGAGGAAAAGGACGCTCGCAGCCTTGTCGATGAGGTTCCGGATCCTGCCGCCAGAGGCATCGCGCAGGCGACGGTCGCCGGATATCTGTCAGGTGTCCCCGCGTACCTCGACGTCGCCGCAGGTGAGGACGGTTGGACTCTGTCGGTGCTCCGCGTCCTCGCGCATCACACGCGTCCAGGGGAAGCCACGGGGACGGCCCACGCCGCCGAACTGATCGCCGGGGCCCTGGGCACCGGCGGCTGGTACTGGGCACTTCCGGCGCTGGCGCGAACCGATCCGGACGTGGTGCACGCGGTCGCCGAGGTGCTCGACCGCCACCGGCGGATCGGGGCGCCGTCGCTCACTTGAGTGAGGTGAGGAGGGCGTTGAGGGCGTGGATCTCGGCGGCCTTGTCCGGCTTCGGGGCGCGTAGTGCCTTGAGGACGTGGTCGATCTCGCCGTCGAGGAAGGTCCAGGCCTTCGGGTTCTTGCGCTGGAGCTTGGCCTGGTCGTCGTCCCAGGCGGTCTCGAGGGCGGTGACCCGGGTGGTCGCGGCCGCCTGGTGGCCCGCGTTGAGCTTGGCCAGGGTGTCGGCTGTGATCTTGCGGAACCTGGCGATGTCGGCGGGAGGGAACGAGGACGTGGCCTGCTTCGGGGTGAGAGGGGCGGACGAGGGGGCGGGTCCGTCCTCCTCGGAGGCCACGGCCGCGTGCGGCCGCTGGTGCGCCCAGACCAGGAGCGCCGTGGCGGCGATCGCCACGAGGGCGTAGTAGCCGAGCATGATCCGCTCGCGCGCCGGGTCCGCCGCCCGTGCGGTCTGGTTCGGGCCGCGGGTCTCGATGACGTCGCTGCGGCTGCGGGCGAGGTAGAGGACGGTGGCGAGGATCGCGGCCAGGAAGATCACGCTGGTCATCGCGGTGCCGAGGCCCAGGCCGCCGTCGCCGCCGGGCGAGGCGAGCCAGTCGCCGAGGTTGGCGCCGAGCGGGCGGGTGAGGATGTAGGCCAGCCAGAAGGAGAGCACCACGTTCGCGCCGAGGCGCCACGCGAGCACGATGGCCGCGATGAGTCCGAGCGGGAGGAGCACGGAGACGCCGGGGGCCCAGCCCGTCAGCTCCAGGGTCCAGTCGCCGGTCGCGGTGCCGAGGGCGAAGGTGACCAGGACGGCGAGCCAGTAGAAGAGCTCGCGGGAGCGGGTGACGATGCTGTGGATCGACAGGGTCCGCTCGCGGGCGTACCAGATCCCGAAGACGACGGCGAGGACGCCGGCGAACACGCTGCTGCTCACCGCGAGGGGGACGCCCTGGCTGTCGGTGAGGATGTCGGTGTAGAGGGTGCCGGTCACGCTGAGCACCACGACGGTGAGCCAGTACACGAACGGGACGTAGCGCCTGGTGCCGAGCTGCCAGCCCAGGGCTCCGGCCAGAACGGCGGTGAAGAGCAGCGAGGTGTTGATGAGGCCGACACCGAGGGTCGTGTTGATCCAGTCGGCGAAGCTCTCACCGACCGTGGTGCAGAGGATCTTGATGACCCAGAACCAGATCGTGACCTCGGGGACCTTGTTCAGCATCTGGCGGGCCCCGGGGGTGGCCGCGGCCGGTTGAGTGGTGGTTGCCATGGGCGGGAGGCTCGCACGGCGGACCTGAACACAACCTGAGCAGCGGTTCGGGCACGCGCCCGCCCCGGCGATACTGGCCCGCGTGACTGCTCACCGTGTGCTGGTCGTCGAGGACGACCACGGACTGCGCGACGTGCTCGCCCGGGGCCTGCGCGAAGAGCACTTCGAGGTGCTCACCGCCGCCGACGGGGCGGGCGCGCTGCGTGCCGTCCACGACCGGGTGGACGCCGTGGTCCTGGACGTCGGCCTGCCCGACTCCGACGGGCGGGACGTCTGCCATGCCATGCGCGCGGCGGGCTTCGACGCGCCCGTGCTCTTCCTCACCGCCCACGACGGGCTGTCCGACCGGCTGTCGGGCTTCTCGGCCGGGGGCGACGACTATCTCGCCAAACCCTTCCACCTGGCCGAGCTCGCGGCCCGGGTGCGCGCCGCGCTGCGCCGGGGCGGCCGCGAGCCCGCCGTAGAGGTGGACGGCCTGCGGCTGGACCCGGTCGCGCACGTGCTGGAGTCGGCGAGCGGCGCGGCCGTGGCGCTCACCCCGACCGAGTTCCGGCTGCTGGCCTGCCTGATGTCCGCCCCCGGCGCGGTGGTCCGCAGGCGGACGCTGCTGCGTGCGGGGTGGCCCGAGGGCGCCCTGGTCAGCGACAACACCTTGGACCAGTACCTGGTGCGTCTGCGGCGCAAGCTGCGTGAGGCGGGCAGCGCGCGGGGCATCGCGACGGCGCGCGGTGTGGGCTACCGCCTCGCATGAGGGTCATGCGAGCCCCCGCGACGCTGCGCGGCCGCCTCAGCCTGGTCGCGCTGGCCACCACCGCGATCTGGGTCGCCGTGCTCACCGCCGTCTTCAACGCGGAACTGGGCGCGCACCTGCGCGGGCAGGCGGACGACCTGGTGCGCACCCGCGCGGTGGCGGTGGCGGCGACGATGGAGGCGCGACCGGACGGCCGGATCGTGGAGCGCGAACCGGCGGACGACCGTGCCCTCGACGTCGGGATCTGGATCTACCAGGGCGCCAGGGCCATCCAGCGTCCCAGCGCCTCGTCCGCGCTCCAGGGCCGCGCGGACCGGCTGGCCGGGAGCGGGACGGCCTTCACGGACACGCCCGAACCGCACGCCTTCCGGCTGTACGCGCTACCGGTGATGGCAGGGGACCGGCAGGTGGGCACGGTCGTCGCGTCGGTCGGCCTGGACGCCTACCGCTTCACCGCCCGGTCGGCGCTGGCCGGTTCCATCGGGCTCTGCGTGCTGCTGCTCGCCGGCATCTACCTCGTGACCCGCACGGTGGTCGGCCGGGCCCTGCGCCCGGTGGGCCGGATGAGCGCCCAGGCCGCCGAGTGGAGCGAGCACGGCACCGCCCGCAGGTTCGGGGCGGGCGGGCACCTCGCCGAACTCGCCGGGCTCGCCGGCAACCTCGACCAGCTCCTCGACCGCCAGGCCGCGATGCTGCGCCACGAGCGGCAGCTGACGGCCGAGCTCTCCCACGAACTGCGCACCCCCCTGGCCCGGATCACCGCCGAGACCGACTGGCTCACCGCCCGTCCCCGTGACGCCGACGACCGGCGCACCTCGCACGAGGCCATCGCCGACGCGGCGGCCCAGATGCAGCGGATCTGCGAGACCCTGCTCTCCGAGGCCCGCACCCGCGCCGGCCAGGTCCCCGGCCGCTGCGTCGTGGACGACGTGGCCCGGGCACTGGCCGAGCGCAGCCGCGAGGAGCACCCCGAGGCCCCGCCCGTCACCGTGGTCGGCGACGGCGCGACCGTCGGCGTCCCCGCGGCGCTCGTGGAGCGCATCCTCACCCCGCTGCTCGACAACGCCCGCCGCTACGCCGTGCACCGGATCACCGTGGAGTCGGCGCGGCGGCCCGGCGGGGTGTTGGTGGCGGTGGCCGACGACGGCCGCGGTGTTCCCGGGACGGTGGGCGCGGCCGTCTTCGAGGCGGGTCGTCGCGCCCACCCGGACGACGGCCACGACGGCGCGGGTCTCGGTCTCCCCCTGGCCCGCCGCCTCGCCCGCTCCGCCGGGGGCGACATCACCCTCGCTCCCACGCCCGGCGGCGCGAGGTTCGTGGTGGCGCTGCCCGCAGGGTGATGACGATCTCCGGTCATCCTCGCCCCCGCTGACATTCTCTGGCGGGAGGCGGGGGAGGATCGGAGGATGAACCGTCTCAAGGACGCGACCAGCCCTTATCTGCTGCAGCATGCCGGGAATCCGGTGGACTGGTGGGAATGGGGCGAGGACGCCCTGGCCGAGGCGCGTCGGCGGGATGTTCCGATTCTGCTTTCTGTCGGGTACGCGGCCTGTCACTGGTGTCATGTGATGGCGCACGAGTCGTTCGAGGACGGGCCGACGGCGGGCCTGATGAACGAGTTGTTCGTCAACATCAAGGTGGACCGCGAAGAGCGGCCGGACATCGACGCGGTCTATATGGAGGCCACGCAGGCGATGACCGGGCAGGGCGGGTGGCCCATGACGGTGTTCATGACGCCGGACGGGGCGCCGTTCTACTGCGGGACGTATTTTCCGCGTGAGCATTTCCAGGCGGTTCTGCGGGCCGTCGACAAGGCGTGGCGGGAGCAGCGGGACGACATCGAGCAGCAGGGACGGCACGTCGTCGAGGTGCTGACGTCCAAGGAAGGGAAGGCGGGGCTGGCCGGCGGGCTCGCGCCGGACGGTGACGCCCTGATCGTCGCGGCCCAGGAGCTGGCCGAGGATTACGACGCGGCGCGCGGCGGGTTCGGGGGCGCGCCGAAGTTTCCGCCGTCCATGGTTCTGGAGTTCCTGCTCCGGCATCACGTGCGCACGAGGGACGACCAGGCGCTCGCCATGGCCGGGCACTCGTTGGAGGCCATGGCGCGGGGCGGGATGTACGACCAGTTGGGCGGCGGGTTCGCGCGGTACTCGGTGGACGCGTCGTGGGTCGTCCCGCATTTCGAGAAAATGCTGTACGACAACGCGCTTCTGGCGCGGGTCTACGCGCATTGGTGGCGCATCACCGGAAGTGTGTTCGCGCGCCGGATCGCGTTGGAGACGTGTGACTGGATGGTCCACGATCTGCGGACGGCGGAGGGCGGGTTCGCCTCGGCGCTGGACGCCGACAGCGAGGGCGAAGAGGGCCGGTACTACGTCTGGACGCCCGAGCAGCTGGAGGAGGTCCTCGGCGCGGAGGGCGCGGCGTTGGCCGTGGAGCTCTTCGATGTGACGGGAACGTTCGAGCACGATTCGTCGGTTCTCCAGTTGCATGACGATCCGGACGATCGCGCGCGCTACGAGCGGATCCGCGCGGCGTTGCTGGCCGCGCGGGAGCGGCGGGTTCCGCCCGCGCGGGACGACGAGGTCGTGGCGTCGTGGAACGGGCTCGCGGTGGCCGCGCTCGCGGAGTGCGGGGCGTTGTTCGGGCGTCCGGATCTGGTCAGGGCGGCGGAGGAGACGGCCGGGCTGCTGGTGGACGTCCACCTGCGGGACGGGCGGCTGACCAGGACGTCCCGCGACGGTGTCGCCGGAGCCAATGCGGGCGTGCTCGACGACTACGGAAATGTGGCGGAGGGGCTGCTCGCGCTGCACGGCGTCACGGGTGATCCGAAGCATCTGCGGCTGGCGGGCGAGCTGCTGGAGACGGTCCTCGAGCACTTCTCCGACGGAGCGGACGGCTTCTACGACACCGCCGACGACGCCGAGCGGCTGTTCCAGCGGCCGAAGGACCCGACGGACAACGCGTCGCCGTCGGGACAGTTCGCGGCGGCGGGCGCGCTGCTGTCGTTCGCGGCGCTGACCGCGTCCTCGTGGGCGCGCGAGGCGGCCTGGGGGGCGCTCGCTCCCGCCAAGGTCCTCGTCGAGCGGGGCGCGGCGCGGTTCGCCGGGTGGGGTCTCGCGGTCGCCGAGGCGAACCTCGCGGGTCCGCTGGAGATCGGGATCCTCGGTGAGGCGGACGACCCGCGCACGCACGAGCTGCACCGGACGGCGCTCATGGCGACGTCGCCGGGCGCGGTCGTGAGCATCGGCGTTCCGGGCACGCGGGACGTGCCGCTGCTGGACGGCCGTCCGCTGGTCGACGGGGTGCCGACGGCGTACGTGTGCAAGGGGTTCGAGTGCAGGCTTCCGGTCACGACCACCGCGGCGCTCGGACGCGAACTACAGGAGTAATTGGACTATGCGTCCATTTTTGTCGGGACGTGACCTTGATCTCTCCTGTGGTTGGTGTTACCACTTGGTAGCGGAGACGGGACTGACCCAAAGCGGCCCGAAGGGGCAGGGTGCCGGCGGAGACGCCGGGTATCTGGACTCTGGTCGCGAATCTGCGCCATAGTTCGGTGGTCCATGAACGACGAGGGAGCGATGCCGTGCGCAAGCCGAACCGCCGGGTTCTACCGACGATCATCGGCGTTTCGGTCGTGACCACCCTGGCCGCGAACACGGCCGTCGTGGTGGCCTACGGCGGGCGCGCGCACCATGCGCCGCAGACGATGACCGGACGGTACGTCGCGGCGTCCAGCGACTCCGCGCTCACGCCGCCCGCCGTCGCGCCGCTCGGCAAGCGTCTCGCGCCCCAGGTGCTGGTCGCCGGGTCCTCGACGCTGCCCGCGGACGTCATCGCCAAGGTCAAGGCGATGAAGGGCGTCCAGGGCGTCGAGACCGTGGACGCCGTCCAGGCCATGGTCGGCGGCAAGCGCGTCGGCCTGATGGGCGTCAACGTCTCCACGTTCCGCGAGTACACGCCTGAGCCGACCGCCAAGTCGGACGCGCTGTGGCGCAACATCGCCGCCGGCGACGTCGCGATCTCGTTCACGATGGGCAACGACGGCGGGGTCGCGCTCGGCAGCCGGGTCCCGACGGGCGGCACCGACCACACCTCCGAGCTGCGCGTCGGCGCGTACGCGACGATGGGCATCGGCGACGTGGACGCGGTCGTCTCGCATCAGACCGCGATGGCGCTCGGCCTGCCGTCCGGGAACGCGATGCTGGTCAGCGCCCCGAAGACGGACTCGGTGAAGCTGCTCAAGGCGGTCCGCAAGGCGCTGCCGAAGGGCCTGAAGGCCGTCCAGGTCGACCCGAAGATCGACGTCCCGGCGTCCTCCGGCGGCACGACGGGCGCCGCGAACGGCAAGGTCATGACCGCGTCGCAGGTGCAGACGGTGATCCGCGCCGCCGCGTCCCGGATCGGCTGGCCGTACGTGTGGGGCGGCGAGTCGGAGGCCGAGGGCGGGTACGACTGCTCGGGCCTGCTGCTCTACGCCTTCAACAAGGCCGGGATCCGGATGCCGCGCGTGGCCGCCGACCAGGCGCGTACCGGCTGGGTGATCCCGTTCAGCCAGGCGCAGCCGGGCGACCTGCTCATCTGGGCGAACGACCCGACCGCGCCGGGCTACATCTCGCACATCGCGCTCTACATCGGCGACGGCAAGATGATCGTCGCGCCGCACACCGGGACGGACGTCCAGATCCAGACCGTGTACTTCCGCAACTTCAAGGGCGCCGTCCGGGTCAGCCCGCAGATGGCCGCCCGCGCCGCCGGCTGACCGGCCCGCACAGGCCCTCGCACGGCCCCGCACAGGCCCTCGCACGGGCCGTCCGCCTAGAGGGGGCAGCCCGCCGCGAGGAACGTGAGGTTGTGGTCGACGAGTCCGGCCATGGCCTCGAAGTCGACGACGCCGTCCATCCACGCGTACATCGCCGACATCAGGACGCCGGTGACCGCCCACGCGAGCGCGTCGGCGTCCAGGTCGTCCGGGCGGCGCCCGGTGCGCTCGGCGATGAGCTCCTTGAGCACGCCCTGCGTGCCGGACCGCATCGCCTCGAACATCCGGGCCCGGACGGACGGGACGTCCGCCGTGAGCCGCAGCCGGGTCATGACGAGTTCGCGGTCGCTGACGAACATCTCGGGCAGCAGTTCGCCGAAGACCCGGCGCAGCGCCTCGATCGGCGGTAGTTCGGCGGGCTGCCGCCGGAACAGGTCCACCATGACGGGGTCGTACTCGTCCGAGACGATCACGTCCTCCTTGGTGGGGAAGTACCGGAAGAACGTGCTGGGCGAGATCTCCGCGGCGGCCGCGATCTGCTCGACCGTGGTGTCGTCGTAGCCCTGGCGCTCGAAGAGCCGGAGGGCGTGGTGCTGGATCGCCCTCCGCGTCTTCAGCTTCTTGCGCTCCCGCAGCGGCAGCCGGTCCAGCGGGTCGTCGGACCGGACGGGCTGCTCAGGACTGGACGTGTTCATGTTCCGATTCTGGGGCATCGACGGCCCGCCGCGCCGGACGGGGGAGCAGCCGCCACACCAGGAGGGCCATGAGGAGCGACCCGGCGGCGCAGGCGACGAGGACGGCGCTCATCCCGGACGTGTAGGCGTCCCGCGCGCCGTGCAGCAGCGCCGGGTCACCCGACGTCCGCGCCACGGCCACGGCCTGGCCGACGGATTCGCGGGCGGCGTGCGGGACGTCCGGCCCGAGCCGGTCGCGGTACACGGCGGACGACAGGCTGCCGAGCGCGGCGACGGCGAGCGCGCCGCTGGTCTGCCGGACGGTCTGGACGAGCCCCGAGCCGCGTCCGGCCTGGTCGTCCGGAAGGCCGGCGAGCGCGAGGTCCATCGCCGGGACGAGCGCGAACCCGGTGCCGAGCCCCGTGATCGCGAGCCAGGTCGCGATGAAGGCGGAGGACGACCCGGCCCCGCTGAGCGCGCCGAGCCCGAGCCCGGGGACGAGGACGAGCAGTCCGGTGAGGATGAGCGCCTTGTGCCCGAACCGGGGCGCGAGGCGGTCGACGGCGAGCCCGGCGGCGAGCAGCCCGGCCATCAGCGGGATCATCCGCAGCCCGGTGCCGAACGCGTCGGCGCCGCGCACGGCCTGGAGGTACTGCGGCAGGACGAACAGCGCGCCCGACATCACCACGGTGCCGACGGCGCCCGCGACCGTCCCCCAGAGGAAGTTCGGGGAGCGGAACAGCCGCAGGTCCATCAGCGGAAGGGGGACGCGCGACTCGTAGGCGACGAGCGCGCCGAGCAGCGCGAGCCCGGCGCCGAGGGAGGAGAGGACGACCGGGTCCGTCCAGCCGTTCTCGGGGGCCTGGATGACGCCGAAGACGAGCAGCGCGAGCCCGGACGCCGACAGGGCCGCGCCGACGAGGTCCAGCCGCGGCGCGGACGGGTCGCGGGACTCGGGCAGCAGCAGCGCGACCGCGACCGCGCCGACGACGACCATCGGCACGTTGATCAGGAAGATCGAGCCCCACCAGAAGTGCTGGAGCAGGACGCCGCCGAGGAGCGGCCCGAGCGGCAGGCCGAGCGCCATCGCGCCGGACCAGACGGCGATCGCGCGGGTGCGCTCCTCCGGCGGGAAGATCGCGGGCAGCATCGACATGGACAGCGGTGTCACCATGCCCGCGCCGACGCCCATCACCATCCGGGCGGCGATGAGGCCGTCCGCGCCGGTCACGAGGCTTCCGGCGAGGGACGCGGCGCCGAAGAGGGCGAGCCCGAGCAGGAGCAGCCGCCTGCGTCCGAACCGGTCGCCGAGCAGCCCGGCGGGGAGCAGCGTCGCGGCGAACACCAGGACGTAGGCGTCCACGATCCACTGCAACCGGCTCGTCCCGGCGTGCAGGCGGACGGAGAGCGTCGGCAGCGCGACGTTCAGGATCGTCAGGTCGAACCCCAGCGCGAGCAGCGCGAGCGCGAGCGCGCCGAGCCCCCACCAGCGCCGTGTCTTCGCGGACATCATGACGGTCACCCTTCTTTGGATGTGACTATGAAATGAGAGTAGCTCTCAAAAGATGGTGACTGTCAATGCGGATCGAGCCTGGCGCTCCGTCCGAGTGGGGATGTAATTTTGATTACATGACTACGAATGAAGCGGTCGAGGCCGTGCGCGGATGGTTCGCCGGGCGGCTTCCGGACGGCTGGTTCGAGGGCGCGCCGGAGATCGTGCTGGACCGCGAGGAGATCGGCGTCGTGGGCCGCCTCCCCGAGCCGGACGCCGCCGCCGACGTCTCGCCCACCGAGCGCGCCGAGATGCTCGCCGGGCACGTCCAGCGGTTCCGGGAGGGCAGCCGTGACCAGCGCATCGCCATCGCGCGCGAGGCCGAGCACCGGTTCGGCCGGAAGGTCTCCTGGGGCGCGTCCTGCGGCGACCACCGCGAGATGTTCACCACGCTCTCGGTGCCCGTCATGACCCGCCTGCGCCAGCCCGAGCGGCGCGTCCTGGACACCCTGGTCGAGGCCGGCGTCGCGCGCAGCCGCAGCGACGCGCTCGCCTGGTGCGTCCGCCTCGTCGGCAAGAACACCGACGAGTGGCTGACCGAGCTCCGCAGCGCCCTGGAGCACGTCGAGCGCGCCCGCGCCGCGGGCCCCCGGGCCTGACCCGCGAGCCCCCTTCCCGCACGGCGTCGCCGCTGGTCAACGAGGCCGACCGGGATTTGCCCGATCTTCGCGAGCGGGTGGTGGGAGGTTTGAGAAACCCCTGCCTAGGGTGATCTTTGTGGGAGGACTCCGCTGCCTGGACGGGTCGGCGCTCGCGGTCGTGCCGGTCGCGGCGCGGGACCGGCGCGGTCTCGCCTACGAGGTCACGCTGGAGCTGCGGCGCGACGGCGATCTGTTCGGACGCGTCGGAGAGCGCTGCGGCTACTTCCTCGGCGACCTGGCGGGGCGGCTGGCCGTCGCGCGGGCGGACGACTCCCCGCAGGCCCTGGCCTGGCCCGATCCGGACGACCGGTTCCCCGACCCAGCGGACGAGCGCTGGATCTCCGGTCCGGGCACGGGCTGCGAGCCCGAACTGTTCGCCTTCCGGTACCGGGACCGCGGCGATCTCGTCGGCACGGGCGAGCTGCGGTGCAGTGTGCGCACGTCAGCGGCGTGGGTCGGCCCGCACCGGTCGCCGGACGGCCGGTGGCGGCTCGCCCGCAGGGCGGTCGTGGAGGCGTGGGGCGCGGGTGGACGGGGCGTCCGGGCCGTCCTCACAGCGGGACAACTCGCCGAATTCCTGGCGGATCTCCTCGCCGAGGCCGATCGTCTGGGGCGAACCGTGGGCCATAATTGAGCGTCGTTTCCGTCAAGAAACGGTCGCGCGAGGGGGTGCCCACACATGGCGGACGAGCGGAGGACCGGGACGAACCGGGCCATCCGGCGGCACCGTCCGCGTCGTGCCCCGGCCGAGGACGGCCTGATCGGGGCGATCCGGCACAGCGCCCCCTACGTGGCGTTCCGGGACTTCGTCTACCGGCTGTACGCGCGGCGCGTGGAGCGGTACATCCCGAACGAGGTCGTCCCGCGGCACGTCGGCGTGATCCTGGACGGCAACCGCCGCTGGGCCCGCGCGATGGGGATGGACGACGTGAACCGCGGCCACCAGCGCGGCGCCGACAAGATCTCCGACCTCCTGCACTGGTCCACCGAGGCCGGGGTGGAGGTGGTCACGCTGTGGCTGCTGTCCACCGACAACCTGTCGCGCCCGGCGGGCGAGCTGGAGCCGCTGCTGCGCATCATCGAGAACACCGTCGAGGGCCTGGCCGCCGAGGGATGGCACGTCAAGCCGGTCGGCGCGCTCGACCTCCTGCCCGACAAGACCGCGTTGGTCCTCAAGAAGGCCGGTGAAGAGACATCTGACCGTCCCGGCCTGATTGTGAACGTCGCGGTTGGGTATGGAGGTAGACGTGAGATCGCTGATGCGGTGCGCTCACTGCTCCTCGAGCAGGCGGGTAAGGGCACCAGCATCGAGGAGCTCGCAGAGATCCTCGACGTGGAGCACATCGCCGAGCATCTCTACACGCGCGGCCAACCGGATCCCGACCTGGTCATCCGCACCTCGGGTGAGCAGCGGCTCTCCGGTTTCATGCTGTGGCAGAGCGCGCACTCGGAGTTCTACTTCTGCGAGGTCCACTGGCCGGACTTCCGCAAGGTGGACTACCTGCGGGCCCTGCGCTCCTATGCCGCGCGGCACCGGCGCTACGGTTCCTGACGGTCGCCGCCCCACTCCCGCGATCACCGCCCCGGGCTCGTCCCCGGCCACGCCGTCTCGGTGTGGCCGGATTCGTCATGCCCAGGGGGCGGACCGCCGCGCCACGAGTTCATCCCCCACGATCAGGGAGATCGAGTGGCCACAACCCTCCCGCGCCGTCCCGCGTCCGGCGAGCCCGCCGGGCCGTCCGGCAGCCACGTCAGCGAGGCCCCGGCCCGCCGCGTCCGCGGCCGGTCCGGAGCCGCGGACGGCACCCCGTCCGGAGCCGCGGACGGTGCGACCGGCGGTGCCCCGGACGGCACCCTCGGAGCGGTCCTCGCCGAGAGCCTCGACGGGCCCCTCGGCGGCCCGCCCGGCCGGCGCACCTACGTCCTCGACACCAGCGTCCTGCTCGCCGACCCGGGGGCGATGACCCGGTTCGCCGAGCACGAGGTCGTCCTTCCGATCGTCGTCATCTCCGAGCTCGAGGCCAAACGGCACCATCCCGAGCTCGGCTACTTCGCCCGCCAGGCCCTGCGCACCCTGGACGACCTGAGGCTCACCCACGGACGGCTGGACGAGGCGCTGCCCATCGGCGACCTCGGCGGCACGCTGCGGGTCGAGCTGAACCACTCCGACCCGTCGGTGCTGCCGGACGGGTTCCGGCTCGGCGACAACGACACCCGGATCCTGTCGGTCGCGAGCTGGCTGGCGCACGAGGGCCGCGAGGTGGTGCTGGTCTCCAAGGACCTGCCGATGCGGGTGAAGGCGTCGGCGGTCGGCCTGGCGGCCGAGGAGTACCGCGCCGAGCTCGCCGTCGTGGAGTCCGGCTGGACCGGGATGCGCGAGATCGAGGTCCCGGCCGCGATCGTGGAGGAGCTGTACGAGGGCGGGCACAGCGACCTGGAGGACGCCCGCGACCTGCCCTGCCACACGGGCCTGCGGCTGCTGTCGGAGCGCGGCTCGGCGCTGGCGCGCACCGCACAGGACAAGTCGGTGCGGCTCGTCCGGGGCGACCGGGAGGTGTTCGGGCTGCGCGGCCGGTCCGCCGAGCAGCGCATCGCGCTGGACCTGCTCATGGACGAGTCGGTCGGCATCGTCTCGCTGGGCGGACGGGCGGGGACGGGCAAGTCGGCGCTCGCGCTGTGCGCGGGGCTGGAGGCCGTCCTGGAGCGGCGGGCGCACCGCAAGGTCGTGGTGTTCCGCCCGCTGTACGCGGTCGGCGGGCAGGAGCTCGGCTACCTGCCGGGCACCGAGAACGACAAGATGTCGCCGTGGGCGCAGGCCGTCTACGACACCCTCTCGGCGGTCACGACGCCCGAGGTCATCGAGGAGGTGCTCGACCGGGGGATGCTGGAGGTCCTGCCGCTCACGCACATCCGCGGCCGGTCGCTGCACGACGCGTTCGTCATCGTGGACGAGGCGCAGTCGCTGGAGCGGGGCGTGCTGCTGACCGTCCTGTCGCGGATCGGGTCGGGCTCGCGGGTCGTCCTCACGCACGACGTCGCGCAGCGGGACAACCTCAGGGTCGGACGCCATGACGGCGTCGCGGCCGTTGTGGAACGGTTGAAAGGCCATCCGCTGTTCGCGCACGTGACGCTGACGCGGTCCGAGCGGTCGCCGATCGCGGCGCTGGTGACGGACCTGCTCGGCGACGTGGGGGGAGCCTGAGGCCTCCGGTGACCCGGGCGCCCCGGGGCACTGACCCGGGCGGAGGGTGACCGGGAGGCGACGTTCCGTGGACGCCCCGGCGGTTTCGACGCCGCCGGGGCGTCTGCATATGTTCTACATATAGTGATCAGCAAACGGCGTTCCGTATAACTGTGACGAACATCACAGAACCTAAGGTGATCGTAAGGAATCCCAGGTCTGGCGGCGCATCGGGTCATTCTGGTGACGAGTTGACAACCGTCCCAGAAAGACCATCAATCTCGATTTGGTTGCGAACTACCCGATCAGGTCGGGCATTGTGTGTCCCCGTAAGCACTCCCGAATGGTGTGCGGACCGCGGGCGATCCCCTGAAGCGCCCCGTCCACCGCCGTTCCGGGCCCGGGCGGCCGCCGGTGGCGGCCCCGCGGCGGCCCAGGGGTGACAGCCTCGTCCGCGCGTCCATGCGCGGGCGACCGTCGGAAGGACCGCCTTGTCCGGAGACCGTCACGGCTCCTCTTGGCGAGACGATCGACACAGCTCCGGCCTCCCCGGGCAGGACGGCTTCGCGTCGCCCGGCGGCGCCCCCGAGTCCGGGCCGGTCGGCTCCGAGCCCTTCGCGGCGCCCGCGGCCTTCGGCATGACGCCGGAGGCGGCCCACGGCATGGCGCCGGAGGGTGCCCACGGCATGGCGCCGGGGGCGGCTTTCGGCATGGCGCCGGAGACCGCCGAGAACCCTGAGGACGACGTCCGGGTCGCGGGCTCGGCCGCGCGTCCCGGCGGCGCGGGGGACACCGGCCGGCTTCCGCCGGTCGAGTCCTCCTTCGCCGGAGCCGCGTTCCCCGGAGCCACCGAGGTCATCTCGAGCGACGAGCCCGCCCCCCAGGGTGCGCGCCGTCCTCGGCAGGGCCGCAGGGCCGCAGGTCGTCGTCCCGCCTCCATGTCTGGTTCCTCCCGTTCCTCCTCGTCCCGCTCCGGCTCGTCCGGACGCACCGGCCTGAAGGTCGCCATCGCGGCGGCGGGCGCGGTCGTGGTGCTCGGCGGCGGTGCCGCCGCCTTCGCGCTCGGCGGGTCCGACTCCGGATCGTCCAAGAGCAAGGGCGCGAGCTCGGACAACCCGTCCGTCGCGTCCGGCGGGACGAACGCCGCGATGCCGGCGGCCGACCCCGCGAAGGTCGAGGCGCAGCGCAAGAAGCTCGCGGTCGACCGCGCGTCCCGCGCCGCCCGCGACGACGGCGACCCCGCCAAGCTCATGCCGAAGGGCAAGCCCGTCCCGACGCCGACCAAGACCGCCGACCCCTCGGGGAACGACAAGGGCGGCAGCGGCGGCGGTGGCGGACCGAGCGGCGACCCGGTGCCCGCCGGCGCGGCGCAGCAGATCGCCAAGGGGATGATGGGGGGCTACGGGTTCTCCGGCTCGGGGCAGTTCGGCTGCCTGGTCAAGCTCTGGAACCGGGAGAGCGGCTGGAACACCCACGCCGCCAACCCCTCCGGTGCCTACGGCATCCCGCAGGCCCTGCCCGGCTCCAAGATGGCGAGCGCCGGTCCCGACTGGCAGAACAACGCCGGCACCCAGATCAAGTGGGGGCTCGGCTACATCAAGAACCGCTACGGCACGCCCTGCGGCGCCTGGGCGCACAGCCAGTCCACCGGCTGGTACTGACATCCGGACGGACGGCCGGCCCGCAGCGCGCGCCGGCCGTCCGCTCCGAGGGCCGGCCTCTCTGACCGGCATTCCCGGCCCGTGTTCCGGCCGGTTCTAACTCCACAGATTTCGGACGGCCCCCCTTCGGCTCGGCCGTCCGCGTGAGGACGCCCTCCCCGTTACGGAGGGGAGGCGTCCCCGGGCGCGCAAGCTCCGCGCCCTCAGGCCGGTCCCCCTTTCCGAGGATCGGTCTCTCACCTCGGCAGCACGTGCGGCCCGTCCCCTCCCAGGGGACGGTTCCGTCCGCATGGCCATCGCGTCCCCCCGACGCCCCCTGGTGCCCGGTCGTTCCGTCCTTCCCGGACGGTTCCGCGCCCGTCCGAGGTGGCCCTTCGCCGGACCGACCGGTTCGTTCGGCATGACAGGAAGGTCTGCATTGTCCGTCAAGCCCCTCCGACGCTCCGCCACGATCGTCCTCGCCGCGTCCCTGACCTTCGGGGTCGTCGCCGAGGCCGTCCCGGCCCAGGCTTCCGCCCCGACCCGCGCCGCGTCCGCTGTGACCGCGAAGGTGACGGCGCAGCGGCTCACCCGGGCCCAGCGCAACCGCGCGATCGCCAAGCGCATGGTGGCCAAGCGCGGCTGGTCCGCCCGGCAGTACACGTGCCTGGTGCGGCTCTGGAATCGGGAAAGCCACTGGAATCAGAAGGCCGGGCGCCCGTCCGGCGCGTACGGCATCCCGCAGGCGCTCCCCGGAAGCAAGATGCGCAGCGCCGGCAAGGACTGGCGGACCAACCCGGAGACCCAGATCAGGTGGGGTCTGCGGTACATCAAGGGCCGTTACGGCACCCCGTGCCGCGCCCTCGGGCACTCCGGCTCGCGCGGTTGGTACTGACCGCTTCGCCCGGATCGGACGTTGTGCTCGGCGATGGTCGTTTGTGACGTCCGATCTGTAGGGATCTGCGCTGGACGAGACTGATGTCCGCGCGCGGACGTGAGGGGACGGACTCCGGTCCGTCCCTTTTGTCCGTCCGGACGGGAAGCGCGCGCCCATGGGTCGGCAAAAGCCCGGTGCGCGGCTCCGGAATCTCCCCGCGCGCCGCCGCGCGACCGGAGCACGCTACGACCCGTGTCCACTCACCGAACCACCGAACCCGCTCGCGATCGGACGTGTCCTGCGGGAGGCGGAGTCCATGACCGGACGCGTCGTGCCGGAGGGCGTGTCCGTGCCGCCGTCCGGCTGGCCGCCGTGGGTGTCGCGACGGCCCTGGTCGCCACGCCTCTGCTGGCCGCCCCGGTGCGGACGACCCTCGCCGCCGCCGAACGCGTCACCGGCGCCGCCGGTTCGCACCGCCGCGCCTCGGCGTCGCCGCCGGGCCCGGTCCGGCTCGCGGTGGAGCGCCGTGACCGCCGCGACCGCCGGACGCGTCGCGTGAACCGCAACAAGTCCATGGCGCGCGGGCTGATGAACCGCTTCGGCTGGCGCTCGGCCCGCCAGTTCCGCTGCCTGGAGCAACTCTGGGCGCACGAGAGCCGCTGGAACGAACGCGCCCACAGCGCGTCCGGCGCGCACGGCATCCCCCAGGCGCTCCCCGGCGTGAAGATGGCCGCCGCGGGCCCGCACTGGGAGTCCAACGCCCGGACCCAGATCCGCTGGGGCCTCCGGTACGTCCGGGGCCGCTACAGCGCCCCCTGCACCGCCTGGGGCCACTGGCAGGCCACCGGCTGGTACTAGCCCGCCCTCAGGCGGTCAGTGGCGGCTGAGGTAGGTGAGGACGGCGAGGACGCGGCGGTGCCCGCTGTCGTCCGGGGAGAGGCCGAGCTTGGCGAAGATGTTGCCGATGTGCTTGTGGACGGCGTTCTCGGTGATGACGAGGCGGGCCGCGATGGTGGCGTTGTCCCTGCCCTCGGCCATCAGGCCCAGCACCTGGCGTTCGCGCCGGGTGAGGTCGCCGATCGGGTCGAGGGGGTGCCGGGTGAGGAGCTGCGCGATCACCTCCGGGTCCATGACGGTGCCCCCGGCCGCGACGTGGCGCAGGGCGTCGACGAACTCGCTCACGCGGCTGACCCGGTCCTTGAGCAGGTAGCCGACGGCGCCGCGCTTGTCGGAGATCAGCTCGCGCGCGTACTGCTGCTCCACGTACTGGGAGAGGACGAGGACGGGCAGGCCCGGCCGCTCGCGGCGGGCCTGGAGGGCGGCGTGGATCCCCTCGTCGCGGAAGTCCGGCGGGAGCCGCACGTCCACGATGGTGATGTCCGGCCGGTGCTCGGCGACCGCGGCGAGGAAGCCCGGGGCGTCCTGCGCGATCGCGGCGACCTCGAAGCCCTTGGACGTCAGCAGGAGTTCCAGCCCGCTGGACAGCAGGACGTTGTCCTCGGCGATCACGACCCGCATGGCAGCACCACCGTGATCGTCGTCGGGCCGCCCGCGGGGCTGTGGACGTGGACGGTTCCGTCGAGCGCCAGGACGCGGTGCCGGATCCCGGTGATGCCGGTGCCCAGCGTCTCGTCCGCGCCGCCGATCCCGTCGTCGGTGACCTCGATCGTCAGCCGGTCGCCCGCGCGCGTGAGGCGGACGGCGCACCGGGCGGCCCGGCTGTGCTTGGCGGCGTTGGTGAGCGCCTCGGCGATGGTGAAGTACGCGACGGCCTCGACCGCGGCGGGGACCGTGCCGAGCGCGCCGATGCCAGGGGCGCCGATGTCAGGGTCGCCGCTACCGGGGGCGCCGAGGTCGAGCGTCGTGGGGATCGGCGACTGGGTCGCCAGGGCGGCCAGCGCCCCGGAGAGCCCGCGGTCGGAGAGGATCGGCGGGTAGATCGTCCGGATCACCTCGCGCAGCTCCGTCATGGCCTCCTCCGTGGTCTCGTGCGCCTCCCGCAGGAGCCGGGCGACGGTCTGAGGGTCCTCGTCCAGCGACTCGCGCGCCGTGCCCAGCCGCATCGCGATGGCGACCAGGCGCGCCTGCGTGCCGTCGTGCAGGTCGCGTTCGATCCGGCGGAGCTCCGCGCCGTGCGCGTTCAGGGCGCCGACGCGCGTCTCGGTCAGGGTCTCCACGCGCTGCGCCAGCTCCTCCGTGGCGGACGGGGACAGCAGCGCGGCACTGATCCGGGCGTGCAGGCGGGCCAGGGGAGGGACGAGCCCGAAGGTCAGCGCGGCGAAGACGGCGAACTGCCCGACTCCCAAGGTCAGCGCGGTGCCCCACCCGGTCAGGGGGACGCCCGCACCGAAGCCGCCCGCGCGCGTCCCGTCGGGCAGCGCCCACCACAGGGGCACCGTGACGGCCGTCGCCACCGCGTTGCCCGCGCACACCACCGCGACGATCCCGAACGCCAGGCTCGTCACGATCCACGCGAACAGCCATCCCAGCAGCCGTCCCGCACCGACGCGCGGCGGGGACGCCTGGGGCTCGGACGGCGCGGAGGCCAGGAGCCGATCGGCGCGGCGGCGATGCCAGGACGCCCAGGAGCGGGTCGCCCCCGGGACGACGAGGACGGGCAGCGCGAGCAGTGAGGCCGCGGCGGTGACCAGGCTCCCCAGCAGGTAGCCCAGACCACGCCGCATCGCCGGGAATCGACCGGTCATGAGGTGTTTCACCTGCACAAGTGTGGGCCATGCCGACCATGCCCGGCACTACAGCCCACTACCCCTTCGTCCGGCCGGTGAGCTGTATCGATCCGCGGCGTCCGCCCGGCCAGGCTTCTGTGCCATGACGAACTCACCTCAGCGGCGTGGCCGCTCCGCCCGCCGCAACGCGGCCGCCCTGGCCGTCCTCGTGTCCGGGGCGCTCACCGCCGGCTGCATGTCGGACACGAACGCCACGCGCGCCTCGGACACGAAGGCCGCCCACGTGTCGGGTGCGAGCGCCACGCGGGACGAGCAGGCCCGGCTCCGGCGTGACGCGGACGCGATCACCGCGCTCGGCGTGACGGGGGTCCAGGCCCGCCTGGTCACCCCCGACGGACGGAACGTGATCGCCACCAGCGGCGTCGCCGACGTGAAGACCCGGGGCCCGGTCTCCCCGGACGGCTACCTCCGGATCGCGAGCCAGACCAAGACCTTCGTCGCCACCGTCGTCCTGCAGCTCGTCGGCGAGGGGAAGCTCTCCCTGGACGACAAGGTCGAGCGGTGGCTGCCCGGCGTGGTGTCGGGGAAGGGCAACAACGGCCGGAAGATCAGCGTCCGCCAGCTCCTCCAGCACACCGGCGGCCTCCACGACGACTACGTCGACTACACGTCGGAGGACGACTTCTCCGAGCACCGCAACGACGTCTACACCCCCGAGCAGACCGTCGCCCGGGCGATGAAGCACCACCCGGACTTCAGGCCCGGCAAGAACTGGGGCTACTCGAACACCGGATACGTCCTGCTCGGCATGATCGTCCAGCGGGTCACGGGACACGCGTGGCACGAGGAGGTGCGGGACCGGATCGTCCGGCCGCTCGGCCTCGAGCACACCTTCTGGCCGGGGACCTCGCCCAAGCTGCCCGAGCCCCACGCCAAGACCTACCAGCGCTTCAAGCCCGGCGAACCCCTCGTGGACGCCACCGAGCAGGTCGGCCAGGGCATCAACGGCGAGGCCGGACTCGTCTCCACCACCGCCGACCTCAACCGGTTCTTCGGCGCCCTCCTCGCCGGACGGCTCCTGCCCCCGGCGCAGCTCGCGCAGATGAAGCGGACCGTCGGCATCAGCAAGGCGTTCGAGCCGCTCATGCCGGGCGCCAAGGACGGACTGGGCCTCTTCTCCCACCCCCTGCCCTGCGGCGGCGTCTACTGGGGCCACGAGGGCGGCGACTCCGGCTGGATCACCAACACCGGCGTCACCGCCGACGGCCGCCGCAGCGTCACCGTCTCCATGACCGGCGCGATCGCCGAGTCCCCTGACCACGTCCTCCGCATCGTCGCCGCCGAGAGCAAACTCCTCGAGAACGCCCTGTGCCCCACCCCCACCAACTCCAACTGACCCCCTCGAAAAGGTCCTCGCTCCGCTCGGGCAGCCCCCTTGGGGCTCCCGCCCCAAACCCCAAGCCGGGGGCTCCGCCCCCAGACCCCCAGAACCACACCGGGCTACGTCGAACCCCGCGCAGCGTGGCGTTGAGTCACGCTGCGCGAGGAATTGCAGCACGATGAGGCATAGGAAGCAGCCGATCCCACCGCAGACCGATGACGATGCGGAGCGAGCGAGGTGACCGACGAATGGACGGCGTCACACAGCGCGTCGAAGCGCTGGTCGAGCGGCTGACCACCGCCGGATGGTCGACACAGGACCCCGTCAGGGTGGCACTCCGCGAGGTCCCACGACACATGTTCGCGCCCTCGTCGGCTTGGACGGGCGAAGGCGACCCGGTGAGCGAGCAGGCCGATCCCGAAGCCTGGCTCGATCTGGCCTACGGCGACGACGCGATCATCACGCAGCTTGATGACGGCGTGACCGACATCGCCGCAGGTGAGGGCATGTTCACTTCGTCGTTGTCCGCGCCGAGCACCGTTGTGTCACTCCTGGAGCTGCTGGACGTGGAGCCCGGACACCGCGTCCTGGACGTAGGGACCGGCACTGGATGGACGGCCGCGCTTCTGTCGCACATGGTCGGCTCGGAGAACATCACGTCCGTGGAGGTCGACCCTCAGGTATCGACTTCGGCCGCCGCCAACCTCAAACAGACGGGTTGGTCGCCACACCTGGTCGTCGGGGACGGCGCCCAGGGCTGGACGGAGGGGGCGCTGTACGACCGGGTGCACGCCACCTGCGCGGTCGCGCGCGTCCCCTACGCGTGGGTCGAGCAGACTCGTCCTGGCGGGGTGATCGTGACGCCCTACGATCCGGGCTTCGGCTCGACGCACGAGGTGCGCCTTGTGGTGATGCCGGACGGGACGGCGGTGGGCCGCTTCACCGGCTACGCCTCGTACATGATGATGCGGGCGCAGCGTCACCCGGTTTGGGACGCGTCCGCCCGTCCGGGCAGGCGTTCGACGACCGACATCGACCCACGGACGATCGGCTACGCCCCGGCGGGCGCGGACCTGGCGATGGGCGCGGCCCTTCCCGGTGTCCGCGCCAGAGGCGAGCGCGACGGGGACGGCTACATCCTGCGCCTGTGGAGTCCGGACGCATGGGCCACCGCACACTACGGACCCGGCCGCGACTCCTACGAGGTCGAGCAGTCAGGCGACCGTGCACTCTGGGACCTCGCGACGTCCGCCTACTTCGACTGGGTAGCCCACCACAGCCCAGGCCGAGACCGCTTCGGCCTGACCGTGACACCAACCGGCGACCACGTCTGGCTGGACCGTCCCGACGACATGTGTCCTGGCCGCCCCGTGTGAGCCGGGACTTGCGCCACCGAATTTGCGCCAGTTTCGTGTTCTCTTCAACGGGTCCAGCGTGATGGACGCGGTCAGGAAGGGCGCATTTGCGGCAGAGCTCATCGGAATCATGAGCCCGCTGGCGAGCGCGAGAGTCAAGGTTTCCGCTGTTGGGTCTCAGAAGCCGGGTTCTTCATACCTACGATGGGCGTATGAGCGCGCCGAACCTCGCGGAACGCCTCCAGGCCGTGCGCAAACGGCGGGGGTTCACTCAGAAGGATCTTGCTGCGCATTCCGGTGTCTCACTTTCCTTGATCCGGAAGCTCGAGCAGGGAGAGCGTGAGGACACGCGGCTTGAGACGCTGCGCAGGCTGGCGAAGGCTCTCGGTGTCTCGACCTCGGATCTGATCGTCCGGCCCGACGCGGCGGAGGGCACGGCTCATGACTGGACGCCCGTCCGCGACGCTCTCCTACAGAGAAGCATTGTTCAATCCGATGAGACGCCGACGGCGCACGGTCTGCTTGGTGTTGTTGAGACGGCCGAACCCCTTTTCACCGACAACAGGTACCGGGAGCTCGGGACGCTGTTGCCCACGCTGCTGAGGGACGCCGACGCATTGGGGAGCGCCGGACGCCGCGTCCGCTCGCGCATCCTTCACCTCGCCGCGCTGCTGATGATCTCGACGCGTCAGTTCGACGCTGCGGAGATCGCTCTGAGGCGTGCGCAGGACGAAGCGCCGGGGCGGCTTGAACGGGCTGCGATCGTCAACAGTCGCTGCTGGTTGCTGATGAGATGCGGCGACCTGGCGGGGACGCTCAGCTTGGCCGTCGGCGAGGCCGACGAGATCGAGCCGCGCCTTTCTCGTGCGACTCCTGAAGAGCTGGCCGCTTGGGGCGGCCTGATGCTCCGTGTCTCCACGGCCGCTTCCCGGAACAACGAGCCCGGCGAGGCGGAGGACGCGCTGAGGCTCGCTCAGGCCGCCGCCGTCGCCTTGCGGAGTGAATGGGCTCCGCCATCTGATCCGCTCCGGACGTTCGGCCCCGTCGCCGTGGCGACCAGGCGCGTCGAGAACTACATGGTCGAGGACAGGCCGGACAAGGTGCTCGTGCTCTCCGGGCGCATCCCGAAAGCGGGCTTCCGCGCCCGCGCGTCGAGCCGGAACCGTCATCGCCTGGACGTGGCCAAGGCGAGCACGCAGTTGAAGCGCTATACCGATGCCTTCGAGATTCTCCAGGAGATCAGGGCTGTCAGTCCCGAGTGGATCGTCAATCAGAGGATGGCACGAGACGTACTCGGAAAGATCGTGACGAAGCGCAGAACTCTGACATCCGAGATGCGTGATATGGCTGATTTCATTCGTCTGGAGTGCTGATCTAATAGCGGCTGGTGGCACTTCCCGTGGTTGTGGGAAGGGAGTGCCAATGACAGCTGGTCGGCTCCCATCTAATTTGCTTGTCATGGGTTTTGACAGGCCGCAGGGCGAGCGAATTACGGCTCGGCGCCTGCCGTCCAACCAGCGTCGGACCTTTCTGGAAGTCCTCGATCAGGTGATCGGTGAACGGCACCAGGGGTTGAGGTCGGGGCTGGTGACTCGCCAGGGCTGTCCGGTGCTGTTCGTGGTCAACGTCGGCCATGTCGCACGTCGGGCTGAGATCGGCTGTGACTTCGACGTCACTCTGGGCTGGTCGTTCACCTGGGCCGTTGAGGGGAAGCGGATCGGTCCGGTCCATGAAGTCGACGGAGTGGCGCAGACGATCGCGCGGGCTCTGCGTGCCTCGGCCGGCCCGAGGACGTGATCACCGCTTCCCGCGAAAGCGATCGAAGAGGTCAAATCCTGCACCCAGGGCTGTGGCGACTTCGGGAGTCATCGCCCAGATGGCGGCACCTGGCAGATCAAGGAGCACTTCACATGAACGCCTCCGGCTTCACACGGCTGCCGATCGGCGGACGCGACGAACCATCCGCCGATCAGAGTCCCGGCCTGGCCCGCAGGTGGCTTTCCAAGCAGATCGGCAGTTTCCACCCCGTGCTCGATGACGCGGGCCAGGCGCTCGGCGAGGCGGTGACGAACGTCGTCCAGCACACGACCAGCGACGCGGTCCGCGTGAGTTTCACCCTGACCGGCCCGTTCGCCATCTATATCGAGGTCTATGACCAGGGAGGCAAGGGCGGAAGGCCGAGGCTCGGCATCCCCGACTTCGAAGCGGAGGAGGGGCGCGGCCTGCGTATCATCGACGCCCTCTCGGACGGCGACTGGGGCTTCCGCCGGATTCCCGGCAGCGCGGGACACGCCGTCTGGTTCACGATCGACGTCACTCCCGATCGGCACACCCTCCAGAAATGCGAGGAAGAAGCCTCAGTCTCCGATGACCTCCTTGTAGGTCCGTCCGTCGGAGGTCTTCCAGTGGGCGGGTCCTGAACCCCCACCGCCGAACATGACCGTGAGGGCGGCGGTGGGGGACCCGAACAGGAGATCGCGGGTGGCGATCAGTGAGTCGGGGTCGCCGTCCTCGGCCAGATGCTTCTTGCTGATGAGGCCCGCCCGCAGGCCGTAGTAAGGCTTGCCTTTGCCGAAACCCTCTGCGTTGTGGGCGACAGCCCGAGAGCCTTTGAGAACCAGCATCGCCCTGCCGGGAAGCGCGATCGCCCGCGCGGTCGCGCCCTTGCTCGTCACGGAGAAAATCGGAAGAAGTGCGTACTCGCGTCCACTGACTTCAGCCTTGTCCATAGCGGGCGATGCTAGCGATATCTGTCGGCTTGCCAGTCCTTGGCCGCCGTGCGTGGAACCTCTGGGCGAGGGCTATTCGTCCGGTGGTCCGCTGAGATCCGGATCGTGGTTGAGGATGTGTGCTTGCGCTTCAGTGGGGACATCGCTCGACTCGTGGTCCAGGGCCGCGAGATTCTCTTCGGCATAGCCAGTGATCACCGAGATCGTGGACGGCAACAGGCCATGCCTGCGCATCGCGTCCGCGTAGGCGGATTTCGTGATCTCGGCCGCCAGGCGCAGCATCAGCGCTTCCAGGCGGACTGTCGATGCGCTCTGTGCGGAATCGACGCCCCGTCGTGCGGGGTGTGCGTGGCGTGGCCTGTCGAAGCTCATGATGGGAAACGTAGAACCGGTCCAGGTGCCTGTCACTGGCAGTCTGGAGGGCCCGGTCTCAGAAGTGACAATGGACGCTGTCGTCCCAGCTCAGTAGGGAAGTCCGAGGAAGTCGGCGAGATCCCGCATCTCAGGTGTGAGCGTGCGCCGCCGGTCGACGATCTTTCCCATCACCTCTCGCGCGTACCTCTGGTGCGGCAGCCACTCGGGGTTGTCGCGCCTGATGCCTCGAAGGATGTCGAATGCCTCCGGATACTGCCTCAGCCGGACATGGGCGTTGGCGACGTCGAGCCGATGCCGGTTTCTGTTGCTGGCCGTCACCTGCCGTCCGCTCTTCGGCTCCCGGTCCGCCATCGCGATCACGCGGTCGGGGCGGTCGACGACCATCAGATTCTCGGCGCGTTTGAAATGCCAGGTGGTCGGGCCGAACGTCCGGAGATAGTCCGCGTGAGGCGCGTACTCGTATCCCATCGCGACTGCGGCGGTGCGGGCATAGCGCATCGTGTCCTCGGCCTCGCCCGGCCGGTTGTCGCGGACGGCCGAGGTGGAGATCCGGATGAGCAGCATGCCCCACGCCGCCAGATCGTCCAAGGTCGCCTTGGACATCTTGGGCTCGATGTCGTCGGCCCACCGGGTGGCGAGATCCCGCGTCTCAGCGAGCCTGCCCTGACGGATCAGCATCCAGGCCATCGTGTTCACCACCGCCGCGTTCTCAAGCCGTCCTGTCGCGCTGTCCTGGGCGCGCTGGAGGGCGAGCTCGGCGGCCTGGAACTGCCTGGTCTGTGTGAGGACGGTGCCCACCATGTAGAGCAGGCGGAAGCGCAGCGATCGCGTCTGCGGCCCTTCGTCGGCCAGCAGGTCGATGTCCCTCAGGAGGGTGGGAAAGATCAGCGCGAGGTCGGCCCAGCGCGTCTTCCGGTAGAGCGGAACCGCCTCCCGGGACAGCACCTCGTCGACGCCCTTCACGGTGGGGAGCTCGGAGGGCTGGCCGCTCGGCCTTCTCTCCAGCGCGCGCCTGACCCGTGTCCACTGCTCGACGGTGCTCGGGTCCGCGCCATCGGCGTCCGGGCGGACGATCAGCTCGCTCGTCCGCACCCGCAAGGCCACGGCCAGCTTGCGAGCGGTCTCCAGGCGCGTGTCGTCCCGAACCCCTTGCTCCAACTGCCGGATCAGGGACACGGAGATACCGGACGCTTGGGCCAACTCCCGCTGGGTGAGCCCTCGGCGCTTCCTGACGGACTGGAGACGTTCACCGACAGAGGGTGCGCTCATGCGCCCATCGTAGGTACCGGGCAGCTGAACTTTCAGAGCACCGAAGGAAGAAGGAACGGCGTTCCGGTCGGCGCTTCTTCGCCCTCTGGGGGTCCGGGGGCGGAGCCCCCGGGGTCGGGGGTTGGGGCGGAGCCCCAAGGGGGGCTGTCCGAGCGGAGCGAGGTCCTTTTGTTGGGGGGACGGGGTCAGGCCTTGGGGGGACGGGTCATGGAGAGGACGTCTAGGGCGGCGTCGAGTTGGGCCTCGGTGAGGTCGCCGTTGTCGAGGTGGCCGCGTTCGATGACGACCTGGCGGATGGTCTTGCGTTCGGCGAGGGCCTGCTTGGCGACCTTGGCGGCCTCCTCGTAGCCGATGTAGCGGTTCAGCGGCGTCACGATGGACGGCGACGACTCGGCGTACTCGCGGGCGCGGTCGGCGTTCGCCTCGATGCCGTCGACCGTCCGGTCGGCGAGGAGGCGGGAGACGTTCGCCAGCAGGCCGATCGACTCCAGGACGTTCCGGGCCAGCATCGGCAGCATGACGTTCAGCTCGAAGGTGCCGGACGCGCCGCCGAACGCGATCGCCGCGTCGTTGCCGATGACCTGGGCGGCGACCTGGGTGACGGCCTCCGGGATCACCGGGTTGACCTTGCCCGGCATGATGGACGACCCGGGTTGCAGGTCCGGCAGGCGGATCTCGGCGAGGCCGGCGCGCGGGCCGGAGCCCATCCAGCGCAGGTCGTTGGCGATCTTGGTGAGGGAGACCGCGATCGTCTTCAGCGCGCCGGACGCCTCGACCAGGCCGTCCCGGGCGCCCTGCGCCTCGAAGTGGTCGCGGGCCTCGGTGAGCGGCAGGCCGGTCGCGCGGGAGACCTCCGCGATCACGCGGGCGGCGAAGCCGTGCGGGGTGTTGATGCCGGTGCCGACGGCCGTTCCGCCGAGGGGCAGTTCGGCGAGCCGCGGGAGGACGGCCTCCAGCCGCTCCACGCCGTACCGGACCTGCGCCGCGTACCCGCCGAACTCCTGGCCGAGGGTCACGGGCGTCGCGTCCATGAGGTGGGTGCGTCCCGACTTCACGACCTCGGCGAACTCCTCCTGCTTGCGCGCGAGGGACGCCTCCAGGTGGCGCAGCGCCGGGACCAGGTCGTTCAGCACCGCGCCCGTCGCCGCGACGTGGATGGACGAAGGGAAGACGTCGTTCGACGACTGCGACGCGTTGACGTGGTCGTTCGGATGGACGTCCCGTCCGAGGCGTTCGGCGGCGAGCGTCGCGACGACCTCGTTGGTGTTCATGTTGGACGAGGTGCCCGAGCCCGTCTGGAACACGTCGATCGGGAACTGGTCGTCCCACTTCCCGGCGGCGACCTCGAGCGCCGCGTCGCGGATCGCCTCGGCCATGTCCTTCTCCAGGACGCCCAGTTCGGCGTTCACCGTGGCCGCGGCGGCCTTGATCTGGCCGAGGGCCGCGATGTGCGCGGGTTCGAGGCCGCGTCCGGAGATCGGGAAGTTCTCGACGGCCCGCTGCGTCTGCGCCCGCCACTTCGCCCCGGCCGGAACCCGGACCTCGCCCATGGAGTCGTGCTCGATCCGGTAGTCCATGGCCACCCACCTCCGCTGGGACACGTCTCCTGCGACCTGTCCGACGTTAACTCTCGTCGGTGGCAGCCTCCGGAGCGCCCCGTCCATTCCCGGACGTGATCGACCAGACATCCGTCCCCGCCCCCAGGGACGGGGACGGGTTCAGCCGCCGCTGTTGTCGTCGGGAGCGGAGCGGTCCACGGTGTAGGTGCGGCGTTCGCCGGGACGGCCGTCCGGTTTTTGCACGCCGTTGACCCAGACGTCGCAGGCGGCCGCGTTGCTGACGACGACCGTCAGTTTCGGCTGGTTGTACTTGCGGGCGTCGCCCTGGGACAGGGTCTCGTCCGCGAGGACGGTCAGCTTGGAACCGGGCACCGAGACGAAGATCTTGCAGCCGTCCTCGCGTGCGCGCACGAGCAGGGTCGCGGACTCCGCTCCCGGCGGCGGGGCGTCCGCCGGCTGGCCGGCGCTCCCGGTCTTCCGCGTCGGCGAGGTCGGGGACGGTCCGGGCTTCGCCTTCGTCATCCCGAAGATCAGGGCGGCCGCCCCGATGCCGCAGGACGCGACGGTCGCGCTGACGAGCGCGATCACGATCATGAGCCGGAGGCGGGGCGTCGCGGGCGCGGCGCGCCGGGCCGAGCGCGGACCGTTGAGGGCGCGCTCCAACCGGTCGGTGGCGCGGGCGTGCGTGAGCCTGCGCGTGGGGTTCTTCACGAGCAGCCCGTCGATCACCGGGGCCAGCGGACCGGCGCGCAGCGGCGGAGGCGGAGGCTCGTTCGCCAGGGCGCTGAGCGTCGCCATGACGTTCTCGCGCTCGAACGGCGGCTTGCCCTCGACCGCCGCGTACAGGGTCGCGCCGAGGGACCACAGGTCGGAGCGCGGCGTCGCCTTCTCACCGGCGGCGACCTCGGGCGCGACGTAGGCGGGCGACCCCATGAAGTGGCCGGTCTTGGTGAGCTTCACCGAACCCGACGAGAACGCCAGGCCGAAGTCGGTCAGCACCACCCGGTCGCCGTCCAGCAGCACGTTGGACGGCTTGAGGTCGCGGTGCACGATGCCGGACCGGTGCGCCTCGTCCAGGGCGGTGAGCAGCTGGCGTCCGATGTGGGCCACGCGCTCGGGCGGCAGCGGCCCGTCGCGCTCGATCAGGTCCTCCAGGCTGGGGGACTCGATCAGCTCCATCACGATCCACGGACGGCCCTGCTCGATGACCACGTCGTAGACCTCGACGATCGAGGTCGAGCGCAACTGTGCCGGGGCGCGCGCCTCGCGCAGCGTCCGGCGGTAGAACACCACCCGGTCGTCCTCGGAGAGGTCCTCGGGCAGCCGCAGCTCCTTGATCGCCACCGCGCGATCGAGGAGGTCGTCGTGGCCTCTCCAGACGGTTCCGTTGGCACCGTGACCGATTTCCGAGACCAGCCGATAGCGCGTCGCCAGCACGAGGCGCTCTGACTGAGACATGGCGGAAAAGATACCGGAGTGACCGTGTTCCGAGCGGCTACACCCAGGCACCAACTTGGATTTTCCGCCGAATGTATCCGCTCTGTCACCTTAGGTCCGGCCAGTGCCCTCGCGTCCCCAGATCACCCCTGTGCAAACCGGCCCGATCGGCCTCGGAACTCGCATCCCGCCCCACGGATGAGGCACCCCGCCGCACGACGCGCGCCGCTCCGGCGACACGACGCGCGCCGCTCCCGGCGACCAGAGCGCGCCGCCCGCGGACGCCACAGAACGCCCAAGATCGACTCGGAACATGAGGAGGCGGGACGCGGGGGCCCGCAAGCCGCGACGCCCCCAGGGTGCACCTGAGGGCGTCGCGGGACGTCCGTGGAGGTCCGGCGTCGGGCCGTTCGCGGAACGGGCCGTCGCCGGAGGCTCGGCTACGCGCGACGTCCGATGGTGAGGACGGGGCCGGTGGTGTCGGCGAAGAAGTCGTCGCCCTTGTCGTCCACGACGATGAAGGCAGGGAAGTCCTCGACCTCGATCTTCCAGACGGCCTCCATGCCCAGCTCGGGGTACTCCAGGACCTCGACCTTCTTGATGCAGTCCTGGGCGAGGCGGGCGGCGGGGCCGCCGATGGAGCCGAGGTAGAAGCCGCCGTGCGCGCCGCACGCGTCGGTGACCTGCTGGGAGCGGTTGCCCTTGGCGAGCATGACCAGGGAGCCGCCCGCGGCCTGGAACTGCTCGACGTAGGAGTCCATGCGTCCGGCGGTGGTGGGGCCGAACGAGCCGGACGCGTAGCCCTCGGGGGTCTTGGCCGGGCCCGCGTAGTAGACGGCGTGGTCGCGGAGGTACCGCGGCATGGGCTCGCCCGCGTCCAGCCGCTCCTTGATCTTGGCGTGCGCGATGTCGCGGGCGACGACGAGCGGGCCGGTGAGCGAGAGCCGGGTCTTGACCGGGTACCTGGTCAGCTCGGCGCGGATCTCGTCCATCGGACGGTTCAGGTCGATGCGGACGACGTCGTCCGAGAGGTGCTCGTCGGTGGTGTCCGGGAGGTACCGGGACGGGTCGGTCTCCAGCTTCTCCAGGAACACGCCCTCAGCGGTGATCTTGCCGAGGACCTGCCGGTCGGCGCTGCACGAGACGGCGATCGCGACCGGGCAGGACGCGCCGTGCCGCGGCAGCCGGATCACCCGGACGTCGTGGCAGAAGTACTTGCCGCCGAACTGCGCGCCGATGCCGAGCTTCTGGGTCAGCTCGAACACCTGCTGCTCCAGCTCCACGTCCCGGAAGCCGTTGCCGAGCGGCGAGCCCTCGGTCGGCATGGTGTCCAGGTAGTGCGCGGACGCGTACTTCGCGGTCTTCAGCGCGTACTCGGCGGACGTCCCGCCGACGACGATCGCCAGGTGGTACGGCGGGCACGCGGCGGTGCCGAGCGAGCGGATCTTCTCCTCCAGGAAGGACATCATCCGCTTCGGGTTCAGGACGGCCTTGGTCTCCTGGAACAGGAACGACTTGTTGGCGCTGCCGCCGCCCTTCGCCATGAACAGGAACTTGTAGGCGTCGCCGTCCGTCGCGTACAGCTCGACCTGCGCGGGCAGGTTGTTCCCGGTGTTCTTCTCGTCCCACATGGTGACGGGGGCCATCTGCGAGTAGCGCAGGTTCAGCTTCGTGTACGCGTCGTACACGCCGCGCGAGATGGCCTCCTCGTCCCGTCCGGACGTCAGGACGTTCTGGCCGCGCTTGCCCATGACGATCGCGGTGCCGGTGTCCTGGCACATCGGCAGGACGCCGCCGGACGCGATGCCCGCGTTCTTCAGCAGGTCCAGGGCCACGAACCGGTCGTTGGGGGACGCCTCCGGGTCGTCGAGGATCTTTCGCAGCTGCGCCAGGTGCGCGGGCCGCAGCAGGTGCGCGATGTCCCGCATGGCCGTCTCGGTGAGCAGCCGCAGCGCCTCCGGGTCGACCTGGAGGAACGTCCGCCCGCCGGCCTCGAGCGTCGAGACGCCGTCCGTGGTCAGCAGCCGGTACTCGGTCTCGTCCGGACCGGTCGGCAGCAGGTCGGTGTAGGAGAACTCAGGCATCGAAGATCCTCAGGAGGTATCCGGGTGGGGCCGCCCTACAGGGTACGACCTGTTCCGCGAAGCTCCCGGCCGGGCTCAGGGGAGCCGCCGCCCCGCCGCCCCGGGGCAGGTTCCAGGGGGTGCGTTCGCGCCGGTGGCGGCCGCAGGCCGAGGACGACGCCGACCGCCACCAGCGCCGCCCCGGCGATCTCCGCCGGACGGGGCGTCGCGATGCCGAGGATCATGGTCGTCGCCACGGCGCTCACCGGGATCATGCCCGCGAACAGGCCCGCGCGGTCGGCGCCCATCCGGCCGAGGGCGTCGTACCAGAGCAGGAACGCGGCGCAGGTCACGATCACCGTGAGGTAGAGGAGCCCGGCGAGCTCGGCGCCGGTCGGGAGGCGCAGGACGTGCCGTCCGTCCGTGATCAGGCCCGTGACCAGCAGCATCGGGGACGCGAGCGCCGCCGACCAGGCCGACGTCCGGATCGGCCCCAGCCGCGGCAGGACGGGCACGGCGAGCAGCGAGAAGCAGATCTCCCCGCCCAGCGCCCCCAGCGACAGCAGCAGGCCCCGGACCGTCCCGCCGCCCAGCCCGTTCGCCAGCCCGGCCCCCGCCGTCACCACGCACGCCGCGAGGACGGTCATCACGGCGGGCCGCCGTCCGGTCAGCAGCGGCCCGGCCAGCGCCAGGACGATCGGGACGGTCGCGACGACCGTCCCGATCGTCGCCGGGCTCGTGTCGCGCGTCGCGACGACGATGCACACGTTGAACGCCGCGAGGCCCGTCGCCGCCAGAGCCACCAGGAACACCAGGTCACGTCCCGCGGGGCGGCCCCGGTACCGTCCGAGCGTCCGGCGGTCGTCCAGGCGGGCGATGGCGAAGAGGATCGCGGCGGCGCCCGCGTACCGGACGGCCTGGCCACCGAGAACGGGATAGTCGGCGATCATCGCGGAGACGGCGGTGAGCGATCCGACGAGGGACATCGCGAGGGCGGCCTGCGCGACATCGCGGGTGTTGGCCGGAGAGGTCATGACATGGAACGCTATGAGCGCCTTGGTCCTGGAAACAGGGCCAATCTCCTTACCTTTCAGGGGACCATGCCGTGACCGACCTGCATCTCGCCCTCGACCACGCGGCCGGGCGGCTCGCGGCCCAGCTCGCGGCGGGCTGCCGGGACGCGATCCGGACGGGACGGCTCGCCGCGGGCACGCGCCTGCCGTCCAGCCGCGATCTCGCCCGTGACCTGGGGGTCTCCCGGGGCGTGGTGGTCACCGCGTACGAGCAGCTGATCGCGGAGGGCTTCCTCGTGGCGCGGCGCGGCGACGGCACCCGGGTCGCCCCGAACGCCCGTCCCGTCCCGGAGTCCAGCGCGGAAGGGCGGCAGCCGGAAGGCCGTCCCGCCCCCCGGCGACACGGGCAACTCACCGACCCGCCACCCCGCCTCGCGCCGTCCGCGCCTGAGGAGGGGGACGCGGCGGGCGTGCGGTTCGACCTGACGCCCGGGCGGCCCGATCTGGCGGCCTTCCCGCGTTCTCGCTGGTTGGCGGCCTACCGGACGGCGTTGCAGAGTGTTCCGCACCGGGCGCTGACGTATCCCGATCCCGGCGGCGTCCCGGAGCTGCGGGCCGGGCTGGCGGCGTATCTGGGACGGGTCCGGGCCGCGCACGCGGACGCCGCGCAGGTCGTGATCATGAACGGGGTGGCGCTCGGGCTGTCCTCGGCCGTCCGGGCGCTGGTCGCGGCCGGGCGGACGACGCTCGCCCTGGAGGACCCGGCGAGCGAGCGGCAGCTGCCCATGCTGGAGGCGACGGGCGCGCGGATCGTCCGGGTGCCCGTGGACGCCGGCGGCCTGGACGTCGCGGCGCTCGCCCGCACCGGCGCGGACGCCGTCCTGGTGACCCCCGCGCACCAGTACCCGACGGGCGTCGTCCTGGCCCCCGAGCGCCGCGCGGCCCTGGTGGACTGGGCGCGCGCCGCGGACGCGGTGATCGTCGAGGACGACTACGACGCCGAGTTCCGCTACGACGGCGACCCGGTGGGCTGCCTCCAGGGCGTGGCGCCGGAGCGGACCGTCCTGCTCGGGTCGGTCAGCAAGGCCCTCGCCCCCGGGATGCGGCTCGGCTGGGCGGTCGCGCCTCCATGGATGGCCTCTGACCTGCGTGAACACCGCGAGCTGAGCGATCTCGGCGGGCCCGTCCTGGACCAGCACGCCTTCGCCCGCTTCCTCGCGGACGGCGCGTACGACCGTCATCTGCGGGCCATGCGGCGGCGCTACCGGTCCCGCCGGGACGCCCTGGTCGCGGCGCTCCACGAGCACATCCCGGACGCCGTGGTCCGGGGCATCTCCGCGGGCGTCCACCTGTACCTGGAGTTGCCCGCGGGGACGTCCGAGACCGCCGTGGTCGATGTGGCGGCCGAGTCGGGCGTCCGCGTCTCGGGGGCGAGTGAGATGTGGAGCGCGGAGCAGCGGCGGCCGGCGCTCGTCCTCGGGTACGCGGCCCTGGCCGAGCCCCGCCTGCACGAGGCCGCCCGCGTCCTCGGCGCCGCCGTCACTCGAACCCGCCGTCACCCGAACCGGCCGTCATCCGAACCCGCCGTCACCCGAACCCGCCGTCACCCGAACCCGGCCTGACGCGCGTCGCGCCTGACGCCGCTGGCAGCGCGGTTACCGGGGGTGGCCACGGGTAGATACGGGGTTCCCGTCACAAGGAGGTACGCATGACTCTGGACGAGGCCGCACGGCAGCTGAAGATGGCCGTCCACGACGCGCAGGTGTCGTTCGACCTGATCGGCCTCGGCGACCTCGACCGCGCGCAGGAGAACGCGGTCACCGCCCGCGCGGCGATCGACGCGACCATCACGGCGCTCGACCGCGCGACCGAGGACATGACGCTCGACGAGGCCCGTGACGCGGGCGAGCGGGCGATCATGGCCGCCGGCAAGGACTGACCCCCGCCCGAGACCCCGCCAACCCCCCACAGACCACGTCCGCCGCGCACGGAGCGGGGATCGTGCGCGGCGGACGCCGGGCGGACGCGGGACCGGCGACCGGGCTCAGGCCGATCAGGCCGATCAGGCCACCGGACGCTCGGCGGCGACGGGCGCGGGAGCGCCCTCGGACCCGGCGGGTTCGAACCCCTTGGCCAGCGCGATGATCACGAGCGTCAGGACGGCCGGGACGAGGTAGCTGGTCTGGTAGCTGGACATCGGCTGGACGATCAGCACGATCACCGCGCCGACCACGAACCCGACGTAGTTGAAGATGTTGACGCGCGCGACCGCGATGCCGAGTCCGCTGGCGTCCACCTTGCCCGCCGCCGAGAACGAGATCGGGGCGACCACGCACAGGCCGAGGCCGGTGATGGCGAAGCCCGCGATGGCCATCGGGGCGTTCTGCGCGGCGAACACCAGGATCAGGCCGGCGGCGCCGACGGCCGTCCCGGCGCGGACGACCTTGGCGGCGCCGAAGCGGCGGACGCCGAAGTCGGCGACCGAGCGGCTGGCGACCATCATGACCTGGTAGGCGGCGAGGCCGAGCGGTGCGACGGATTTGCTGTGCAGGTCCTTGTCGAAGAACAGGGTGCCGAAGTTCGACAGCATCGAGTCGGCGATGTAGAAGCACGCCATCGCGATGCCGATGATCAGGACGGGGCGCCACGGGACGAGCTTGGCGGCCGACTTCATCGCGTCCGCGGCGACGTTCGCGGCCTCCTCGGCGCGGCGGTAGAGGCGCGTCCCGGTGGACGCGGACACGGCGATGCCGAGGACGGCGGGGATCGCGAACCCGACGGCGAGCGACCTGGTCGGCGAGTGCGGGAAGACGTACTCGTTGGACGCCCAGGCCCAGACCGCGCCGAGTCCGGCGGCCGCGCTCCACAGGGCGTGGAAGCCGGTGAGGATGCTGATCCCGTAGGCCCGTTCCGCGCGGACGGCCTGCGCGTTCATCGACGCGTCCACGGCGCCGACGACCAGGCCGAACAGGCCGATGAGGGCGTAGAGCGGGAGGTTCGCGTCGCCGGTGAGGCCGACGCCGAGGACCGACAGGCAGACCAGGGGCTGCGAGATCCGGAGGACGGGGCCGCTGCCGAACCGTCCCATCAGCGGGGCGGCGACGGCGCTGCCGACCCCGGCGATGATCGGGACGCAGAGCACCAGGATGTTGATCTGGTCGTCGGTCATGTGGTGCGCGTCGCGGAGCTGGTTGACGCGTCCGACGAGGGTGGCGAAGCACAGGCCCTGGACGGCGAACGCGGCGTACGCGGCGAGCCGGGCCTGGCGGTCCCGGCCGGTGACGGCCCCTGTCGTGGCGGCTTCCGTTGGCATCTCCGCCCCTCCCCAACCGGGAATCCGGCCGACCGAAACATGAAAGAGTTTCAGATGAGGGTAGAGAGCCGGACGCTCGGCGGTCAACGCCCGTGAACATAGCGAAAAGGTTGCTCTTCGGCCACGCTGCCTCACATCGGACGAACCGTGCACCCCGCGCGACGGCGGCCTCCCACGGCCGTGCGGCTACGCTGGCGGACGTGGACAGTAGTCGCCCGCCGCGCGTGCGTGACCTGCGCGCGTCCGACGCCGACCGGGAACGTGTGGTCGCGGTCCTCGGCGAGGCGCTCGCCGACGGCCGGATCACCATGGAGGAGCACGCCGAGCGCTCCTCCCGCGCCTACGCCGCCCGTACCCTCGGCGAGCTGACCGGCCTCACGACCGACCTGAGCCCGGAGGAGTCCCAGCCGATCCAGGTGGACGACCGTCCCGTGTCGGTGCTCTTCGGGCGGACGCGCCGCGAGGGCCGCTGGGTCGTCCCGGTGAGGCTGCCGCTGGTCGCGCTGTTCGGCACGGTCGAACTCGACCTGCGGGACGCCGTCCTCCAGCGCCGTCACGTCGTCCTCGACGCCCTGCTGGTGGCCGGTCGCGTCCGGCTGCTCGTCCCGGACGGGGTGCGCGTGACGGTCACCGGCCGCACCGCCCTCACCACCCGTGACCTGCGCACCCGTCCCGAAGAGGACGGCCCGACCGTGGAGGTCGGCGGCACCCTGATCTTCGGCTCGATCACGGCCCGCGCCCCCAGACGCTCCCTCCGCCAACGTGCCCGCGCCCGCCTCCCGCGCCGCCGCTCCTGAGCTCAGCGACGCCTCTCAAGGACGCCTTCGAGGACGGTTTCGGTGATCAGCGGGCGCTCGAACAGCGCGAGGAGTTCGTTGGCCAGGGACGCGAGGACCAGCGGGTCGTCCTCGTAGCTCTCGAAACCGGCCGCGAGCAGGGTGCGCGGGACGGCGTCCGCGTCGAGCAGGACGCGCCAGTCCGCCGCCGGGAGCGCGAGGTATTCGAGGTGCTCCAGCCGCGTGATCTCCAGCGGATCGGCGAGCGTGCCCGGGTAGGCGGTGAGCGTGCGCAGGCGCGGGCAGCCGAAGACGGGCGCGAGGCCGAGCGGCTCGTCCTCCCAGACGCCGAGGTGGAGGACCTCCAGGTCCGGATGCGCGGCGGCCTCGACGCTCGGCAGACTCACGCGGTTCACGTGCGCCACCGCCCGGGGCCGCTCGCGGGACGGCACCCAGGCGCTCCTCCGGTCGTGGACGACCATGTCGGTGAGCGAGTCGGCGATGTGCTCGGCGCCGATGTACTCCTCGTGGCTGAGCAGGATGACCTGGCCCAGGCGTCCCTTCGGGCCGGGCGTCAGGTCGATGGCGTAGCGGTCGCCGCCGCCGTTGTCGGCGAACGCGATCCAGCCGGGTGAGCCGACCACGCCCTGGACGGCGTCGTCCGGCCGCGTGACGACCGCCGCGCCGGCCGCGAACCGCCACGGCGCGGGACGCGACTCCGGGTCCGCGATGTAGAGCTCGTCCAGGGGGAGGAGTTCGGAGCGGACGGCGATGGCGTACGCGGTCATCGCCTCGTAGTCGCCGTTCAGGTCGTCGAACCGGCCACGGGTGACGCGGTAGAGCGCCCTGAGCTCCTCGGGGAGCGGAACGCCGAGCCGGGCCTCGGCGGCGGCGATCTCCTCGCCGGTCGCGCCGATCGCGTCGGGGAGCCGCTCGCGGAGCGTCCGCTCCAGCAGCGCCGCGTCCGCCGTGGGGGCGGGCGACGCGTCCGGGGCCGGCTCGGGCAGCCGGCGCCACGGCTCCGGGACGGCCCCCTTGATCAGGACGAGCGCGCCGGGGCCGGCGTTCCCGATGGCCTTCTCGGCGGCGGGACGGGGGTCGATCAGGCGCAGGACGGTCCGGCCGTCCTCCTCGAAGTCGACGACGAACGAGACCTCCTCGGCGTCGCCGAGCGCGTCCCGCACGAGCTCGACCGCGTCCCATTCCTCCTGCATGTCGCTGACCAGGGACGCTCGCCCGGGGACGGGCGCCGGACGCGGTACCGGAACGCTCCAGGAGCCCTGGCCGACGAACCCGGACGCCCGTCCCGACGGGCCGTCGAGCCCGTCCCGGACGAGCCGGAGCAGGGGTTCCCAGGTCGCGAAGTCTTCGAGGGCGGGCATCGGACGGCCTCCGGGGTCGGTGATCGCGTGGCGGGCCGATTGTGCCCGCACGCCCCGACATTCCGGGCGGTCATCCCCGGACGGACAGCTCCAGGCTGCCGGAGATCGCCGCGAAGGCCCGTCCGACGCGGTCGAGCAGGTCGCCGAACGGGGCGCCCGAGAAGACCCAGCCGCGCGCGGCGACGCTCCACGCGGCCGTGGTGAGCTGCGCGAGGACCTGCGGACGGAGGTCGTCGTCCGGCAGCCCGAGCCGTTCGCGGAGCAGGCCGGTCAGCTCCTGCTCGACGCCGTGCCGGTGGCTCGCCGCGTACGCGAGCAGGGACGGCGCGGTCACGACGAGCCGCCGCGTCGCGGCGTACCGCTCGCCCCATTCCGGCCCGAGACCGGCCACGACCTCGGTCAGGACGTCCCGGAGCGCGTCGATCGCGCGTCCTTCCGGGAGGCGGCCGAAGGCGTCGAGGCAGGCCGTCCAGAGTTCCTCCTCGGCCTCGATCGCGGCCGCCTCCTTGGCGGGGAAGGTCCGGAAGAAGGTGCTCTTGGAGACCTCGACGGCGTCCACGAGCTCTTCGAGCGTGACGGCGTCGAAGCCCCGCTCGGTGAACATCCGCAGGGCCGCCTCGGCGAGCGCCCGCCGCGTCCGCAGCTTCTTCCGCTCGCGCAGCGGCAGCGCCCGCATCGCGTCCTCGCTCATGGGGGTCACGCTATACCGGCCTGCGACACCGAGTGTCATTAGAGTCCCGGCATCCCCCTGGTCAGTGGCCCGCGAGGAGCTTGACGGCGACGACGGCGAAGCCGATCAGGGCGTCGAGGAGGGCCGCGACCAGCGCGACGCCTGGGCTGCCGCCCATGCGCCGCCCGCCCACGTACCCCCAGACGAACAGCGACAGGACGTCCAGGACGGCGGCCGTCAGCAGGGCCGTCCTCAGCTCCATCAGGCCCAGCGCGGAGACGCCGATGAGGAGCAGCGGGCCGACCGCCGACAGGAGCAGGGGGCTGCTGACGTACAACGAGCGCTTCACCCCGTTCCGCAGGGGAAGCCGCCGGTGGACGGTCTTGTACGCCTGGCCGTCGGCGACCAGGGTGGCCAGCCAGAGCCCGGCGGCCGTGCCGATCACCGACAGGGACGCGCCGGACGGGCCGACGTGCCCGCCGAGGGCGAGGCCGACCGTGACCGCGACCATGGTGATCGTGGCGTAGATCCGCTCCTTGAGCCGTTCGGTCGCGACCTCGACCCGCTGGCCCTCCTGGTCCTCGCCGTCCGGATCCTCGTGCCGCTCGTCCACGCGCCGATCGTGGCACGTTCCACCCGCTGACCGGCCACGACACGACGGGACGGGGTGTTCGTCCGGGTTCACCCGTTCGCCGCGAACGCGCGGGTCGGCAGGCCGATGCTCCCCGGCCGCGAACGGCCTGTTCGGCGTCGTGTGGGTTGGCCGTCTGATCAGCCGGAGAAGGCGGCGAGGCCGACCCGCCAGGCGGTGTCGACGTCGGCGTCGGGCGGGAAGCGTCCGTCCAGTTCCAGGATGACCATGCCGTGCGCGAACGCCCAGACGG
The DNA here is from genome assembly GCF_003696215.1 of Actinomadura harenae. Taxonomy (GTDB): domain Bacteria; phylum Actinomycetota; class Actinomycetes; order Streptosporangiales; family Streptosporangiaceae; genus Spirillospora; species Spirillospora harenae. The sequence goes on along the minus strand of NZ_RFFG01000018.1, from coordinate 21,857 downwards.
CGCGGGCGCGATGCTCGTCCGGGACGGCCTTGACCAGCGGAAGCGCGGTGCGCGCCTCCAGGCCGTCCGGGAGGAGATGGCGGGGGAGCGGGCCCTCGGTCATCAGCCGGTACAGGTGCGGATGGGCGAGCGCGTACGCGCGGTAGGACGCGCCGAGCGCGACGAGCGGCCGCTCGGGCGCCTCGGCGAGGGCGGCCTCCTGGGCGTCGGCGATCTCCGCCAGGCCCTGCGCGATCAGCTCGGCCTCGACGGCCTGCTTGTCGGGGAAGTGCTTGTACAACGACGGTGCGCGGATGCCCAGTTTGTCGGCGATGCGGCGCATGGTCAGCGCGTCCGCGCCCTCGGTTTCCAGCAGTTCCCGGGCGGCGTCGACGATCTGCCGCGGACGGTCAGCCACGGCGCGACCCGTCCGCGGCGCGGAGCCCGTAGCCGAACGTCCGGTCCATCGCGATGTGCCCGAGCCAGCCCAGCAGGCCGGCGAACGGGGCCGCGGAGTCCAGCGGCGAGAAGCTGTAGGCGACGGCCAGCGCGAGCGGGATCACCGACCGGTGCGCGGCGTTGTAGAAGGGGACGGCCCGGGGGCCGAGCCTCCCCTGCCCGCCGTTCTTCGCATCGATGATCATCGCGAGATCCGGCGCGACAAAGAAGCCAACGGCCATGACCAGCGCCAACACCCCATGGTTCCAGACCTCCACCCCGGCGAACGCGGCGTAGAAGGCCCAGAGCGCGGCCCACCCCACACGAGCCGTCCACCAGAGCGACGACCGTCCCCCATCCATCGCGGCGACCTGAACCATCCGAACCTCCTCGGCTAACAGCGTTAGCTCGACTCTAAGGCTAACGCTGTTAGCCGTCAAGTGCGCAGGCGAGGCGACGGGCGGCCTCCCCGAGCTCCCCGATCGACGCGATCGCCTCGCCCCACGACCACAGGAAGACGCGGACGCCGTCCCGGTACCCGACCGAGACGTCCTCACAGAACCGCCCGCCGACCTGCGGATTGTTGACGTGCAGCCGAACGTCCCCGTCCGGCGCCCGCTTGATCAGCACGTCCAGCCCGCCCGCGACGTCGCCCAGGGCACGCCCCAGTGCGTCAAGGTCCCGCTCGTCCTCGGAGGCGGCGTCCAGCTCCGCGAGGCTCTGCTCCGCGTACATGCTGACGACCCGGATCGTGGACGAGAGGAACCCGTGCCGCCGCATGGCCTCCTCGTAGGCGGCCCGCACGATCTCCGCCGCCCGAAGCAGATGGGTGCGGTCCATCTCGGGGACGGTCATCAGAAGGCCACCGCCCGCCCGTCCTGGACGCGCAGCATCCGCGCGACGCGGTCGGCCGCCCCCACGGCGTCCACCACGGCCGCGAGCGCGACCCCGCTCGCGGCCCAGGTGAACCGCCACCCGACTCCCCGATCGAAGTCACACCCGATATCCGCACAATGTGCGACGTGAATCGAGTTGAACACGAACAGAACCGGACACCCCGACCGCAGCACAACGGTCGACCGAAGCCCCGGATGCCTTTCCTTGATCACCTCATGCAACACCCCCAGAAACGCCACCCGCTGATTGGACGGCAGTGGGTGATCATTTACCTCCGGCGCGTCATGTGACCAATCCGCATTCATGATCCCTCGTGCCTCCCTCTGTTGCTTCGCGGCTCGCCTGTGTCCGCCTGGGAAAAGGCTCCACGAGTCGATGTCCCTACGCTAGGTTCGACGCATAATCTGAAACCTCGGAGAGTGATCAATGGTAGCCGCAGAGTCACTCGACCGCTTCGAATCGCTGTGGTTCTACATGGCCTTCTACCTGCGATTCGAGCGCCAGAAGCACCAGCTGTCACAGTCCCAGATGGGCCAGATCATGGGCATCAACAAATATGGGGTTTCGAATTTTGAAGCTGGGAGGAACCGGCTCACTCAGGAGCAAGCCAGGCGGATTGACCAAAAATGGGAGACCGGCGGCTTCTGGGAGGGGATGCGCGGCTTCGCGTTGAAGTACGGGCGCAACGAGGAGTGGGCCAAGCAGCTCCGCGACTTCGAGACCGGCGCGATGGTGGTCAAGATGTACCACGGCCGGGTGATCCCCGTTCCCCTCCAGACCGAGGACTACGCCAGGGCGCTGATCACCGCTGGCCGCATGGTGGTCGACGTTGAGGAGGCGGTCCGGGCCCGGATGGCGCGGCAGGCACTGCTGTTGGAGCAGTTGCCCCGGATGCGGTTGTGGATCTTGCTGGATCAGCGCGCCCTCGAGGAGGCGCCCAATGGTGATCCGGCGCTCATGCGGGCACAGCTTGCCCATATTCGGGAGCTCTCGGAGAGGGTGAGCGTCCGCGTGGTTCCGCGATCGGTCCACGCGCACATCGGAGTGGATGGAGACTTCGAGCTGATCACCACCGCATCGGGCAAGGATGTGGCCTACGTGTGGGCGCAGCTCGGCGGGCGGCTGGTCGGCGATTCGACCGAAGTTCGTGTTTTGTCGCAGAGGTACGACACCATTGGGGCGCAGGCCAAGTCCGAAGACGACTCGCGCGAGTCGATCAGGAAGTCGGAGGGTGCTCCATGAGCAGCGTGTGGCGCAAGTCCAGTCACAGCAGCGGGGCGGGTGACGCTGAGTGCGTCGAGATCGCGGACCTCGGCGGAGAAATCGCCTTCCGCGATAGCAGGGCCCCCGAACTTGGGCATTTCGCCATCTCTGTGAAGGGGTTCGCTGAGATGGTCTCTCTTGTGAAGCGCGACGCGGCGTCCATCTGAGTGGAAGCGCACGAGCCTCGGCGGTCCGCCGGGGCTCGTGGTCGGTGTTCGGGTGGGTCAGCGGGTGGGGGCCCAGACCGCGCACTTGTGGAAAGTGGCGTCGGTGGTTTCGGGGGTGGTGCTCGCGGGGGTGAGGGTTTGGACGCGGGGGGTGGACGCGTCGTAGCGGGGCCAGGTGGGGGTGCCGGTGTGGGCGAAGGTGGTCCAGAAGGTGATCATCTGGGTGGAGAGGTGCTGCTGGGCCGGGGTGAGGGTGGTGGGGGCCGACATCGCCGGACGGATCGTCGCGAACAGGTACGGGAGGTCGGTCAGGTGGGCGGCGCCGCCCGGGAAGGACGCCGGGACGGGGATCCAGGACGGGGCGGTGCGGTCGGCGAACTCGTAGACGTACGTCGGGACGCGGCGGGACAGGGTGGTCGCGTCGTCGAGGATCGGGCAGGCCGAGGCGCGGTCGGTCTCGATCGCGGCCCAGGCCAGGGCGCCTGCGATGGCCGGGCGGTCGGCGGCGGGGGTGCCGGGGAGCAGGTCCTTCGCGTAGGTGGACGGCCGGTAGGTGTTCCGGATCCGGGCGGCGTCGGGGCCGTAGGCGGCGTCCGTGAGCCTGGTGTAGGTCTCCGGGGTGAAGGTGACCCCGCCGATCGCCGGGTTGACGATCGACGCCGTGACGAACCGCCCCTCGTCGCGGGTGTGGCCCGCCATCACCGGGACGTGCGTGAAGCGGCCCCGCCTAAGGGCCTGTTCGGGATTGCTCGGCAGGGTCGGGGTGCCGTAGGCGGGGGACTGGAACTGCGGGAACGTGGGGTCGGCCATCGTGTTCGGTCCGGCGAGGGCGTCCACGGATGCCTTGCGTAGGCAGGACACAGCGTCCGCGCCGGCGCAGCCGAGTTTGGACGCGAGGGCGGTGCCACGCGTGGTCACGGTTTCCAGCGGCGCCCACGGCGACACGTTCTGCGAGGTGGGGGCGGGTGCGCCCGGGTAGAGGCGCGGCTGGAGGGTGCCGCAGCTCGCGCTCTGGAGGACGACCTTGCTGAACGTGCCGCGGGCGGACGGCGAGGTGAGCTGCGCGCAGGTGGCCGCGGACCCGGCGGACTGGCCGAACAGCGTCACGTTCGTCCTGTCGCCGCCGAACGCGGAGGCGTTGCGCTGCACCCAGCGCAGTGCGGCCTGCTGGTCCTGCAAACCGAAGTCACCCGAACCCGGCAGCCCGGGGTAGCCGAAGAACCCGAACACGCCGAGCCGGTAGTTGAGGGTGACCACTACGACGTCCCCGCGCGCCGCCATCTCGCTCGGGTCGAACGCGCTGCCCGTGCCGGACACGAAGTCGCCCCCGTGCACGAACACCATCACGGGCCGGGGACGCTTCGGAGCGGACGCCGGGGTCGTGACGTTCACGGTCAGGCAGTCCTCGCTGACGCTCGTCCCCGCGGGCAGGTTGTAGGACGGGCCGACGCACGCCGGGCCGGACGCCGTCGCGCTCCGCACGCCCTTCCACGGACGCGCCGGTCGCGGCGACTTCCACCGGTCCGCGCCCACCGGCGGCGCCGCGTACGGAACACCGAGGAACTGGTGCGCCTCTCCGTGGACGATGCCGCGCACCGTCCCCGCGTCCGTGGTGGCGACGGGGGAGCCGGACGACGCGGCGGCGGTTCCGTATCCGGTCGCGAGGGTCAGGGCGGCGACGGCGGGGGCGAGGGCGATCGCCAGGTGCTTGTTCATCGTGGGCTCCGAATCGTGGTCCGTCGTTCGATGACGGAAGATTCGCGGGCCCGGCGCACCGACCGCGCACCGTCCGCTGACCGCTCGGGTCAGGCGTGGCCGGTGCGGCGTGGGGCGGCGTACTCGTCGTTGGTGACCTTCGCGCCCCAGATGGTCTCCGGGACGTCCGGGTCGCCCGTGCCCTCCCACAGTGCCAGGTGCGACATGAACGCGTCCGGCGCGGCGCCGTGCCAGTGCTCCTCGCCGGGCGGCGTGTGGACGGTGTCGCCCGCGCGCGCCTCGACGATCTCCCCGCCCCGCGCCTGGACGAGCGCGACGCCCGACACGACGTGCAGGGTCTGCCCGAGCGCGTGCGTGTGCCAGTCGCTGCGCGCGCCCGGCGCGAACCGGACCAGGTTCAGCCGGGCCCGGGACGGCCCCTGCCCGGCGTGGAGCACGTCCCACCAGACGTCGCCGGTGAACCGGTCGGCCGAACCCTTGCTCGTGGACTTCCGCTTGAAGATCTCCATGGACGGCTCCCCGTGGTCGCGCATGCCGGGCCTTCCCGGCATTGGTCTCTTCGGAAGGGTGAATCCGCAGGTCATGGGTGGCGGCCGCCTGAGGTGCCCGGCGGCGGCCCCGGACGGGCACGAGAGGCGCCCCCGGACCGTCGCCGGGGGCGCTCACGCGTCAGGACGGCGCCTCAGAGGCGGGCGCGCGTCACCACCAGGGCTCGTGCTCGCAGCGGCTGGCGAAGACCCGGTTCGGGAACCCCTCGAGGTCGATGTAGTGACAGTGGATCTTCTCGCCGGTGACGGACTTCACGGTCACCCCGTGGTCGATGATGCCCGTCGTGGGAGCCTCGGGTGTGGCGACGCACCTTTCGCCGATGGCGTTCGACGGGAAGTCGCGCGTCGTGTAGAGGGACTGGCAGTCGTAGGTCGGGTGGTGGAACCACGGACCTGCGGCGGCCTGGGCGGGGGCCGCGATCAGCGGAACCGCGGCGACGCCCGCGGCGAGGGCGAGGTAGGTCAGCTTCATGGATCTCCTCCCACGGTGCCCACGTTGGGCACGCTCTTGGCTGCTCTCTGTAGCCAAATGGGGATTTCCCGCTCGCTCGCCAGAAAAAACTCCCGCCCCCTTAACGAGATCATCCGGTCAGCGCGGACGGGTGAGGCGCAGCCGCATGGACGTGTAGTCGAACGTCACCGCGTACGGCTTGAAGAAGTCGTGCGTGAAGTTCGCGATCAGGTCGAACCCGGTCAGCGCCGACAGGCCGGGACCGGGCAGGCCCGGGAACACCCGCTCCGCCGCGAACCCGAGGACGTGCCGTCCGGTCGCGCGCCCGAGGCTCATGCGGTCCGGACGGCACGGGTACACGTCGATCCCGTTCCGGGACGAGACCGGGTGGTCGCGGTCGACGGCGATGCCCAGGCGTTCGGCGATCTCCACCGTCGTGTCGAGGCCGTGGCCGATCCCGCCCGTGTCGAGCGTGACCATCCGGGGGCGGCCGCCGTTCAGGCCGCCGACCGAGCACGGGAAGTGGTCCCCGGCGAGCCACAGCGGCAGGCCGCCGGACCGGGGCGCGTCCTCGCGCCGCCGCAGGACGAGCCCGCGCCGCGCGTAGTCCATCGTGGTCAGGAAGTGGTACATGAGCGTCGTGCCGAACACGCCGTCCGGCAGTGTGCCGTCCGGCAGCGTCGGCCGTGGCGGACCCTCCGTCCACTGGACGGGGAGGTTCCGGACCTCGATGTCGCCGATCCGGAGCGAGTCCAGAACCCCCAGGTGGATGGTGGTGGGAGCGCCGCCGGCAACCCCCGGCACGGACGCGTACGCGGTCAGCCCCAGCTCCTTCGCGGCGTCCGGCGACAGGTCGAGCGTCGCGTAGGTGTCGACGAGGAACCGCTTCGGCGCCGACCCGTTCACCGACGCCTCGACCACCGGCAGCGGGTCGGTGAACGTGAACGGCACGCGCGTCCCGGACGGCCCGGAGATCCGGTACGGCGCCCCGTCCAGATGGCGGTACTGCGTCGCGGACGCCTTGGCGAGCGGCGTCCCGACCCCTTCGAGGATCGGGATCGCCTGCGCGTGCCGGTCCTGCCGGACGAGACACTCCGCGAGCCGCCGCTTGGAGTCGGCGTCCTTCGGGTTCAGCTCGATCGCGCCGGACAGCCACCGCTCGGCCGTGCCGAACCGGTTCGACAGCAGTGCGATGTAACCGAGCCGCGCGGCGGCATGGGCGTCCTTCGGATCGGCCCGCAGCGCGCGCCGGTACGCGTGCTCGGCTTCGGCGAACCGGCCGTCGCGGAACAAGCGGTCGGGGTCGTCGCCGGAGGTGCCCGCAGTGTTCCGCGTCGGGCTCGTGGCGGCCGGGCTCGTCCTGCCGCCAATCAGGGGAAAGGCGGCCGCGGCGAGGCCCGTGCGCTGCAGGAACCGGCGCCGGCCGTGGTCGTCTGGAGGGGACATCTGATGCTCCTTGGGGCGCGCGAGGCGTCGCGATCGACCTACTGGGACGCCCATGCAAGCGAGGACCCCGTCACTTCGGCGTAACCAAAACGCGGCCGTAATCCTTGTCGATAGCACGTGGTAGCCGAACGGGTACGTGGGGTAGCTATAGGGGCGTTGTCGAGTCGCCTGAGTGAAGGAGTTCGTAGATGAACGTCCGTGTCGTGGTCACCGTTACCGCCTCCGCGTTGGCGCTGGGCACCGCCGCGCTCCCGGCCCAGGCCGCCTCCGTTCGCGGGGAGGGCGCTCGTGCGGTGCCCGCCCACGCCGCCGCGTCGTGCAACTTCAGTCGGCGCGGCCTCACCATCGAGCAGGCGGTCGCGCAGCTCGGCCGGGACACTCAGCAGAGGTTCAAGACCCACCCGCTCTACGGCTCGTTCAAGCACAAGAAGCTGAGCAGCCTTCCGGCGGGCGTCCGGAAGGACTTCGAGGAGGCGTGCAAGAAGGGGCGGTGAGCGGGTCGCCTCGGTAGAGGGTGCGGGTGGAGGGCGGGCACTGACGGTGCCCGCCCTCTCCTCATGAATGACTACTTGGGGTAGTTGATCTGTCTCTGTGGGTAGTTTTGTGGACGTTGTCTGTTCTTCCGAGTTGAGGAGTCGGAGATGAACGTCCGTGCCGTGGTCTTCGCGTCGTCCTGCGCGTTCGCGCTGGGTGTCGCCGTGGTGCCCGCCCATGCCGCGCCGGTCCGCGCGGAACCCGCTCGCGCCGCCGCGACGTGCGACTACAACGCGATCAAAGAGCTCACCGTCGAGCAGGTCACGGAGATGATGCCGCCCGGCCTGCGGGACGAGACCCGCCACGACATCATGTACCAGCTACTGCGGGTCGAGCAGGTCCAGGACCTCCCGCTCTACTACCGGGACAAGGTCCTGGAGGCGTGCCGGCAGTAGAAGCGGCGGACGGCCCCGCCGCCCAGTCGCGCCGGGGCCCCCGCGCCTTTCAGGGGTGTCGTGCGGTGGGAGGCGGGCCGGTGGGCGTGCCACGCCGCACCACCGCATAATCCAGCGGAATGTCCCGAACGTCCCCGTTAAGCTCCGCCGCATGTCATGGATACGACGTCGTCAGAGCGGTGCCGAGCCCTCCGGGGAGCGCCTGCCCGACCTGGAGTTCCTCGCCCTGGTGCGCGAGCGCCTCGAAGCGTACGCGCCGGGCGCCACGCGCGGCGCCGAGCTCAAGGGCGACTCGCTGCTCAGCCCACGGGGATGGGCGATCGCCGTCGCGCCGCCCGAACACGCCGGCGGCCACCACTACGACGTCGTCGCCTTCCCGGACGTGAGCGTCCAGCCGGACGTCCCGTGCTTCCGGGACTGCGCCGTCGCCGTGGCCGGCGACCCCCGGCAGGCCGCGGACGCCTGGACGCAGACCGCCGGCGCCTGCCTGCTCGAACTCGTCTCCGCGGGGGACGGCGACTTCGCGGGACGCGTCGGGCCGTCCGGCGAGCAGGGCGTCCCCGGGTGGAGCTCGATCATCTCCGGCGTCCTCGGCTACGGCATGGACGAGGGCGAGAACGAGCGCCTCCAGGCCGCGCTGATCGAGGCGAACGTGCTCCACCGCATCGCGGACGCCCTCGGCCCGGCCCTGGAGTCACCGTTCTTCAACGGCGTCCGGATCTTCTACGGCGGCGCCCCCGGATCCATGACGTGCGAGGTCCGGGTCAACGGCGAGTACGACGAGGCCGCGTCGGCGGCGATGGCCGCGCTGGGCCTGCCCGAACCGACGGCCTTCACCGTCGTCCGCCTCTTCGCCCTGCTGCTCCCGGCGTCCGCCGACGACACGGACGACACGGACGACCACCACGGCCATTCCTGCGGGTGCTCCTGCGGCGGCCACCTGGACCCGGAGCATCCCGGCTTCGAGATCTCCGAACCCCACCTGCTGGCCGAGCTCTCCCCCGAGGAGCGGGCGCGCCGGATCCGCACCGACACCGACGTCCTCAAGATCGCCAAGGACGTCGGCAACTTCCTCAAGGTGCGCCTGCCGATCCGGCTCGACGACGGACGCACCGTCGTCTACCTGCTCTGGGTCTACCTCCGGGCCGAGGTGGCCGACGAACTGGTCAGAAGGGTGAACGACAGCGACATCGAGGGCTTCCGCTTCGAGGGCCTGCTGTGCAACACCGTCGAGCCGTGGGGCGAGGACGTCCTGCGCGCCCCGGTCGTCCTGGGCGGCCAGCGCGTCAACCCGGACGGCTCGCTGCGCTACAGCGAGATCCTCGAATCCAGCGACCCGCTGCTGAGCAGGATCCTCACCGAGACCTGGCCCGCCGAGGACGTCCTCGGCGACCGCGACCCGCGCCTCCGCACGCCCTGACCTCGCTTCCCCAAACAGAAGAACGGGCCCGGCGCGACGCGCCGGGCCCGTTCGGGGACTCGCCGATCAGACCGCCGAGTCGAAGTTGATCGCGCTGTAGGCGCGGAGCTTGCTGAGCTGGTGCTCGCTGTGGATCGTCCGGATCGTCCCGCTACGGGAGCGCATGACGAGCGAGTGCGTGCGGGCGCGGCCCTTGCCGTACCGGACGCCGTCGACCAGCTCGCCGTCGGTGATGCCGGTGGCGGCGAAGAAGACGTCGTCGGACGAGACCAGGTCGTCGGTGGTCAGGACGCGGCTCAGGTCGTGGCCCGCGTCGATCGCCTTCTGCCGCTCGGCCTCGTCCTTCGGCCACAACCGGCCCTGGATCACGCCGCCGAGCGCCTTGATCGCGCAGGCGGCGATGATGCCCTCGGGCGTGCCGCCGACGCCGAGCAGCAGGTCCACGCCGGTGCCGTCGCGGGCCGCCATGATCGCTCCCGCGACGTCGCCGTCCAGGATGAACTTGATCCGAGCGCCCGTCTCCCGGATCTCCTTGACGATGCCCTCGTGGCGCGGACGGTCCAGGATGCAGACCGTCACGTCGTCCACGGCGGAGCCCTTGGCACGGGCCACGGCGCGGATGTTGTCGGCGATCGGACGCTCGATGTCCACCGCGTCCGCCGCCTCGGGGCCGGTGACCAGCTTCTCCATGTAGAACACCGCGGACGGGTCGTACATCGAGCCGCGCGGCGCCACGGCGAGGACGGCGACGGCGTTGCTCATCCCGAGCGCGGTCAGGCGGGTGCCGTCCACCGGGTCCACGGCCACGTCGCACTCGGCGCCCGAGCCGTCCCCGACCGACTCGCCGTTGTAGAGCATGGGCGCGTTGTCCTTCTCGCCCTCGCCGATCACGACGACGCCGCTCATGGACACGGTGTTGATCAGCTGGCGCATGGCGTTCACGGCCGCGCCGTCGGCGCCGTTCTTGTCGCCCCTGCCGACCCAGCGCGCGGCGGCCATCGCGGCCGCCTCGGTCACCCGTACCAGCTCCAGCGCCAGGTTCCGGTCCGGAGCGGCGGGCTCGGTGACGAGGGGAGACGAGACGGTGGTGTCGTCGGACATGGCGAGACGCCCTTTCGGTCGATGGCTCACCCGGATTCTCCGCGCGTCGCGTGCCGCTGTCCAAATTGGACCAGACCAGAGAACGCGGACGCCTTGGTTGGGATCGTCTCCCGCGATCGTCCGGCGTAATCTCTAGGGTCATGAGCAGCGACATCGACACGACCACGCCGCGGACCTCGGACCGGGGCGCGGCGACCCGCGGGGCCCTGCTGGCGGCGGCGCGGGACGTGTTCTGCGAGGCGGGCTTCGCCCAGGCCGCGGTCACCGACATCGTCGCCAAGGCCGGGGCCAGCGTCGGCAGCCTCTACCACCACTTCAACGGCAAGGCCGACCTGTACCTCACGCTGTTCGAGGAGTTCCAGGCGCGGCAGCAGGAACGCACCCGCAAGGCGATCAACGCCGTGCGGGAGGCGGGCGAGGCCGACCCGATGCGGCAGTTCATCGCGGGCGCGGGCGCCTACCTGGACGGCTGCATCGAGGAGCGCGACGTCTCCCGGCTGTTCATCTCCGGCGACGGCCCGCCCGGGTTCGACCGGGTGATGCGGCAGCGCCTGAACAAGTGGGCCCGCCGCAACGCCGCGCTGTTCCACACGTCCGACGGCGGCGTGGACGAGGCGCTGGTCGTCGTCCTGACCGGCGCGATGGCGGGCGCGGTGTCCGAGGTCTCGCTGAGCGACGACGCCGAGGGGTCCCGGCGGCTCGCCGACGACATCATGGCCATTGTGGGCACTATCAGGAACCCCCGTACCGAGCAGCGGCGACCGTAGGGGATCCTGGTGGGGTGAGCGACGACAGCCCCGCCCCGACGACGACGTCCGAGCAGCCGAGCCCGTCCGGGGCGAGTCCCGAAGGCGCCCCGGACGCGGCGTCCGCGCGCCCCGAGGGCGCCGGGAACGGCGCGGGCGGCGCGGGCGAGGGACCGGCCCAGCCGGAGTCGGTGCAGGTCAGTCCCGGGGTGTACAAGCGGCTGACCACCGGCCTCGCCGGGTTCGCCACGGCGATCGTGGCGTGCCTGCTGCTGGTCGGGGTGATCTACCTCATCACGCCGCGGGCCAACAAGGAGCTGCTCCCGACGATCGACTACGGCTCCCAGGAGTGGGCGCTCGCGCACAACGGCCCGTACCAGGCGTGGGGCCCGCAGGGGCTCCCGGCCGGGTGGCGGGCCACCAGCGCGCGGCTGACCGGGCTCGGTGAGAAGGGCGGGCCGGTCCAGTGGCACCTGGGGTTCATCGCGCCGTCCGGGCAGTACGCGGCCCTCGAGGAGAGCAACGAGAAGGCCGCCGAGTACGTCCCCCGGATGACCAACAGCAAGGCCGCGACCGGAACCCGCGCCGTGTCCGGGATCACGTGGGACACCTACTTCCGCCGCGACAAGAAGGCCAACTCGCTGGCCCGCACCCTGCCGGACGGCGTGAGCGTCGTCGTGACGGGCACCGCGGGCTACGACGAGCTGGCCGTCCTCGCCGCCGCGCTCAAGCCGCTGGACAAGACCGGCACGAGCGTCGTGACGCCCGCGCCCACGCAGCGCTCCTGACGCCGCGTCCCCGGTCTAGAACGGGGCCGCCGGGCCGGACGCGTCGTCCGGCCCGGCGGTCTCGGCGTTCATGGCGGCGGTGAGGCGGGCGCGCGCGCCCTCCAGCCACTCCTCGCAGAGGGCCGCCAGTTTCTCCCCGCGTTCCCACAGGGTCAGCGACTCCTCCAGCGTGAGGCCGCCCGCCTCCAGCTTCCGGACGACCTCGGTCAGCTCGTCCCGTGCCTGCTCATAGCTCAGTTCCGTCTTCTCTTCCGCCACGCCGACCAGCCTAGGGCCAGCGCCACCCCGTCCGGCCTCGCCGCCCGGGGCCGGAGTGGGGTCGGTGCGGGGTCAGTTGCGGGGCCCCCAGCCCCAGTCGTCGGAGATCAGGTCGTGGACGTAGACGGCCTCGCTGTGGCCGGGGCCGTCGTAGATGCCGGGTTCGGGGGTCTCCGCCGGGCCGTTGGTGGGGTAGTCGGCGCCGGACGAGAAGTCGTGGACGCCGAACACGCACACGCCGTTCCAGTCGACGCTGGGGTTGGCGCGCATGTAGTCGTGGCCGCCGTGCAGCTCGGTGAACTCCCACGCCGCGCAGCGTCCCGTCGGTCCCACCAGGGTGGGGGAGACGCTCGCGTGGGCAGGCGCCACCAGGGCGAAGGTGGCCACGGCGCAGGTTCCGGCCGCGAGGGTCACGCGGCGCGTCCAGCTCAGTGCGGACATGGGTCGTCCTCCTGTAGAGCGGGGGGTCTGGGTTCCGTGATCCACGCTCGTCCAGTTGCGCAAACGTTCCAAGTGTCCGGGCGCGGCCGGAAGCGGCTACGGCCGGGCCGCAAGCGGACAGCGGCGGCCGAACCGGGCCGGGAGCCGTGGCGTCAGGGGAGCCGACGCTCGGTGACGGTCACGCCCAGCTGCCCTTCGGCGAGCCGGACGACTAGGGCCTCGCCGTCCTCGACGGACGCGGCCTCCCGGACGACGCCCTCGTCCTCCCGCTGGACGATCGCGTAGCCGCGGGCCAGCGTCGCGGCGGGGGAGAGGGCCAGCAGTCGCGCGCGCGTGTGGGACAGGTGGTCGGACGAGCGGTCCAGCGCGGCCGCGAGGCTGCGGCGGGCCCGGTCGCGCAGCGCCTCCACGCGCTCGGCCTGCCGCTCGATCTCGCGGACGGGGTCGGCGAGCGCGGGCCGGGAGCGCATCCCGGACAGCCAGTGCAGCTCGCGTTCGACCCCGCCGACCAGGACGCGCCGTCCGCGGTCGCGCAGCTGCCGGACGAGCTGGAGCTGCTCCCGGACGTCCGGGACGACCCGCTTGGCGGCGTCGGTCGGGGTGGACGCGCGCAGGTCGGCGACCAGGTCGAGGAGGGGGCTGTCCTGCTCGTGGCCGATCGCGCTGACGACCGGGGTGCGGGCGGCGGCGACGGCCCGGACGAGCGCCTCGTCGGAGAAGGGGAGCAGGTCCTCCATGGAGCCGCCGCCGCGCGTGATGACGATCACGTCGATCGCCGGGTCGGCGTCGAGCTCGCGCAGCGCGTCCATGACCTGCGGGACGGCGTTGCCCCCCTGGACGGCGGTGTTCCGGACGGTGAACTCGACGGCGGGCCAGCGGCGCCGGGCGTTCTGCAGGACGTCGTGCTCGGCGTCCGAGTCGCGGCCGCAGATCAGTCCGACGCGTCCGGGCAGGAAGGGGAGCGGCCGCTTGCGCTCGGGCCGGAACAGCCCCTCGGACGCCAGCAGCTGCTTGAGCCGTTCGAGGCGGGCCAGGAGCTCGCCGACGCCGACCGGGCGGACCTCGATCGCGCTCAGGGAGAACCGGCCGCGGTTGACCCAGAAGTCCGGCTTGCAGTGGATCACCACGCGGGCCCCGTCGGTGACGGCGGGCCCGGCGGCGGCGAAGGTCTCGCGGCGTCCGACGACCGGCACCGACATGTTCGCCACCGGATCGCGCAGCGTGACGTAAACGGTGCCGCCTCGTGCGTTGAGCTCGGTGATCTGCCCTTCGACCCAGATCCGGCCGAGCCGTCCGATCCAGCCGCCGACCGCCTGCAACACCGTCCGGACGGGAACGGGGGACTCCGCCGAGGTCTCCATCGCCATGGGGGCAGCCTAGGCCGTCGGCACGACCACGGCCTAAGCCGTCGACATGACCGGAGCCTAAGCGATCGTCATGTCGGGGCCAGGGCGGCGCCGGACCGGGCACGATGCAGGTCACCGCCACATTTGAATTATTAGGCAAACTAACTTAGTATGGCTAAGTAATTGAGGAGAGACCGATGCGTTCCGACCGCGAGCTCGCCGAGGAGCTGAACACCCGGCTCCGCGAGATGGTGCTGATGATGCGCCGTGTCAGCGCCGACCAGGCCGTCACCAGCCAGCAGGCGTCGGTGCTCGGCTCGCTCGAGGGCGGGCCGCGCCGCATGACCGAGCTCGCCGACGAGCACGGCGTGAAGCTGCCGACCATGACCGCGCTGGTCAACCGGCTCGAACGGGACGGCCTGGTCGCCCGCGGCCGGGACACCTCCGACGCGCGCGTGGTCACCGCCCAGATCACCCGGGACGGCAGCGTCCAGCTGCACCGCGCCCGCGAGCGCCGCATCGGGCTCCTCGTCCAGCGGTTCGCCGAGCTGTCCGAGCAGGAGCGGAGCACCCTGAGCGCCGCCCTGCCCCTGCTCGGCCGGCTGTTCGCCGACCCCGACCGGCCGCCCGCCGCCTGACCCGGCGCGCGAGGGCGGGGAGGGGCCGTCCCCCGAAAGGTAGGTTCCATGCACGCAGAGCCAGCGGAGGCCGCGGCCCGGCCCGGCCTCCTCCGGCAGCCCATGTCGGTGTGGGCCACGGCCTTCGCCGCCGTGGTCGCCTTCATGGGCATCGGCCTCGTCGACCCGATCCTCCCCGCCATCGCCACGAACCTGCGCGCGACGCCCAGCCAGGTGTCGCTGCTGTTCACCAGCTACTTCCTCATCACCGCCGTCGCGATGCTCGTCACCGGCTGGGTGTCCAGCCGGATCGGCGGCAAGCGGACGCTGATGATCGGGCTCGTCCTGGTCGTCCTGTTCGCCGCGCTCGCCGGGACGTCCGACACCGTCGGGCAGCTCGTCGGGTTCCGCGCGGGCTGGGGCCTCGGCAACGCGCTGTTCGTCGCGACCGCCCTCGCCGTCATCGTCGGCGCCGCGTCCGGCGGGGCCGAGTCGGCGATCATCCTCTACGAGGCCGCGCTCGGCATCGGCATCTCGCTCGGCCCGCTCGTCGGCGCGCTGCTCGGCGACATGAACTGGCGGTTCCCGTTCTTCGGGACGGCCGTCCTGATGGCGGTCGGGTTCCTGCTGATCGCGACCCTGCTGAAGCCGACGCCGAAGCCCGCCGTCCCCACCCCGCTGTCCGCGCCGATCCGCGCGCTCGGCCACGGCGGCCTGTCGACCACGGCCTTCACCGCGCTGTTCTACAACTACGCGTTCTTCACCGTCCTGGCGTGGACGCCGTTCGTCCTGCACATGGACGCGCACGGCATCGGCCTGGTGTTCTTCGGGTGGGGCGTGATGGTCGCGCTGTCCTCGGTGTTCGCCGCGCCCGCCCTGCAACGCCGGATCGGGACCGTCCGCGTCATGCACCTGGCGCTGGCCCTGCTCATCGTCTTCCAGCTCGGCCTCGCCACGCTCGGGCACGACGGGATCATCATCTGCACGATCCTGTCCGGCGTCCCGATCGGGCTGAACAACACCGCGTTCACCGAGGCGGCCATGGAGGTCTCCGACAACCCCCGTCCGGTCGCGTCCGCGGGCTACAACTTCGTCCGGTGGCTCGGCGGCGCCCTCGCGCCCTACTTCGGAAGCAAGCTCGCCGAGCGGTTCAGCGACTCGACGCCCTACTACATCGGAGCCCTGTGCTGCGCGATCGCGATCGTCGTCCTGGTCGTCCGGCGGCGGCACCTGGAGTCGCTGGAGCGCGTCGACACCGACCACGCCTTCCAGGACGCCCCGCTCCCCGCCTGAGCGGCCACCGGGCCTGAGCGGCCACCGGGCCTGAGCGGCCACCGGGCCTGAGCGGCCACCGGGCCTGAGCGGCCACCGGGCCTGAACGGACACCCGGCCCGAGCGAACACCCGGCCCGAGCGAACACCCGGCCCGAGCGAACACCCAAGCCTGACCGGCCGGCAGGGACCGGCCCCCCTCCGGCCCCTGCCACACCGGAGGCGGCCCCGGACCCGGTCCGGGGCCGCCTCCGGTTCCCGCTCAGGCGGGGGCCTTCTCCCACGCCGGACGGTTCGCCGCCGCCCCGCGCGTCGCCGGGACGAACGCGACGGCCGTCACCAGGAAGAGCGCGCCGAACACCAGCCATCCGGCCATGCCGTGCCGCAGCGCGGTCTGCGTGACGACCAGCGGGCCGAGCAGCACCCCCGCCGCGAAGCCGCTGTTGAAGACGCCCTGGTAGACGCCGTGCGCGCGCTCGTCCGCCAGCTCGTAGCTGAGCGCCCACGTGCCCGCCGCGCACAGCACCTCGCCGACCGTCTGGAGCGCCAGCGCGCCCAGGATCAGCGCGGACGCCGTCCACGGGTCCGGGCCCTTGGCCAGGCCGAACAGCAGGCAGCCGACCGCCATCAGCGTCCCCGCGCGCAGGCAGGCGCGGGCCGCGACACGCGGGTCCTCCGCGCCGCGGCTCATCCGCACCTGGAGCGCGATGACCAGCGCCGTGTTCAGCACCAGGCAGGCCGAGACGAGCAGCCGCGGCGCGTGCGTCTCGCGCGTCACCCACAGCGGCACGCCGACCTCGAGGATCCCCTGCTGCAACACCAGCACCCCGGCCAGAACCGTGATGACCAGGTACGGGACGTCGGTCAGCGCCCCGAAACCGCCGCCGCCGGACGCCGCGTCCCCCGCCGGGCGCCCCGCCGGGACCCGCGTCAGCAGGACCGCCGCCAGCACGAACGTCACGGCGTCCAGGACCACGATCGTCCGGTAGGCGGACGGGGTGTCCACGACCAGCGCGAGGGACGCCAGCGCCGCACCGACACCGACGCCCGCGTTCGTCATCATCCGCAGGAACGCCCGGCCGGGCATCCGCAGCTCGGCGGGCAGCGCGTGCGCGACCAGCGCGTTGCGGACGGCGGACGCGCCCCGGTCCAGGAACGTGACGCCGCAGATCAGCGGCACCGCCGTCCAGAACGAGTGCACCTGCGTGTAGCCGAGGATCAGCACCCCCTCCGCGCCGAGCAGCGCCACCACCGTCGGACGCGCCCCGAACCGGTCGGCGACGCGTCCCATCGGCACCCCGGACGCGATGCCGAACACCCCGCCCAGGGCCAGCGCGAAGCCGACCTGGGACGGCGTCATGCCGACCGCGCGCGTGAACAGCAGGGCGCTGGTGGTCATGAACAGGCCGTTGCCGAGCGTGTTGACCAGCATCGCCGCGGACAGCACCCGGATCACCGGATGCCGCGCCAGGGTCGCCATGCCCGGAGCCCGGGGGGAGGTCGTCGTCATGCGCCCATCCCAGTGGCGCGGCCCAGCGGCGCGAAATGAATTTAGGATATTCCTCAATGTATGAGTTCAGGCTGGGCGTCCAGGACCTCGCGGAGACGTCGTTCGGGATGTCGCCGCTGTTCGAGCTCGTGTTCAGCCTGCGTTCGCGCCTCCAGCCCGCGCGGAACCCCGAGCACCTGTCGTGGGTGCGGGAGACGGCCGCCGCCTACGCCCGGCTCGACACCGGACTGCTGGACGTCCTGATCGCCCCGCACGGCTGGATCCCGGACTTCCTCACGCCCCGCCCCGACGGCATCGTCACCGAGATCGCGGACGACCTGGCCGTGCTGCGCGCGACGCCGCCGGAGCTCGTCCGGAACGACATCGTCGTGGCGTACCGGCACGTGCCCGTCCCATCGGTCCTGACCGGCGATCCCGCCGTCCTCCTCGACCGGATCCACGCCGCGTTCGAGGCGTACTGGGACGCCTGCGTCGAGCCCTACTGGACGCGGATGCGCGCCGTCCTGGAGGCCGACCTCGTCCACCGCGCGCGGCGGCTGGCCTTCGGCGGCGCCGCCGCGCTGTTCGCCGAGCTGGACGACCGCGTCAGCTGGGACCCGGGACTCGTCCGGCTCGTCATCCCGTCCGGGCTCGCGCCCGAACGCGCCGTGGACGTCGCCGGACGCGGGCTCGTCCTCGTCCCCTGCCTGTTCCTGCGCGGCGCGATCACGATGATCGACGACCAGGGGCCGCCGCTGATCTCCTACCCCGCGCGCGGACGCGGCGCGATCTGGGACCATCCCGCGCCCGAGGGTCCCGCCGCGCTCGTCGCGCTCGTCGGCGCCCGCCGCGCGAAACTGCTGGTCATGCTGGCCGCGCCCGCGTCCACGACCGACCTTGCCCAGCGTCTCGGCGTCACGCCCGGGGCGATCAGCCAGCACCTGACCGCCCTGCACGCGAGCGGCCTCCTGAACCGCACGCGCGCGGGACGCTCCGTCCTCTACATGCGCAGCCCTCTCGGCGACCAGCTCGTCCGCTGAGCCCACGCCCGAGCCTTCGCCCGAGCCCCCGCCGGGCCCGTCAGGCCGCCGTCACGGGCTCCTCCGCCGCCGCGGGCTCGGCCACCGGACGCGTCGCGACGGCCCACCGGGTCGCCGGGACGAACGCGACGGCCGTCACCAGGAAGATCCCGGCGAGGACCAGCCAGCCCGTCATGCCGGACCGCAGGGCCGTCTGCGTCACGGCGAGCGGGCCCAGCACCAGGCCGGCGGCGAAGCCGGTGTTGAAGACGCCCTGGTAGACGCCCTGCGACCGCTCGTCCGCCAGGTCGAAGCCGAGCGCCCAGCTTCCGGCCGACCCCAGGATCTCGCCGACCGTCATCACCGCCACCGCCACCAGGATCAGGACCGTCGCGGTCCACGCGTCCGGGCCCTTGGAGAAGCCGAGCAGCACGCAGCCGACCGCGATCAGCACCCCGGCGCGCATCGCGAGCCGGGCCGCCCGCGCCGGACTCTCGGCGCCCTTGCTCAGCCTGACCTGCAACAGGACGACCATGACCGTGTTCAGCAGCATCGCGGCCGCGATCAGCGTCCGGGGCGCGTGCGTCTGGCCCGTCACCCACAGCGGGACGCCGATCTCCAGGACGCCCTGCAACATGACCAGCGCCCCCGCCAGCACGGTGATCACCACGTAGGGGACGTCGGTCAGCGCGCCGAAGCCCCGGCCCGGCGTCCGCTCACCGCCCGCGTTCTCCAGCGCGGGCACCCTGAACACCAGGAGCGCCGCGAGCAGGAAGGTCGCCGCGTCGGCCACCACGATCGTCCGGTAGGCGGCGGGCGTGTCGGCGACGAGCGCGAGGGAGGCCAGCACCGCGCCCAGCGAGATGCCGACGTTCGTCACCGCCCGCAGGAACGCCCGCCCCGGCACCCGCCGGTCCGGCGGCAGGGCCTGGGCGATCAGCGCGGCCCGCACCGCGCTCTCCCCCCGGTCCACGAACGTGACGGCGCAGATCAGCGGCAGGGCCGTCCAGAACGAATGGACCTGCGTGTAACCGAGGACCAGCACCGCCTGGACGACCAGGAGCGCCACCACGGTCGGACGCGCCCCGAACCGGTCGGCGACCCGGCCCAGCGGGATGCTCGACGCGATGCCGCACACCCCGCCCAGCGTGAGCGCCAGGCCGACCTGGGACGCCGTCATGCCGACGACCCGGGTGAACAGCAGGGCGCCGGTCGTCATGAGCAGGCCGTTGCCGGCCGTGTTGACCAGCGTCATGGCCGACAGGGAGCGGATCACCGGGTGCCCGGCGGCGTCCGCCAGGCTCCGGGGGAGGGAGAGCGTCATGCGGGCCATCCCAGCCCGCGTGCACGGGGCAAGGGAAAGGATTTACCCTCTGGGGCAATGTATGAGTTCAGGCTGGGCGTCCAGGATCTCGCCGAGATGTCGTTCGGGATGTCACCCCTGTTCGAGCTGGTGTTCAGCCTGCGGCCGCGCGTGTTCCCCGCGCAGACGCCCGAGCACCAGTCCTGGGTCCGGGAGACGGCCGCCGCCTACGCCCGGCTCGACACCGAGGCGCTGAACGCCGTGTTCGCCCCGCACGGCTGGCTGCCCGACTTCATGACCCCGCGCCCCGACGGCATCGTCACCGACCTCGCGGCCGACCTCGCCCTGCTGCGGGCGACCCCGCCGGACGTGGTCCGCCGTGACATCGCCGCCGCCTACCGGCACGACGTGGACGCCGCCTACCGGGAGGTCCCCATCCCGCGCGTCCTGACCGGTGATCCCGCGTCCGTCCTCGACCGGATCTGCACCGCCATCGAGGCGTACTGGGACGCCTGCCTCGAGCCCTACTGGGCGCGGATGCGCGCCGTCCTGGAGGCCGACCTCGCGCACCGTGCCCGGCGGCTCGCGCTCGGCGGCGCGGCGGCCCTGTTCGCCGAACTCGACGACCGCGTCACCTGGGAGGACGGCAGCGTCCGGGTGGTGATCCCGTCCGACGTCGTGCGGAAGGTCGCCGTGGACGTCGCCGGACGCGGGTTCGTCCTCGCCCCGTGCCTGTTCCTGCGCGGCGCCATCACCATGACCGACAAGGACGGCCCGCCGCTGATCGCCTACCCCGCGCGCGGACGCGGCGCGGTCTGGGACCAGGCCGCCCCCGAGGGCACCGCCGCGCTCGCCGAACTCCTCGGCGCGCCCCGCACACGGCTCCTGATCATGCTGGCGTCCCCGGCGTCCACGACGGACCTGGCCCGGAGGCTCGGCGTCACGCCGGGCGGGATCAGCCGCCACCTCACGGCCCTCCACGCCTGCGGCCTCCTCAACCGCACGCGCGCGGGACGCTCCGTCCTCTACATGCGCAGCCCGCTGGGGGATCAGCTCGTCCGCTGAACCCGCCGGAACGCCACCCCGGCGACCCCGAACACCACGCCCCCGACCGCGAACATCACGTCCGTGACCGCACCGGCGACCCGCGCCCAGACCGACGGATGCGCGGAGCCGTAGACCTGCTCCGTCGTCATCCCGGTCAGCCCATGCGGGAGGACGCCGGTGGCGCGTGCGATCGCGTCGGCGACGCCGCTGAACCCGCGCGCGCCGAGCAGAACGCACCCGAACCAGACCCCGGCGGCCAGCATCCACGCGGGCACCCGCCGTCCCCACGCCTGGACGAGCGCCAGCGGAAGCGCGACCCCCACCGCGACCATGAGCAGCACGATCACGCTGAACGCCTCCGCGACGACCCGCGCGGCGCCGTGCCGCTCGGACGCCTCGGGCCAGGCGAGCCCGGTGAGCGCCCAGACGACATGCCAGGCCAGGAACACCATCACCCAGGCGAACGCCGTGTAGGCGGCCACCCGGTTCACCCGCACGGCCTCGGGACCGGAGGACGACGCGGTGCGAAGGATCCTCATCCCGCCCACGATCACAGCGGACCGGGCCGTCCGCCTCCCCAGCGCGAGTGATCACCCTCCCCCGTGAGGGGGAGACCGGTCCCGGACACGCGCCGAGGCCCGTCCGGAACCAGATTCCGGACGGGCCTCGGCGCGTTCCTCAGGTCAGTGCGAGCCGTTGAGCTTGGCGATCCGGTTCTCGTACATGCGGACGATCTCCGGACGCGCCTCGTGCGCGCGCTCGTACTCGCGCAGCAGCCTGACCTGGTCGGCCGTCAGGCCGCGCAGGCGGGCGCGAAGCTGCGGAAGCGTCGCCGAGTCATAGTCCGGCACCGGCAGCTCTCCGGCCTCAGGCGCCTCGGCCTTCGGCTCCGGCTTCGCCTCGGCCTTGGGCTCAGGCTTCGGCGCGGCCTTCGGCGCGGGCTTGGCCTCGACAGGCTCGGCGGACGCGGCGGGCTCGGGCTTGGCCGCGGGCTTGGCCTCCGACGTGGTCTCGGGCTTCGGCGCGGGACGGGGAGCCGGGGCGGCGGGCTTTCCCACCGAGATCTCCTTGTCCTTGGCCTTGTCCGGAGCCGCCGGACGCTCCTCCGGCCGCGCCGCCGGGCGCTCGGCCGGACGCCGCGCGGGGCGCTCCGCCGGGCGGGGAACCGGGCGGGTGC
>NZ_RFFG01000179.1 GCF_003696215.1 Actinomadura harenae | reverse complement strand
CGGGACGCTTCCCGCCATCGACCTCAGCCTGCCGCACCCACGTCCGCAAGGCTTCCCGGTGCACCCCGAGCTGATCCGCGACCCGGGCGATCACGCCCTGCCCCTCACCCGCCGCACGCGCCTCAAAAACCAGACGAACAGCGCGTTCCCGCAGCTCAGGGGCATACCTCCTCGGTGGTGCCATAACTCCTCACCCTTCCAGGTATCGGAGCCTCCAACCAACTCGGGCTGGCCCAATCGCCAGCATCCGCTCGAGCACCCCGCTGACAGACCGGCAGCCAGGAGGACGATGAGCCAGTACTTTCAGATCGGCGAACGCGCCCTCTGGAACCCCGCAACAAGCGTCGCTCAAGTCTTCCTGCGAGCAGCGGAATCCCTCACGACGCTCACCGGCCTCCCCTCAGGCCTCGGCTCGATGGAGGCCGACGAATGCGAGGTCGACATCGACGTGTTCAGCGCGTTCGTCGACGCGCTGATCTACCGCTACGCGCGCTCGAACCACGTGATCATCCGATTCCTCATGGAGGGATTCACCGCGACCGCGATCGTCCTAGCCCACCGCGGCGGCGGCCGACTACCGGCGCCGGCGTCCTCAAACGACCCCGGCATCGCCGCCCTAACCGAGCTCAGCCGCCAGCACGACCGCGCAATGGTCATCTGAGATACCCACAGCACCTCAGCCCTTGGCCAATCCCATAGGGACACCCCCGCTTCCTGGGGCGTACGCGCGATCAGCGGGCGACAGCCGACGGGTGTAGCCGAGCATCCCCCCGCGGCCGCGGCTCGCGAGGAAAAGTCGACGCACCCCTGACCAGGGAGATGTCCCGGACGGGAGCAACGTGATACCGGGCGGCAGCGTCGGCGCCGAGCTCGGGAGCATCCACCGGCGGGGCCGTGCACTCGGGGAAGGACAACACGCATGTCTCCGGGAACCTCGCACGTGTGGGCCCAGTCCCGGACATCCGCGGCGGCGTCCCGGCGGCGGCCACCGTCGAGGCATGTGCATGATGAAGCCCATCCCTAAGCCGGCGTCCAGCTCCGGGGAGAACACCGACCCGCGCCAACCTTCTGAGAGAAATATCCCCCGAGTTCCCTGAGCCTCCTCGGCCTTCAGGGCGATCTGCAGCGCCACCCACAGGGCCTCGCAGGCGCTGCGCATCGCGCTGGCCCCAGGGGCGCTGGCCCGGTCCGGCGCCCGGCGAACCGAACACCACGGCCCCGTCCCTTTGCTTCCTTGAGATCGGGGCCGTCGTGCTGCGTGACGTGCGCGAACTCGACCAACCCGCGAGTTGGCAGGATCCGGCCGCCCTCGCCTCTTGCACAATTCGGCCCGGATCCGCTCTTCACTATGTCGCTGAATCCGCGGTGCGAGGGCGGCGGGCCACGGGAACCGGCAGAGAGGTGGCCAACCGGTGGGCTGTGCTCGGTTCGGGATGTGTGGTGATCGGGTGTCCGGCCGAAGGCCTGGGCGAGAGGAGTGTGGTGGTGACGGGTCAACCGGCGGAACATCGCGCGTCGTCGGGGGTGGCCGATGAACATTGAGGCCGAATCCCAGCCGCACGACGACGACGGCAGGGACCAAGAACTCGAGGCGCTTTACGGGCAGCTGATCGAGAAACACTGGAAGCGGCTGGTCGGCCTGTGTCAGGCCGAAGGGGTGTACGGGGCGGCCGCCGACGACATCGTCGCCGACGCGTTCGCCGAACTGCACGCTCGCCGCCACATGGTGCGGCGCAAGGCGGGCTACCTGTCCGCCATCGTGCTCGGACACGCCCACATCACCACCACGGAGATCTACACCGAGCCCACCGTGGAGGAGGTCGTCCCGCAGATCCTGGCCCACCATGCGCGCCAGGCCGCGCAAGCGGCCGTCCCTCCGGCACCGGCCCCGGGCTACCGACCCGAGGTCCTGCAGACGCTGTTCGGCGCGGTCCCGCTGGGAGGCGAGCCGTCATGACCGTCGACCTGCGGCAACTTTCGGCGGCTGGCCACCGACGATGGGCGAGCGGCCACCGCCATGTCCCGGCGGACTCGCAGGCTCGCACTCCTGACGCGATCTGGTACCAGACCTCGCGCCGAGGTGCTGTAACGAACACTGGCGCTGCCGTTCACCGGAACCAGCGAGGCCAACCTCCGGACCCGCGAGCGCGGCCTGATCAAGCTCCTGGATTGGCTCGAGGACCAGCCCGGAAGCACCCGGCAGGAACGTTGGCTGGCCAGCGGCGCTGAAGAGACGGGACGGGACTGGCAGAGGATCCCGCTGGACTGGCTGGCCGCCCGGGCCCGCGTCCGAAAGTACGACACGATCGACCTGTCCTGCGGCATGATCCCGCTCATCGACGGACAGGTCATCCGTCCGAATTACCAGTGGTTGCTCCGCCTCATCCCCTCCCACTTGCTGATGCAGTTCCGCCACGTCACCGACCCCGAAGGGTTCGCGGCCCTGGTAGCCCACTGCGAGGCGACCGGCCGCCACGGGAAGAACGACCGGGCGCAGGCGTTCAACCGGATCGCTTGGATCATGATCCGCAAAGGCGGGCTCATCCGAGACATCACGATCGGGGACTGCGTCGAGCTGCAGGTCGGGATCGGTGAGCACCAGTGCGCCGGGCAGAAGGGCAAGCATCTCTACTACGCGCTGCTCGCCGAGACCGGGGTGTTCGGGCCTGCAGCGCCGCCCCGGCTGAAGGCGGTCATGGTGATGGGTCAGCGCAGCCCCGCCGAGCTCATCGACCGGCACCAGCTCGCCTGCAAACCGATCCGGGACCTGCTGGTCGAGTACCTCACCGACCGAACCGTCGACGTCGACTACGTGACGTTGGAGGACATGGCCCGCTCCCTCGGCCTTCTGTTCTGGAAGGACCTCGAACAGCACCACCCCGGGATCGACTCGTTGCGACTGGACGCCGCGACCGCGGCCGCCTGGAAGGAACGCATCAGCGTCATCCCGGCCCGAGACGGCCGGCCCGCCCGCCCCCGCATCAACGTCCACATCGTGCTCAACACCGTCCGATGCTTCTACCAGGACCTCGCGCGCTGGGCCGCAGACGACCCAGCCCGCTGGGGCCCATGGGTGGCGCCGTGCCCGATCCGGGCCAACGAGACCTCCCATGTCAAGGCGCGCAGCCGCCGCAAGGCCGACATGGACCAGCGCACCCGCACCCTGCTGCCGGTCCTGCCCGCGCTCGTCCGCACTGTTGAGCAGCAGCACCGCAACGCCCAACCCCACGCGAGGTGGCCCATGCCCGGCACCACCACCCCGGCCTTCCCGAACGACCCGCTACCGGCGAACTAAACTCGCCAACCGGGACCGGGACCTGAACGACGCGCACGCCAAACTGGCCGACCTCCAGCTGCAGCACCGCGCGACGGCCGCCGAACGCGACCAGGCCCGCGCCGAGGCGGACCAGACCCGGCGTCGGCTCGCGCTGGCCGAACAGGAACGCGACCACGCGACCCGCGCCGCGGCCCAGGCCACCACCCGCGCCGCGACCGCCGACGCCCGCGCGAGCAGGCCCTGCTCGCCCAGACCGCCGCCGAGGGACGGGCCGCAGCGCAGCAGCTCGCCGACCGCGCCGAGCACGACCGGGCCGAAACCCGCGCGCAGGCCGACGCCCAACGCGAACGCGCCGTGACCGCCGAACAGGACGCCGCCGCACCGCACAGCAGCTCCCCGAGGTCGCCGACATCCCACCTCCGCCGGGCCGGCCCCCGGCGTCCCGGTCGGCAACGACGGCGCGGTCCTCCGCACCGGCCCCGACCAGGTCACCCTCCGGGACGTGCCCGGCACACTCACCGGCGAACATGCCCACGCCCTGGCGCGCGCGCTGCACGCCGTCGCCCACTCCAGCGTCGCGCCCGACACGCCGCGCCGATAATCAGACCGAGCCCCGCCCAGGCCCGGTCGTCCCGCACCCACGGCACACCCGCATCGGACGGAGACACACATGAGCACCCCCCAGGACGGCGAAACCGCCCGGCCACCGACGCACCGCGCGTACGAGGCCCGGCGCGGCTACGACCACCACAACCGCATGCTCCAAGCCAACATCCGTACCGCCCTGGACACGGTCCGGCCGGATGCGCGCATCCTCGCGATGCCGCCGGGCGAGGACGGCCGCCCCCGCACCGACACCGCCGGGTTGCTCAAGGCAGCGCAGACGCTGGGGCACTACCTGCCGCTCCTGGTCCGCGCCCTGAGCGAGGACCAGGCGCTGCAAGAAGCCGCCACCTATCTGCTGCCTGACGCGCCGCAGGACAGCGCCCGCACCCGCGACGGGGACCGATGAACCGGCGCGCGCAACACGCACCGGCCGACCACGCGGCCGCCGTGGTGACGCTGCTGCGGGACGAGGGCGGCTTCGCGGGGCTCGCCGACCCGGCCACCGCCGCGATCATCCGGGACTCGATCACCAGGCACCTGGACGCACTGACCGCAGGCCAGGACGACGCGGGCTGTGAATGCATCGTCGACGACCCCAGCGTCGCCCACTGGGAGCTCAAGGATGCGGGCCGGCGGGGGCCGGTCCGGCTGGGGTGCTACCGCTGGCCGATGAGCGACGCCGCCCAGCAGCGGGAGGACGACCTTAGCCGCCGTCTCGGCGACCTGGCCACCGCCCACCGCAGCCAGGGAGGTCCTCGTGGGTGAGCCGCACACGCCAGTTCGCCCGGCCGACGCGACCGGCTCCGCCCCGCCTGGCGCGCGGGTGGGGCGGGGTGTGTTGATGCCGCGGTTCGCGCCGCGGCCCCCGACGGATCTGCCGTGCGGCGACTGCGGACAGCCCCGGCTGCTGGACCTGGAGAGCGGGGAGGTCTGCTGCGAGAACTCCGGGTGCCCGGCGGCCGGGCTCGGCGTGTGGCTGTGGAAGCTGATCGACCGGCAGGTCCGCGCCGGTGGCCCGGACCGGTGCCCGGCCGGATGGCCCCGCCCCGCCTGGAAGGGCTGCCGGTGCCGTGGCTCACGCCGGTGACCGCCACCGGTCCCCACTGGCGGATGGTCCACCGGGGTCGCCTGGCCCACTGCCAGCGCGAGTGGGCCTGCCAGGTGTGCGGCGAACCCGCGCCGCCCCGCGCGCTGCTGGCCGTGGACGCCGATGGACGCTGCCTGACCAGCGCGCCGATGCACCCGCGGTGCGCGAAACAGGCCACCGCCGCGTGCTCCCACCTGTCCGCCAGCGCGCTGTTGCTCCGCGCGGTCACCCGGGACCAGATCGTCGTATCCGGCGACCTCCATCCCGACCTGGGCGAAACCGAACAATGGAGGGTGCCGCCCGCCCAGCCTGGCCTGGTCCCACCCTGGCCTGATCCCCACTCCCTGGAAGAACGCCGATGACCTCCACGGGATCGCCCCAGCAACACGCCACACCATCGAAGCCGGCCCTGGATGCTGCCGCGTTCATCCCGCTCTCCGAGTAACTTCCAGGCCTGTGCTGAGGAGGAGGACCTCGAGCCCGGGCGGCAGTCTCCGACCGGCGCCACGACGGCCGGGCGGAGGACGCGGGTCGCGACCTCATGCCGTACCGCCAGGGCCCGTGTGGCGAGTGCCCGGCCCGCCGCGACAACGCACGCAACCCGCGGGCGCGGTTCCCCGCCGCGATGTGGCGGCACCTGCGCGCGACCACCTTCGGCGACGGCGGTGACCTGTTCGGCTGCCACAGGGGCGCACCCGGCCACCCCGGCATCGACTGCGCCTGCGCGGGGGTTCTGGCGGCCTTCGGCCAGCAGTCCCTCACGGTCCTGCTGGCGCGGCATCACGGGCGGCTGCCCGCCGCCACGCTGCGAGCGGGGGAGCGGTGGCCCGCCCTGTACACCGACTGGGACCAGATGGCCGCCGCGCAGACACTGCGGCCCGGCGACCCCGTCGACCACCTACCGCCCCTTCTCCAGCAGATCGCCGAGCTGGAGCACCAGGGGCCGATCCTGACGTGCTCAACGAACTGCTGGCCCAACGCTGGACTCAACACCAGACCACCTGCGAACCGCGCCACGCCCGCGACCCCCACCACCAGGACTGAACCGGTCGCCCCAGGGCCGGGCCCGAGGTTCGCCGCGGGCCTCGGGCCGGGCGCCAGGCGTGTCGACGGCGGCGGCTGGCATCGCGGCCGCCGTCATTCGGGATGAAGGTACCCGCGCGCGCCCGGGGGAGCGCACAAGGTAGGTGCGCCGACCGGGGGTGCCTTCGTGGGGTTCGGGGAGGGCCGGTCTCAGCTGCCGCTGATGATGGCGCCCATGTCGGTCCAGCCGCCGTGTCCGTCGCCGCCGTTGCTGCTGTGGGCGTGGACGGAGTTGTCAGGGTTGGTGGCGAGGTAGTCGGCCAGGCCTTCGCCGGTGAGGGTGACGGCGTTCTGGTCGGTGGTGAGTCCCTTGGCTGTTTGCCCGTAGTCGGCCCAGCCGCCGTGCCCGTCGCCGCCGTTGTTCAGGTAGACGTTCACCGAACCGTTGTCGTTGATGACCAGGTAGTCGGCGCGGCCGTCACCGTCGAAGTCCGCCCACCGGACCCGGCCCGACCCCGCTTCCGAACCTGCCCGCGTCGCGTGGGGACGCTGCGCCAGGCCATCGTTGAAGGCCTTCTGCAGCCCGTTGCCGAAGACCGTGGCCATGCGCTGGTAGCCCAGGTCGTTGGGATGCAGCCGGTCGTACATGTCGGTGCTCGGCGACAAGGCCGGCGGCTCCAGGTAGCGGATCTTCTTCCCGGCCAGCTTCCCCGACGGCAGTGCACATCTTGGAGTTGAAGATCTGCGCGGTCTTCTGCAGCTCTCCGGTGGTGGGGATCAGTCCCTGGACGAGCACGGTCACACCTGGCCGGTCGCTGAAGATCCGCTCGGCCAGGTCGGTGAAGGCGGTGGAGGCGCGGGTGGCGGCGGCCTGCTTGTCGGGGGCGCGGTCGTGGTCGAGGTCGTTGATCCCGATGTGGAGCAGCACCACGTCGGGGTTGGCGGCGTTCAGCCAGCCGTCGATGGAGGAGCGGATGTCGCTGATCCGCGCCTCGCCATGCCCTTCATTGTCGGGGTCGGCCACACCCGGCGACTGCCAGGAGCCGACGTAGTCGACGGTGTAGCTGGACTTGCCCGCAAGCAGGTTCCACAACGGCAGGCGGTATCCCGCCTGGGTGGAGCTCCCGTAACCGGCGGTGATCGAGTCGCCCAGCGGCATCACCCGCAGAGGCGGACGCGCCGGCGCGGTGGCGGCGGACGCGGCCGGAACAAGGAGAGTCAGGCCCGCCAGCCCGGTCAAGGCGGTGAGCGCGAGTACGGTGGTGCGTTTCATGGGGGAAGGGCCTTCGTGGAGTTCGGGGACGGTCGGTCTCAGTGGCCGGTGGTGATGTTGCCCAGGTCGGTCCAGCCGCCGTGTCCGTCGCCGCCGTTGTTCTGGTAGGCATGGACGGAGCCGTCGGGGTTGGTGGCGAGGTAGTCGGCGTTGCCGTCGCCGGTGATGTCGGCGAGGACGACCCTTATATCCTCGATGCCGATTCCCGTTGCGGTCTGTCCCCAGTCCCCCCAGCCGGGGTGGCCGTTCCGGTCGCCGCCTTCGTTGATCCAGGTGTGGACCGAGCCGACCGGCCCGCCGCCGCCGGGAGCGCTGGGGATGCCGTTGCCGATGACGTTGTAGTCGAAGCGCTGGCTGTTGTACATTTCCGCCAGCCGAACCCGGGGGCCGGTGCCGGGCCCGAACCCCGCGGCGACCCTCCCGATCGGCTCCCACTGCCTGGACGAATCACCTCCGCAGTTGAGCCAGGTGGTGATCGAGCCGTCGTCGCGGACGATGTTGTAGTCCGCCCGGCCGTCCTCGTCGAAGTCGGCGAACTGCACCTGGTTCTGGTCGGTGGTCATACCGGTGGCGACCGCCCCGATGTTCTGCCACCCGCCGTGCCCGTCACCGCCCCTGTTCAGTTGGGTGGTTACCGAACCGTTCGGGTTGATGACCAGGTAGTCGGCCCGGCCGTCCCCGTCGAAGTCGGCCAACCGCACCCGGCTCGAATCGGAGATCCCGGTTTGAGAGGTGTGGACCCGCCCGCGGTAGTCCCACCCGCCGTGCCCGTCACCGCCTCGGTTCAGGTAGACGTCCACCGCACCATCCTGGGAGACGTTCGAGTAATCGGCGCGGCCGTCACCATCGAAGTCCGCCCACCGGACCCGACCCGTCCCCGCCTCCGTCCCCGCCCCATTATTCAGCCGCTTATTGTAGGGGTCGCCCGTGAGCTGTGCGTGCGCAATGGAGCTCTTCGGCCACATGAAGGGATCGCTGCCGACGTAACCGGTGTTGGCGGCGCGATAGTCAACTCCCTTGATCTCGTCCAGATAAACGTTATCGGTCTCGCAAAAAGTGGCCCAAGCGCAGGACTTCATCTTTCCCTCCAGGCCATACTTGCCCTGGTCGCCCGCGAGCGCAACAGTGGGAACGAGAAAGTCATGACGGGACTTGCATCTGGTCGCCGCATTCGCATATACCTCACCTAGGTTATGGCTAATCTGCACGCTCTGGACGCAGTCCTCCCACGGCTCGCCGTAGCCGACCACACTGGCGGACGCAACGGTCCCACAAGCCATCACCACCGCCACCGCGCCAGCCAGGACACCCCCGGCCCTCCAGATGCTCCTCATGTTGCCTCTCCTTCTAGTCGACCTGAATCTTCCAATTCCCGAACGGCGCACCGCGGCGCGGACATCTCTGTCCCCCGGGGCGAGCACCACGTCACCCAGCGGCCCGCTCTGCTCGCAACCTGCACGGCAATTGAGCAAGACCTGGCCAATGTGCGCGGCGTGCAGGGCTTTTTGATCACGCATGCGAGGGGATTTTCGGGGAACCCCGCAACAGGCAATATCACCCCAAATAGGGCTGATATGAGGTTGCCGTTCCATCGATACCGGCATGTTGAGGACGACCGTCTGCACGGTCCGGCCAGGCCCGCCCGCTGGCAGGGATCCTCGTCGACGCGGACGACGCGTTGATCCCGGTCACCCGCGGGCGGGCCCGGCCGCCTGTTCAGCCGATCTTCGGGGTGATTCCGAAGTCGCGCCAGGCCGTGCCGAAGTCCTGGTAGTAGAACGTGGAGCCGTCGTGGCCGGTGACCGTCCCCTTGGCCACGACGTCGGTGACACCGCTGACGCCGAAGACCGGTCCACCGCTGTCGCCGTGCTGGCTTGGCAGCCCGCCGTCGGCACGGCGAGCGACGACCAGGTCGTACAGGAAGTTCCTGTTGCCGTAGGCGTCGGCGTCGAACCAGCTGGCGTAGGTGAAGTTGTCGGTGTTCTGGATCCCGCAGACGGCGCCGCTGGTCGACCCGGACTGGCAGATCCACTCGTTGACGTAGGCCCAGTCCCAGCCGGCGACGCGCTTGGTGTAGTCGCCCGTGTTGCTGCCGTCCCACATACGCCCGGCCGAACTGGCGTCGATGAGGAGCAGGTCGTGCCCGGCATGCTCCTGGGTGGCCGTCCCGATCCACCTCGACCATTCGCCGTTGCGCCAGCCGCCTCCGGGGCGGCCACAGTGACCGGCGGTCAAGAGGTAACTGATCCCGCGGCCGTCGATGACGGGCCACCCCGCAGTGCACCGGACCCCTCGGCCTGGGAAGTCGTCGTTGAGGATGGCGCCACCCGCGTAGTAGGGCGGTGTGTCCTCGTACCGGCCCGAGTCGAGGCTGGCGACGCCGCCGTCGGCATAGCTCACCGGAACACCGGCGACGGTCTTGGCCTGAGCCGCGATCGCCCTCGCCTTGTCCTTGGTGGTCAGGACGAGCCCGTCTCCTCTGAGGGCCCTCTCTGTCAGACTCTTGAGAGACAACAGGACATATGAGTCTTCTGTGACATGAGTAGGGCGAGAGCAGGATTTTCCGGTCGTGACGTTGAGTGTTGTTGATCTCCGCGATGATGGTGTCGTGG
>NZ_RFFG01000178.1 GCF_003696215.1 Actinomadura harenae | reverse complement strand
CGCGTCCGCCGGGACGGACGGCCCCCGGCCCGGCGCGGGCGGCGCCACGCCCCCGCCGTCCCCGGCGCAGGAGCGGCTCTGGCTGCTCGACCGGCTCCGTCCCGGCGGCGCCGAGTACACCGTCCCGCTGCTCCTGCCGATCCCCGGCGGCGGCACCGCGGACGTGGAGCGGACGCGGCGGGTCATGGCGGCGCTCGCCGCCCGGCACGCCGTCCTGCGGACCCGCTACCCGGCCGCGACCGGTGAACCCCGCCCCGTCGTGGACGACACCGCGCCCCTGGACGTGTCCGAGGCCAAGGCCGAGACCGGGGCCGACCTGGACCAGGCCGTCGCCGCGGAGGTCGCGCGCGGCTTCGACCTCGCGGACGGCCCCGTCTGGCGCGGCCTGCTCCTGCACGGCCCGGACGGCGCCCACGCGCTGCTGACCGTCCACCACATCGCGTGCGACGGCTGGTCGTCGGCGGTGCTGGAACGCGAGTTCGCCGCGCTCTGGGCCGACCCGGCCGCCGAACTGCCCCCGCTCCCGGTCGACTACGGCGACCACGCGGCATGGCAACGCGACCGGCTGGACGGCGAACGCCTGGACGAACTCCTCCGCTACTGGCGCGACGCGCTGAACGGCGGCGAACCCGCCGAACTCCCGGCCGACCGTCCCCGTCCGGCCGTCCGGGACGGCGCGGGCGCACTGGTGTCGTTCGAGGTGCCCGCCGCACTGGCCGAGGCCGTCGCCGACGCCGGGCGCAAGGCCGGCGCCACCCGCTACACGACGCTGCTCACCGCGTTCGCGGTCCTGCTCGCCCGGCACACCGGACGCTGGGACCAGCTCATCGGGACCCCGGTCAGCGGCCGCCTGAACCCCGCGACGGACGGCGTCGTCGGCCCGTTCCTCAACACCCTCGTGCTGCGCTGCGACCTCGGCCCGGACCTGCGCGCCGACCGGGCCCTGCGCCGGGTGCGCGGCACCGTCCTCGGCGCGCTGGCCCACCAGGAGCTGCCGTTCGAACGGCTCGTCGCCGACCTCGACCCGCCGCGCGACCCGTCCCGCACCCCGCTCTTCCAGGTGATGTTCGACCTGCACGAGCACGGCGTGACCGCGCCGGGCGCGGAGGCCGCCGCGGGGTCGGCGCTGCGCCGCGGCTGGCGCGCCGCCAAGACCGACCTGACCCTCGTGCTGCACCGCACCCCGGACGGAGCCCTGACCGGCGCGCTGGAGTACGCCACCGCGCTGTTCGACGAGGACACCGCCCGGCGCCTCGCCGACCGCTACCTGCGGCTCCTCGAAGCGCTCGCCTCGGCGGACCCGGCCGCGACCCTGGACGAGCTCGACCCGCTGCCCCCGGCCGAACGCGACCGCGTCATCCGGAGCTGGAACGCCACCGGCGTGCCGCGCGACTGGCGGCGTCCGCACGAGATGTTCACCGACCGGGTGCGGGAGCGCCCGGACGCGGTGGCCGTGCTGGACGCGACCGTTCCCGGCGGCACGGCCTGGACGTACGCCGAGCTGGACGCGCGCGCCGAGGCGTGCGCGCAGGTGCTGCGCGCGGCGGGCGTCGGCGTCGAGACCGTCGTCGGTGTCCTCCTCGACCGCACCCCCGACCTGCTCGCCTGGCTGCTCGGCGTGTGGCGCGCGGGCGGCGCGTACGTGCCGCTGACGCCGGGCCTGCCACCGGACCGGCTCGCCCACATGCTGGCCGACTCCGGCGCGTCCGTCGTGGTCGCCGCCGCGCACCACCGCCCGCTCGTGGACGCCTCGTTCGACGGCGTCATCGTGTCGCCGCGCGCGCCCGACGCGGTGCCCGTCCCGTCCACGTCCGCGTCCGGGGTGGGTGCGGTCGCGCGGCGTGTGCCGGACCGGGTCGCCGATCCCGGGACGCTCGCGTACGTGATGTACACGTCGGGGTCGACCGGGCGGCCCAAGGGCGTCCAGATCGAGCACCGCGCGCTGGCGAACCTGCTGCTGTCGGCGCGCGACCGGTTCGGGGGCGGCGGGACCTGGCTCGCGCTCACCGCGGCGACCTTCGACATCTCCGGCCTGGAGCTGTACCTGCCCCTGGTCACCGGCGGCACCGTCGTCCTCGGGGACGAGCGGCAGGCCCGGGACGGCCGCGCGGTCGCCGAGACGGTCGCCGCGCACGGCGTCACGCACGTGCAGGCCACACCCTCGGGCTGGCGGCTGCTGCTCCAGGCGGGATTCCGCGCCCCGGACGCCGTCGCGCTCGTCGGCGGCGAGGCGCTGCCGCCCGACCTGGCCGCGGGGCTGCGCGCCCGCGTGGGCCGCCTCACCAACGTCTACGGGCCGACCGAGACGACGATCTGGTCGACCGCGTGGGAGGTCCCGGCGCGGCCCGGCCGGGTCGCGCTCGGCGAGCCGCTGCAGAACACCACGGTGTACGTCCTGGACGACCGGCTCCGTCCGGTGCCGCCGGGCGTGCCGGGCGAGCTGTGCATCGGCGGGACGGGACTGGCGCGCGGCTACCGGGGCCTTCCCGGGCAGACCGCCGAGCGCTTCGTCCCGGACCCGTTCGGGCCGCCCGGCGCGCGCCTCTACCGGACCGGTGACCTCGTCCGCGCGGACACCGGAGGCCTGGCCTACCTGGGCCGGGCCGACGACCAGGTGAAGATCCGCGGCCACCGGATCGAACCCGGCGAGGTCGCGGCGGTGCTGCGCGGCCACCCGGACGTCCGGGACTGCGCGGTCGTCGCCACCGAGTTCGGTGCGGAACTCCACCTCGCCGCCTACGTCGTCCCGGCCGTCCCCGGCCGAGACCCCGATCCGGACGCGCTCGCCGCGCACTGCCGCTCGGCGCTGCCCGAGCACATGGTGCCGCTGGCGTTCGTCCCGCTCGCGGAGCTGCCGCTCAACACGAGCGGGAAACTCGACCGGCGGGCGCTGCCCGCCCCCGGCACGGCGGGCGGCGACGACGACGTCCCGGTGCCGCTGTCCGACCCGGTGCGGGAGGCCCTCGCCGGGCTGTGGAGCGACCTGCTCGGCACCCCCGTCGAGCACGCGGGCCGGGACTTCTTCCGCAGCGGCGGCACCTCACTGCTGGCCGCGAAGCTGGTGGAACGCGTCCGCGCCGCCCT
Organism: Actinomadura harenae; assembly: GCF_003696215.1. GTDB lineage: Bacteria > Actinomycetota > Actinomycetes > Streptosporangiales > Streptosporangiaceae > Spirillospora > Spirillospora harenae. The sequence goes on along the minus strand of NZ_RFFG01000178.1, from coordinate 6,987 downwards.
CGGCATCGACCTCCCGCTCACCGAGGTGTTCGCCCGTCCCCGCCTGGCCGACCTCGCGGACCTGGTCGGGGACCTGCTCCGCGCCGACCTCTCCCGCCTGGACGAGCGGCGGCTCACCGACGAACTGGGCCGTGAGGAGGTGGACGGCGAACCGCGCCGGGCCCGCTGAGGCCCGGCGCGGTCCGCGGGAAGGGGGTGGCGCCGCGGGGCCGCACCACCCCCTCCGGTCAACGGGGCGGCCGCGTGGCCTGCCGGACGGAGATGCCGCGCCAGTCCGTGCCCGCGTCGGGAAGGCCGCGGCCGGCCCGCGCGGTGTCAGTGAGCGCCTGACGAATCATTTGGGAGACCTTTCCATATTCCGTTCGGACCCGTTATCGACTCAGTTGAGTTTCGCACCCGGGGTCACGGCCCCGGAGGATTCCGGCATGGGAGAACAGGTGAATTCTGAGGCACCCCTATCCGTCGGGCAGGAAGCATTGTGGTTCCTGCGGGAACTCGCGCCCGAGAACGCGGCGTACAACCTCGCGTTCGGGCTGCGGCTGCGCGGCCGCGTGGACGAGGACGCGCTCGCCCGGAGCTGGGCGGCGGTCGCGGCGCGGCACGGCATGCTCCGGTCGGGCTTCACGGAGGCGGCGGGACGGCCCGTCCGCCGCACCGATCTCGGCCCGCCGGGCCTGGAGACCGGCACGGCCATCGGGCGGGACGGCCTGCGCGCGGCGGCGCGGCAGGCGGTCGCCGAGCCGTTCGACCTGGCCGGGGGAGCGTTCCGGCTGCGGCTGCTGCGCGGGCCGGGCGACATCTCGGCGCTGGTGCTGGTCGCGCACCACATCGCCAGCGACGCCCGCGCGCACGGCATCGTCCTGCGCGACCTGTTCGACGCCTACGAGGCGGGGCTCGCCGGGCGCGTCCCGGAGTGGGCGGCGCCCGCCGGGGACTACGCCGACCACGTCCGCGCGGAGCGGGCCGTCCTGGACTCGCCGCGGGTGGCGGCCCTGGAGAGGCACTGGCGCGCGGTGGCGGACGGCGCGGAGGACGTCGAGCTCCCCGCCGACCGGCCGCGCCCGCCGCGCCGCGCGTTCACCGGCGGCACCGTCGAGCGGGTGCTGCCGGCCGCGCTGGCCGGACGGATCCGCGCCGCCGCCCGCGGGCTCGGCGTCACCCCGTTCACGTTCCTGCTCGCCGCGTTCCAGGCGGTGGTGCACCGGTACTCGCGGTCCGAGGACTTCCTGGTCGGCTGCCCGCTGACCACGCGGATCGGCCGCGCCCACCGGGAGACCGTCGGCTACTTCGTCAACACCGTTCCGGTGCGGGCCCGGATCGGGCGCGGGACCGCGTTCGGGGAGCTCGCGGCCGCAGCGCAGGAGCAGATGACGGGCGCGCTCGCGCATGCTCGCTACCCCGTCGGACGGCTCGCCGGGGACCGGGCGGGTCATCGCGACCCGGCCCGCTCCCCGCTGTTCCAGCTCACCTTCACGATGGTCGCCGCCGACCCGGAGGAGCCGCTGTCCGCGCTCGCCCTCGCCGGGGAGCACTCGACGGCCGAGGTGCGCCGCGCCGGGCTGCAACTCGGCCCGCTCGACCTTCCGCAGCAGGAGGGCCAGTTCGATCTGGCGTTGGAGATCGTGGACGCGGACGGCCTGCTCAAGGCCGTCGCGCGCTACGACGGGGCGCTGTTCGAACCCGGCAGCGTGGACCGGCTGCTCGGCCACTACCTCACGCTCGCCGGGGCCGTCGCGGACGATCCGGGCCTCGCCGTCCGGCGCGCTCCGCTGATGGACGCGGCGGAGCGCGCGGGCACCCTGGCCCTCGGCGGCACCGGACGGCAGGGCGTCACGGGACGGCAGGGCGTCACGGGACGGCACGGGGCTCACCACTCCACCGGGCGGGGACGGCCGGAGGTGTAGCGGAACCGGCGCAGCCGGATCCGCTCGAGCCCGTCGCCGCAGCGCGCCGTGACGGTGCGGGCCCCGCCGCGCAGTTCGGCGGCCCAGAACATGTTCCGGATGATGATCTTCTGCGCCGGGCCGCCCGTGGCCCGGCCGCCGAACACCACCTCGACGTCGGAGCACCCCGGGGGGAGCTGGCCCCAGGCGACGGCCCACGCGCCGCCGCCCGGCTGCCGGCCGCGCCACGCGCCGCGCACCAGCGGCGAGCCGACCGAGTTGATGACCGAGATGTCGGCGAGCACGTCACCGGCGAACACCTCGAAGGCGGGCCGGCCGCGCATGCCCCGGGCCGCGTGCACGGTGATCCCGCTCAGCGGCAGCCGGACCAGCGGCGGGGAGACGTGCTCGAACACCGGTCTCATGCGCTTCCTCCCGGACCGCGGCGCGCGGGGTGCGCCGTCGGCCTCAGTCTCCAGTCGAGCCTTGCATGTGTCAAGACTTTATTACAGGTATAAATTCTCACTGGATTGGATGCGGAGGGTGCCGCCTAAACGCACTCGTCAGAACTTGTATAGGGCGCGTATGAGCCCGCCGAAGCACCCTGGTCGCACCGGTGGAACGAACCCTTCCCCGCCGGTTCCGACACCGGTGAAAGGTGGCACGTGAACAGCGGCCCACTGAAAGGGATCCTCGACGCCGTCGGCGGCACCCCGCTGGTCGAGCTGCCCGCGCTGGCGGCCGGCGCCGGCTTCCGGCTCTTCGCGAAGCTGGAGCGGTTCAACCCCGGCGGCAGCATCAAGGACCGGACCGCGCTCAGCATGGTCCGCGAGCTGGTCGAGCGTGGCGACCTCGTGCCCGGCCGCTCCACGGTGGTGGAGTCCAGCTCGGGCAACCTCGCGGTCGGGCTCGCCCAGATCTGCCGCTACTACGGGCTCCGGTTCGTGTGCGTGGTGGACGTCCGGACCACCGAGCAGAACCTGGCGATCCTGCGCGCGCTCGGCGCCGAGGTCGAGCGGGTGACCGAACCCGACCCCGACTCCGGCGAGTACCTGCCGGTCCGGCTGCGCCGGTCCCGCGAGCTGGTCGAGTCGATCCCCGGCGCGTACTGGCCGAACCAGTACGCCAACCCGCTGAACCCGCGGGCGCACCGGGCGACCATGGCGGAGATCGCCGCCGACCTGGACGGCCGGGTCGACGTTCTGGTCGCCGCCGCCAGCACCTTCGGCACCCTGCGCGGCTGCGCCGAGTACGCGCGCGACGCGGGGCTCGACACCATGATCGTCGGTGTGGACGCGGTCGGCAGCGTCATCTTCGGACCGGCCCCCGAGGACGCCGCGCCCCGGCTGATCCCCGGCCACGGCGCGTCCGTGCGGCCGCCGCTCGCCGAGCCCGACCTGGTGGACCGGGTCGTGCACGTCACCGACCTGGAATGCGTGGTCCAGTGCCGCCGCCTGGTCGGCCGCGAGGCGATCCTCGCGGGCGGCTCGTCCGGCGCGGTGCTGGCCGCCGTGGAACGGCTGCGCGGGGTGATCCCCGAGGGCGCGAACTGCGCGGTGGTCCTCCCGGACGGCGGCGACCGCTACCTCGACACGATCTATTCGGACGCCTGGGTGCGCCGGCACTTCGGCGAGGTCTCCCATCTCTGGAAAGAGCGGACATGAACGAGAACGAGCGCTACCTGGTGGTCCGGAACGACGAGGAGCAGTACTCCCTCTGGTGGTCCGGGCGGGAACTGCCCGCCGGCTGGCACGCCGAGGGCACCGAGGGCACCCGCGAGGAGTGCCTGGAGCACATCGGCCGGGTCTGGACCGACATGCGCCCCCTCAGCCTGCGCCGCCGCCTCGCCGAGCGCGCCCAGGACACCCCCGGGCACGCCCCGGGCCCGGAGAGCCCGGCGCCGGACGCCCAGAACTCGAAGGCGCAGAACCCGGAGGCGCAGGACTCGGGCGCCCAGAACTCGAACGCCCAGGACTCGGAGGCGCGCGACCAGGAGACCGCCGGGAGTCCTTCGTGAGTTCGCTCGCCGAGCTGTTCGCCCGGCAGGCGGCCTGGACGCCACGGGCCCCGGCCCTGCTCACCGACCGGGGCCCGGTGGACTACGCCGAGCTCGACCGCCGGTCCGCGGCGCTCGCGGCGGAGCTCGCCGCGCGCGGTGTCGGACCGGAGAGCCGCGTGGGCGTGCTGCTGCCCCGCGGCCCCGACCTGGTCACCGCGCTGCTCGCGGTCTGGCGCGTCGGCGGCGCGTACGTCCCGCTGGACCCCGAGCACCCGGCGCGGCGCTCCGCGCAGGTGCTCCAGGACACCGCGCCCGCCGTGCTGGTCACCGGAAGCGACGTCCGCGTCCGGCCGTCCGACCTGGGCGCGGACGCGCCGGTGGTCCACGTCGAGGACGCCTACGCCGGGCACCGCGACGCGCCCCGCACGATCGTGCCCGCCGACCCCGACACGGCCGCGTACGTGCTGCACACCTCCGGGTCCACGGGCCGTCCGAAGGGCGTGGTCGTGACGCACGGAGGCATCGCCAACCGGGTGCTGTGGACGGTCCGCCGGCACCGCCTCGGCCCCGCCGACCGGATCCTGCACAAGACCGCGGTCACCTTCGACGCCGCCGGATGGGAGATCTTCGCGCCGCTGGTGAGCGGCGGCGCGGTCGCGATCGCCCCGCCCGGCGCGGACCGCGACCCGGCGCTGCTGCTGCGCTCGGTCGCCGCGCACCGCGCCACCGTGCTCCAAGTCGTCCCGTCCCTGCTGCGGGTGCTGGTCGGCGAACCGGACTGGTCCGGCTGCGAGACGCTGCGGCTGCTGTTCAGCGCGGGCGAGCCCCTGGACGCCGAACTCTGCCGCCAGCTGCTGGAGCGGCACGGCTGCGAGATCTGGAACACCTACGGCCCGACCGAGTGCGCCATCGACGTCGCCGCGCACCGCGTGGACCCGGCCGTGCCGAGCGGCCCGGTGCCGCTCGGCCGCGCGATCGACCGCACCCGGCTGCGCGTCCTGGACGAGATGGGGGAGCCCGTCCCCGTCGGCGTGCCGGGGGAGCTGTACGTCGGCGGCGCGGGCGTCGCGCGCGGCTACGCCGGACGCCCGGACCTGACCGCCGAACGGTTCGTCCCCGACCCGTACGGCCTGCCCGGCGCCCGGCTCTACCGGACCGGCGACCTGGTGGCGTGGCGCGCCGACGGGCGGCTGCGCTTCCTCGGCCGGATCGACCGGCAGGTCAAGGTGAACGGCGTCCGGATCGAGCCCGCCGAGGTGGAGGGCGCGCTCACCGCGCACCCCGGGGTGGGCGCGGCCGCCGTCACCGCGCGCGACGGCCGGCTGGTCGCGTACGTGACCCCGGCGCGCGGCCTCGCGGTCGCGCCCGCGGGCGTCGAACTGCGCGCCCACCTGCGGGACCGGCTGCCCGCCCCGATGGTCCCGGCGGTGTTCGTGCCGCTGGCCGAACTGCCGCTGACCGCCAGCGGCAAGATCGACCGGGGCGCGCTGCCCGCCGGGGACGGCCCCGGCCCGTCCGCCGACCGGCGCCCGCTCAGCGCCGCCGAATGGACGGTCGCCGAGTGCTGGATGGAACTGCTCGACGGCGCCCGGCCCGGACCGTCCGACGACTTCTTCAAGCTCGGCGGCCACTCGCTGCTGCTCGCCGGGCTCGCCGCCCGGCTGCGCGAGCGCACCGGCGCGCCGGTGGACGTCGCCGACCTGTACTCCGCCGCGACCGTCGAACGGCAGGCCGCGCTCCTCACCGCCGCGCGCCCCGCCGCGGGCGACGAGGGTGACGGGGCCGTGCCCCGGGCGCGCCGGGACGGCCCCCAGCCCGCCTCGCACGGCCAGCGCCGGATGTGGCTCCTGGACCGGATGAACCCCGGCGCCGCCGAGTACACCGTCCCGCTGATGCTGCGCCTGGACGTGACCCCCGACGTCCTGGAACGCGCCCTGACCAGGCTCGCCGCCCGGCACGAGGCGCTCCGCACCCGCTTCCGCATGGACGACGCCGACCTCGTCCAGGTCGTCGACCCGCCCCGCCCGGTGCCCGTCCGCGTCGTGGACGCCGAGCCCGGCGCGCTCCCCGGTCTCGTCGCCGCCGAGGTGGCCGAGGGCTTCGACCTCCGCGACGGCCCCGTCTGGCGCGGCACGCTGCTCCGCGAGCCCGGCGCCGTCCCGCTGGTGCTCCTGACGTTCCACCACATCGCCTGCGACGGCACGTCCCTGCTCGTCGTCGAACGCGAACTCCGCGAGCTGTGCGCGACCGGCGCCGCGGAGGACGACGTCCCCGACCCGGACCGGATCGACCACGTCGACTACACCACCTGGCAACGCCGCCGCGTCGAGACGCGCGCGGCCGCCGACCTGGACCACTGGCGGCGGACCCTCGCCGGGGCCGAGCCGCTGGACCTGCCCGCCGACCGCCCCCGTCCGGCCGTCCGCGACGCGGCGGGCGCCGTGGTCCGCTGGACGCTGCCCGCCGACCGGGCGCGGCAACTCGTCCGCGTCGGGCACGCGCACGGCGCGACCCCGTACACGACCCTGCTCACCGCGTTCGCCTGCCTGCTCGGCGGGTACGCCGGGACGCGCGACCTGCTCGTCGGGTCACCGGTGTCGGACCGGGTGCGGCCGGAGCTCGAACCGGTCGTCGGGTTCCTGTCCGAGACCCTCGTCCACCGGCTCGACCTTTCCGGCGACCCCGACTTCGGGACGGCGCTGACCCGCGCCGCCGCCGTGGTCCGCGCGTCGCTCGCGCACCGGCACGTCCCCTTCGACCGGCTCGTGGCCGAGCTGGCCCCCGGCGCGGACCGCTCCCGCACCCCGCTCTTCCAGGTCATGTTCGACCTCCAGGACGACGGCGTGAGCGGCCCCGCCGAGGACCCGGCGGACGCCGGACTCCTGGACCACGCCTGGCGGGTCGCGCGCACCGACCTGGGGCTGACCGTCCGGCGCTCCGCCGACGGCGCCCTCGCCGGACGCTTCGAGTACGCCACCGCGCTGTTCGGCGAGACGACGGTGCGGCGCCTCGCCGACCGCTTCGTCCGGCTGCTCGGCGCCCTCGCGGACCGCCCGCGCGTCCCGGTCGGCGACCTCGCCACCGCGACCGGCGCGGAGCGGTGCG
>NZ_RFFG01000177.1 GCF_003696215.1 Actinomadura harenae | reverse complement strand
GAACGCGCCGAGCGGCGCCGGGCCCAGGCCGCCGAGGCCGCCGCGCGGGCCCGGGCCGCGGCGGACGACCCCGGCTGACCTCGCCCCCGACGGAAAAGCGGACCGCCGCCATGCAGTAGGTTCGGGGCCGAACGAGATTCGGATCGAGGGGGACATCAGGTGGCGGAACCGCTGACGGAGCAGCCCGTGGACTGGACCGAACCGGGCGCCCACCCGGTCGCGCCCGGCGTGCACCGCATCCCCCTCCCCCTGCCCGTCGCGTCCCTGCACGCGGTCAACGTCTACGTGATCGAGGACCCGGGCGGCCTGGTCGTCGTCGACTCCGGCTGGGCCATGCCCGACAGCCGCAAGGCCCTCACCGGCGCGCTGAAGCTCCTCGGCCACCGGCTCGACGACGTCGCGCAGTTCCTCGTCACCCACGCCCACTGGGACCACTACTCCCAGGCCCTCGAGCTGCGCGCCGAGTTCGGCGGACGCGTCCGGATCGGCCGCGGCGAGCGGCCCTCGATCGAGGCGTTCGACGTCCGGGGCCGCCTGTACCCGCGCCAGGCCGAACTGCTGCGCCGCTGCGGCGCGGACGTGCTCGCCGACCAGATCGCCGAACTCGCCGTGAACGCCGACGAGCGCGACGTGATGCCGGACACCCTGCCGGACGCCTGGCTCGACGACGGCGAGCGCGTCGACCTGACCCGCCGCTCGCTGGACGTCCTCGCCACCCCCGGCCACACGCGCGGCCACGTCGTCCTGCGCGACGCCGCCGCCGGGCTGCTGTTCGCCGGGGACCACGTGCTCCCCCACATCAGCCCGTCCCTCGGCCTGGAGACCGTGCCGGAGCCCAAGCCGCTGCGCAGCTACCTGGCCTCGCTGCGGCTCGTCCGGGACATGCCGGACACCCTGCTCCTCCCCGCGCACGGCCAGGTCACCCCGAGCGTCCACACCCGCGTGGACGAGCTGCTGCACCACCACGAGCAGCGCCTCGACACCGCCGCCGGGCTGATCCGCGCGGGCCACGGCACCGCCTACGAGGTCGCCGCCGCGATGCCGTGGACGCGCCGCCGGCGCAAGCTGGACGACCTGGACGTGTTCAGCCGGATGCTGGCCGTCCTGGAGATCGACGCGCACCTGGACGTCCTCACCGACCAGGGCGTCCTCGTCGCCGACGAGGCGAACGGCGTGCGCACCTACGCGCCCGCCTGACCGGCCGCGGCCCGCCTGGCGCGCCGCGGCCCCCTTCGGGGTCACGCCCTGGGGTCGCGTCCCAGGTAGGCGACCAGGAGATCGCCGGGGTCGGTGGCCTCCGGCACCGGGACGGGCCGCGCGAACAGTGTTCCGCGCGTCCCGGCGGGCACCAGCCGGGGCGCGTGCCGCAGCAGCCGCAGCGCCAGCCCGGCGGGCACCGGACGCCTCGCCCCCGTCGCCCGCCCGACGTCCCAGCCGTGGACGGCCAGCTCCATCGCCCCCGCCACGGCCACGCCGGCGTGCGCGAGGACGCGGTCCCCGACCGTGACCACCACGCCGCCCACCCGCGGCTCGACCAGCCGCGCGATCCCGGCCCGGACCGACGCCACAAGATCGTCCGCTGGGCGGGCCCCGCACACCCGCGGAGCCTCCCGCGCCTCCCGCGCCCTGGGCGGGCCGACGACCCCGCCGGCCAGCGCCTCCGTGAGGGCCGCGACCGAGTCGTCCAGATGACCGAGGAGCACGCGCAGATCCCAGCCCGCGCAGGGCGTCGGACGGCCGAGGGTCTCAGGTCCGGCGTCGTCCAGCCCGCGCATCATGTAGGCCGCGCCGCGCGCCAGAAGCCCCGCCGCGTCCCGGCCCTGCGCGCGCGCCGTGTCCGTGAACCGTCCCCGCCCGCCGCCCTGCTCGCCCCTCGCCCACATCCGCGCTCCCTTCGCCGGATAGGACCCGTGGGACGCCGAGAACTCATCGGCACCTCCGGCCGGGAACCGGCTCCCGCGCCACCCCGGCGAGCTCGACGTGGAGGAAGCCTGTTTAGGCTGGACAGCCCCTTCGTCCCCCAGGAAGGACTGCGATGTTCGAGCGGACCGAGATCACGTCGGCGGACGAGTTGCGCGCCCTGCTCGGCGAGGTGATGCCGCGCGCCGCCGCCAAGGAGCGCCCGCGCCTGCACGCCCGCGACCGCGAGTGGCTCGCCGCCTCGCCGTTCTGCCTGGTCGCGACCAGCGACGCGGACGGCAACTGCGACGTGTCCCCCAAGGGCGACCCCGCCGGACGCCTCGCCCACGTCCTGGACGACCACACGATCGCGATCGCCGAGCGGCCCGGAAACCGGCGCGCGGACGGCTACATGAACGTGCTGTCGAACCCGCACGCGGGCCTGCTGTTCCTCATCCCCGGGAGGAACGAGACCCTGCGGATCAACGGCCGCGCCCGCCTGCTGCGGGACGCGCCGTACTTCGACGCGATGGTCGTCAAGGGGCACCGGCCCCTGCTGGCGCTGGAGGTCGAGATCGAGACGATCTTCTTCCACTGCGCCAAGTCGTTCCTGCGGTCGGAGCTGTGGAAGCCCGAGACCTGGGACCCCGGCGCGCTGCCCTCGCACGCGCGCATCACCAAGGACGTCATGGCGACGCCCGAGACTGTGGAGGAGCTGGAGGCGTACTACGGGGAGTCCTACGCCCAGCGGCTCTACAAGTCCTGAAACAGGACGGAACGGTCCACTCCCGGGACCCCGTCCACGGCTGGGAACCGGCCCCCGCACTCGCCGCGGGGGCCGCCACCCGGTACGTCAGCCGCTCTTGCGGCGGAACTGGCGCTGGTGGTCGGCGCGCTCGTGGACACCCTTGACCTTCGAGCCCGCCCCGCCCCCGTTCCGCCCGCGGCTCTCGGACGCGGACCGCTTGCGTTCCAGGGCCTCCCGGAACCTGCGCTTGACCTCGTCCTCGCCGGCGTCGTTCCCGCCGGCGTCGTTCTCGGTCGAGTCGGCCATATGGACCTCCACTTTTTCGTTGGGCGGTTCCAAGCCTCGCACGTCCGGCGACCTCCCGCGTTTCCGGGCCGTCCGCTTAGAGCTGAGCGGTCACCTGGACCACCGCCCCACCAGAGCCCTAACCGCGCTCCTCACGGCGCGGGTGCGCGCGCCCCCCGAGCCCGCTCTTCTCCCGCCTCTCGCGGCCCTGGTCCTGCCCGTGCTCGGCCGGCGGGCCGCACCACCGCTCCAGCGCCTCGCGGATCTCGGCCGTCCGGCGTTCCGGCGTGGTCTCGTCCGTCGCCCAGGCGACGTACCCGTCGGGGCGGACGAGCACGGTCGTGCGCGTCGGCCCGCCCGCCGGGACGCACCGCACGCGCCCCGCCCAGTGCCGGTCCGCCAGGTAGCTGACCGCCGGGTCGTTCGTTGCGACGACCAGCACGAACCGGCCGTCCCGCAGCGCCCGGTGAAGATGCCCGCCGCCCGCCAGCCGGACGTCCGGGGCACGCCGCCCCGTCAGCCGGTGCGAGCCGCGCGGCGCGCGGTAGGAGATGTCGATCCCGGACACCAGGCCCGCCATCCGCCGCGCCACCGGCGGGATCCGGGTCGCCGCCCCCAGCAGGACGTCCCGGCCGAACCGCGCCGGACGCCCCTCCAGCAGCAGGCCGCGCAGCAGCGCGCCGCTGCCCAGCACCACGGCGCGCCCCACCGGATACCGCTCCTCGTGGTAGCTGTCGAGCAGCCAGGACGGCGCGCTCCCGCGCAGCTGCGCGACGAGCTTCCAGCCGAGGTTCGCCGCGTCCTGGATGCCGGTGTTCATCCCCATGCCGCCGATCGGGGAGTGCACGTGTGCGGCGTCCCCGGCGAGGAAGACCCGTCCCACCCGGTAGCGCGGGACCTGCCGCTCGTCGCTGTGGAACCGCGACATCCAGCGGACCTCGCCCATCCCGAAGTCGCTGCCGAGGACGTGCTGCAGGACCACGCGCAGCTCCCCGGCGTCCACCGGGTCCGAGTCGGGAACCTGGTGCTCCCGGTCCCAGGCGATCACCCGGTACCAGCCGTCCCCGAACGGCGCGACGAACGCGATCGCGTCACCGGAGCCGCCGACCGTCAGCACCTCCTCCGGCGGGTCGGCGAGCCGCACGTCCGCGAGCATCACCGACTCGAGCACCGACTGCCCGGGGAACGGCAGCCCGACCGCGTCGCGGATCTTGCTGCGCACACCGTCCGCGCCGACCACGTACGCCGCCCCGGCCGACGCCTCCCGGCCGTCCGCGCGGTACCGCACCTCCGCGCCGTCGCCGTCCTGGCGGAGCCCGGCGACCTCGGCGCCCCGGACGATCCGCGCACCCGCGTCGAGCGCCCGCCGCTCCAGCACCCGCTCGGTCTCGTACTGCGGCGTGACCAGGACGAACGGGAACCTTCCCGGCAGCGCCGACAGGGCGAGCCGGGACCCGCCGGGCACCCGCACCGACTCGACCCGCCGCCCCGTCCGGAGCAGCTCGTCGGCGACGCCGCGGATGTGCAGCGTCTCCAGCGTCCGCGCGTGGACGGCGAACGCGCGCGTCAGGTTCGGGACGTCCGCGCGGCGCTCCAGCACCGTGCAGTCGACCCCGGCGGCGGCCAGGTCCCCGGCCAGCAGCAGCCCGGCCGGTCCTGCCCCCACGATCACCACGTTGTCGGCGCGCGCCATGGCGGCACCCCTCTCCAGCGGAGTCCGGTGCCCGGGACCCTTCCCCGGATATCGCCGCCCTCACCGCAGAAGGGGCATGCCAGACCGCCCCTTGACCACACACGGCCGCAGAGCAGGCCGGAGCGGGGCCTCCCGCCGGGTGCCCGGCGGAAGACCCCGCGACCAAGATCACACTGTGGGGATCGGGGTCACGCCTCGCGGGCGCGCAGGTTCAGCCCGAGGGCCCGGAACTGCTCGACCGGGTGGTGGTAGCCGCGCTCGATGTGGTGGACGCCCCGCAGCGTGGACGGCCCCTCGGCGACCGCGGCCGCGAGGACGGCCGAGAACCCGGCCCGGATGTCCGGCATCGTCACGTCGCCGCCACGCAGCTTGGTCACGCCCCGGACGACCGCCGAGTGCAGCGCGGCCGTGTCGTGGTACCGGCAGGCGGGCCCGCCGAGGCAGGTGTCGTAGACCTCGATCTCCGCGCCCATGCTCTGCAGCGCCGGGACGTAGGCCAGCCGGTTCTCGTACACCGTCTCGTGCAGCACCGACATGCCGTCCGCCTGGGTGAACAGCACCATCAGCGGGGTCTGCCAGTCGGTCGCGAACCCGGGGTGGGTGTCGGTCTGGACGGCCGCCGCGCGCAGCCCGTCCGGCGCCGACGCCATGATCCACTCGTCGGTGATCTCGAACCGCGCGCCCATCCGGTCCAGCGTGGTGATCGCGGTGACCAGGCGGTCCTGCGGGCAGCCGTGCACCCGCACCTCACCGCCCGTGACCAGGCCCGCGACCAGGTAGGAGAACGCCTCGATCCGGTCGCCCGCCAGCCGGGTGCGCGCGCCGTTCAGCCGCGGCACGCCCTCCACCACGATCCGCCGGTCCGGCGCGAACGAGATCCGCGCGCCCATCCGCTGCAGGAACAGCGCCAGCTCGATGATCTCCGGCTCGGTCGCGGCGTTGCGGATCACCGTCTTGCCCTGCGCCCGGACGGCCGCCAGCAGCACCGTCTCGGTCGCGCCCACGCTCGGGTAGGGCAGCGTGATCCGGGTCCCGACCAGGCGGCTCGCGCGGGCGTGGATGCCGTCCTCGGCGATCTCCACCTCCGCGCCGAACGCGCGCAGGGCGTCCACGTGGAAGTCCACCGGACGGCGCCCGATCGGGTCGCCGCCGACCAGCGGGACGAACGCCTCCCCGGCCAGGTGCAGCAGCGGTCCCAGCATCAGGATCGGGATCCGGTTCAGCCCGGTGAACGCCTTCGGGACGTTCGGCTCGGCGACCGTCCCCGGCACGATCGTGATCTCCCCGTCGGCGCGCTCCACGCGCATCCCGAGGTGCTCCAGCATCGCGCCGGTGATCCCGACCTCGCCCACGTCGGGCGTGTTGGTGATGGTGCTCGGCCCCTCCCCCAGCATCGCCGCGACCATGTGCTTACTGACCGCGTTCTTGGCCCCTCGCACGGTGACGTCGCCGCGCAGCGGCCCGGACGGCTCGATCTCCCACACCTTCTCAATCACCCGAGCAGCCTATGACCGGCCCGCGACGGCTCCAACCTGGACGCCCGGTATCGTCCGCTACGGTCGGCTCCATGGAGCTTCCATCCCTCACCCTCCGCCCCGTCCGGGAAGACGATCTCCCGTTCCTGGAGTCCTTCTTCGCCGACCCCCACATCGCGGGCGAGATCGCCTGGCACGGCTACGACGATCCGCGCCGCTGGTCCCGGCGCTGGCACCAGGACGGCCTGCTCGGCGAGGACAGCAGCATGCTGCTGGTCGTGAGCGGCGACGAGCGGGTCGGGTTCGTCGGCTGGCGCAAGGTCCCCGTCACCCGGATCACCCACCACTACAACTTCGGTATCGGCCTGCACCCCGACCACCGCGGCAAGGGCGCCGGGACGCAGGCCCAGCGGCTCCTCATCCGCTACCTGTTCGCCTACACCCAGGTCCACCGCCTCGAGGCGGACACCGAGATGGAGAACCTCGCCGAGCAGCGCGTCCTGGAGAAGCTCGGCCTCACCCGCGAGGGCGTCATGCGCGGCTGCTCCTTCCGCGACGGGGCCTGGCGCGACGGCGTCCGCTACTCCATCCTCCGGACCGACCCGCAGCCCTGACCGGGGCCCGCGGCTCACGAGCAGCCCTGGAACTCCGGCACGGTGCCCACCAGGTTCGTGAGCCCGGACGCCCCGAACCACTTCCGCAGCAGCCTCGGCGCGGTGCCGTCCTGGTACAGGCGCGTGATCGCCTTGTTCACCGCCTCGCAGCCGTCCACGTCGCCCTTGCGCAGGCCGACGCCGTACGGCTCCTCGGTGAACGGGCGGTTCAGGATCCGCACCGCGCCGCCGTTCTGCGCGGCGAACCCCGCCAGCACGAGATCGCCCGTGGACACGGCGTCCAGCGACCCGTCCAGCAGCTTCCGGACGCACGCCGAGTACGACGGCTCCCGCACCAGCGCGGCGTCGATCCCGAGCCCCCGCACCACCCGGGACGTCGAGACCGAGCCGCTCGCCTCGCACATCCTGCGTCCGCCCAGGTCCCGGACGCCCCGGATCCGCCGTTCCCCGCTCCGCACCATGATGTCCTGGTGCGCCACGTAGTACGGCCCGGCGAACGTCACCTTCGCCGAGCGCTCCGCGGTGATCGAGTACGAGGCGAGCACCAGGTCCACCTTGTGCCCGTTCAGCAGCGCCTCCCGGTCGTCGGACGTGACCGCCGCGTACCGGACGTCCGACGCCCCGACCCGCCGGGCGATCTCCCCGCCCAGCTCCACCTCGAACCCGCTGAACACGCGCCCGCCCGCGTCGGCCAGCCCGAGCCCCGGCTGGTCCGCCTTGACCCCCACGACCAGGGTCCGCTTCGTCGCGACCGAACCGGCCGTCGCCGCGTCCGCGGCGCACCCCGCCGACACCAGCGCCAGCCCCGCCGCGGCGGCGACCCGTAGGACAGTTCCCATCCCCCTACGGATAACGACCGGACGCGTCCGTCAGATGAACGCCGGGCGAGATGTACGGGTTGACGACAGAAACTCCCCCTCGCCGGGCCCCGCGCATATACGATCACCGACACGGACGGGTCCACGACGGGGAATCGAGGTTCGGCCATGGCGGCGGAGTGGGCGCCCCAGGGCATCGACACGAGCAGACCGAGCGTCGCGCGCGTGTACGACGTCGCCCTCGGCGGCAAGGACAACTTCGCGGTCGACCGGGCCGTCGCGCAGCGCCTCCAGGACGGCCTGCCCGAGATCATGAGCATGGCCCGGGTCAACCGCGCCACCCTCGGACGCGCCGTCCGGCTCATGGCCGAGAACGGCGTCCGGCAGTTCCTCGACCTCGGCGCGGGCCTCCCCTCCGCCGACAACACCCACCAGGTCGCCCAGCGCGTCGCCGCCGGCTCCCGGGTCGTCTACGTCGACAAGGACCCGATCGTCCTCGCGCACGGCCGCGCCCTGCTCGCCGACGACGACCGCACCGCCGTGATCACCGCGGACCTGCGGGACCCCGCGACCGTCCTCGGCCACCCGGAGGTCGCCCGCCTGATCGACTTCTCCCAGCCGGTCGGCGTGCTCTTCGTCGCGATCCTGCACCACCTGCACGACGACGAGGACCCCAAGGGCGTCCTGGACGCCTACATGTCCGCCGTGCCGTCCGGGAGCCACCTGTTCGTCTCGCACTTCTGCGACTTCGGCCCGCTCTCGCAGGAGCTCCAGCGCCGGTTCCTGGAGCTCCTCGGCACCGGCCGCTTCCGCACCGCGAAGGAGATCACCACCTTCTTCGACGGCTACGAACTCCTGCCGCCCGGCGTCGTCCCGAACCCGCAATGGCACCCGGACGAGCCCTCGACCGACGAGCTGTCCCTCGCCCAGCAGATGCACTACGCGGGCATGGCCCGCAAACCCTGACCCGCCTCAGCCGCGCGCCGGAGGACGCCCCCGCTCCGCGATCAGCCCGAGCTGCTCCCCGGTCAACGCCGGAACACCGCTCGGACGCGCCGCCTCGGGCCGCAGCCCGTCCAGGAAGAACCCCAGGCACCGGCGCCACGCCCCCGGCGCGACCTCCATGCTCTCCCCGATCACCCGGGACATCCCGAGGACGAGCAGCGCCACGTCGGTCACCTCGAAGTCGGGGCGCAACGCGCCCGCGTCCCTGGCCCGCCCGATGATCCGGTCCAGGTCACGCATCCCGCGCCCGCAGGCCTCCTCCATCCCGGACTCCGCCGTGAACCGCCTGGCCAGCGCCTCGTTCAGCCCCCGGTCCTCGGCCTGAAGCGCGAACACCCCCTCGACGAACACCACGAACCCGTCCCACGGGTCCGGGGCGTCCAGGGCGTCCGCGGCCACACGGTCCACGGCGGTGAGCCGATCCTGGAAGACCGCGTCGACCAGCCCGTCCCGGGTCGGGAAGTGGTTGTACAGCGTCCCGATGCTCACCCCGGCCTCGCGCGCGACGTCCTCCAGCGGCGCGGCCAGCCCGCGCCGCGCGAACACCTTGCCCGCGGCCGTCACCAGCTTCTCGCGATTACGTCTGGCGTCCGCACGCAGCGGCCGGGATTCCATGGCGGTCATGCCCGCCATTGTACGAACCTGAGGACATCCTCAACTTTGTGCTAGCGTGCCTCACAAGTTGAGGGTCTCCTCAAGTTGTGTCTGCGAAAGGGTCGCCCATGTCCGAACGCCACACTGGAACCGCCGTGATCATCGGAGCCGGTCCGGGGTTGGGCATGTCGATGGCCCACCGCCTGGGACGGGAGGGCCATCCCATCGCCCTCGTCTCCCGCACCGGAAGCCGCCACGCCGCGTACCTCGCCGAGCTCGCCGACGCCGGAGTCACGGCGTCGTCGTTCCCCGTGGACGTCCGCGACCCCGAGCGCCTCCGCGACACCCTGACGGCCATCGCCGCCTGGCAGGGCCCCGTGGACGTCCTGTACTACGGCCCCGGCGCGGTCGACGATCCCAACACGATGCCCCGGCCGATCACCGAGACGTCCGGCGCGGACGTCAACGAGACCATGAAGCTCGTCCTCCCCGCCGTGGACGCCGTCCAGGCGGTTCTTCCCGGCATGCGGGAGCGCCGGTCCGGAACGCTGCTGTTCGCCGGCGGCATGAGCTCCGTCGTCCCGCTCCCACCGCTCGGCGCCCACGCCCTCGCGGCCGCGGCCCTCCGCAACTACGCCCTCACGCTCAACGCGGCCCTCACCCCGGACGGCGTCTACGCGGGAACCCTCACCATCGGCGGCGTCATCGACCGCGGCGACATCCACCGCCACATCACCGCCGATCCCGCCCGCTACGGCGACCTCGCGGCCCAGACCCTGAACCCGGACGACATCGCCAACGAAGCCTGGCTCATGACCACCAAACGCGACCGCGCCGAGACCGTCTTCACCCTCACCCCCACCACCTGAGAACCCCACAAACACAAAAAGGCCCCGCCACGAAAATGGCGGGGCCTCCCCCAACACACACGCAAACAAAAAGGAGTGGGGCCCGCCACAATGTGGCGGGCCCCACCCAATATAAGTCCGGCGGCGTCCTACTCTCCCACACAGTCTCCCATGCAGTACCATCGGCGCTGAGGGGCTTAACTACCGGGTTCGGG
>NZ_RFFG01000176.1 GCF_003696215.1 Actinomadura harenae | reverse complement strand
CGGCCCGGACGGCACGACGGGCGGCGCGGCGGACGGGCCCGCGCCGTGCCCCTCGGCCCACAGCGCGGCGGCGACGCGCCGCAGCTGCGCCATGCCGGACCGCTGCGGCACGTTCACGGCCATCGCCAGGTGCTCGCGGTCGCCGAGCCGGTCGCCCACGAATCCGGTGATGCTGCCCGGTCCGACCTGCACGAACGCGCGCACGCCCGCGCCGTGCAGCTCCTCGACGAGCTCGCTGAACCGGACCGGTTCCAGCAGGTGCCGCAGGACGAGGTCGCGGATCTCGTCCTCGTCCCGGGGGAAGGGCGCGACGGTCGTCGCCGACCAGAGCGGGATCTCCGCCGGGTGCAGGGTCAGCGCGCGGAACGCGGGCCGCAGCTGCTCCAGCAGGGGCGCGGCCATCGGCGTGTGGAAGCCGGTGCGGAACGGCAGCTCCTGTCCCAGCACGCCCTCGGACGCGAGCCGCCGCAGGATCTCCCGGACGGCCCCGGGATCGCCGCAGACGACCGACTGGTGCGGGCAGTTGTCGTGGCTGACCACCACGTCCGCGCGGGTGCCGAGGACCTCCAGGGCCCGGTCGGCGCCGCAGCCGAGCGCCCCGTAGGCGACGTCCGGGACGCGCAGGCCGCCGGGGTCGAGGGCGCCGACGAAGGTGTCCATGGCGTCCGGCCGGTACATGCCGGAGACGAGCATCGCGGTCCACTCGCCGAGGCTGTGGCCCGCGGCGACGTCGGGGCGGACGCCGGTCTCGGCGAGCGCCCGGGCCAGCAGCCACCCGACCGCCATGACGTCGGCGGCGTGGCCGATCAGGTCGGTGCGTCCGGTGAGGGCGGGACGGTCGAGGCCGAAGTGGTCGGCGACGTCGTCCACGCGCGGCTCGAAGGACGGCTCGAAGCCGGGGAACAGGAACGCCAGGCGTCCGCCGGCGGCGAGCAGCGGGCGCGGGGTGAACCAGATGTCGCCGCGTCCGCGCCAGGGGGTGCCGCGTTCGGCGACGGCGCGGGCGAGGGTGAACCCGCGGGTGTCGGGGGCGACGATCGCGAGGCGGCAGGGCAGGTCGGCGGGTTCGCGGTCGCACTGGCCGAGCAGCTCGTCGTCGGGGACGCGCAGCAGGTCGGCGAGCTCGGCGGGCGTGCGGGCGGCCAGGCGCAGGACACGCTCGCCGTCCGCGCCGCCGGCGCGCAGCCGCAGCGGCCCGAGGTGCGCCTTCGACACCGCCGGGGCCTCCTCCAGGACGACGTGGGCGTTCGTCCCGCCGAGGCCGAAGGCGTTGACGACGGCGCGGCGCGGCGCGTGCGCCGGACGCTCCCATCCGGCGGTCTCACGGACGGGCGTCAGCCGCGTCCCGGTCATGGCCTGGTGCGGCTCGGTGACGTGCAGCGTCGGCGGCAGGACGGCGTCGTGCAGCGCGCACGCGGCCTTGATCAGCCCGGCCATCCCGGCGGCGGGCATCGCGTGCCCGATCATCGACTTGACCGTGCCGACGCGCAGCGGGCTCCCCCGGTCGCCGAACACGCGGAGCAGCGCGGCGAGCTCGGCCGCGTCCTCGGCCGGGGTGCCGGTGCCGTGCGCCTCGACCAGGCCCGCCGCGTCCGGCGCGATCGGGTCGAGCCCGGCGTCCGCCCAGGCGCGTTCGAGCGCCAGGACCTGGCCGTCCACCAGGGGGCTGAGCAGGCCGGACGCGCGTCCGTCGCTGGACGACCCGACCCCGCGGATCACCGCGTAGATCTTGTCTCCGGCGCGCAGCGCGTCCGGGAGGCGCTTCAGCAGCGCCATGCCGGTGCCCTCCGACAAGAGCGTGCCGTCGGCGGCGCGGTCCAGGGGGCGGATCATCCCGGTCGGCGACAGCGCCCGCAGGCCGCTGAGCACGCTCCAGAGCGTGACGTGGTGGGAGTGGTGGACGGCTCCGGCGAGCATCGCGTCGCACTGCCCCGAGCGCAGGGCCCGCACGGCGTGCTCGACCGCGATCAGCGACGACGCGCAGGCGGCGTCGAGCGTGTAGGCCGGGCCGCGCAGGTCGAAGCGGTTCGCGACGCGGGACGCCGCGAGGTTCGGCAGGACACCGGCGGGGGCGTCCGGGGACTCGGGGCCGAGCCGGGCGTGGAAGGCGTCCCGGATCTGCTCGAGCCGGGCGGCGGGCAGGTCCGGGAGCAGCTCGGTCAGGATCGCCGCGACCTGCTGGAACGCCGTGATCCGCTGGTCGTACCGGGCGAGCGCCGGGCCGATGTGGCCGCCGCGGCCGAGCACCACGCCGATCCGGTCCCGGTCCGGCAGCCGCTCGTCGCCGCCCGCGTCCGCGATCGCCTCGGCGGCGGTGCGCAGCGCGAGCAACTGATCCGGTTCGATCCCGGCCACCGCGGACGGCGGGATCCCGAACCGGGCCGGGTCGGCGGTGGCGAGGTCGTCGACGAAGCCCCCGCGGCGGCAGGCGAACCGCCCGGCGCGCGGCGGCCCGTCACCGGCGGACGGGTCGTGGTGGACGGCCGGGTCCCAGCGGTGCGGCGGGACGTCGGTGATCGCGTCCACGCCCGCCCGGATGTTCGCCCACAGCTCCGCCGCCGAGCCCGCGCCGGGGTAGACCGCCCCGAGGCCGACGACGGCGATCGGCCCGCCGCCCGCCGCGCCGGAGCCCCGGCCTGTCACGAGGCCGGGGGCGGGTCCGGTGGCCGGGCCGGTCGCGGGAGTCGTCACGAGGTCGCTCCGGCGGCCCCGGTAGGGTCCGCGGCGGTTCCAGCGGTTCCAGCGGTACCGGCGGTACCGGCGGGGTCCTCGGCGATGCCGGCGGGGTCGGCGACGGTGCCGGAGAGGACGACCTGCGTCTCGTCCCCGGCGGCGATCTCGCGCAGGAGCGCGGCGACGGCGGCGTCCGGGTCGACGAGCGCGACGCCGCGCCGGGCGTACTCGCGGGCGATCTCCGGCGACACCATGCCGCCCCCGGCCCACGGCCCCCAGTCGGCGACCAGGACCCGGCCGCGCAGCCGCGTCCGCCACACCCGGGCGAGGGTGTCGCACGCGTCGTTGGCGGCGGCGTAGTCGGCCTGCCCGCGGTTCCCGTACACGCCCGAGACGCTGCCGAACACCACGAAGAACCGCAGGTCGGACCGGACGGCGGCGACGAGCGCGGACGCCCCGGACAGCTTCGTCCCGAACACCCGGCCGAACGACTCGGGCGTCTTGTCGCGGACGAGCCGGTCCTCCACCAGCCCCGCGCCGTGGACGACGCCGTCGAGCCGCCCGTAGCGGCGGTAGGCGTCCTCGACGACGGCGCGGACGGCCTGCGGGTCGCGCACGTCCGCCGCGTGGTAGCGGACCTCGGCCGCGTGCTCGCGCAGCGCCGCGAGGGTCGCGCGGATCTCCCGCTCCGCGAGGACGCCCCGGATCCGCGCCTCGATCTCCGCCGGTGTCCGCCCGCCCTGCGCGACCAGCGCGCGGCGCAGGGCGGCCTGGTCCGGCGCGCCCGCCAGCGCGGGATCCTCGGCGCCCGGCTCCGGCGTCCGGCCCATGAGCCCGATCCGGCAGCCCGTCGTCCGCGCGAGCTCCAGCGCGACCCGCGCGGTGATGCCCCGCGCGCCGCCGGTGAGCAGGACGACGCCGTCCGGCCCGAGGTCCGGCCCGGTCGCGGCGGACGCGGCCGGGAGCTCCTCCCGGACCAGCACCATCGTCTGCCGGACGTCGCCGTCGTACCCGACCTCCACGGGACGTCCGGGCGCGAGCAGCTCGGCCAGCAGGCGCAGGGCGATCGCGCGCGGGCTGTCCTTGGTGTCGACGTCCACGGCCCGGACGAGCGTCTCGGGGAACTCCTTGGCGAGCGTCCGGGCGAGGCCGCGCAGGCCCGCGCCCGGGGTCGGGTCGCCGACGCCGCCGTCGAAGCCGCGGCCGAACGCGCCGCCCGCGCCGGTGCCGAGGAGCAGCCAGCGCGGCCCGGACAGCAGCGTCTCGCGGATCCCGGCGTACGCGGCGGGCAGGACCGGCCCGCCTCCCGGGCGGAGCGCGGCGAGATGGATCAGGCCGTCGCACGCGTCGCCCGCGTCCAGCGGCGTCCGGACCTGCGCGCCCTGCTGTTCCAGCAGGTCGGCGAGTTCGAGGGCGATGCCGCAGCCGTCGTCGACGATCACGAACGCGCACCCGTCGAACCGTCCGGGCAGGACCTCGGCGGCGGGCAGCGGCGGAAGCCCCTCCAGCCGGACGACCTGCCGGACCGGGGCCACCACGGGCGCCGCCGGGGCCTCGGCGGGCTCCGCGGGCTCCACGGTCGGCGGCGCGTCGTCCCCGGCGGCCGCGGTCTCCCGCCGCGAAGCGGGCTCGCCCGCGGACGCGCCGAGGCGGTCGCCGATCCACGTGACGATCCCGCCGATGGTCGTGATGCGGGTGAGCCGCTCGAGGACGGCCTCGTCCAGCCGTGCGGCGGTCCCGGCGAAGCCGACCCGGTCGGCCAGCTCGCCCATGATCTCGGTGCGCTTGATGGAGTCGATGGACAGGTCCGCCTCGAGGTCGAGGTCCACGCCGAGCATCGCCTCCGGGTAGCCCGTCTTGGCGGCGATCACCGACAGGACGGCGGCGCGGATCTCGTCCGGGCCGGGCGCCGGCGGCTCGGGCCGCTCCGCCGGGAGCTCGTCCGGCGGCGTCCGGACGGACGGAACCGCCCCCTGCGCGGGAACCGGCGGCGACGGGAGGACCGGCGGCGACGCGGACGGCGACTGCGGGACGGCGTGCCCCGACGTCACCGGCCGGGGCGAGGGCACCGGGGGCACGGGCGCGGACGGCACCCCGCCCGGCACGGGCGGCGACGCGTTCTTGTTGAGCAGGCCGAGGACGACGTCCCGCTGCGCGGCGACCAGCTCGCGGCTCGTGCGCAGGTACTCCAGGACGGCGGTGTGCAGCGGGTCCTGGGCCGGAACGCCGCCCGCGGCGCTGGTCGCGGCGCTGGTCGAGGCGGCCGCGGTGAGGGCGTCGTCGGGCTTGTCGGAGGTGGGCATGTCGGAGGTGGGCATGGAGCCTCCCGAGGAGGGGAGCGCGACCCGCTCGGCGGGTCGCAGCGAGTTCGTGAGATAGGCGCCGTCAGCGGTCCGGACGAGATGGCCGTTGACGATCCAGCCGGGCACCGCGGGCGGGTGCGCGGCCGACAGGACACGGGCGTCGCGCCCGGCGAACAGCGCGCCCGCGTCGACCGGGACGCCCGCGACGGCCAGCTCGGCGAGGGCGTGCAGGAGCCGTCCGACGCCGTCCCCGCCGGGGGCGTCGCAGGCCACGGCGGTGTGCGGGCGGTCGCCGAGGATCTCCCCGACCAGCCGGGTCAGGACCCGGCCGGGGCCCGCCTCGACGAACACCCGCGCGCCCGCCTCGTACATCGCCTCGACCTGCTCGACGAACCGGACCGGCGCGGCGACCTGCCCGGCGAGCGTGGCGCGCAGTTCGGCGGGCTCGGAGTCGTAGGGCGCGGCGGTGGTGTTGGACCAGACCGGGAACGCGGGCGAGCGCAGGTCCCGGCGGGACAGCTCGGCGCGCAGCGCCGCCGCGGCGCCGCCGACGAGCGGGCTGTGGAAGGCGGCCGCGACCGGGATCCGCGTCGCGGCGATCCGGCGCGCCGACAGCGCCCGGAGGGCCTGGTCGAGCGCGGGCGTCGACCCGGAGATCACGACCTGGCGGGGCGCGTTGTGGTTGGCGATGACCAGCTGGGAGATGCCCGCCATGGCCGCCCGGACCTCGTCCAGGGTCCCGGCGCAGGCGACCATCGAGCCCGGGTCGTCGCCGTGGGTGACGGCGGCGGCGAGGATCGCCTCGGCGCGCGCCGCGGACAGCTCGACCAGGTCGTCCTCGCCGTAGACGCCCGCGGCGGCCAGCGCGACGAGCTCGCCGTAGCTGTGCCCGGCGGCCAGGTCGGGCCGGACGCCCAGCTCGGTCAGCAGCCGGTGCACGGCGAGGCCCGCGATGCCGAGCGCGGGCTGCGCGGCGCGGGTGTCGGTGATCGCGTCGTGCTGGGCGCGCTCGTCGTCGGGGGTGAACGCGGCGGGCGGGAACATCACCGGGGCGTACCGTCCGCCCGCGAGGCGCAGCAGGCGCTGGAGCCGGGGGAACGCGACGAACAGGTCGGCGAGCATGTTCGGCCGCTGGCTGCCCTGGCCCGGGTAGAGGAACGCGACCTTGCCGGTCTCCCCCGCCTTCGCGGGCGCGACGGCCACGCCCGGCGCGGACGCGAACCCGCGCGCGACGTCGAGCTTGGCGCGCAGGTCGTCCAGGCCGGACGCGACGATCGCGACCTGCACGCGGGCCGGGTTCGGCTCGGCGAGGGTGCGGGCCAGGTCGCGGAGGCGGGCGCCCGGCACGTCCGCCAGGGTGGCGAGCCGGTCGATCTCGGCGCGCGCGGCGTCCCGGTCGGCGCCCCGGACGAGCAGGAGCTCGGCGGGCCAGGCGGCCAGCCCGGAGACCGGTTCGGGCGCGCCGTCGTACCCGGCGAGGACGGCGTGGAAGTTGGACCCGCCGAACCCGAACCCGGACAGGCCGGCGAACCGCTCGCCCGGCGGGGCGGCCCACGGACGCGCCGTCCGGCCGAACGCGAACGGGCTGGAGGGCCCGCCCCACGCCCGGTTCGGCTCGTCCAGGTGCAGCGTGCCGGGCAGGACGCCCGCGTGCAGCGCGTACGCGGTCTTGATCAGCCCGGCGAGCCCGGCGGCGCACTTGGTGTGCCCGATCTGGGACTTGACCGAGCCGAGCGTGACACCGCCCGGCGCGGTCCCGGCCTCGGTGAACGTCTCGGTGAGGGTGGTCAGCTCCGTCCGGTCGCCGACCTCGGTGCCGGTGCCGTGCGCCTCGACGAGCCCGACCCGCGCGGGGTCGATCCCGGCGCGCTCGTAGGCGCGGTCGAGCGCGCGACGCTGCCCCGGGACGGACGGCGCGGCGAGCCCCTGCGAGCGTCCGTCGGACGACCCGGCGACGGACTTGACCACCGCGTAGATCCGGTCCCCGTCGCGTTCGGCGTCCGCGAGCCGCTTCAGCACCACGCACGCGACGCCCTCGCCGAGCGCGATCCCGTCGGCGGACGCGTCGAACGTGGCGCAGCGTCCCTTCCGGGAGAGCGCGTGGACCGACGAGAACATCAGGTAGTTGTAGATGCCGTTGTGCAGGTCGGCGCCACCGCACAGCGCCATGTCGGCCGCGCCGGTCGCCAGCTCCTTGCAGGCGGCGTCGAGGGCGACGAGGGACGCGGCGCACGCGGCGTCCACGGTGTAGTTCGCGCCGCCGAGGTCGAGCCGGTTGGCGATCCGCCCGGCGATCACGTTGGAGAGGACGCCGGGCACCGAGTCCTCGGTGAGCCTCGGGAGCTGCTCCTCCAGGCCGGGCGGGACCTCGCCGTAGTACTTCGGCAGGATCGCGCGGGCGGAGTAGGCGGTGCCGAGTTCCGCCCCGGCCTCCGCGCCGAAGACCACGGCGGTGCGGGACCGGTCGAACGGGCGCTCGTCGTAGCCCGCGTCGCGCAGCGCGCGCGAGGCGACCTCCAGGGCGAGCAGCTGCACCGGCTCGACGCTGCCGAGGGAGTTCGGCGGGAGGCCGTAGGCGAAGGCGTCGAACGGGACGTCCGGGATGAACCCACCCCACTTGGACGGGCTCTTCTCGCCGTCCCCGCTCTCCGGGTCGTAGAAGACGTCCGGGTCCCAGCGTTCGACCGGGACCTCGGTCACGGCGTCCACGCCGCGCACGATGTTCGCCCAGTACTCGCCCGCGTCGGGGGCCTCGGGGAACACGCAGCCGATGCCGACGATCGCGACGTCCAGCGGCGCGGCCCCCGCGCCGGCCGCGTCCTCGCCGGGGGCGGTCACCCCGAGCGCGGCGGCACGGGACTCCAGGAACCGCAGCGCGCCCGAGGTGACCTGCTCGTGCAGCCCGGTGATGCTGGTCGTCGCCGACCGCAGCGCCGCGACCTGCCCGATCATGTACATGCCCTCGCGGGCCTGCTCGTCGCCGGACGCGCTCTCCAGCGCGCCGCCGTCCGGGCCGCGGCGCAGGCCCTTGGCCGCGATCCGGAGCCGGCCGAGGTTCAGCTCCTCCAGCTGCTCCCACATCCGCCGGCGGGACGTCCCGGCGTTCTCCAGACCCTGCCTGGCCTGCTCGAACGCGTCGGCGTAGGGGGTGCGGGCGCAGCGCGTGGCGTGGCCCGGCGAGGTCTCCAGGAGGGTCGTCCCGGCGCACTCGACGGCGGTCCTCTGGAAGCCGGGCATGATCGCCCCGGCCGCGACGGCCTCGTAGGTGAACAGGTACGCGGTGCCCATGAGGACGCGGACGTCCGCGCCGCGCTCGGCGAGCGGGCCCGCGAGCGCGGCGACCATCGCGGCGGACCGCTCGTCGTGGACGCCCCCCGCGAACAGCGCCGACATCGCGCCCGCCGAGCCCGGATGCCGGTCGGCGAACTCGATCAGCCGCTGGACCTGCGCCTCCCACAGCGGGAAGCTCGCGCGCGGGCCGACGTGCCCGCCGCATTCCAGGCCCTCGAAGACGAACTTGCGCGCGCCCTCGCCGAGGAACCGCTCCAGCAGGCCGGGCGACGGGACGTGCAGGTAGGTGGAGATCCCGGCGTCCTCCAGCGGCGCCGCCTGCGCCGGGCGCCCGCCCGCGATGAGCGCGTACGGCGGCCGCGCGGCGAGGACGGCCTCGATCTGCGCCTCCCGCAGTTCCGGCGGCGCGAACCCGAGGACGCCGACGCCCCAGGGCCGTCCGCCGAGCCGGTCGGCGGTGTCGGCGAGCAGGTCGCGCACCTCGTCCCCGCCCATCAGCGCGAGCGCGAGGAACGGCAGGCCGCCGTCCTGCGCGATCGCGGCGGCGAACGCGGACCGGTCGCTGACCCGCGTCATCGGCCCCTGGACGACCGGGTAGTCGCGGCTGATCGGCGCGCCGGGCGGGTTGTCGCGGGGCGCGAGCGGGCGGGCCGAGAGCGCGGCGCGCAGATGCGCCCCGACCTGCTCCCGGACGGCCTGGACCACGCCGCCGGCGGTCCGGTACCGGTCGCCGAGCGCGGCGGCGAGGAATCCGTCCTGGCCGACCGGCAGCGCCTTGACGTGCAGCCCGGACGCGCCGAGCAGCGCGTTCGCCTCGGCCGGGCCGAGCCCGGACAGGTCGAAGTCGGGCAGGTCGGGGCGGGTGTAGATGCGGTGGCCGCCGGTCACGCGGGTCTCGCTGCCGTCCATGGCGCGCAGCGCGTCGGCGACGTCGCGGGGCAGCTCGCACTCGCGGACCAGGGCGAGCTGGACGTCCAGGACGACGCCCGCCGCGCCGCCCGCGACCGCGGCGGCGGCCGTGTGCGGGCCGATCCCGCCCGCGGCGAGCACCGGAACGGTGATCTCCGGGGACCCGAGCAGCTCCTGGAGCAGGACGAACGTGGTCGGGTCGCCGATCCGCCCGCCCGCCTCGCAGCCGCGCGCGATCAGGCCGTCGGCGCCCGCGGCGCGCGCGTCGGACGCCTCGGCGCCGTCGACGACCTCCACGAGGAGCCTGCGCCCGCGCGCGTACGCGATGGTGTCGTCGAGGGAGACGTGGTCGAGCAGGACGGTCCGGGCGTTGCCGGGCAGTTCGTCGGGGCGGACCCCGCATCCGGCCTGGACCCGGATCCCGAACTCGCCCCGCCACCAGCGGGTCAGGTCGGCGAGCGCGGCCAGCGCGGCGGCCCGGTCGGTGCCGAGGTCGAGCACGCCGAGGCCCCCGGCCCGGCAGACCGCGGCGGCCAGGTGGGGCGCGGGACGCCCGAACGGGCCGACCCCGACGACCTCCACCTCCGGCCGGCGGGACCGGTCTCCCGTCCCCCGCCCGAACACGCCGCCCGGATCCACCTCAGCCGTCATGCACTGCCCCCCGCCGTTCCGTGCCCGGCCCGACCCTGGAGGCCGGCACGGCTCGAACAACCCTGGCCGTCACATCCGTCGCGCACCGCGGCGCGCCCTTCGGCGCGCCTTCCGCGACCGCGGCGCGCCCTTCCGCAGGAGGGGACCGCGATGAGCCGCAACACTACGGTCGGCGAGCATGCGACCACCGTGGGCGACACACCCCGTCCGGCCCTCACGCGGACTCCAGAGGGTCTCTGGACCATCTCTTGACGGAAACCAAACCCGGACCCCGGCGGAACGGGCACCTGCCCGCCCGGCGCGTCCACCGGTGGCCGGATGCGGGCACCCTCACACCGTCCACGAAACCGTCCGGGACGCCATTGACGGACGGCGCATCGGCTCCCGGGACCCGGCCGCTAACCACGGCCCGCACACGCGAGAAAGGTTCACGTAGGGCTTATGAATTGCCTTCGGGTCAGAAATTCACGGCCGCCCTTATTCGCGAGAGTCCCACGGCACCGGACCACCCTCCGACCTCAGGTGATCACGGCTCCGAGCCTCCGTGCGGCCCGCCGAACAGGGCCCCGCCACTCCCCCGGAACCCCACCGCCGAGCCCGGACGACGGCAAAATATTGACCGACTCTCCCCACCGGGCGAAAGGTCATGACGACCGGACGCGGGCGAGATCGGCGTCCGTCCGGCGCGGCACCGCGTGAATCACTCCTGACGGCCCGCGCCCATTCGACAATGATTCACGGCCGGGACGAACGAAGGGCGCCCCGGCGACGAGCCCGCCCCGACCCGCCGCGACGCGCCCGCCCCCCGGCCCGGGCCCTCTCGCGCGCGGGCTGACACTTCGCGCATAATGCCAGTTACACCCCGTAGCATCCACGCCACGGGCCGGTGTCAGGCGGGTGGACGATGAGAGTCCGCGGCGTGCGGGAGAGCACGCCCCACCAGCACACATCCGGCGCGCGCACGCGTCCGCCGCGCGCCGCGGAGAAG
Source organism: Actinomadura harenae (assembly GCF_003696215.1). GTDB lineage: Bacteria > Actinomycetota > Actinomycetes > Streptosporangiales > Streptosporangiaceae > Spirillospora > Spirillospora harenae. The sequence continues at coordinate 657 of NZ_RFFG01000176.1, read as the reverse complement.
CACGCGCCCGGGGCCGGCCGCGTGACCGTCGGCCCCTGCGATCCGGCGCTCGCGCCACTGCTCGCGCAGTACCGGTCGGTCTGCCCCGGCCGGGACGAACGCGAGATCGTCCGCGGCTACCTCGTCGCCGAGCGGCTGCACCGCGGGCAGCTGCGCAAGTCCGGCGCCCCCTACATCACCCATCCGCTCGCGGTCGCGACCATCCTCGCCGGGATGGGCATGGACACCGCGACGCTCGTCGCCGCGCTGCTGCACGACACCGTCGAGGACACGCCGTACACGCTGGGCGAGCTGCGCGCCGAGTTCGGCGACGAGGTGGCCGTCCTGGTGGACGGGGTGACCAAGCTGGACGGCGAGCGCTGGGGCGCGCGGGCCGAGGCCGAGACGTTCCGCAAGATCGTGCTGGCCGCCGCCGCGGACCTGCGGGTCCTGGTGATCAAGCTGGCGGACCGGCTGCACAACCTGCGCACGCTCGGCTTCCACTCGCCGGAGAAGCGGATCCGGATCGCCACGGCCTCGCACGAGCTGCTCGTCCCGTTCGCCGAGCGGCTCGGGATCCGGGTGCTGCAACGCGAGATGGACGACCTGGCGTTCGCCGCCCGCGACCCGGACGGGCACGCCGCCGCGGCCCGCGCGGTCGCCGCGGCGCTGGCGCGC
>NZ_RFFG01000175.1 GCF_003696215.1 Actinomadura harenae | reverse complement strand
GGTCGCAGGCCGCGCTCCGGGTCGTCCGGGACGCGGCGCGGGCGGAACGCATGACCGTGGCGGCGCGGCCGCGCGGCGACCGGCCGACGTTCCTCGTGTCCGGCTGGGCGGCCGCGTACACGCGGCTGTGGGACATCGCGCGCGGGCGCGCGCCGTCCCAGGGCAGCTACCTCGCGCCGTGGCTGCTCGCGTCGCCGCTGCTGACCGTCCCGGCGGGGCAGCTCGTCCCGCTGCGCTTCACGCCGGAGGACCCGATGCCGCAGCGCTACGAGGCCGCGCTCGAACACGGCTACCCGGGCCAGTCGCCGACCGGGACGGGTTACACCGCGTGGCTGGCGGCGCTGCGCGTCCGGCCCGCGGGGGTGGTCCGGCTGTACGCGGCGTCGACCGTCCAGGTCCCCGGGCCGATCGGGCACGACCACGGCGACGGCGGACCGTGGCTGCCCGGCGGCACGATCACCGAGGTCGCGGGCCCGCTCGCCGACCCCGCGTGACAGCGGCCGTCCATGACGGTGGCCGTGCGTGATCGTGGCCGTCAGGGCGCGTAGGCGCTCGCGGCCGCGCGGACGGCGTCGAGGAGCGACGCGCAGCGCACCGCGTCGTCCAGCGCGGTCTCGAGCGCCGCGCGCTCCGCGCCGTCGTCGCGGACGGCCCGCACGAAGCACTCCAGGGCCGCCTGGTAGTGGTTCGCGGGGCTCAGCGCCAGCCGCTCCTCGCGGTCCTGCTGTTCGAGGTGGAGGACGGGCTGCCAGGTCGAGGGCGGGGTGAACGCGCGATCCAGGATGATCCGCCCCCGGCTCCCCCACACCTCGTACCGCGACCGGTAGGCGTGCCGGAACCCGAACGTCAGGTGCGCCGCGACGTCGCCCTCGCCGCGCAGCAGGACGTCCCCGCCGGTGTCGACGCCCGCGCCCGTGTCGTGGTGCAGCACGGCCCCGGCGACCGTCAGCGAACCCGGCAGCAGCATCATCGCGGCCTGGACGGGGTAGTAGCCGACGTCCAGCAGCGCGCCGCCGCCGAGCGCCGGGTCGTAGCGGATGTCGTCCGGCGGGCGCGGCGGGAACGCCAGCGCGGCCGACAGCGTCCGCAGCTTCCCGACCGCGCCGTTCGCGATCAGCTCGCGGACCCGGGTGTGCTGCGGATGATGGGCGAACATGCGGTTCTCCATCAGCCGCAGCCCGAGCGACCGGGCGAGCGCCGCCAGCCGGGCGGTCTCCTCGCGACCGGTCGTCAGGGGCTTCTCCACCAGCACGTGCCTGCCGCCGCGCAGCGCCCGCTCCGTCCATTCCGCGTGCAGGGCGGCGGGCAGCGGGATGTACACGGCGTCCACGTCGCCGCGTTCGAGCAGCCGCTCGTACCCGTGCACGGGGGTGCCGCCGAACCGGGCGGCGAACTCGTGCGCGCGGGCGGCGGACCGGCTCGCGACCGCCGTCACCCTCGCCTCCGGCATGCGCGCGAGCGCGGGCAGGATCTGGCGTTCGGCGATGGAGGCGCAGCCGAGCACCCCGATCCGCAGCGGTCGCCGGTCGTCCACGGGCCCTCCCGGAGTCGTCAGGACGCGGCGACGAGGTTCGCCAGACGCGGAACCATGGCCGCCGGTGACGGAAGCGTCTCCATCTCGGCGCGCACCTGGTCGGTCGCCTTCCGGATCGCCTCGTCCGCGAGCAGCGTCCGCAGCAGGCCCGGGGTGACCTCGTCCTGGAGCGCGACCAGGCCGACGCCGCCCCGCTCGACGGCGGGCGCGAGCGTCTTGTGGCCCAGGTAGCGGGGGTCGAGCGCGACCAGCTGCGGCACGCCCGCGCAGATCGCCGCCAGCGACGTCCCGCCGCCGCCGTGGTGGACGACGCCCGCGCAGGTCGGGAGCAGCAGGTCCATCGGCGTCCAGCCGATCGGGCGGACGTTGGGCGGCAGCGCGCCGAGCGGGGCCGGGTCGGCGTCGCCGAGCGCCAGGAGGAACTCGGCGTCCACCTCGGCGGCCGCCGTGACGGTCGCCTCCAGCGGGCCGAGCCCGTGCATGTCGGGGCGGACGCTGCCGAGCGTGATCACCACGCGCGGCCGGTCGCCGGGCGCGGGCAGCCGCGCCATCCCCGCGCCGCCGCTGTAGGGGACGTACCGCATGAACTCGCCCTCGGGCGCCGGGAACGGCAGCATGCCCGGCGGGACGAACTCCAGGGTCATCGCGGGCCGGGACGGCACCTCGGTGACGCCGAGCCGCGCCAGGTCGCCGGCGAGGAGCGCCAGCACCGCGTCGTGCACCCCGGCGGTGCGGATCGTGCCGAGGTTGCGCTGGACGGCGGGCACCCGGGCGCGCGCGGCGGCGACCAGCCCGTACGGCGCGGACTGCTCGAACACCACCAGGTCGGGCCGCCACACGTCGGCGAGCTCGACCGCGGTGGACAGGAACGGGCGGTTCAGGGCGGCGACGCCGGGCGCGAGCTTGGCCGGGTCGTCGCCGAGCGGCTCGATCCAGCGCTCGACCAGCTCCGGCCGCGCGGCGAACAGCTCGGCCAGGATCTCGTTGCCGGAGGTTCCGGGCGCGGCGTCCACGACCTGGAGGCCGGTCTCGGCGGCGAGGGCGGTCTGCTCGGAGTAGGTCAGCAGGGTCTCATGGCCCGCGGCGCGGAACGCCCAGGCGAGTGGCGCGAGCGCGAACACCTTGCTGATCGGCGGGGTGGCGGCGAACAGGACGCGCATCCTGCGCCCCTTCCTGGGGTCCCGGGACGACTATGAACGCAGAGCGACAGTAACGCTACTACAAAATCAAGTCAATCTTGCGCTTCACCAGGACACAGCCGGGTGTTACCGTGCCGGAGAGTGACCGGGCCCACTATGGTTTGGCATAGTCAGGGCCCTGCCCGCAGACCGACCGCTTCACCGGACCGGCCCGCCCGGCCGCCGCCGACCCCGCCGCCTGGAGGACGTCTTGGCCCCCGCATCCGACCTGGCCATCGAGACGTCGGGCCTCGTCAAGACCTTCGGCGAGACCCGCGCGGTGGACGGCGTCGACCTCGCCGTCCGGCCCGGCACCGTCCAGGGCTTCCTCGGCCCGAACGGCGCGGGCAAGACGACCACGATCCGTGTCCTGGCGACGCTGCTGCACCCCGACTCCGGCACCGCCCGGGTGTGCGGGCACGACGTGGTGCGCGAGGCCGCGACCGTCCGGTCGAAGGTGAGCCTCACCGGCCAGTTCGCGTCCGTCGACGAGGACCTCAGCGGCTCCGACAACCTGTTCGTGCTGGCCCGGCTGCTCGGCTACCGGCCCGCGCAGGCCCGCGACCGCTCCGCCGAGCTGCTCACCGCGTTCGGCCTCGAGGAGCAGGCGGACGTGCTGGTCAAGAACTTCTCCGGCGGCCTGCGCCGGCGCCTCGACGTCGCCGCGAGCCTGGTCGTCCGGCCGGACGTGCTGTTCCTCGACGAGCCGACCACCGGGCTGGACCCGGTGAGCCGCAGCCGCGTCTGGGCCGTCGTCCGCGCGATCGTCGACACCGGCACCACGGTCGTCCTCACCACCCAGTACCTGGAGGAGGCCGACCGGCTCGCCGACCGCATCGCGGTCATCGACCGCGGCCGGATCATCGCCGACGGGACGTCCGACGAGCTCAAGGCGTCGGTCGGGGCGAACGCGCTGCGCGTCCGGCTGCGCGACCCGGAGCAGCGCGAGACGGCCGTCCGGGTGCTGGAGCGCGAGCTCGGCCCGGACGGGGAGCTCACCGCCCGCGCGTCCCGCGGCCGCTCCCCCGGCGGCGAGTCCGCGCAGGAGACGGCGGGGACGGCGGAGCAGGCGGGCGAGACCGCCGGGTCACCCGGCGGCGATCCGGCCGCGCTGACCATCCGCGTGACCGACGGCGGCGACGGCAAGGGCGTCGAGCGCGCCACGCGCGCGCTGGCCGAACTCACCCGCGAGGGCGTCGCCCTCGCGGACTTCACCTTCGAACGGCCGAGCCTGGACGAGGTGTTCCTCGCCCTCACCGGCCACCACGCCGAGACCCGCGGCAAGGCCGGCAAGAAGGGCCACGCGGCGGGCTCCCAGGGCGGACGGGACGGACAGGACGGATCATGAGCGAACCCGGCACCGGCGGCGCGGCCTCCGCGCTCACCCTCGACGGCGACGAGCTCGACGCGGCCGTCCGCGCCGCGCTGCGCACCGGCGAGACGCGCCCGGCGCGGCCGGGCGCGGCGGCGATGTGCCTGATCTTCTGCCAGCGCGCGCTGTTCAAGATCCGGCGCGACCCGCAGCAGGTGTTCGACGCCGTGCTGTTCCCGGTCATGGTGACGCTGGTGTTCACCTTCCTGTTCGGCGGCGCGATCGCCGGGTCGACCGACAGGTACCTGCAGTTCCTGCTGCCCGGCGTGGTCGTGCTGACCGTGGTGATGATCAGCATGAACACCGGGGTCGCGCTGAACGTCGCGGTGTCCACCGGCATCGACGACCGGTTCCGGTCCATGCCGATCTGGCGGCCCGCGATGCTGGTCGGCGAGCTGCTCAGCGACGTCGTCCGCTACCTGATGGCGTCGGTGGTCGCGGTGCTGCTCGGGCTGCTGCTCGGGTACCGGCCGCACGGCGGGCTCCTCGGCGTCCTGGCGGCGCTGGCGATGGTGCAGGTGTTCGCGTTCAGCCTGGCCTGGGTGTGGACCGCGCTCGGCCTGGTCGTCGACAAGCCGCAGACCATCATGACGCTGAGCGGGATCGGCGTGTTCCCGCTGCTGTTCGCCAGCAACATCTTCGTCGCCACGCACAGCATGCCGGGCTGGCTCCAGGCCCTCATCAACATCAATCCGGTGACCCGCACGGTCACGGCCGTCCGCGGGCTGATGGCCGGGGACGTCACCGGGTGGCACATCTTCACGGCGTTCCTGGCGGACGCCGTCCTGATCGCGGTCTTCGGGCCGCTGACCGTCTACCTCTACAACCGCGAGCGCTGAGCCGGAACCCACCGAACCAGGAGGAGGCGCCCCATGCCGCACGCCAACGAGGAGATCATCCACCGTTTCTTCGACGCCTACGGCAAGCGCGACATGGACGCGCTGCGCGATGTCGTGGCCGAGGACGTCACCTGGAACTTCCCCGGTCACAGCACGGTCAGCGGCGTCACCCGGGGCCTGCCCGAGGTGATCGCGCTGTTCGACCGGATCGGCGAGTTCCGGATGCGGGCCGACACGTACGTGACCGGCGTCAACGACGACTTCCTCGTCGAGGCGCAGCGCACCTACTGCACCGCGCCGGGCAGCGACTTCGAGATGGAGTACGCGGTGCTGTGGCGGTTCGCCGACGGCAAGATCGTCAACGGCACGCACCTGTGCGCCGACCAGCACACCGCGGACGCGTTCTTCGACGGGACCGCGCGGTGACCTCCCCGGAGGCCGGACCCGGGGTCGCGGAGGCGGCCCGGGAGCCGGAGCGGGCGAGCGTCGCCCGGGTGTACGACTTCTACCTGGGCGGCGACCACAACCTGCCGGTCGACCGCGAGTTCGCGCGGCAGATGATGCGGCGCGTCCCGGAGGCGCCCGAGGTCGCCCGGCTGAACCGGGCGTTCCTGCGGCGGGCGGTGCGCGCGTGCGCCCGCGCCGGGATCCGCCAGTACCTCGACATCGGCTCGGGCATCCCGACGGTCGGGAACGTGCACGAGGTCGTCGCCGAGGTCCGCGCGGACGGCCGGGTCGTGTACGCCGACCACGACCCGACCGCGGTCGCGTACGGGCGGGAGATCCTCGCCGGGCACGACGCGGCGTCCATGGTGCTCGGCGACCTGCGCGAGCCGGACGGCCTGCTCACCGACCCCGAGGTGCTGCGGCTGATCGACTGGGACGAGCCCGTCGCGGTGCTGATGCTCGGCGTCCTGCACTACGTGCCGGACTCGGGGCGTCCGCAGGGGCTGGTCGACCGGTACACCGGTCTGATGGCGCCGGGCAGCGCCCTGGTGCTGTCGCACGGCACCGAGGACGCGCTGCCCGAGCACGTCCGGTCGATGACGGACCTGTCGAAGAAGCGGCAGAGCGAGGCGTTCATGCGCTCGCGGGCCGAGGTGTCGGCGTTCCTGGACGGCCTGGACGTCGTCGACCCGGGCGTGGTGTTCCTGCCCGAGTGGCGGCCGGACACCGGGGACGAGGAGGGCTCGCCGAAGGCGCGGGTCATGGCCTACGGCGGCGTCGCCCACAAGACCTGACCGCGGGCCCCGCGGCCGACCCCGACCGTCGTCGGCCCCGCCCCCTCCTGATCCGGGGGCGGGGCCGACGGCTTTCCGGTGTGGCCGTGAGGTCGGAGGGGCTGGTCAGAGGGGCTTGGTCCCGCAGGCGAGGAGGATCTCGCCGGTCGGACGGACCGGGCCCGCAGGGAACGCCTCGGCGAACACCCGGGCGGCGTCCTCGTCCATGGCCTTCCGCGTCTCGGGCGGCAGCGCCGCGAAGAGCTTGAGGAACGGCCCGGCCGTCTCGGTGAACAGGTCCCACGCGGACGCCGGGTCGGGGGCCTCGAAGATCGGCGCCTCGAAGACCTCGGTGCGGATGCCGGTGAACCCGGCCTCGGCGAGCAGCGCGGTCAGCTCGTCGAGCGACGACAGCGACACCGGGCCGGGGCCGGTCTCCGGCTCGACGGCGGGCAGCGGGACGTGGCGGGACACGATGCCGTTGGTCAGCCGGAACGGCACGCAGCGTTCGGCCGCGCCGAGCGTCATCGCGACGAACCGCCCGCCGGGCCGGAGCGCGGCGTGGACGGCGCGGACGGCGGCCGGGCGGTCGGGCATGTACTGCAGGCCGGCGCGGCAGGTGGCGAGGTCGCGGCTCCCGTCCGGGACGCCGAGCGTCCCCTCGTCCGGGACGGTCCGGAACTCCACGTTCAGGGCGCCCTCCTCGGCCGCGACGGCGGTCGCCTCGGCGACCATCTCGGGGCTGAGGTCGAGGCCGAGGACGTGCCCGCCGGGGGCGACGCGCGCGGCCAGGGCGAGGGCGGGGTTGCCGACGCCGGAGGCGAGGTCGAGGGCGCGTTCGCCGGGGCGGGGCGCGGCGAGCCGCAGCATGCCCTCGGTGATGGCGCGGCCCGGGTCGGTGAACGCGCGCCGGTGGCGGCGCCAGGCCGCCGAGCAGAGCGCCCACTCCTCCCGCTGCCGGTCCCGCTCGGTCCGCGCCGCGGTGCGCTGGTCCGCCGTGGTCATGGCCGCTCCTCAGGTGCGCCGTCGGCGCTATAGATTAATGCAGTGAACAGGGGATTCGCGTGGCTGTTCCTGGGCTTCCGTCCGGTAAGACTAGTTATTTTTGAAGCAGTTGGATAGTCTGCGGATGTCGTGATCCATCGATCTGGCGACGACGGGAGTGCCGCTGGTGAGCACCGTGGACGATCCGGCCACCCTGAACGGGCGGGCCGAACAGGTCTTCTTCACCATCCTCGAGAACCCGCCCGGCAGCGACCCGGCGGAGCACTACCGCTGGCTGCACGAGAACGCCCCCGTGTTCACCACGGGCAACGGCATGACGGTGCTGTCCCGCTTCGCCGAGGTGGACGCCGTGCTCCGGCACCGCGACCTCGGCCGCGGCGAGGAGTCGGTGCAGCACCTCACCGACCTGCCCGCCGACCTGCTCGAACCGGTCATGGCGCGGTGGAAGCGGACCATGGTGTTCGCCAACCCGCCGCTGCACACCCGGATGCGGCGTCCGGTCGCGAACGCGTTCACGCCGTTCTACATCGAGCGGCTGCGCCCGGTGATCCACGACCACGCGCACCGGCTGCTCGACCGGCTCGCCGACGAGCCGGGCGGCAACTTCGTCCGGCGGGTGAGCTCGCCGCTCGGCGCGGCCGTCATCGGCGAGATGCTCGGCGTCCCGGAGGAGGACCGGGACGAGCTGGCCCGGCTGTCGCCGGAGTCGATGCGGGTGTTCGACCCGCTCACCGCCGTGGAGGACCTGCCCGCCGCCGCGTCCGCCGAGATCCGCATGGCCGACTACTTCGCCGACCTGCTGCACGCCCGCGCCCGCGAGCCCCGCGACGACGTGCTGTCACGGCTGGCGCGCGCGGCCGCGGCGGGCGAGCTGGAGGAGATCGAGGTCGTCGCGGCGTCGGCGAACCTGATGAACGCGGGCACCGACACGGCCGTCAACCTGATGAGCAACAGCCTGGGCATCCTGCTGGCGCATCCGGACCAGCTCGCCCTCCTCCGCCGCGAGCCGGAGCTCGCGCCGCGCGCGGTCGAGGAGATGGCCCGGCTCGACCCGCCGCTGAACCTGAACCCGCGGACGGCGCTGCGCGCCACCCGCGTCGCGGGCCTCGACCTGGAACCGGGGCAGATCGTCATCGGGATCCAGGGCGCCGCGAACCGCGACCCGGCCCGTTTCACCGACCCTGACCGGGTGGACGTGACGCGCGACGAGGGCCCGTCGCTGTCGTTCGGCGGCGGCATCCACTTCTGCATGGGCGCCCACCTCGGCCGGCTCATCGTCGGCGAGTTGCTGGCGTGCCTGGTCACCCACTTCTCCGCGGTGGAGCCGGCCGGGCCCGCCGAGCGGCGCCGCGGCCACAACCTGCGGGGGTACACCGACCTGCCGGTCACGCTGCGCCGGTAGGGGGCGACGGATGCGAGCGCTGTTCCTCTCCACTCCGCTGGAGAGCCACCTGTACCCGATGGTCCCGCTCGCCTGGGCGCTGCGCGCCGCCGGGCACGAGGTGGTCGTCGGGACCACCGGCCCGGCGCTGTCGGTCGCCGGAGCGGGGCTGGACGTCATCGACATCGATCCGGAGGGCCGGCGTCCGTCGGTCGCCGACCTCAACGCGACCCGGCCCGACCTGGTCCGCAAGCGCGCGACGAAGGTCGGGGACGGGCGTCCGCTGCTGGTCGAGGCGACCCGGGCGTACGCCGACGACATGATCGCCACGGCCCGGTTGTGGCGTCCCGACCTGGTCGTCCACTCGCAGTTGCAGGGCGGCGGGCCGCTCGCGGCCGCCGCGGCGGGGGTGCCGTCGGTCGAGCACGCGACCAGCCTGCTGCGCACGGACGACTTCTACGAGCGCCTGCCGGACCTGCTGCCCGAGGTGTTCGACGCGCACGGCCTCGGCGGGCTCCCCGACCGGCGCGCCTGGATCGACGTCGCGCCGCCCAGCATGGCCGGGCGGCGGCCGGGCACCTGGTCGATGCGGTACGTCCCGTACAACGGCGGCGGGCGGCTGCCCGCGGGCCTGGCCGGACGGCCGGACGGGCGCCGCGTCGCCGTCACGGTCGGGACCGGGGTGATGGCCCCGAACGCCGAGCGGCTGCTGTCCCGGGTGCTGAAGGTCGCGGAGGAGACCGACGCGGAGTTCGTGCTGCTCCTCGGCGCGGGCGCGGGCTCCGACACCGGCGACCGGCTGGACGGGGCCGCGCCGCCGAACGTGCGGGCCGTCCGCGAGTGGGTGCCGCTGCGTGCGCTGCTCGCCACATGCGACGCGCTCGTCCACCACGGCGGCGCCGGGTCGACGCTGGCCGCGCTGGACGCCGGGGTCGCGCAGGTGGTGATCCCTTCGGGCGCGCCGAACTACATCCAGGCGGCGTCCGTGCGGGACCGGGGCGTCGGGCTGACGGCCGACGTGGACGACCTGGACGCGGCGCTCGTCGAGCGGGCCCTCACGGACGCGACGCTGCTCGCGGCGGTGCGGGAGGTGCGCGCGGAGATGGCCGCCCTGCCGTCCCCGGCGGACACCGTGGCGCGGCTGACCGAGCTCGCCGGTCGCGCGGGATGAGCCGGGCGGCGTCCCCGGACGGCGGGCGTTGGACGCGACGAGCGCGGAGGCGGCGGGAGCGGACATGAGCCTAGACGCGGTACCGGCGGGACTCACCGGGCACGCCTCCGGCCTGGTCCGGGCGGACGCCGCCCGGACGCCCGACGCACCGGACACGGGAGACACGGCGGACACGGGAGGCACGGCGGCCGACGCGATCCATGCGGCGCTGTTCGCCGGGGCCGCGCTCGTCCGGGACCGGCTGACCGTCGAGATCAACGGGCACCGGTACGCGGTGTCCCCGGTCTCGGCGGGGTTCCTGGCACTCGGCGCCGAGGCGTTCCCGCGCGCGCGTGAGGTCGCCGCCGCGGCCCTGCGGATGGGACGGCCCGTGGCGCTGGTCGGCGAACTGGCCGGGACGGCGCTCGCCCTCGCGGGCGTCGCTGGCAGCACGTGGATCCACAGTCCGGAGCCGCGCGAGGCGCATTTCCTGCTGCCCGCCCAGTTCGTCCGGGACCGGGCCTGGCTGCTGCGGCGGCGGCTGTCGTGCGCGCACGCCCGCCCGGACGCGCCCACGCAGCGGCTCACGGCGGTGGGCGTCGGGCCGCGCCCGTTCGCGTCCCCGGCCGAGCTGCGGGCGCTGGTCGAGCGGGCCGAGGCCGTGGTCGCCACCGACTGGACGTACCGGCACACGCTGCCGCGCCTGCTCGGGACGCCGTCGCCGCCGCCGGGCCCGCGGCACCGGTCCGTCCCATACGACAGCGCCGACTACGACGCGACGATCCGGCAGGTCAGCACCGCCCTGAACGAGCTCCAGGACGAGGGCGTCCGGGACGTGGCGCTGCTGGTCGAGGGCAACCCGGACACCTACGACATCCTGGACGGCGTCTGCCTGGACCGGCGGCACCTGGAGGTGCGTCCGGGCGTCCCGATCGCGCTGGTCGCGGCGGGTGAGGCGGGCGCGCCCGCGGCCCCCGCCCGGATCGCCTACCTGTCGGGCCTTCCGCACCGGCACGGCCAGACGCGGCGGCAATTGCGCGACGAGTTGGAGCTGTACGTGCGGGCCGGGATAACGTGCGTGCTCGTGGAGATGACATACGGCGACCTGGGCCTGGCCGTCCAGGTCGCACGCCGGTCGCCGACGCCGAAAACGCTCGTGCTGCTCAGCGACGCCTACACGCCGCACGCCCGGCGGCTGGTCACGACGAGCCGTTCCGCCGCCGGGACGCGGGCGATGCTGGAGCGGGCGCGCGGCACGCTCAGCACCCTGGCGATCTTCGACGGTCCCGGCGGCCGCGCCGGGCACCGGTGACGCGCGTCGCGGACGTCGCGGCCCTCCTGAACGGCGCGGATGTCTGTGGAGTGGGCGACGCGGCCGTCCGGCACGTCCTGCTCGCGGTGGACGCGTGCGCCACGACGGTGGCCGAGGCCGAGCGGCTCGGCGCCGGCATGCTGGTCACGCTGGGGGGCACGGTGACCGCGCACCTCGGGTACCGGCTGGGGGCGGCGGGCATCGCCTCCTGCGTGGTTCCGCCGTCCGGCGGGGACGAGTGCTCGGAGGCGGTCGCCGCGCGGCTCGGGCTGGTGGACGCGCGTCCACTGCTGCCGAGGGACGAGGCGCTGGACACGGTGGTCGCGTTCGTCCCGAAACCTGACGTGGAGTACGTGATCGACGCCCTGGCGGAGGCCGGCGCCGGGGCGATCGGCGACTACGCCCGGTGCGTCTGGACGGCCGAGGGCGTCGGGTCGTTCGTCCCGCTGGACGGGGCGCGCCCCGTCATCGGCGCGGTCGGCGAGGTCGAGGCGGTGGCCGAGACCCGCGTCGAGATGGTGCTGCCCCGCGCGCGCCGCGCCGAGGTCGCCGCGGCGCTGCGCGCCGCGCACCCGTACGAGGAAC
>NZ_RFFG01000174.1 GCF_003696215.1 Actinomadura harenae | reverse complement strand
GACCGTCCACCGCGGTGGCTGGGACGGGCCCGGAACTCCCCTGAAAACCCGACGTACGCCGAGCCCCGTTCACGCGGACCCCCTGTGGCGGAGAGCACAGCTGGTGAAGCACCTGGTGGAGGGCGGGCAGTTGCCGCGACAGCCGGAAGACCTCCAGATGCTCCAGGGATCGCCCGATCAACTCGGCGTGCTCCAGCGTCCCTGCCTTGGATGCCACGACGATCAGGACGTCGAGGGCCTCGTCGGCGTCGGCGACGACAAGTTCCGGTGGGACGACCCGCAGGACCGATGCCAGGTAGGCGGGGGCGATGGGCAGGCACCCGGCCAGGACGGCTTCGAACAGCCGCTGGGTGTACTGGCCTCGGGCGGCGAGCCGGTCAGGAGTCAGAAGCATTGTGGCCAGCGCCCGCCCGTGCAGCCGCGCGACCTCGGGAAAGGGAACGCGGCTGACGAAGTTCACGTGCGGCCACGCGGAGGTGTGAGGCCACTTCCCGGCGACCCGGTGCGCGGCCTTGGCGGCGACCGGTGCGAAAAGCCTGGCGAACGCCTCGTCGCGGTCGTACTGGTTCCCGACGTACACCAGCGGCAGATCACGGGGCTGGCAGGCCAGCGCCTCGGGGTCGGCGGTGTCCAGGGCCTGGTCGGCGACCGGGAACAGCAGTGAGGCCGCGGCCGGCCCCGGATGAAGCGCCGCCTCGCACACGGCGACATGGGCGAGTCCCCGCAGCGGCGAGTCGGCGGGCAACTGCAGATCCTTGTCCCACAGCACCGTCGGGACGCGACCGTCCAGGGTGTACCGCTGAAGAAGTTCGTCCTGGCGGTGCAGGTCGCAGGTGTGGCCGGGGGCTCCGCACGGGGTGGTGTTGCGGCCGGGGATCGGCCACCGCCATTCGACCATCAACACGTCGATGTCGGGGAAGGCGCTGCGCCAGGTGTACCGGCCGCCGAGGTCGTCACCGGCCTCGATCAGGTCGCGGTTGGCCTGGAGGAACACCACCTGATGCCCGGCGTCGAGCAGCCCGTTGATCAGGGTGGCGCGGTGGCTTCGACCTCCGTCGGGGGTGTCGGTGATCCCGTTGCCCAGGAACCCCCAGAAGCTGTATCCGATCTTCACGACTCCTCCTTCGAGGTCGTGCCCGGTTCGCTGTCGCCAAGAGGAGCCGCGGTGGTCTTGGCGACCCACCAGTCTTCGAGGAGCAGCGCGTCCATGCCGGTGCCGGTCAGGCAGTCCAGGGCCATGTCGGGGGTGCCGCAGATCGGCTGGCCCTTCACGTTCAAGCTGGTGTTGATCAGGACCGGGTGGCCGGTGATGGCCGCGAACGCCGCCAGGACACGCGCGACGAACGGTTCGGCGTCGGGGTTGACGGTCTGGACGCGGGCGGTCCCGTTGACGTGCACGATCGACGGCATGGCTTCGCGGGTCAGGTCGGTCACCCCGGACGCCATCGACATGAACGGTGAGGGCTGGCCGAGGGTGAAGTAGTCGTCGGCGACCGAGGCGAGCACCATCGGCGCGAACGGCCGGAACTCCTCGCGGTACTTGATGCGGGCATTCAGGCGCTCGACCACGCCGGGCAGGAGCGGGGACGCCAGGATCGACCGGTGCCCCAGCGCTCGGGGCCCGGCCTCAAGCCGACCCCGGAACAGCCCGACGATCTGCCCCTCGGCCAGGCGGCGGGCGAGCATCATTTCCGGCGAGGCGACCTGGATGGCCGTCAGCCCCGGCCGCGGATGCACGGGCAGGTCCATGGACGGATAGTCCGGCCCCAGGTAGGACGCCCCGGCCACTCCGGCGGGCAGCCGCCCGGTCACGGCGCGGTGCACCGCGAGCGCCGCGCCCGCCGAGGTCCCAGCGTCGCCAGGCGACGGCGGGACCGTCACCTGTTCGAACCCCGCTTGCTCGCAGATCTTCCCAATCGACACGCAGTTCATCGCCACTCCGCCGCCGACCGCCAGCACGCGCGCGCCGGTCAGCTTGCGGGCTCTGCGCGCCAGGTGAACCATCACCTGCTCGGTGCGTTCCTGTAGGGCGGCGGCGAGGTCGGCGTGGACCTGCTCGACGGGGGCGCCCGGGGCGCGCGGCGGGCAGGTCTCGGCGGCGAACGCCGGGCTGACGCGGGGCCAGCGGCTCGACAGGACCCGCAGCGGGAACAGCCGCACGTCCACCCCGAAACCGGTGCTGGTGATCGGGATCGCCCGCCGGAACAGGTCCCGGAACCGGGCCGGATCGCCGAGCGCGGCCAGCGCCATCACCGTGCCCTCTTCGTCCGTTCTCCGCCAACCCAAATGAAGGGTGACCGCCCCGTACACGTAGCCGAGGGAGGCCGGGTCGGTGAGGGTGAGCCTGCGGTCGAGGTCGACGCGACCGCCGGGCCGCAGACGGGCGTGGGTGATGGTCGTGGTGGCGGTTTCGCCCAGACTGTCTGTCACCAGCACCGCGACCTCGTTCCGGCCGCCCAGGATGTTGGTCCCGGCCGCGAGCGCGTACAGGGCGTGGGTCAGGTGGTGCTCGACGGCGGTGACGTGGGCGGCTGGGAAGTGCGTCTGGAACGCCCTCATGCGGGCGCGGCTGTTGAGCCAGACCTGCGTGCACGAGCGGGCGCGTGGGAACGCTCGGGGCACGGCGGCGGGGTGGGCCAGCCAGCGCAGGGACGCGGGAGCAGCGGCCAGGTACCGCAGCGGGGAGTGGTTATAGGCGACGTGGGTGACCTGGGCGGGCTTCAGTCCGGCCTGGTCCAGCAGCCACGTCACCGCCTGGCGGGGGTAGGCGCGGGTGTGCTTGTCGCCGTTGAGGCGCTCTTCTTCCACCAACCCAACCAGGGTGCCGTCGGCGATGAGCGCGGCCGAGGAGTCGTGGGTGCCCGAACACAAGCCGAGGACGACGGGGGCCTGGTGCGTGGCGAGCCGGGAGAACGGAGAGATCACGATCCCTGCTCCTGTCGCGCAGGGCCCGGCAGCGCGGACGGACCGGCCACGGTCCCCGAGGCGGTGGGTTCCGGTTCGGAGGGGGCCAGGTGGGCGGTGGTCTGGTCCAGGTAGTCGTACCAGGCCAGCAGCCCGCCGGTGAACGGGCCGCCATCGGCGACCGCCACGGCGCGGGCGTCCGCACGGTCCCCGGCCTTGAAGATCCGGTAGGACCGCATCACCTCTGTGAACTCGGTCCAGCCCGGCCGGGCACAGGTGCCCGTGATGACGTCCCGCAGGACCGCGTCCAGGTCCTCCCAGGGCAGTGCCAGCGGCGGCATCTGCGGAACCTCTGGGGACGCCCACGCCTGAGGGAGCGCGCGGGCCCGCGTCAGGTGCTCGTCGTACAGGTGCAGCGAGGTGACGTGATGGTGGTAGTCGCCGAGCTCAGCGCCGACCCACCAGGCCATCAGCTCATGCAGGACGGTCGCGGCGAAGATGTCGTAGCAGAACCCGAGCCACAGATCCTGGCTGCGCATCCGGGTGTGCATGTCCAGTCGCCCGTCGCGGATCAGGAACTGGTAGCCCAGGGTGCACGGCACATCCCGGTACCCCTGGTGGTCGACGGCCGGGTTCCACAACTCGATGACCGCGCGCCGGGTGTCGGGATCGTCCAGCAGCTCACGACGGGCCTGGTCGAGCTGGTCGACCTGGCCGACGGAAGAGTCCGGCCCCGAGCGGCCCCAGGCGCGCAGCCGCGGCCCATAGGCTCCACGCAGGATCTCGCCGTCGGTGTACCGCCGCAGCTGGTCGTTGTAGGAGTAGATCCACGGGGCGTCGACCCCGGCAAGGATCCACACGGTCTCGGCCGCCGCGAACGCAGCATTGATCACGCGGTGCTCGGGCAAGCACACCAGCCGCCGCCGGGGCCGCGTCAGCGTCAGATGCGCCCCCACCGCCTCCCACGTGGCCAGGCCACGCGGCGAGCAGAGACGCCCCTGGTCCAGCACCGCCGCGACGGTGTCGCGCCACAGGCGACTCGCCGAATCCGCTTTCACAAAGATCATCGAGGTCCTCCGATCAGTTCGAGCCGGGTACAGGGCTGGAGGTGAACGGGAGGGCACGCGCGACCGGTTCGGTGTCCAGCCGTCCCCACAGCCGCTCCAGTCCCTCCTTCAAGGGCACGCGCGGGACGAACCCCAACAGCGCGTTGGCGCGGGTCAGGTCCGCTCGGGTGGCGGCGGCGTCTCCCGCGCGGTCCCCGGCCACCTCCAGCGGCACCGGCCGCCCGGTCACCTCCTCGATGAGTTCGGCGAGCCGACGCAGCGACGCCACGGTGTGCCCGGCCGCGTTGACGACCTCGGCGCGGCCGGGCTCCAACGACACCGCGACCGCACGCAAGGTCGCCTCCACCAGATCGGAGATGTCGGTCCAGGTGTGCAGCGCGGTCCCGTCGCCGAAGAGCGGCACCGGTGTGCCGTCCCGCGAGGCCGTGAGCCAGCGCGGGACGACCATGCGCGGATTGACGCCACCGCCGAACGCGGGAAAGTAGCGCAGCGCGACCGTGCTCATCGATGTCGAGCGCCGCGCGTAGGTCAGCGCCAGCCGCTCGGCCGCGAGCTTGGCGATCCCGTAAGGCGAGGTCGGCTCGACGGGGGCGTCCTCACCGACCGGGGCGTCAGGGTTCGCCCGGTCCACGGGCCCGTACACGTGGGCCGAGGACGCCACGACCAGCCTCCGCACACGCGCGTCCTCACAGGCCATCAGCAGCCGCTGGGCGGCCAGCACAGAAGCCGTGTGTTCGGTGAACCCCTCACCCCAGGACGCCGCCACGTCGGTCGCGGCGGCCAAGTGGACCACCACGTCGACGTCGCCCAGCAACGCCGTGACCTGCGCCCCGGCCAAGTCGGTGCAGACCATCTCGAAACCGGGCTGCCTGACGAGCAGTCCCAGCACATGGCCAGGCCGGATACCCCACGACATGGGCCGGACGTCCACGCCGATCACTCGCATGCCACGCCGCACCAACTCCAGGCAGACGTGCGACCCGATGAACCCGCACGCACCTGTGACCAAGACCGTCCCCACCGAGTCCAGCGCCAGGGGGTGCGTGTCCATTGCGGGACGGCGTTCCGCCGAGGCCGATCCCGCCACTGAGCTGCCCATCGCCATGCTCCCTTCGTCCGTGCCTGCCCGTCGCCGGGAGGCCGGTTGCCATGTGCCTCCAAGTAACTCCGGCTGCCCGCCTTGGGTCTGCGGTGCGGACGGTGCGGTTGGTAGCGCATGGCGCGACCGGTAGCGGACTGGTAGCGGACATGACCCTGTGCATAGGCCGCGCTAACCTCATGTGAGCCAGCTCACTCGCCGTTTGGATCGTTCGGGAGGTGTTGTGGCCGCGTCGTCGCCGCTGGGAGACCTTCTCGCCGCCCTAGGGATGTCTGGGGACCGCTTTGCGCGACGCCTCAACGCCCTCGCCGAGGAGTTCGAACGCGAGGAGCGTGTCCACGTCAAAACCCCCTACAAATGGAGCCGCGGCGAAACTCCCCGTTCGCCTTGGCGGGCGCTAAGCGCGCTGCTCCTCAGTAGGGAACTCGGGCGCACCATCACGCCCGCCGATCTCGGCTGGCCCGCGGACCAAGTGGAGTACACGACCGCCACCTGTGGCTTGGACTCCCCATGGACACGCGAGGGGACCTTGCGGGCGCTGGCGGTCGTCGCGGACGCTGATCGTATGGACCGCCGTAGTTTCGTCGCGCTCGTCGGGACCGCCATCACCTCACCAGCCCACGAATGGCTGATCGCGCATCCGATCACCCGCCTCGCCCAGGCGACCGGCACCGCCATACCCGCTGGTGTCGTCGACCACCTGGACGGCATCACCGACCACCTCCGCCGCATGGACGACCAAGTCGGCGGCGGTCCGATGCTGCGCCTGGTCCACGAACAACTCCGCTACGTCACCACACTGCTGCGCAACGGCCGCTATGACGACAGCCTGGGCCGCCGCCTGCACGCGGTCGCCGCCGAGCTCCTCCGCCTGGCCGGATTCGCCGCCTTTGACTCCGGACGGCACGGCCTCGCCCAGTGGTACTGGGACGCCGGTCTGCGCGCCGCCCACGCCGCAGGCGACAGCGCGCTGGGCGCCAACATCCTCGGGTTCAAGTCCTGCCAGGCCAAAGACGCCGGCGGCGGCCGTGAAGCCGTCGTCCTCGCCAACAGCGCCCGCCTCGGATACTCCGGGGCCAGCGGCCAGGTCACCGCGATCCTCGCGCTCCGCGCCGCCGAAGCCGCCGCCAACGACCGCACCACCACCTCCGGCCACCGCGCCAGCCAGACCCGGCACGCGATCGATGACGCCTTCAACGCCCTGGACGACCCACCGCCCGCCACCGGCCACCCAGCGTGGGCGTACTGGATGGACCCGGCCCAAGCCCACGCGCAGGCCGGATACTGCTACCTACGGATCGGCGAACACGCCAAGGCCCGCACCGAACTCCGCGCAGCCCTCCGGCTCCAAGACAAGGAGTACTCCCGAGAGGGCGCGCTACGGCACGTCCTGCTGGCCACCACCTACCTCCAGCAAACACAACCCGACCTGGAGCACACCCTCGCCCACGCACACCAGGCAGCGGACGCCCTGACCGGCCACGTGGACTCCGCCCGGTGCCGCGGCCACCTGGACCGCCTGGCGAAAGACCTGCAGCCATACCGGCGCACCACCAAGGTTCAAGAACTCCTCGACCGGTCCCGGGCGATGTCCAACCCCTGACCGCCAGGCCGCAACACGCCAAACCACCTCATCACACCAGGAACGGGACACATCGCCGATCCGGGCCGCCATGGTCGCTCGACGGTTGCTCCGTGGTTGCGGTAGGGCACGATGACGGACGGCACGGGACAGCACACGAAGCGGGGCAAGGGTGGACAGGGCGGCACGTTGCGACACGGCCAAACGCCCCCATCGTGGCGGGTATCGGCAACTTTCACCATGCTGGACGAAATCGCCCTGACCGCGAGGATCCCCGATAGTCGTCCCGGCGTAGACCAGCGTTGATGTCCCACCCCTCCAGGGTTCCGGTACGGGTCGGCACGCCACCTGACGCGCACCATGCGGCCAGTCGCGGGCTGTTGGGCGGCCGTTTGCGGGCGTATGTGCCCAAGGGCGCGTCCTGTTCGGGGGCGAGGGGTGATGATGCCGGTATGAGCGGACGCGTGCTGGTGTGGGTGGGCGTGGCGGTCGCGGTGCTGGCTGCGGTGGTGCTGGTGGTGTTCTGGCTGGTGCAGGGCCTGGAGCAGGCCGGGTGGCTGGCCGGCGTGCTCAGCGCGTTCACGGCGGTGGCGGCGTTCGTGATCGCTTTGCCTCTGCGGTCTCGATCTTCGCCCTCGTCGTCTGAGGCTGAGCGGCCTGGCGGGTCGACTGGTGGCGGCGGGGGGTCTTCTGCCGCGACGAGCAACACTTTCAGCGGCGGAACCAACGCCGGTCCGCTGGTGATGGGCCGGGACATCAGCGGCCCGGTAACCTCCGGCCCGCCGGTCCCTCCGCCAGTTTCTCCGCTGGTCGCCCCGTCACCGCCGTCCAGCACCGAGTCCGCGGGCAGTCCGGCACTCAAGGATGAGTCGGCGGAAGCGGACGGGGCGGTGTCCAACGTGTTCAGCGGCGGAACGAACTACGGTCCGCTGGTGATGGGCCGGGATATCAGCGGCCTGGTGGCCTCTCACGGGACACCTGCTGCCGACGCTGCGCAGCTCCCGCTGACCTCTGGTGGGCCCGCCGGGCAGGCTCCTGCGGGGCCCTCGGGTGAGGCGGCCGGTCCCGCCTCACCGGGTCGGCCCGGCGATGAGTCGACGGGGGTTTGAGTGTCGGTGCCGCAGACTCGGAACGAGATCTCAGGTGGAATCGTGGTCGGCCCGGCGATCCTGGGCCGCGACATCACGCTGGTGCTGCCTCCGCAGATCTCCCTGGCGACCTCGGGACTTCCTGCGGGGACGCCCGCCTTCACCGGACGGCGACGCGACCTGGACCGGCTGCTGGACTGCCTGACACCCAACGCCCTCGCAACCCATACCCAAATGGGGACCGGGCCAGCGCAGGCTGTGGTGGTGACCGCGGTCGGCGGCCTGGCCGGAGTGGGCAAGACCGAACTAGCGGTGCAGGCCGCGCGGGAGGCGCTGCGGCGCGGCTGGTTCCCCGGCGGGGTGCTGTTCGCCGACCTGTTCGGCTACGACAACGACCGCCGCCGCGACCCTGGCCAGGTATTGGAAGGCATGCTCGGCGCCCTGGGTGTCTCGGGCGAGCACATCCCCGCCCACGCCCAAGACCGCGCGCGGGTCTTCCGGTCGATCCTGGCCGAGTTCGCCGCCCGCGACCGGCGGGTCCTGGTAGTCGCCGACAACGTCAACACCCCCCAACACGCCGAGCTCCTGCTGCCCACCGACGGGCTGAACACCGCGATCGTCACCTCCCGCCACACCCTGGCCATGCTCAACGCGCGCCTACTCGACCTGGACGTCCTGGACGTCGAGGGCGCGGTGGCGATGCTGGCGGAGACGCTGCGGATCGCCGACCCCGCCGACACCCGCATCCCGGCCGATCCCGCTGGAAGTGCTGACCTGGCCAAAGTGTGCGGGTATCTGCCGCTGGCGCTGCGGATCGCCGCCGCGCTGCTGGCCGAAGACCCCGACCACACCCCCGCCGCCTTCACCCGCGAACTCCACCAGGTCCAGCCCCTCGAAGGGCTGGCCTACGGCCGCGACGGCGTGCGGCGCGCGTTCGAGCTGTCCTACCGCACCCTCACCTCCCGCCAGCAGCACCTGTTCCGCATCCTGACCGTCAACCCCGGACCCGACACCTCCACCACCACGGCCGCCGTCCTCACCGGCCAAAACCCGCCCACCGTCCGCAGCGCATTGAAAGACCTGGCCCGGGCGCACCTGATCGAACGCGGCACCGCCCCCAACCGGTGGCGCATGCACGATCTGGTCCGCCAATACGCCACCACCCTGAGCGAACAGCATGCCGACACCGACCACCGCGACCAGGCCCTGCAGCGCCTGCTAACCGTCTACCTCCACACGGCCGGAGCGGCAGACGCCCACCTGGACCCGACCGCCACCGACCCGGCCGCCCGTGGGTTCGCCACCCGCGAGCAGGCGCTGGCATGGCTGGACACCGAACTACCCAACCTGAGCGCCGCGGCGCACACCGCCGCCGAAACCGGCCACCTGCACACCGCCATCACCCTGCCTCTAGTCCTGGCCCGTTTCCTGGGCTGGCGGCGGCTGTTCAACGACTGGATCACCCTGTCCGCTCTGGCCCGCGACACTGCCGCCCGCACCGGCGACCGAACCGCTGAAGGCATGGCGCTGAACAACCTGGGAATCGCGCTACAACAGATGCGGCAGTTCGAGGAGGCCATCACCACCCACCAGGACGCCGCCGCGATCTACCGCGAAACCGGCGACCGGCACAGCGAAGGCCAGGCGCTGAACAACCTGGGAATCGCGCTACAACAGATGCGGCGGTTCGAGGAGGCCATCACCGCCCAGCAGGACGCCGCCGCGATCCTCCGCGAAACCGGCGACCGGCACGGCGAAGGCCAGGCGCTGCACAGCCTGGGGAGCGCGCTGGCCAAGGTGCGGCGGTTCGAGGAGGCCATCACCACCCACCAAGACGCCGCCGCGATCCTCCGCGAAACCGGCGACCGGCACAGCGAAGGCCAGGCGCTGAACAACCTGGGAATCGCGCTGGCCGGTGAGCGGCGGTTCGAAGAAGCCATCACCGCCCACCAGCAGGACCTGGTCATCTGCCGCGAAACCGGCGACCGGCACAGCGAAGGCCAGGCGCTGAACAACCTGGGAATCGCGCTGGCCGGTGAGCGGCGGTTCGAAGAAGCCATCACCGCCCACCAGGACGCCGCCGCGATCTACCGCGAAACCGGCGACCGGCACAGCGAAGGCCAGGCGCTCAATAACCTGGGAATCGTGCTGTTCGAAGTGCGACGGTTCCAGGAGGCACTCGCTGCAGGGCGAGAAGCAGCGGAGATCCTCGCCGAGGTACACGATGAGCACAGCGAAGCCATCGCGCGGCAGAACGTGAAGGCGACGCTGAGTGCCAGCACCGCCCCAAAAGAGCAGTAGTCCGCGCACGGCGTGAAGAGCGCTGGGCAGAAGCAATCGCGGGCGGTGGGCTCGGCCGCCGCCACGGGCAGGTCGGAGCGGCACAATGAGATAGCAGGCGCGGGAGTGTCCTTAGCCTCGACGTGACAGGGTCAGGTGATCGAAGTACTGGTCGAGAGCGACCAACTCGTCAGCGGGTTCACGCAGTTCCCGGCTGGTGGCATGTCTCCAGAAACGGCTTCGGCGCGCCCCACCTCGCCGAGCTGGTCACTGTGACCGGGCTCGGCGTTGAACCTGATCGTAGAGAGGGGCCCGTGGGCCCTGTCCGGGTCTTTGGTCGAGCTGGTGGAAGGACCAGGGTGGGCGGCCCACGTATGGGTCTTGGGGTCACGCTAGGCGACGCGTCCGAGGTCGGTTCTGCCGCACCCGAGCCTCCTGATGCGGGGAACTCGGCCGCCGTGCCCTTCCCCCGGGGGGGGCTGGAACCGACCGGACAGCAAGCACCGGCGATCCATAACACCCCGGTCCGGGAACTGGACGCCGTGACGACTTGAGGCACCTGACACCAGCAACCCCCACACCAAGCTGGGCGGGGACCGAGTCGGTGTCATGCTCGGCTGCATGCTGCGCAACATTCACAGCCCGCCAGGCTGCCTGGCCTGAACCGGAGGCGGGACGTCTGTAGATCGCGTACCGTTCCCCGCCATCAGCAATCGGAGTCGTCCAGGGAGGCCTGCGCATGAGACTGCGTCGGGGAGTCAGCCTTGAGCACGCTGACATGGTGCTGCGCGAGGCGTGGACCAGGTGGAGCAACGCTCGCTCGGCCTCGGAGCCCGCCTCTGGCTACATCGAGGCGGTCAACGACACCTACCCGGCGCTGCAGCAGGTGTTCGCTGTGCCCGATCTCGCCGCTGGGGTGCGCTCGGGCGCGTACTGGCATCTGCTATCCCTCATCCGCGCGGACGCTTCCCGGAGCGTGACGACCTTGGTCGCCGAGCCGGACAGGATCCGCGGCGAGCGTGCGCTGAACGGAGCCTTCCAGGCCGAGTTCGACAACCAGCTGAAGGCGTTGGAGGCCGCCCGCGTCGAGCTTGACGCGCTGAAGGAACTCGCGGCGCGTCCTGGCCTTCCGGTGGTCTATGACACCAACATGCTGAACCACTGGCAGCAACCCGGCGACATCCGGTGGCGTGAGGTCCTCAAAGCCCAGGGCGAGCAGGCGACAATCGTCCGGCTGGTGGTGCCGCTGCGGGTGATCGATGAACTCGACCGGCAAAAATACGGCGGGGCCGAGAGCGATCTGGCACGCAAGGCCGCCACCGCGATCCGCTACCTGGAGCGGCACCTCAAAACCGTCCCGGCCGGCAAGCCGGCGAAGCTCCGCGAGAACGTCACACTGGAGGCCTGGCTCGACACCGACCTGCGCGACATCGATCCTGATCTGGCGATCCTGGAGTGCGCGGCCGACCTAAACAGCCTGCACCCTGGCACCGGCGCCCGCGTCATCACCAATGACTGCGGCATGCGGCTTCGCGCCAGCCAGATGAGCCTGAAGGTCGTGGCTCTACCAGACGAGTACCGCAAGAAGGGCACGGCCATGGACCTCGCACCGCCGCTCTAACCTCGGCGCTCCGGAACCTGTCAAACCGGATGAGACAGTTCAGGCTGCTTGTTCTGTCTCGGGGTTCTCCTTCGGGGGTTTGTTGATGAAGACCTTGGTGGGCGGCTTGGGCGGGGTGGGTCGGGCGTGGAAGCGCC
>NZ_RFFG01000173.1 GCF_003696215.1 Actinomadura harenae | reverse complement strand
GGTGGCCGCCGAGCGGGGCGGCGGCGGTGCCGCCGACGGCCGCGGCGGCCCGTCCGATCCGGTCGGGGGAGACCTCGGGGCCGATCAGGTGCGGCGCGAGCGCCACGGTCCGGACGCCGGAGGCGCGCAGCCGCTCGGCGGCGGCCCGCAGCCCGGCCTCGTCGTCCAGGGACGCCGTGAACACCGGGCAGGCGAGCCGCGACGCGAGCAGCACGCTGGTGATCTCGGCCTGGCGGACCGCGGCCGGGTCGCCGGGCGGGGCGACCACGACGCCGCCCGCCTCGGTGACCATGGTCATCATGCGGATCCGGTCGGCGCGGGCCAGCCCGGACTCGGCGAGCCGGTCGTGCAGCGCCTCGGCGATCAGCGGGTGCGGGCCGAGCGGGTCGGCGGCCACGACCGGGACGGGCGCGGTGGCGACGGCGGCGGCCACCACGCTCATGATCGCCGGGTCCGGCCCCGTGACCAGCGGGACCACCACCGCGGCGGGCTCGTCCGGACGGCTCGGCGCCAGCTGGGACAGCAGCGCGGCGAGCCCGTCCGGGCCGCCGCCGAGGCTCGCGACCAGGGCGGGCTGCCCGGTGTTCTCCAGCTCGACGGCGCGCGCGAGCTCGCCCGCGACGGCCCCGGCCTGGCCGCTCGCCGGTCCCGGGACGGCCAGGATGAGCGCGGGCGAGCCCGGGGGCAGAAGGAAGGATTCGTCTCCGCGGTGCCGTCCGCCGCGCAGGGCGCGGGAGCGGCGCGACGGAAGTGCCTCGGATGCCTGGCTTTCGGGAGTCACGGCGGGAATCGTAACGCCGTCGGTTGCGCTCCGGAACTCACGGTGTCGGAGAGGACCCCGTTCCGCGGGGGGTTCGGGGCGCCGTCGTTACCTGGACAAGCCTGTCGACAGGGGTGGTCCGGGCGGGTGGACAACGGGCCGGTCACGAACAGATCGCGGACGGGGCGGCGCGCCGTGATCGCGGCATAGTAGGCTCCGCAAACCCCCGCACAAAACGCGCATCGGGAGGTAATCCCGCAGATGTCGTCTAAACGACGGCGGTTCTCCTCGATTCGGACGAGGATCGCCGTGCTGGCCCTGGTGCCGCTCGTGTCCCTGGTCGCCCTCTGGGCGTTCGTCACGACGGTCCTCTTCGGCGACGCCAACAGCCTCCTCCAAGGCGGCGACTTCCAGAACAAGCTGCTGCTGCCCACGCAGCGCCTCATCGTGGAACTCCAGAAGGAGCGCCGCCTCACCGAGGTCTACATCGGCTCGCACGGCACCCGCGACCAGGTCGACCTGTCCGCGCAGCGCGACCACACCGACACCGCCGCCAACGTCGTCCGGGAGGGCGCGAGCGACAGGCGCCTGCGCGGCACCGTCGGCGCCGACGAGCTGCGCGCGATGGACGCGCTCGCCGCCAAGACGCGCAACCTCCCCGCCGTCCGGCGCGCCATCGACGGCGGCAACCTGCAGCGGCCCGGCGCGCTCGCCGAGTTCGCCGCGGTCATCGACGCGGGCTTCTCCGTCTACAACAACGGAACCCCCGGCGGCGACGGCACGCTCGCCGTGGACGCCCGCACGCTCACCGCCCTCGCCCGCGCCCACGAGTTCCTGTCCCGCGAGGACGCCCTGCTCGCCGGCGCCCTCGCCGCCGGACGGGTCACCGCCGCCGAGCGCGGCGAGTTCGCCCGGCTGAGCGGCGCCCAGCGCACCCTCTACGCCGACACCGCGCCGATGCTGACCCGCGAGGACCGCCTCGAGTGGAGCCAGATCGAGCAGTCGCCGGTCATGGTGCAGCTGCGCCAGATGGAGGACCGGGTCGTCCAGAACATCGCACCGGGGGAGAGGCGGCTGCGCCGCGGCGCCCCGCCGGTGGACGACGACTCCTGGCGGTCCGCGTCCGAGATCATGCGCGACCGGCTGTACAAGTTCGAGAACCAGGTGCTCGACCACATCATCCGGGACGCGCGCGGCGTCGGGATGACGGTGTTCTTCCAGCTCGGCGTCGCGGGCGGCCTCGGCCTCGTCGCGATCGTCACGTCCTCGATCATCGCCTGGCGGGTCGCCCGGCGGCTCGTCGAGGAGTGCCGCCGGCTCGCGTCCCAGGTCGGCGACTTCGCGCGGAACCGGCTGCCGGTCCTCACCGACGCCGCCCGGCACGGCAAGCCGTTCGACCTCGCCGACGCGCTCGGCGGCGAGGAGAACCGCGACTACCGGATCCTGGAGATCCGGCGCATCTCCAGCGCGTTCGTCCGCACCCGCGACGCCGTCCTCACGGCCGCGGCGGGCGAGCTGGCCGCGCGGCGCGGCGTCAACGAGGTGTTCGTCAACCTCGCCCGCCGCAACCAGGCGCTGCTGCACCGGCAGCTCGGCCTGCTCGACACGCTCGAGCGGCGCACCGAGGACCCGGCGGAGCTCGCCGACCTGTTCAAGCTCGACCACCTCGCGACCCGCATGCGGCGGCACGCCGAGGGCCTGGTCATCCTCGCCGGGAAGCACGCCGGACGCGGCTGGCGCAACCCCGTCCCGCTCGTGGACGTGGTGCGCGGCGCCGTCGCCGAGGTCGAGGACTACCCCCGGGTCCGGGTGCAGCCGCTGCCCCGGCTGTCGGTCGTCGGCTCCGCCGTCACCGACGTCGTGCACCTGCTCGCCGAGATCGTCGAGAACGCCACCGCGTTCTCCCCGCCCGGCGCGCCCGTCCTCGTCACCGGCCACCGGGTCGGGCACGGCCTGGCCGTCGAGGTCGAGGACCGCGGGCTCGGCATGGACGAGGCGGCGCTCGCCGACGCCAACTCCCGGCTCTCCGACCCGCCGGACTTCGACCCCGCCGACAGCGCCCGGCTCGGCCTGGCGATCGTCGGTCGCCTCGCCATCCGGCACGACATCAAGGTCACGCTGCGGCCGTCCCCGTACGGCGGCACGACCGCGATCGCGCTGCTGCCGGACGCGCTGCTCGTCGACAACCCGGAGCCGGTCGCGATCTCGCGCCGTCCCACGGGCTCGATGACCGCGGCCCCGCTCGCGGACGGCTCGGGCCCGGCGCGCGGACGCGTCGCGGTCGCCCCGGCCGTCCGGCTGGTCGCCGACCCCGCCGGGGACGACGACGCCCACGGGCCGGTCCGCGCCCCCGAGGCGCGCCCGGAACCGCCGGTCGGGCCGGACGGCCTGCCGCGCCGCCGCCGCAAGAGCCCCGACCCGACCGCGTCCGTCCGCCCGAGCGGCGTGAACGGCTCGAACGGTGTGAACGGTGTTTCCAAGGCGGCGGGCGACGACCCGGCGCGCACGGTCAAGGACGCGGTGCCGTCCGACGGCGGCTCCGGCGGTGACCCGAGGGACACCGGACCGAACGGGCTGCCCCGGCGCAAGCGGCAGACGCACCTGGCCCCGCAGCTGCGCGACCGCGTGGACTCCCGGCTCGCCTCGCAGGAGCGGTCCTCCCGCCGCAGCCCGGACGCGGCGGACGGCGGCTACCCCGCCGCCCCGCACGTCGCCCCCGGTGACCTGGACGCCGCGACGACCGGACCGCTGCCGATCCAGGCCGATGCCCCGGAGCCCGGCCCGTCCGGACTGTTCGCCGCGCCCGTGCCGACCGGCCCGGGCGAGGATGACCGCTCGCCCGAGGCGCTGCGCTCGATGTTCTCGGCCATGCAGGCCGGGTGGCAGCGCGGGCGCGCGGAGGGCACCGACACGCCCCCGTTCGGCACCGCTCCATCCGGGGGCGATGCGGCGGACGGCGCGTCCGGGCACGAGACCAGGGCAGGACACGAAGCCGGGGACGCGGCGGACCCGCCGCGGACCGACCCCGCCGCGCCCGGCGCGGCACAGCCCCCCGACGCGGCGCACTTCCCTGCCGCAGGACGTGAGGACGCGAACACACCCGCCGCTCCCACAGGCACCCCGGAACCGACCACCTCTCCAACCGACCAGGAGGACCGAACCCCATGACACAAGCCCAAAAGGCCGGTGGTGCGGCGGCAGGCGAGCTGAACTGGCTGCTCGACAACCTGGTGCAGCGCGTCCCGCAGGTGCAGAACGCCGTCGTGCTGTCCAGCGACGGGCTGCGCATGGCGGCCTCCAGCGGGCTCGCGCGGGAGGACTCCGAGCACATGTCGGCGGTCGCGGCGAGCTTCCAGAGCCTCGCCCGCGGCGCGGGGGAGACCTTCGGCGGCGGCGCCGTCCGGCAGACCATCGTGGAGATGGAGAACTCGTTCCTCATCATCTCGGCGGCCGGGCACGGCGCGTGCCTGGCCGTGCTGGCGGACGCCGGGGCCGACCTCGGCGTCATCGCCTACGAGATGGCGATGCTGGTGACCCGGGTGGGCCAGCACCTGTCGGCCGACCCGCGTTCGGCCGTCACGGCCGGTCAGCAGGGCGGCGCCTAGTCATGGCGCCGCCCGAGCAGCCCCCCGGGCCCGGCGTGGACGGGTCCGTGGACGACGCGCTCGCCGGTGAGGGGGAGCGGCCCGGCGCCGTCCCCGGCACGGGCGAAACCGGCGCGTCCGCGTCCGGGGCGTCCGTGTCCGGTGAGGCCGTGTCCGGTGAGGCCGCCGGCTCCGGCGGGGCGCCGGAGCCGCCTGTGCCGTCCGCGCCGTCGCAGGGCGGCGAGGGCTGGTACGACGAGGCGGCCGGACCGGTCGTCCGGCCGTACGCGCTCACCGGTGGCCGCACCCAGTACGACGGCCACGACCTCGACATGGTCGCGCTCATCGAGACCGCGCACGACGCCGTGGACGAGGCCGGGGACCCCGGCCTGGTCCACGGCTTGGTCCCCGGCCTGGTTCATGGCCATCACCGGGACGGGCACGCGGGCGCCCTGGACCCGGAACATGAGATGATCTTGTCTCTTTGCCGCACTCCGTTGTCGGTTGTCGAGATAGCGTCGGACCTTGAACTCCCCCTCGGGGTCGTCCGGGTCCTCCTCGGCGACCTGCTCGACCGCTCGCTGGTCCGGGTCCGCCGTCCCGCACCGGTGGCCCAGTTCCCCGGCGAGCGCGTACTCAAGGAAGTGATTGATGGAATCCGTGCGCTCTGATCCTTCCCCGCAGGGCGATTCGGCGCTGACCGTCAAGATCCTGGTCGCCGGGGGCTTCGGCGTCGGCAAGACCACCCTGGTGAGCGCGGTCAGCGAGATCCGGCCGCTGCGCACCGAGGAGGCGCTGACCGAACGCAGCATCGGGATCGACGACACCTCGGCCGTGGCGGGCAAGACGACCACGACGGTGGCGATGGACTTCGGCCGCATCACGCTGCCGAACGGCCTGGTCCTGTTCGTGTTCGGCACGCCCGGCCAGGACCGGTTCTGGTTCATGTGGGACGAGCTCGCCAAGGGCGCGCTCGGCGCGGTCGTGCTGGTGGACACCCGCCGGCTCGCCGACTGCTTCCCGTCGGTGGACTACTTCGAGCGGCGCGGGCTGCCGTTCATCATCGGCGTGAACCAGTTCGACGGCTCCGGCCTGCACACCGCCGACCAGGTCCGGGACGCCCTGGACCTGTCGCCCGACATCCCGGTGATCGGCTGCGACGTGCGCGACCGCGAGTCGGCCAAGCAGGTGCTCATCACGCTGGTCGAGCACATCATGCGGTCGATGGTCCGCCGCGACCCGGGCGCGCTCACCCGCTGACCGGGCGCGCTCACCCGGACGCCCGGGCGCCCTGGCGCTCCACCGGCGAGGACGCCGGGCTCGTTCCGTCCCGCGCGCTCCCGTGCGCGCGGGACGGTGAGTCCCTGCCCTGATGCCGCCGGGCCGGTCAGACGCTGAAGTCGGCGAAGTCGAAGCCGGGGGAGACGACGCAGCTGACCAGCACCTCGGTGTCCCCGGACGGGCGGGCCGCCTGCCAGTGCCCCGCCGGGACGATCGCCTGCGGCACCTGTCCGGCGGCGAGGTCCGGGCCGACCGCGACCGTCTCGGTCCGCACGGACGGCCGGTCGCCGTCCCCGCCGAGGATCAGGTCGAGCGGCCCGCCGGCGTGCCACAGCCACACCTCGTCCGAGCGGACGGCGTGCCACATCGACTCCTCGCCGGGCGGCAGCAGGAAGTAGATGCCGGTCGCGCTCGCGCGCGGGCCCGGGTAGCCGTCCGGAGTGAAGGCGGGCGCCGTCCGCCAGGTCTGCCGGTACCAGCCGCCCTCGGGATGCGGGAGCAGGTCGAGGGCCTCGGCGGTCGCCGGGCGGACGAGCAGCGCGGTGTGCCGTCCGTCCGGGCCGCGCCGCAGGAAGCGGACCTGGCGGGCGGACGACGCGTCCACCACGCCGCGCGGCGGGCCGGGGGCGGGCGCGGGGTCGAGCTCGACCGCCACCACCTGCCCGGCGTCCGGGGCGAACGCGGTGTCGGCGACCGCGAGCAGATCGGTGGGGTCGGCGCCGTCCGGCACGTCCGGCCCCCACACCGCGCCGTGGTCGGCCAGGACGAACCGGGCCCCCGGGCGGCCGTTCCACGCGTCGAGCGTCGTCAGCAGCAGCACGTGTCGACTGTAGCCCGCGACGGCCGCCGGACCGATCAACACCCGCTCCGACGTGCGTTGATCGGATGTTGATCGCCGTCCGGAAGAGTATGCAGCGCACGGCCCGGGGCCGCGCCGGGACGACTGCGGGGTCAGGGGAACCCGTGCGGGGGCCGTCCGGTCGCGGAAGGCCGTGCCGACCAGAGCCGGATGGATGACCGTGACCCAGGGGGACCACCACGGTCATCCACCGGCCGGTCCTGTTTCGGGGCTCGCCCCGGCTTATGGGCTTGCCCCGGCGCCCGTCCTGCGGGCATCGTTGGCGGGTCAGGTATCCGAGCGGGGGGAACGGTCCGGAATGCGCCAGGTCCAGGTGATCACTCAGAGCCGTATCCGGACGAGCGTTCCCAAGGACCTGACCGCACATGACCACTCTCAACCTCGGCGTGCTCGCGCACGTGGACGCCGGGAAGACCAGCCTCACTGAGCGACTCCTGTTCGACGCCGGGGCGATCCGCCGCCTCGGCAGCGTCGACGGCGGCGACACCCACACCGACACCGGTGACCTGGAGCGCCGCCGCGGCATCACGATCCGCTCCGCCGTCGCGTCGTTCGCGCTCGGCGGGCTGACCGTCAACCTCGTCGACACGCCCGGCCACACCGACTTCACGGCCGAGGTCGAGCGCGCGCTCGGCGTGCTGGACGCCGCCGTGCTGGTGCTGTCGGCCGTGGAGGGCGTGCAGGCGCGCACCCGCGTCCTGGCCCGCACGCTGCGCCGGCGCGCCGTGCCGACGCTGCTGTTCGTCAACAAGGTCGACCGGACGGGCGCGCGCGACGCCGAGCTGCTGGCGTCCGTCCGGCGCCGCCTGTTCCCGGGCGTCGTCGCGCTGAACGCCGTGGACGGCATCGGCACCGGGGACGTCCGGACGACGCCCCGCGACCTCGCCGATCCGCTGTTCCGCGAGGTCGTCGCCGAGATCCTCGCCGAGCACGACGACGCCCTGCTCGCCGACCTCGTGGACGGGCGCGTGCCCGGGGCGTCGCGCGTCCGCGCCGCGCTGCGCGCGCAGACCGCCGCGGCTCGGGCGACGCCGCTGGTGTTCGGCTCGGCCCTGAACGGCCAGGGCACGCGGGACCTGCTGGACGCGATCGCCGCGTATCTGCCGTCCACGCGGGGCGACGCGTCCGCTGAGCCGCTCGGGACGGTCTTCGCCCTCGAACGCAACGCGTCCGGTGAGAAGACGGCCCTGCTGCGCGTTTTCGACGGGGAGCTTCGCGCGCGGGACAAGGTGACCCTGCGGAGCCCAGGCGTGCTGGAACGCCACGCGCGTGTCACCTCGGTGCAGGTGGCCGGTGCGGGACGAACGGCCGGGCCCGGCGACATCGCGCGCGTACGAGGGCTGGCCGAAGCGCGTGTCGGGGACGTCGTCACGACATCCGGTGGCGTGGCCACAGTGAACGTCGAGGAACCCGAGTTCGGACGGCCCACCTTGGAAACGGTCGTGCGCGCGCGGGACGCCGCGGACGCCTCGCGCCTGCGCGCCGCGCTCCTGCGCCTGGCCGAGGAGGATCCGCTCATCGGCGTCGCGCCGCTGCCCGGCGGGACGACGTCGCTGCGGCTGTACGGGGAGGTGCAGAAGGAGGTCATCGCGTCGACGCTGCGCGAGACGTTCGGGGTGCCGGCCGAGTTCGAGGAGAGCCGGGTCGTCCACCTGGAGCGTCCCGCCGGGGTGGGGGAGGCGGTGGAGGAGATGGACTGGCGCCGGCGGCGTCCGGACTTCTGGGCGACGATCGGGCTGCGCGTCGAGCCGGGGCCGTCCGGCTCGGGCGTGGTGTTCCGGCGCGAGACCGAGCTCGGGGCGCTGCCCGCCGCGTTCGACCGGGCGATCGCCGAGACCGTCCACCTGACGCTGGAGCAGGGGCTGCACGGCTGGCCGGTGACCGACTGCGCGGTGACGCTGACGGCGTCGGGGTTCGGCGGGCCGGTGAGCACCGCCGCCGACTTCCGGGGGCTCACGCCGATGGTCCTCATGCGCGCGCTCGCGCGGGCGGGGACGCGCGTGTACGAGCCGTACCGGCGGTTCGAGCTGGAGATCCCCGAGGACGCGCTCAGCGCGGTCACCGCGCGGCTCGCGGCCCTCGGCGCGGAGCTGCGGGACGCCAAGCCCGACCCCGAGGGCTGGCGGATCGAGGGGGAGGTGCCCGCCCGGCAGGTCGGCGCGTTCGAGCGGGAGCTGCCGGGACTGACCGGCGGGGACGGCGTGTGGTGGCCGCGCCCGTCGGGGGACCGGCCGGTTCCGGGGCGTCCTCCGGCGCGTCCGCGGACGGGGCCGGACCCGCTCGACCGCGACGCCTACCTGCGGGAGGTCTGACTCCCCGGTCTCGCTTCCCCGGTCTCGCTTTCCGGTCTCACTCCATCTCGGAGAGGCGGGCGGGGTCGAACGCGATGGGGTACGGGAGCTCCAGCCGGACGTCCTCGCCCGCCCGGGCCCGGCGCCGCGCCCGGTAGGCGGCGCCGTCCGGCCGTCCGTCCAGTTCCAGGACGGTCACGGACGGGCGGGGCTCCAGGTCGACGATCCAGTAGTGCGGGATGCCGGTCGCGGCGTACTCGGCGACCTTGCGGACCCGGTCGGTGCGCTCGCTGGCCGTCCGGGGCGTGACGATCTCGGCGACGAGCAGCAGGTCGGGGCCGTAGTAGGTGCGGGCGCGGCGTTCGAGCGCGAGGCGCGCGACGTCGCGGTCGACCACGAAGGCGTCCGGGCGGCGGATGCCCGCCGAGGTCGCGACCTCCTGCGGCGCGCCCGCGACGTGCACGTCGGCGGTGGCCTGCCGGGCCGCCTCCTTGAGGATCGTGCGCAGCTGCTCGGCCGCGTTGTCGTGCCACAGGTCGCCGGGCAGCTCGTGCAGCCAGCCGTCGGCCAGCTCGTGGCGGCGCCCCTCCTCGGGCAGCTCCTCCAGGTCGTAGGCCGTGTAGGGCCCGTGGGCGTGCCCGGCCGCCGCGGTCATGACCGCCGGGTCCGGCGACGAGTGATCATCACCTCGCCGAGCGTAGCCGACGGGCGGGGCCGTCCCGTGGCGACGCGGCCGGGCGATCCTCTCGAAAAGCGAGGGGAACTGAGTTAAGATACATCGCGACTTGAAAGGAGCCCCCATGAGCGACGAGCCCTCGAAGGCCGCCTCCACGATCGCCCCCCAGGCCGAGGCGGCGCCGCCTCTCACGGGGGTGCGGGCTTCCGACCACGAGCGCGACCAGATGCTCGTCCGGCTGCACGGCGCGTTCGCCGAGGGGCGGCTGAGCGAACCCGAACTGGACGACCGCATCGCGCGGACGCTGGCCGCCCGCACCCTCACCGACCTGGACGTCCTCGCCGCCGACCTCCCCGAGGCGCCGAGGACGGCGTCCGGCGTCGCGTCCGGAGGCACAGCCGCGTCCGGCGGACGGTTCCGGGGGCGGTTCCAGCTCGCCTACAAGAGCGCGATCCGGCGCGGCGGGCGGTGGCGGCTGCCCGAGCGGCAGACGACCGTCGTCTACAAGGGCTCGGCGCTGATCGACCTGCGCGACGTGGACTTCGAGTCGGCGGAGACGACGCTGCGGGTCGTCGCGTACAAGTCGCGAGTGACGATCATCGTCCCCCCGGGCGCCCGCGTGGACGCCGGGGGCCTGGGCGTCTCCACGGAGGTCCACGCGGACCCGGCGCCGGGCGGGCCGTCCCTCACGGTCAAGGGCCTGGCGTACAAGGGCGCGATCGACATCGTCGACCGGGCCGGCGAGGCCGGCGAGGCCCGCGAGGTCCGGGCATAGGGCGCCCGCCGCCCGTGAACGGACGGCGGGCATCGGTCGATGGTTCGGTCGGTCGGGTTTCGGTCAGCCGTTGCAGCCGCAGGAGCAACCCTTCGGGCAGGAGCAACCGCCACCATGTCCGCAACTGCATCCACCACTCGTCATGATTCGGAACATAACCCCATGAATACGGCGGGTATATGACCGGAGGCGGGAGGGAACGGTGCCCTCCGCGCCACACGGTCACACAGCGACACGGCCACACGGCCGCACCCGGCCACACGGCCGCACCCGGCCAGGGAGTTCCGTCAGGGCAGGGGGAGCGGGGCGTCCGGGCGTTCGGCGGGTCCGCCGGGCTGCGGGACGCGGACGGAGGCCGGGCCGGCGGGCGGCGCGAGCGTGATGCGGACGACCGACGGGTCGTGGTCGCCCGCGCGGTCGGCGAACTCCGAGGCGCGGTGCACGATCCGGTACTTGTGCGGGCGCTTCGCCAGGGCCGGGCTGAGCAGGATGTGGTCGAGGTCCTCGGCGACGCCGCCCGAGTCGGCGGTGTAGCGGTCCTGCGGGGCGAGGTCGGACGCGAGGTCGCGCAGCCCGGCGCCCGGGGCGGTCAGGGAGCGCAGCGCGGCGGACCCGTCGCCGGTGCCGAGGTTGCCGGTGACGATCACGTTCGCGCCGGGCGCGGTGCGGCGCAGCGTCCGGACGAACGCGGCGAGGCTCCTCGCCTGCGCCTCGCGGCGGGCCTCGCTCGGCCGGTCGAACGGCTGGCGGCGGCCGTAGGCGATCGGGTCGGCGGACGTCCGCGCGTCCCAGTGGTTGGCGATCACGATGATCCGCCGTCCGCGCCAGGTCAGCTCGCCCGCGAGCGGCTTGCGGGACTCGGCCCACGCGGGGTCGGCGGGCGCGACGCGTCCGGGGCTGAGGGTGAGGCGCGCGCCGCCCTTGCCGTCCGCCTGGACGTGCGTCGGCGCGACCGCGAGGTCCGGCACGCCGGGCGCGCCGAGGTCGGACGACCCGGACGGGCGGTCGGAGAACGCGAGCCCCCGGTCGGTCCGGAACAGGAAGCCGAGGCGCCCGTTGCCGCCGTGCTCGCCGCCGTCGGCGTTGTTGTGCGGCGCGATCGAGCGCCACTCGTAGGCCGGGCCGCCCGCCGCGCTGATCGCGGTGATCAGCTCGGACACGGTCTGGTCGGCGGCGACCGTCCCGTCGTCGGCCGCGCCGGAGTTGTCCTCGACGCCGGTCACGGTGACCAGGTCGGGGGAGCCGAGGCCGTCGACGAGGTCGGAGGCGAGGGCGTTCACCCGGTCGGACGGCGTGTCCGGGCTGAGGTTCTCCAGGTTCAGCGTGCCGACCGACAGCTCGTCCCGCCCGGCCGGGGGCGCGGACTGCGGCCGGACGCCGCCGTCGGTCCGGGCCGGGGTGGACGTGGGGAGCAGAACGAACCCGGACGCGGTGTAGTCGAGGACGCCGTCCACCGGGCCGGGCAGGCGGTCGCCCACGTCGGCGGACGGCAGCGGCGCGAGCGCGTCGCCGAGGACGATCCGCGCCGGGTCGGGCAGGCCGCCCGGTCGCGCGAGGGAGCCGCCGCGCCGGGTGCGGTCGTGCGCCCCGGCGC
>NZ_RFFG01000172.1 GCF_003696215.1 Actinomadura harenae | reverse complement strand
GCCCCGCCCGTGCGGCGTCGGCGTCCCGCGCGTGGGCGTCAGCGTCCCGCGGTGGCCTCGATCAGGCGCGCCAGGCGCGGCCGGATCTCGGCGCGGGGCACGGCCACGGCGGCGACCGCCAGGGTCGCGACGAGGGCCACGAGGCCGCCCGCGACGACGGTGGCGCGCGGCCCGAACATCTGCGACATCCAGCCGACCATCGGCGCGCCCAGCGGGTTCGTCCCGAGGAAGACCAGCATGTACAGGCCCATGACACGGCCGCGCATCTCGGGCTCGACGCCCAGCTGCATGGTCGCGTTCGCCGAGGTCGTGAAGGTCATCATCGCGATCCCGGCGGGCACCAGGGAGAGCACGTAGGACCAGTAGGTCGGCATCAGCCCGCCGACCGTGACGAGGGCCGCGAAGACCAGCGCCGCGCCGATCAGCACCCGGAACCGCGGCCGGGCCGCGCGGCGGGCCGCCAGCAGCGCCCCGGTGAGCGCGCCGACCGCCATCATCGTGGACGCCAGCCCGAACGTGGACGCCCCGGAGTGGAACACCTGCCGGGAGATCAGCGCCACCGTGATCTGGAAGTTCATCGCGAACATCGACACGACCCCGATGAGGACGAGCACCAGCATCAGGTCGGGGCGGCCGCGCACGTAGCGCAGGCCCTCGCGCAGCTGTCCCTTGGCGCGGGCGATGGGCTCCACGGTGTTCAGCTCGTCCGTCCGCATCAGGTACAGGCCGAGCAGGACGGCCCCGAACGAGGCCGCGTTGACGAAGAACACCGGTCCGGTGCCGATCGCCGCGATCAGGACGCCGGCCACCGCGGGCCCGACGAGCCGGGCGCCGTTGAACGTGGCGCTGTTCAGCGCGATCGCGTTGGGCAGGTCCTCGCGTCCGACCATCTCGACGACGAACGCCTGCCGGGTCGGGTTGTCCACGACGGTCGCGAGGCCGAGCAGGAACGCCAGCACGTAGACGTGCCAGACCTGGGCCGTCCCGGTGACGGCGAGGGTCCCCAGCACCAGGGCGAGCAGCCCCATCGAGATCTGGGTGAGCATCAGGACGCGCCGCTTCGGGTACCGGTCGGCGATCACGCCGCCCCACAGCCCGAACAGCAGCAGCGGCAGGAACTGGAGCCCGGTCGTGATCCCGAGGGCCATGCCGCCGGTCCCGTGCGCCAGTTGCAGGACGAGCCAGTCCTGCGCCACCCGCTGCATCCAGGTGCCGGTGTTGGACACGACCTGTCCCCCGGCGTACAGCCGGTAGTTCTTGTTCCTCAGCGACCGGAACATGCCGTTCCGCGCCTCGCCCTCCTCCTTCTCCGCGAACCCCTCGGTCCGTCCGGTCCTCGTCTCCGTCCCGGTCTCGATCTCCACCGTCTCGACACCTGCGGTCTCGACACCGGTGGTCTCGATCTCGGCCGTCTCGATCATCTTCGTCTCGGTCTTCGTATCCGTCTCCGCCGCCGTCCCGGTCCCGAGGGCCACGCCCACCCGGACACACCTCCACCACCCGCAAAGTCTTTTACATTGCTAACGATATGCCCGTGCCGGACATTCCGCTATCCGGGCGAAAGGTGACAAAGAGGTGGTGGGACGGTGCGACGCGCCGACCGGCCCGAGCGGCCACTCAGGCGAAACCCCAGGTCAACCAGGGCGCAGGGTCAGCTGGAGCGGCTGAGCTTGTCCAGCACGGGCGCGGCCCGGTGCAGGATGTCGCGCTCCTCGTCGGTGAGTTCGTTCAGGCGGCGGGCGAGCCACTGCTCCTTGCGCCGCCGCTCCTCGGCCAGCAGCGTGTGCCCCGCCTCGGTCGGCGCCAGGACGGCCTGCCGCCCGTCGGTCGGGTGCGGCGTCCGCTCCAGCAGGCCCTGGTCCTCCAGGAACGCGATCACCCGGGTCATCGACGGCGGCTGGACCTTCTCGTGGTCGGCCAGCTCGCGCGGCGTCATGGAACCGTGCCGGGCCAGGGCGGCGAGGGCGGCGAACTGGGTGAGGGTCAGCGGGGGCCGGGCCTCCTCGGGACGGGCCGGACGCAGCGTGCGCAGCCGCCGGGAGAGGCGCGCGACGGAGATGCGCAGCTCCTCGGCCAGGCCGGCGGTGGTGGTGTCCAACGGTCAGATGCCCTCTCTGCGGTCCCTGTCTCCATCGTCCCACGTCGGCGGCGCTTTGGAACCGGGGGTGACGGCCGAACAGGGGCGCCCAGCGCCTAGGCTGAGCGCATGAGCCGTCCGCGCCGCCCCGATCCGCAGCCGCTCGCGACCAACGACGTCCACATCGCGATCGCCGGGACGGTCGCCTGGGCGGTCGCGCTGGCCGTGCTGCTGGTCGTCGGCCTGCCCTCGGACGAGCGCTGGTGGCTGTGGGTCTGCGCCGTCGGCATCGGCTGCGGCCTCTTCGCGATCTGGTACATCCCGCGCCTCCAGGCCGCCCGGGCCCGGCTCGTCGCCGAACGCGCCGCCGAACGGGACGCCAAGAGCAACACCTGAGCCCGGCCGGACCGCTCAGCGCGCGATCACGCTCCGGGACGCCGCCACCAGAGGCCGCCGGACGGAGATCGTCACGCCTCCAGGTCGGCCTCGGCCAGGAGCGTCGCGGCGTCCTCCGGGGCGCGCAGGACGGCCTCGGCGAGATGCCGGTCGGCCCAGGCGCCCGTCGTCCACGCCAGGGCGCGTGCCAGCCCGGACGGCCCGGACGCGCGCACCTCGCCGTCGCCCGCCCACCACGGGACGTCCACACCGTCCACGGTCAGCCGATCATGCGCCAGGTAGGTGTCCGGAGCGTCCGGCAGGACGGCCCGGACGATCTCCGGCACGGCCGTCCGCGTCCCCGGCCCGGACACCTCGCCGCCGATCTCGTCGCTCGCGCGCGGAAGGTCGAGCAGCTCGGCGAGCGCGCCCGCACCGCCGGACCCGGCGATGACCAGCGGCTGGCCGGTCAGCAGCGGCAGCAGGTCGGGACGGTCCAGGACGAGCGCGTCGGCGGCGTCCACGACCTCGACCCGGCCGTCCACGATCGCCCGGACGGCCTCGGGCGGCTCGACCTCGTGCGCGTCACCGGCGGCGACCGCGCCCGCGACGGCCGTCCACAGGACGCCGAGGTGCCCGCGGGAGATCTCGCGGCCGGGGTCGGCCATGCGCTCGAGCAGTTCGGCGGTGCCGCCCGGCTCGTCGAGGAGATCGTCCAGGGTGGTGCGGACGCCGAGGGCGAGCAGGAACCCCTCGTCCAGGCCGTCCGGCGCCTCGTCGTACAGGCCGCCGAGCAGGTCCGAGCCGTCCGGCATGCGGAACTGGCCGGGCAGGCGTCCGCCGAGGACGGGATGACGCCGCAGCCACCACGCGGTGTAGGACGGCGCGGTCACCCGGCGGCCGTCGTCCACGCTGACCAGGGCCGGTTCGACGACGGCGGCGCGCAGCGGCGGACGGGCCAGCAGGCCCAGTGCGGCGGGCCAGTCGTGCACGAGCTCCAGGTCGCGGACGGCGGTGAACTCGGGCACGAGCGGCGGGAGGTCCTGGTCGCCGGTGCGGCGCAGGACGTCCTCGGCCCAGAGATCCTCGCCGTCCAGGTGGAGGGTGTCGGCGGCGTCGGCGAGGCCGATCACGTTGACGTCCTCGGCGCGGACGGTCGCCGGGCCGGAGAGGACCCCGGCGGCGGCGAGCGCCTCGGCGCCGAACCGCTCGACCGGCTCGGCGGCGACGGTCGCGAACGGCGCGTCGTCCGCCATGATCGTGTGGAGCGGGCTGTCCGGGAGCAGCAGCTCCCCGGCCGCGTAGAGATCGCCGTCGTCGGCGGGCAGGGCCAGGTGCTCCAGCCAGGGCTCGTCGCCCGGGTCGAGCCGGGCGTCCCGGACCAGCGTCAGGACGGCCCCCGCGAGCGCGTCCGGGTCCTCGGCGTCGAAGGACTCCTCGACCGCCGCCCGGACGGCGGGATCGGCGAGCAGCTGGCGCGGCCCGGCCTCGATCGCGCCGAGCCTGGTCAGCAGCCCGTGCACGGCCTCGGGATGGACGATCCGCAGCCCGAGCGGCTCCAGCGCCCCGATGTCCCCGGACGTGATCAGCGTGCCGCGCGGGCCGCGGGTGAGGCGTCCGTCCGCGAGCGGGACGGGCAGCGCGCCCAGGCCGTCGGTGGACGCCCCCGACAGCGCCGCGTACAGCGACCTCCACCAGCCCGGCGGACGTTCGAGCGAGACCAGCGCGTCGACGACGTCGGCCAGTTCCATCCGCCGGACGCCGAGCGCGTCGAGCGCCGGGTTCCGGACCGGCCAGCCCGGCGGCAGCAGGCCGGGCATGACCTCGGCCATCAGGTCGAGGAAGGGCGGCGGCGCGTCCACGGCGACGGCGTCCCGGCCGCGCATCGGGCCGGGCAGCAGCGGGGTCTCGGGCAGGCGGGCCAGGATCGCGCGGCGCAGCCTCGCGTCCAGCTCCCCGGCCCCGACCGGACCCGGAACGAGGTCGAGCACCTCGGGCCCGGCAGGAAGATCACGCAGCAGGTCGACGTAGGCGTCGGCGGCGCGCTCGACGAGGAAGTCGGTCAGCGGGCCGGGCGCGACGTGCCGCCGGTCCGGGGCGAGCGGGAAGGACGCGATCAGCAGCGCGCGCAGGTCGATCCGCTCGTCCGAGGGCGTCGGCGCGTGCAGCACGCCCGGAACCCCGGCCTTCTCCACCGACAGGACGCGTCCGGCGTCGGCGGGCAGCGCCCAGCGGACCTGCCAGCCCGTCCGCAGCCGCTCCTCGGTCGGACGGTCGGCCAGCAGCTCGGCGGGGATCTCGCCGTGCGCCTCGATCGTCCGCCACTCCCCGAGCCGGACCTCGCGGACGTCCCCGTCCACGTCGATCTCGACGGACTCCAGCGCGGGCAGCGCGAGCAGCAGGGCCGGGCCGATCTCGCCGAGCTGGGCCCGGACGCGCTCGACCGCCGCCACGTCCCGCAACGGCAGCCGGACGACCGTCGCGAACCCCTCGGGCACGCCGTCCCCGGCCGTGCCGAAGGGAAGCCGCAGCAGCGGCAGATGCCCCGACCGGACGGCCAGCTCCGACGCCAGCTCCGGAACGCCGGCGACCAGCTCCCGCGCCCGCTCCAGCGACCAGACGACCCCACCCGAAGCGGACACGATGGACGGCTCGTCGCCGACCGAGACCACGGCCGCGAACCCGACGCCGAACCGCCCGACGGATCCGGCCTCGTCCCGCTTCGCCGAGGCGCGCAGCGTGGACAGGGCCTCCACGCCCTCCGCCGTGAGCGGCGCGCCCGTGTTCGCCGCCGTCAGGACGTCCCCGCGCAGCGTGAGCCGCAGCCGCCCGGGAACGCCCGCGCGCAGGGCGGCGTCGGCCGCGTTCTGCGCCAGCTCGACCACGACCCGGTCGCGGTACCCGCCGAGCGCGAAGTCCTCTTCGGTGTTGGCGTCGGCGCGGAACCGCGCCGGGGACTCGGCCCACGCCCGCAGGACACGCGCGCGCAGCTCGTCCGTCCCGAACGAATCCATCACGGCCGGCGCGTCAGTCGTCGCCGCCGGCCTCCGCCGCCCCGGCGTCGTCCTTCTTGCTCCTGGCCTTGCTCTGGCCCTTGCTCGGCGCCTTGCGCTTGGTCGTCTTGGCCGTCTTGGTCGCCCTGGCCTTCGCGGGGGCGCGCTTGGCCGCGGCGCGCTTGGCGGGGGCCTTCTCGACCGCGGGCTCGTCGGCTTCGACTTCGACCTCGGCCCTGACCGTGACGACCTCGGCGTCGTCCTCCGGGCCGTCCGAGACGATCTCGACGTCCAGCTCGTCCAGGACGGGCGGGCCGTGCTCGGACACGGGCGGGAGGTTCACGGCCTCTGAGTGCGCGCCGCAGCCGTGGTCGGCCGAGACGACACGGCCGTCGTCGGGCGCGTACCCGTTCGCGCACGCTCCGAACAGCTGTCGTAGCCCGCCGCCGAGCGTCACGTAGAAACCGCAGGTCGCGCACTGCGCGGGCGCGGACGCCGCGATCGGCGCGCGCGGACCGGCGGTGCCGTCGTACCAGCGCTCGGCGGCCTCGTCGCGGCCCTCGGCCGACAGCACGCGCACACGCCCGAGCCCCAACTCCCACTGGACCTGCCGCTCGGCCTCGTCCTCGGTGTCGGTGAAGCCCGCCGCGAGCCGGGGATCGCCCGGCGCGGTCGGCATCAGGTCGCCGGGGCCGAGGTCGCCCGGACGCAGCCGCTCCAGCCACGGCACCCAGGCCGGGGCGAGCAGCGCGTCGTCGCCGGGCAGCAGCACGCACTCGTCGACCGTCACCAGCCGGGCGCGGGACGCGCGGGCGACCGTGACGGCCCAGCGCCAGCCCTTGTAGCCCGGGTCGAGGCAGGCGAAGTAGTGGGTGACGACGCGCTCGGCCTCGGCGCGCAGCCCCAGGTGCTCACCGACCCGGCCGGGCGCGGCGGTCTCCTCGGCCGCTGCGCGGGCGACGTCGACCGCCTCGGCGCAGGCGGCGTCGATGGCGGGCGGACGGCTGCGCCGCGTCCCGCCCGCGGCGCCGCCGTCGGCGGACCGGGACCCGGTGGAACGCGCGGTGCTGGACTGACGGGTTGGGCTCACCCTCCAATTCTCGCCCATGGAAGGGCATGGCCGGGCACGCGCCCGGCCCCCGGACGGTCAATCGCCGCCCCGCCGGGAACATACTCTCGTCACAGGCCCCCCGCCGATCGCCCGCGACCGAGGAGCGCGCCCGGCCCAGATGTCCGAATCCGCAGGTCATCACGCTGACGACCGCCGACGGCGCGGCCCCGGGGACGCGCGTGCGGACGCGGGTCACACCTCGGCCACAAACTCGGGCCCGGCCTCCGGCGACGACGGGCCGGGCCCCCTCGGACGCGTCCGCCGGGCCGCCCGGAAGACCGCCGACGCCGCCCGGCGCGGGGCTCGGCGCGCCGGTGAGGGGGCTCGGCGTGTCGGTGGCGGGGCCCGGAGTGTCGGACGGGCCACACGCCGTGCCACCTACGCGCAGGGCGCGGGAGGCAGCGGCCTCGGCTCGCTGATCGAGGCCGCGGGCGTGAACTCCGCCGGGGACGCCCTCGTCGCCGTCGCCCTCGCCGGAACACTGTTCTTCAACCTGAACGTCGACCAGGCGCGCGGCCAGGTGGCGCTGTACCTGCTGGTGACGATGGCGCCGTTCGCGCTGGTCGCGCCGCTGATCGGCCCCGCCCTGGACCGGATGCGGCACGTCCGCCGGTACGCCCTGGCGGCCACGCTCGCCGGACGCGGCCTGCTCTGCTGGGCCATGGCGGGCGCGATCCCCCACGGCGACCAGGTGACGTTCCTGCCCGCGGCATTCGGGGTCCTGGTGCTGTCGAAGGCGTTCGGGGTGCTGCGGGCGGCGGTCACCCCGCGCGTCCTGCCGGAGCGGATCACGCTGGTCACGGCCAACGCCCGCCTGTCGTTCGCGGGCCTGCTGACGGCGGCGGCCGCGGCCCCGGTCGGCGCGGGCCTGAGCCTGCTGATCGGCGCGGACTGGCTGCTGCGCCTCACCCCGCTCGTCTTCGCGCTCGGCGTCGTCCTCGTCCTGCGGCTGCCCGCGCGCGTGGACGACCCGGACGCGGCCCGTCCCCCGTCGCCCGCGGGCACCGCCGTGAGACGGCGCTGGCGGACGCTCCTCAAGGTCGGCCCGGTCGTCGCCGAGGCGATGCGGGCGAACGCCGTGCTCCGCGCGTTCTCCGGCTTCCTGATCATCTACCTGGCGTTCGTGCTGCGGCAGGAGACGTTCGCGCCCGTCCCGCACAACGCGGCCCTCGGCCTGCTCGCCGCCTGCGCGGCCGCGGGCGGCCTCGCCGGGACCGCGCTGGGCGCCTGGATGAAGGCCCGCGCGCCGGAGGTGATCGTCTACTCGACGCTCGCGTTCGTCACGGCCGTCGCGGCGGTGAGCGGCGCCCTGTTCGGGCTGTGGGCGGCGCTCGCCGTGGCGTTCGCGGGCGCGGCCGGGCAGACCCTCGGCAAGCTCTCCCTGGACGCCGTGGTCCAGCGGGAGATCGGCGAGGAGATCAGGTCGTCCGCCCTCGCGGTGTCGGAGACCCTGCACCAGCTGGTCTGGGTCGCGGGCGGGCTGCTCGGCCTCGCCCTGTCCCTGATCGTGGACGGCCGGGTCGCGTTGATGCTGGTCGCGGTCGTCATGGCCGTCGCGCTGACGATGCTGCTGGTCCACCGCGCGCGGGCCCGCCGCCGCTCCGGCGACGGGCCCGGCCGGTAGACACCGCCAGGCGTCCCCCTACGGGGCGGACAGGTCGTCGGCCACGGCGCGCAGCACGGTCGCGATCTTCTTCGCCTCCGCCGGGGACGGGTGCTTGCCGCGCCGGTAGGTGGTGGAGATGCCGTCCAGGAGCTTGATGAGGTCCTCGGTGATCATGACCATCT
Source organism: Actinomadura harenae (assembly GCF_003696215.1). GTDB lineage: Bacteria > Actinomycetota > Actinomycetes > Streptosporangiales > Streptosporangiaceae > Spirillospora > Spirillospora harenae. Next base: position 3,570 of record NZ_RFFG01000172.1, on the reverse strand, counting down.
CGTCCGGCTTCTTGCGCTTCTGCCGGGCGATCGCCTTCTCCACCGAGGGCAGGGTGTCCAGCGCGCGCAACTGGTGGGCCTGCTGCCCGCGCCTGCCCTCGACCACGCCGAACTCGACGCGCTGGCCGGGCTTGAGCGCCGTCACGCCGTCGGGGAGCGCCGAGGAGTGCACGAAGACCTCCCCGCCGTCGTCGCGGGTGAGGAAGCCGAATCCCTTGTCGGCGTCGTACCACTTGACCTTGCCAGTGGGCACGGGAACCTCGTCTAGCTCGCTTTGGGTTGGCCCTCAAGATTAATGCCTCGCCGACCACCGGAGAACACGCCCGGGACGCCGGAAACCCTTGCGGGGCACGGGCCCGAAGCTACCCGCGAACGTCCGGAACGGCATCCGAATATCCGTCCGGACGCCCTTCCTGATGACCGTTCGGGTTTCGGCCGTCGTAACGGCGGGTCAGCCAATCCGGGAAAGCGCGCAGGTCGGGCAGGACGACGTCCGCGCCGTAGTCGACGAGGGCCGCGACGTCGAACGAGCCGGTGGCGACGCCGACCGAGGTGATCTCCGCGGCGCGCGCGGCGTCCACGTCGCCGAGGTGGTCGCCCACGTACGCGGTCGCGCGGTGCTCGCGCAGCGCGGCGCCCTTGTCGGTGCCGAAGAGCCCGCCCACGACGACGTCCACGGGGAAGTCCAGGTGCCGGACGGTCCGCTCGGTGTCGAGCTGGTTCTTGCCGGACACCACGACGACGCGTCCACCGAGGGCCCGCACCGCTTCGAGGGACTCGCGCGCCCCGGCCATCACGGCGGTCGCGGGGATCGCGATGTCGGCGTACACCGCGCGGTACCGGGCGGTCATCTCCGGGACCTGCTCCGGCGGGAACCAGTAGCCGATCTCCACCTCGAGCGGCGGCCCGATCCGCCGGACGACGGCGTCGGTGTCGATCGGGACGCCCGTCTCCTCGGAGAGGGCCCGGTAGACGGCCGAGATCCCCTCCCGGGTGTCGGCCAGGGTCAGGTCGAGGTCGAATCCGATGGCGAAGGGCTCTTGGTAAGGCACGCACCACAGGGTAAAGGGGAAGGTATGACGGTTCCGCCGGTGGCGGCCGTACGCCGCCCGCCCCTCCGGCCCGCGCACGCCCCCGCGTGTGTGGACGGGCCATCGGGCGCTGGGCGAACACCGGGCTCTGGACGAGCACCGAGCGCTGGGATGACACCAGGCTCTGGGCAAACGCGTACCCGCGCTCTCCCGGTAGTGGCGATGCGACGGGATCCGAGTAGGAGAGCGCGGGAGCTGTGTACGCGTCCGGTGCTGAACCGGTGCGGTGTTGTGGCGGTGCGGTTCGTGCGGTGCGGTTCGTGCGGTGCGGCTTCGTGCGGTGCGGTGTTGCGGCGGTGCCTGGTGGAGTTATCCCCGCCGCCCCCTGCGCCAACCTCGCCACCAGGGAAAACGCCGGTCTCGAAAGTCCCATGCGCGACCCAAGGAGGGTGCATGACACAAGACCGAGACTCCACCTCCCGCAGTGGGCGCGGCGGAGCGCCCGACCCCGGCGGGACGTCCCGCACCCGCCGCCTCGGCCCGCCCGGCGCCCCCGGCGACCCACCGGCCGGAGGCGGTCCGGGCGGGGGAGGGACGGCCGCGGCCCGGCAGAGCGCGGTCGGCTGGCTCGTGATGCTGATCTCGATCGTGACGGCCGTCGTGGTGCTGATCCTGGTCGTCTACATCGTCTTCGTGGCGTTCGACGCCAACACCGGCAACACGCTGGTGCACCGGATCAGCGGCTGGGCCGACGACCTCGCCTGGCAGTTCAAGGACGTCTTCCAGCCGAGGAACCACAAGATCGAGGTGACCGTGAACTACGGCCTCGCCGCCGTGGTCTACCTGGTGATCGGACGGATCCTCGTCGCCCTCGTCCGCCGCATCCGCTGAACAGCGCCCCTGAACGGCGCCCGCTGAACAGCGCCCCCTGAACGGCGACGGCGCCCAGCACACGGCCCTCAGGCCCCTCGACCGGACGGCGCTCGGAACGCGCCGCTCAGAACTCCTCGAGCGGCGACGAGTGGACGAGCTCGGACGGCCCGCCGTCCGGGTCGAGGATCCGCACGGCCTCGAACGGCCACGACGCGTCCACCCAGTGCCGGACGAAGTCGGCCAGCTCCTTGCCGAGGCCGGGACGGTCGCCGCCGGAGCGGACCCAGAACAGCAGGACGGCCTGCGCGCCGTCCTCGGCGTCCCGCTCGGCGGGCAGGACGTGGATGCGGCCGAGCTGCCGCTCCTCGTCCGGGCTGGTCACCACGTAGGTGAACTGGCGGCGCAGCTGGCCTTCCTTCTGCATCCACGCCACGTCCACCAGGGCCTGCTCGGCGGTGAGGTCCGCATGCGGCCAGCCCCAGTCGGCGTGGAAACGCTCGCTCAGGGCGTCGAGGCTGTCCATGACCGCGAAGTAGTCGCGCATGGCGTCGTGCACGGTGATCGGACGGATCCGGAACCCCTGGCCGGCGACCAGCGTGGGGACCACGAAATCCTCGGGCAGGAAGCCCGTTCGGCCTCCCGTCCGCGGAGACATCGCCATCGACGACCCTTCCCGCTCCGGCCCCTCCCGGCGACGGGGGCGCGAAGTCAACGACTCTAGTCGACGGCGTCGCCGCCGAGCCCGGAGATCGGGTTTTCGGGCGCGCGCCGAGCGGGGCTGAGGCACGCCCGCTCCCCGATGCCTTAGCCTTCTTACGGAGGGAACACACTGACATGACGAGTTCTACGCGCGATCGCATCGTGGCCGAGTCGCTCCGGCTGTTCGCCGACCGGGGCTACGCCGCGACGTCGGTCGCCGAGATCGAGGCGGCGGCGGGCCTGTCGCCCGGCGCGGGCGGGCTGTACCGGCACTTCCGGTCCAAGGAGGAGGTGCTCGCGGCCGCGATCCGCGAGCACATCGAACGGACCCGGCAGCAGGTCAGCGACGTCCTGGACCAGGCGTTCCAGTACGAGGGACGGCCGCTGGAGATCCGCCTGCGGATGACCTGCCAGGCCGGGCTGGCCAAGATGCGCGAGGAGCAGGACCTCATCCGCGTCCTGTTCCGCGACCTGGACCAGTTCCCGAACCTGGTCGCGGAGATGCGCGAGGGCATCGTCAACCCGCTCTACGACGGCATCGCCACCTGGCTCTCCCAGCAGCCCGAGTTCGCCGACTCCGACGAGGACTGGGCCGCGATCGCGTCGATCCTCGGCGGCGCGGTGGTGAACTACTGGCTGGCCAACGAGTCGATGTACGAGCCGCCGACCCGGATCGACGAGAAGCGGTTCGTGGCCGGCTGGGCCCGTCTCGGCCTCGGCCTGGTCAACCTGGACCGCACGCCCGCCTCCTCCTGACGCCGCGTCCCGGGCCATGGTGGACAGCTTCGCGGACTGGCTTCGCTCCCGCGACGACGACGAGCTGCGGGCCGTGCTCGCGGCGCGCCCGGAGCTGGTCGCGCCCGTTCCCGCCGACCTGACCGCGCTCGCCGCGCGCGCCGCGACGCCCGCCGCGGTGTCCCGCGCCCTGGACCGGCTGGACGCGTTCGCGCTGGCCGTCCTCGCCGGC
>NZ_RFFG01000171.1 GCF_003696215.1 Actinomadura harenae | reverse complement strand
CGGGCCAGCGTCGTGGTGCCGCCCGGGCCGAGCGGGCCCCCGGTGACCGCCGCCCCGGCGAGGGCCAGGGCGGGTGCGGGGGCCGCGGCGGGACGGTGCTGGGCGCGCTGGTGACGGGGGGTGACGGAGCCCAGTTGTGCCAGCACGGCCTGGCCGAGCAGCGCGCGCGGCACCGACTCGGTGAGGAGGGTGGGGCGGCTGCGGCCGTCCAGCGCGGCGAGCGCGGCGCGCACCGCCTCGCGGCCGAGCCACACCGCCGACCCCTCGTCCCCGACGAGCCAGCCGTAGCCGTCCGCGCGGCGGACGATCGTGCCGTCGCTGATCACCGCGGCGCCCGCGCCGGTGCCGGAGAACACCACGATGCCCTTGGGGGCGCTGGTGCCGGCGGCGAACGCCACGGCGATGTCGGTCACGACGGCGGGGGATCCGCGCAGACCGCAGGACTGCCAGGCGCGCCGGGCGGCGGTGACCGCCGCCGGGCGCCCGGCCGAGCCGGCGCCCGCGATCCCGAACACTCCGGTGAGGACGAGTGATCGGTCGACGTCGCCGAGGGCCTCGCTCAGGGCCGTGGTGAGGGCACCCGCGGTGTCGCCTCCGGAGTTCGGGTTCGCGCCCGGACCGTTGCCGGTTCCGGCCACCGCTCCCCCGAGAGTCAGCAGTACACAGCGGGTCTTCGTGCCACCCGCGTCGATGCCGATCACGTAAGGACCGGCCAAATGGGTCAACACATGGCGACCGTAGCCGTTTCTACCGTTGACGGAACATCGCGGGGGTAAGAAAATTTCTTCCATGAGGAAACCCACCGGCTCAGAGTCGGGGAGTAGTGGGGGTGGGGCGACCCAGGACACAGCACGGGACGAGGCGGCGTCGCAGACGCCGCTGAGCACCGTGGTGCGGGTGCGGTCGCTGCTGCCCTCGCTTCCACCGGCGGAGCGCAGAGTCGCGCAACGCGTCATCGACGATCCCGAGGGGGTCGCCAACTCGACCATCACCGAACTCGCCCAGAACTGCGGAACCTCCGAGACCACGGTCATCAGGTTCTGCCGGGCGATCGGGTTCCATGGTTATCCAGAGCTGCGGTTGACCCTCGCGACGGAAGCGGGGAGGGCCCAGAGCGCCACCGGCGGCCGGGTCATCGGCAGCGACATCAGTCCGGACGACTCCCTCGAGCAGATCGTGGAGAAGGTCACCTTCGCCGACGCGCGCGCCGTCGAGGAGACGGCGTCCCAGCTCGACATCAAGATGCTCGAGCAGGTCGTCGACGTCATCGTGGCGGCCGACCGCGTGGACGTGTACGGGGTGGGCGCCAGCGCCTTCGTCGCCCTGGACTTCCAGCAGAAGCTCCACCGCATCGGGAGGAACTGCTACGCCTGGTCCGACGCCCACATCATGCTCACCAGCGCCGCGCTGCTCGGCGCGGGGGACGTCGCGGTCGGGATCTCGCACACGGGCTCGACGGTGGAGACCATCGACGCGCTCGAGGTCGCCAAGAGCAAGGGGGTCACCACGGTAGCCCTGACCAACTTCCCCAAGTCGCCCATCGCCGAGGTCGCCGACCTCATCCTGACGACGGCCGCGCGGGAGACCACGTTCCGATCGGGGGCGACGGCCAGCCGGCTGGCGCAGCTGACGGTGGTCGACTGCGTGTTCGTCGGGGTCGCGCAGCGCACCTTCGGCCCCACCCGAAAGGCCCTTGAGGCCACGTTCGAGGCGGTCCGCGGCCGGACCGTGCGACCCGACCGGAGGCGTCGGTGATCGAGGTTGACCTGCCCACCGAGGGCCGCAACCCGCGGACCCTCGACGTCGACACCCTCCCCACCCTGGAGGTGCTGCGCCGCATCAACGCCGAGGACGCCACAGTCCCCGCCGTCGTCGCGGCCGTCCTGCCCGAACTCGCCGTCCTGGTCGACCTCGCCGTGGAGTCGCTGCGGCGCGGCGGCCGGGTGCACTACTTCGGCGCGGGCACCTCGGGACGCCTGGCCGTGCTGGACGCGGCGGAACTCCCGCCGACGTTCGGCATGTGGAACCGGGTCGTCGCCCACCACGCGGGCGGCCCGGGCGCGTTCACCCAGGCCGTCTCCGAGGTCGAGGACGACGTGGACCTCGGCGCGTCCGACGCCGCCACGGTCGAGCCCGGCGACGTCGCGATCGGCGTCGCCGCGTCCGGACGCACCCCCTACGTGATCGGCGCCCTGCGCGCGGCCGCGGCCGCCGGGGCGCACACCGCGCTCATCTCCTGCAACCCCAAGGCGCCGTACGGCGACGAGGTCGCCGTCCACATCCCGCTGGCCACCGGACCCGAGGTGATCAGCGGCTCGACGAGGATGAAGGCGGGCACCGCCACCAAACTGGTGCTCAACTCGTTCTCCACCACGCTCATGATCAGGCTGGGGCGCACCTACTCCAACCTGATGGTCAGCGTCAACGCCCTCAACGCCAAGCTCCGGGCCCGCCTCGTCCGCATCCTCACCGAGGCGACCGGAATGGACTCCGCCTCCTGCGCCGCGGCGCTGGCCGAGGCCGGGGGGAACACCCGCGTGGCCCTGGTCAGCCTGCTCGGCGAGGTTCCCGCCGACCGCGCCACCGTCCTCCTGGAGGAGAGCGACGGCGGCGTCCGCGAAGCCCTCCAACGCCTCCAGTCGGCCTGACCGGTCCCGGAGGGGCGCCCGCAGCAGCCCCCGCACCCGCTGCGGGCCCCCGCCGGACGGGCCTCCGGCGCCGCGTCCCCGACGCCGCGTCCCCATCGCGGGGGCGCGGCGCCGGCGGCCTCGGCCACGGGCTCGTCCGGCCTCGGCCACGGGCTCGTCCGGCCTCGGCCATGGGCGTCCCGAACCGGCCACCCGCCCCCTTCCCCAGGGCGGACGGAACGCCGTTCGGGAGAAGTCGGCCGGGTCAGAGGGGGTTCCTGCCTACACTGTGGCGGATATGACCGAGCTGACGGTCCGGGAGGGCGTCCCGGACGCCGGGACCGCCGGGCCGCCGAAGTCGCGCGCCGCGCGGTCGCGCTCGTTCGCCCGGACGCACTGGCTGTTCCTGTCGCTGCTGGCCGCGGGCGCCCTGCTGCGCGGGACGGCGATGCTCGGCTACCGCTGGGTGATGTGGTTCCCGGACTCGAGCGACTACCTGTCCGGGGCCGTCAACCTCAATCCGAACCTCGTCCGGCCGAGCGGCTACTCGCTGTTCCTCTGGCTGGTCGAGCCGCTGCACAGCCTGGCCGTGGTGTCGCTGCTCCAGCACCTCATGGGGCTCGCCGTCGCGATCATGGTCTACGTCCTGGCCCGCCGGGCGGGCGTGCCCCGGTGGCTCGCGGCGGTGGCGACCGTCCCGGTCCTGCTGGACGGCAACCAGGTGCAGCTCGAGCACATGCTCATGTCGGACACGCTGTTCGGCTTCCTGGTGACGGCGGCCGTCACGGTCCTGCTGCTGCGCGCGACGGGCCGCCGGACGCTCGTCCTCGCCGCGGCGGGCGGCCTGCTGCTCGGCCTCGCGACGATCACCCGGTCGGCGGGGCTGCCGCTGCTCGGGGTCGCGGCGTTCGTGCTGCTCGTCCGGCGGGCGGGCTGGCGGCCCCTGGCGGCCATGCTGGCGGCGGGCGTGATCCCGGTCGTGGCCTACTCGTCGTGGTTCGCGGTCGATCGCGGGGAGTTCACGATGACCCGCAGCACCGGGGTCTTCCTGTACGGGCGGGTCGCGCCGTTCGCCGACTGCAAGAAGATGGACGTCCCGGTCGAGCAGATGCCGCTGTGCCTGTCGAGCGACCCGAAGGACCGGTCCGTCCGCGACTCCTACATCTGGGGGCCGCGCGCGCCGCGCTACCGCGTCGAGGCGACCGGCTTCACGCCCGAGGGGGAGCGGCTGGCGTTCGACTTCGCCGTCCGCGCGATCACCCACCAGCCGGGCGACTACGCCAAGGTCGCCGCGACCGACCTCGGCCGGACGCTCCGCTGGGACCACCCCACGTTCCCGGACCGGACGACCTACGAGCACTACCTCTTCGGCACGAAGACCTTCAATCCCGACCAGTCGGCCGAGCCCTACGTGCGCGCGTACGACCCCGACTACCGGCCGACCAGGGCGACCGGCCCCTACGCGTCCTTCCTGGGCGCCTACCAGAAGGTCGCCTACCTGCCCGGCACGGTCCTGGGCGTGATCACGCTCGGCGGCCTGGTCCTCATGATCCGCCGTCGTCGCTGGGACGCCCTGCTCCCGTGGCTGATCGGGACGGTCCTGCTCGTCGTCCCCGCGCTGACCGCGCAGTTCGACTACCGGTACGTCCTGCCCGCCGTCCCGCTGATGTGCCTGGCCCTCGTGCTGGCCACGCGTCCCGCCGATCCGAAGGGGCGTCCCCCGGAGCCGGGGGAGATCATCGAGCCGACGCGACTTCCCGGACGAATCCGGAGTCTCCTAGCATCGAGGGTGTGACCCCCCGAGCAGTGATCACCGATTGGGGCGGGGTGCTGACCTCCCCGCTCGACCGGGCCGTGAACGCGTGGCTGGACGCCGACCGGATCGACGTGGACGGCTACCGGACCGTCATGCGCGCCTGGGTGGGCCAGGCGTACGACGGCGTCGGCCAGAACCCGATCCACGGCCTGGAGGACGGCTCGCTCGCGCCCGCCGAGTTCGAGCGGCTGCTCGCCGCCGAGCTGCGCACGGTCGATGGCGGCCCGGTCCCCGCGCCGGGCCTCATCGAGCGGATGTTCGCCGAGTTCGCCCCGGTCGAGGAGATGTACGCGCTGCTCAGGGAGGTCCGCGAGGGCGGCGCCCGGACGGCCCTGCTGTCCAACTCGTGGGGGAACGCCTATCCGCGCGAGCGCTGGGCCGGGCTCTTCGACGCCGTGGTGATCTCCAGCGAGGTCGGTCTCCGCAAGCCGGACGAGGCGATCTTCCGGCACGCCGTGGACCTGCTGGGCCTCGCCCCGGACGAGTGCGTCTTCATCGACGACATCGTCCACAACACGCGGGCCGCCGAGGCGCTCGGCATGCACGGCGTCCACCACACCACCGCCGGCGGGACGCGCGCCGCCCTGGCGTCCCTCGGACTGCTCCCCTGACCTGCGGTGTGGCAGACTGACCGGGTCATGCGCGTCTATCTGCCGTCCACGCTCGCCGACCTCGCCCGCGTCCTCTCGGACCGCGAGGTGGGCCCCGCGCCGCTGACCGCCTACGCCGTCACGCCGGAGCTCCAGGAGTGGTACTCGGCGGGCGACATCGAGGAGTTCGAGTACGCGGCGATGACGTCCGCGGCCCGCGCCTCGCTGCGGCTGCTCGCCGGCGACCCGGACGCCGAGCCCCGCCGCGTGGTCCTGGCCGCCGAGGTCCCGGACGCCGTGGTCCGCGCGGTCCGCGACGAGGACGAGCCCGCCCGCGTCGAGATCACCGCCGTCGTGCCCTGGAAGAAGATCGCGTCCGGGCACGTGGACGACACGGCGGCCGAGGCCGACGTCCGCGCCGCCGCGCTGGCCGTCCCCGCCGCCGACGCGGGCGACGACGACGCGGCCTTCACCGTGGACGGCGCCGAGGGCCACGAACTGCTCTGGTACGCCACCCAGGAACTCTCCGACCTGCTCTGACACGCCCCGGCGACCCCGCGTAGGGGTCCGGCGACGCCGCGTAGGGGTCCGGCGGGGCGGGTAGATCTCCGGCCACCGACGACGATGCCGAAGATCAGGGAGCCTTCCATGGACGCCGTCACGAACGTGCCCGTCCCCGCCAACGAGCCGGTGAAGGGGCACGCGCCGGGGAGTCCGGAGCGGGCCGCGCTGGAGGCGCGGATCAAGGAGATCGGCGGGGAGAACGCCGAGCTGACCATGACGATCGGCGGCGAACGGCGGCTCGGCGGCGGCGAGCCCATCGCGGTCGTGGAGCCGCACCGCCGCGCGCACGTCCTCGGGACGATGGGCAACGCGACGCCCGCCGACGTCCGCGCCGCCGTGGACGCCGCCCGCGAGGCGGCCCCGGGCTGGCGGGCGCTGGCCTTCGACGACCGCGCCGCGATCTTCCTGAAGGCCGCGGACCTGCTGTCCGGCCCGTGGCGGGCGACACTGAACGCGGCGACGATGCTCGGCCAGTCCAAGTCGGTGCAGCAGGCGGAGATCGACGCCGCCGCCGAGCTGATCGACTTCTGGCGGTTCAACGTGGCGTTCGCGCGCGAGCTGCACGCGACCCAGCCGGTCAGCTCCCCGGGCGTGTGGAACCGGATGGAGTACCGGCCGCTCGAGGGGTTCGTCCTGGCGATCACGCCGTTCAACTTCACCTCGATCGCGGGGAACCTGCCGACCGCGCCCGCCCTCATGGGCGACACGGTGGTCTGGAAGCCGTCGCCGACGCAGCAGCTCGCCGCGCACCACATCATGCGGCTGCTGGAGGCCGCCGGGCTGCCGCCGGGCGTGATCAACCTGGTCACCGGGGACGGCCTGGCCGTCTCGGAGGTCGCGCTCACCCACCCCGACCTCGCCGGGATCCACTTCACCGGCAGCACCCGCACCTTCCAGCACCTGTGGCGGACGGTCGGCGAGAACATCGCGTCCTACCGCGGGTACCCGCGCCTGGTCGGCGAGACGGGCGGCAAGGACTTCGTCGTGGCGCATCCGTCCGCCGACGTGGACGTCCTGACGACGGCGCTGGTCAGGGGCGCGTTCGAGTACCAGGGGCAGAAGTGCTCGGCGGCCTCGCGCGCGTACGTCCCGCGGTCGGTCTGGACCCGGATGAGGGACGGCTTCGTCGGCCAGGTCGAGTCGCTGACCATGGGGAACGTCGCCGAGGACCTGAACCTGTTCCTCGGCGCGGTGATCGACGACCGGGCGTTCGCCAAGCACGGCGCCGCGCTCGACCGGGCCCGCGCGTCCGCCGCGATCACGGTCGAGACCGGCGGCCACGCCGACGACTCGGAGGGCTGGTTCGTCCAGCCGACCGTCCTGACCTGCACCGACCCCGAGGACGAGATCTTCACGACCGAGTACTTCGGGCCGATCCTCGGCGTCCACGTGTACGAGGACGGCGACTACGACGCGATGCTGCGGCAGATGGAGAGCGTCGCGCCCTACGGCCTCACGGGGGCGATCGTCGCGCAGGACCGGGCGGCGATCGCGGCCGCCACCGAGCGGCTCCGGTTCGCCGCGGGCAACTTCTACGTCAACGACAAGCCGACCGGGGCCGTGGTCGGGCAGCAGCCGTTCGGCGGGGCGCGGGCGAGCGGGACCGACGACAAGGCCGGGTCGATCCTCAACCTGACCCGCTGGGTGAGCGCGCGGGCGATCAAGGAGACCTTCGTCCCCCCGGTCGACCACCGCTATCCGCATATGGGGTGACGGGTAAGATATACGCGATGAGCTGGTAAAACGTGGATCTGGGGGTGCTGTGCGGCGAGCTGTGGGGGCCGCGCTCGCCGGGCTGGCGGTCGCCGGGACGGCGTCCATCGTGACCACCCCCTGGTCCCAGCGCGGCGAGGGGCCGGTGGACGCCGCGCAGGCCGCGTCCCGGCTGCGGCTGTCCGCCGATCCGGCCGTCCGCGTCCTCGGCGCCGACCGGCTGACCGCGAACGGGCGGTACAGCTACTCCTTCACCGTCACCAACACGGGCGACCGTCCCGTCCGGGGCCTGGTCGCGCGCAGCGAGAAGATCGTCGGCGGACGCGCCGGGACGGCCATGCACATCGAGTCGGTGAGCGACCCGTCCTGCCACCGGTTCGAGCGGGTGATCTGCAGCTTCCCGACGCTGCGCGCGGGGGAACGGCGCACCGTCGAGGTGGTGGGCTCCACGTCCGCCGCCCGCCGCCCGGGGGACGTCCTGCACATCAACACCTACCTCGCGACGTTCGCGCCCGGGGTGCGCGGCCAGGTGTCCTACGACGTGCTGGGCCGCCCGGTGTCCACGGTGACGGCGTTCGGCTAACCTCGCGCCCATGCCCCCCATGAACCGCCTGGTGCTCTGGAACGTGGACCACACCCTCGTGGACGTCGGGCGGGTCACCAGGGACGCCTACGCCGAGGCGTTCCGGCGCGTCACCGGCCGTCCCCTGGTCCGCCTCGCCCCCACCCCCGGACGCACCGAGTCGGAGATCATCTTCGAGACGCTGGCGTTCAACGACATCGTCACGACCGACGACCACCTGCCCGCGTTCGTGGCCGCGCTCACCGAGGCGTTCGCCGCCCGACGCGCCGATCTCACCGTGCACGGGCGCGTCCTCCCGGGCGCGCACGAGGCCGTGTCCGCGCTGTCCCGGCTGCCGGGCACCGTCCAGTCCGTCCTCACCGGGGCGATCCGGCCGAACGCCGAGCTGAAGCTGACCGAGCTGGGCCTGGCCGGGAACCTGGATCTCGTGGCGGGCGGCTACGAGAACGGCGTCTACTCCAAGGCGGCCTTGCTGGAGCTCGCGCGCACGCGCGCGGGTGAACGACATGGAACGGCGTTCGGTGAGAAGGGGACCGTCTACCTCGCCGACCACCCCCGCGACGTCCAGGCCGCGCGCATCGCCCGGTCCCCGATCATCGCCCTCGCCACCGGCAGCGCCACGGCCGCCGAGCTGCGCGCCGCCGGGGCCGACGCCGTCCTGTCCGACCTGACCGACACCGACGCCGTCGTCCGAACCGTCGTGGAGCTGGCCGAATCCTCCTGAATCCACCTGAACTTTGCGGATTCTCCTGAACCTCCCGGTAGGCCGCCCGGTGGTCCCGGCCGACGCACGTCAGCCCCGCAGGTGTGGGCCGTCCACACGTCCGGAGGGGAATCGTCCGAGGTCGTGAGGGTTGCGCCGGACGGTTCCGGGGTCCGATCCTGGGTACGCCTCGCCACGTGGCGGGGCTGGAGGGGAGTTCACGCATGTCCCAGCAGGTGCCTGAGGGTCTTCCGCTCTGGCGGCCGTCCCAGGAGGTGGTGGACGACGCCCGCGTGACCCGCTACCGGAACTGGCTGGGCGACCGGGGCGTCGCCACCGGCTCCTACGCGGAGCTCTGGGAGTGGTCCACGACCGAGATCGACGCCTTCTGGGACTCGATCTGGGAGTACTTCGGCGTCCTCGGCGAGCGCGGCGACGGCCCGGTGCGCTCCGGCGGGACGATGCCGGTCGACGGCCTGCGCTGGTACCCGGACGCGACGATCAACTACGCGCGCAACGCCCTCCGGCTCGTCCCGGGCGAGCCGGACGACACGGCGATCGTGTTCCGGTCGGAGGCGGGCGGCCACCGGGTGATCACCCGCCGCGAGCTGGCCGAGCACGTCGCCCAGGTCCGCGCGGGCCTGGCCGACCTCGGCGTCGGACGCGGCGACCGCGTCGTCGCCTACGTCCCGAACATCCCCGAGGCGCTGATCTGCTTCCTCGCCGCGGCGTCGCTGGGCGCGATCTGGTCGTCCTGCTCGCCGGACTTCGGGGCGTCCTCGGTGATCGACCGGTTCGCGCAGATCGAGCCCAAGGTCCTGATCGCCGTCGACGGCTACGCCTACAACGGCCGCGAGTTCGACCGGCGCGGCGTCGTCCGGGACATCGAGGCCGCGCTGCCCACGGTCACCTCGACCGTCCTCATCCCGTACCTGGACCCGGCGTCCACGCCGGACGGCCTCCGCGCCGGCATGTCCTACGCCGACCTGCCCAAGGCGGGCGCGGAGCTCGAGTTCGAGGACGTCCCGTTCGACCACCCCCTCTGGGTCGTCTACTCGTCCGGCACGACGGGCCTGCCGAAGCCGATCGTCCACGGGCACGGCGGGATCGTCCTGGAGCACGTCAAGGCGCTGTCCTTCCACCAGGACCTCGGCCCCGGCGACGTGTTCTTCTGGTACACCACCACCGGCTGGATGATGTGGAACTACCTGGTCGGCGGCCTGCTGGTCGGCGCCACGGTGGTGATGTACGACGGCGCGCCCGGCGACCTCTGGCAGCTCGCCGCCGACAACGGCGTGACCTACATGGGCGTCGGCGCGCCCTACATCACCGCGTCGATGAGGCTGCACCGGCAGCCCGGGGAGAAGTACGACCTGTCGCGGCTGCGCGGCATCGGCTCGACCGGCTCGCCGCTGCCGCCCGAGGGCTTCGCCTGGGTGTACGAGTCGGTCGGAGCGAACCTGCTCGTCGGCTCCTTCTCCGGCGGGACGGACGTCTGCACCGGCTTCATCGGCCCGTCCCCGGTGCTTCCGCTGTACGCCGGCGTGCTCCAGTGCCGCGGCCTCGGCGCGAAGATCGAGGCGTTCGACGAGGACGGGCGCCCGGTCATCGACGAGGTCGGCGAGCTCGTCCTCACCGAGCCGATGCCGTGCATGCCGGTCTTCTTCTGGAACGACGAGGACGGCCAGCGCTACCGCGAGTCCTACTTCGACATGTTCCCCGGCGTGTGGCGGCACGGCGACTGGCTCAAGGTCCGCCCGGACGGCGGCTGCGTGATCTACGGACGTTCCGACTCCACCCTGAACCGCGGCGGGATCCGGATGGGCACCGCCGACTTCTACCGGGTCGTGGAGGCGTTCGACGAGATCGCCGACAGCCTCGTCATCGACACCGGGCGCCTCGGCCAGGAGGGGCGGCTCCTGCTGTACGTCCAGATGGCCGAGGGCGAGGAGTTCACCGACGAGCTGGCCGGCCGGCTGAAGCGCGAGATCCGCTCCGCGCTGTCGCCCCGGCACGTCCCGGACGAGTACCACGTCGTCCCGGGCGTCCCGCGGACGCTGTCGGGCAAGAAGCTCGAGGTGCCCGTCCGCAAGATCCTCCAGGGGACGCCGGTCGAGAAGGCCGCCAACACGGGCGCCATGGCGAACCCAGAGGTCCTGAAGTACTACACCCAGGACGACTGATCGCGACTCACTTCCGACGCCCCTCGCCATAGGCGAGGACGTCGGATCGCCTATAGAGGCGGCGGACGCGTCCGCCGCCCAGCCGTTCCTCGTGCGCGGGCGTGGGCCAGCCCGCCGGAGGACGCTTGGCATAGACGGTGGCGCTCGACTGGGCCAGCCCGAGGATCCGGGCGGCCTCGGCGAGCGTCACCAGGTCGTCCGGGTTCTCCTCCGGCCGCGCCTCGTCCGCCGCGTGGTCGGCGTACCAGGCGGACCATTCGGCGTCGTCCCAGTACAGCGCCTTGCCGACCTGACGGGCCGGGGCCGGGTGGCCGTTGTCGGCCCGCTCGCTCCACAGCTGCTTGAGCCGGTGACGGCTCAGCCCGTGCCTCGCTCCGAGCCCGTCGCGGGTGAGAAGGCCGTCCGGGATCTCCTCGGACGACCTACTGCCCCGCGCCGCGTACCACGCGTCCCAGGCCGCGGCGTCCCACGCCTTCTGGGAGCCGACCGTCCCGGCGGGCTCGGGGTGGCCGTTGGCGGCACGCTCCCGATACCACTTCTCCAGCGTGCTGCGCCCGATGCCGTGCTCGGCCATCAGGTCCGCGCGGGTGTAGACGCGCCGTCCGTCCAGGAAGGTCATGGGCTCGATTATCGGATCACCGGCCGCGGCGCGCCGCCGGGACTCTCCCGGGGCGCGCCGCAGACGGACGAACATGGATGGTCGAACACTGATGGACGAAACCGGTCAGGACAGGGTGGCCGGCAGTGCCGGCAGCGCCTTCCATCCGGGACGCGCCGCCCCGGTGAGCTGCGACCGGTACCAGCCGCGGAGCCGCTGGAACGTCACGGTCTTCCCGGAGTGCGGCGAGTGGATGAACCACCCGCGCCCCGTGTAGATCCCGACGTGCCCGAGCCCGTGGAAGAACACCAGGTCGCCGGGCTTCAGCCGGTCGGCCCGCACGTGGTGCCGCGTGCGCCGGAACTGGTCCGCCGCGATGCGCGGGATCCTGACCCCGGCGTGTCGCCACGCCTGCTGGGTCAGCCCCGAGCAGTCGAACCCGCGGCGCCCGCTGCCGCCCCACACGTAGGGGCGTCCGAGCTGCCGTGTCGCGTAGTCGACGGCGCGGGCCGCGCGCGCCTCCCAGCGCCGCGCCAGTAGCGCGCGCTGCCTGAGGGCGGCCTGCCGCCGCACGGCGGCCTGGGGTGCGCCGGGCTCGGCCCGCCCC
>NZ_RFFG01000170.1 GCF_003696215.1 Actinomadura harenae | reverse complement strand
GGGCAGCCCCGAGTCCGGCAGCGCGCGCAGCAGCCGGGCGGCGTCCGCGGCGAGCTCGCCCGGCACCGGGGCGGGCTCGGACGCGACCCGCGCGGCCAGGCCGGGATCGCCGAACCAGCAGTCGACGAACCCGTCCACGAGCCGCCCGAGCCGCAGCCCGAGCTCCAGGTAGCCGTCCACAACCGGCGCCGTCCCTGGGACGCCCGCACCGGACGCCCCGGAGGGAGCGCCGGTCACCGGCGCTCCATCTCGTCGGTCAGCTTGATCATCGCGTCGACCGTGCGGTCGAGCTCGTCGCGGTCGTTGTACAGGTGCGGCGCCAGCCGGATCGCGTACCGTTCGGAGTCGGCGTCCCGGACGGGGAAGAACGTGAAGCGCAGGTTGATCCCGTGCTCGGTCTCCATCCGTTCCTCGAACTCCATGAACCGGCGCGGGTCGACGGCGTGCGCGGGGTCGCGGAACGGCTGGAACGCGACCATCCCCGAGTGCAGCCGCCGGTCGTGCAGCGGGCTGAAGAACGACTCCTCGCCCCAGTGCGCCGCGATCCGCTCCTTGAGGTGGTCGCACAGCCCGTGGACGTACCGCTGGATCTCGGCGCGGCCGATGTGCTCCCAGATCTCCGCCGCGGTCTGGAGGGCCGGGCCGCGCGACAGGTCCGCCGACCCGGTCTTCTGGAGGAACGTGCCGATGTCGTAGGTCGGCTCGCGTCCGGTGGCGCGGGGCGGCAGCTCGCCCTCGATCGGGTACCAGAGCGAGATCACCGGCCAGAAGCCGGGCAGCGGCAGCGGGTTGTACTCGGGCAGCACCTTGTTGCGCGCGTACAGGATCCCGGTGCCCATCGGCCCGCACTGGTACTTGGCGCCGGACCCGCTGACGAAGTCGACGCCCAGCTCGCGCAGGCTCATGTCGAACTGGCCGGGCAGGTGCGCGCCGTCCACGACCGTGGTGATCCCGTGCTCGTGCGCGAGCTCGGCGAGCATCCGCGTCGGCATCGTCGTGCCGACGGTGAAGGTGACCGCCGCCCACTCCAGAACCTTGGTGCGCGGGGTGATCGCGGCGGCGAACATCTCCACGATCTCCTCGGCGGACTGGTCCGGGCCGAGCCTCGGCGTGAGCTTGGTGACCTTGATGCCGCGCCGGTTGCGCAGCAGGTTCAGCGGCGCCTGCATCGTGTAGCACTCGTGCGTGGTCGTGACGACCTCGTCGCCCTCGGCCAGGTCGAGGCCGTTGAGGATGCGCGCGTTGCCGTCGGTCGCGCCCTGCACGATCGCGATCTCGTCCGGGTCGCAGCCGTAGCAGCGGGCCAGCGTCGCGCGCGGCTCGGTGAGCGTGGTCGGAGGGTAGGGGTCGCGCGGGTAGCGGGCGTACTCGGTGTCGGCGGCGCGCAGCATGTCCAGCACGGGGTGCGGGGTGGAGCCGAGCGTCCCGACGTTCAGGTGGACGAGGTCGGGGGTGAGCGGGAACAGTCTCCGCAGTGCCGCGTGGACGGCGGGGTCGTCCAGCGGCCCGGACGGAACCCGGTCCGCCCATTCCCGGGGGCCGCCCGGCGCCGGCGCGGACGCCCCGGTCTCGCCCTCGGTGCGCCGGCGCGCCATCGCCACGATCGCCGACTCGGTTCCCTTGTCCTCCACGAGACGCCTCCCTCGGGACACGGTCACGACTGATTCCGCACTCTACAATTTCACTTTAAAATTATCTAGTGGCACGGACGGCGACGTCCGTGACCCGGAGCGGCGGGACGGACGTGCGGGAGAGCCCGTCGTCCCACTCCCGGGCCAGCGCGGGCGCGCTCCGCCCGATCTCGGTGACCCGTCCCAGCATCTGGACGATCCGCTCGCTGAATCTGAAGTCGTCGACGGCCCCGACGACCTCGCCGCGCTCGATCAGGTAGACGCCGTCGCGGGTGGAGCCGGTCAGCGCGAGCGTCCGCGGATCGGTCGGGCGCAGGTACCAGAGGCTGTTCACCAGCAGGCCGCGCCGCGTGTCCGCCACCATCGCGTCGAGACCCGGGCCGTTCTCCGGACCGTCCAGGACGAGGTTGCCGATCCGGGGCGTCGGCGGCAGCCCGCGCGCCGTCGCCGAGTGCCGCGTCCCGGCGAGCGCGGTGAGCACCCCGTCGTCCAGCCACCGGGTCGGACGCAGCGGAAGCCCGTTGTCGAACACCGACATGTCGCCGCCGGGCGCGCGGACCAGCGCGAACGGCGCGCACTCCAGCCCCGGGAACGCCGGGTCGCCGCGCAGCGTGAGGCCGGGCGCGGTGACGCGCTCACCGAACCTCGGCGTGCCGTCCGGGGCGGCGAAGGGCGAGGCGCCCTCGGCGGCGTCGCGCGCGTCCATCGCCTGGTAGACGTGCAGGAGCAGGTCGGCCACGCAGGACGGCGAGAGCAGCACCTCGATCTCGCCCTCCGGGAGGTCGACGCGCCGCTCCGCCCACCGGAGCCGCCGGGCGAGGTCCTCGCGCAGGCCCGCTAGGGCCGCCCCCGCGTCGTACGGCCCGGTGCTCGGCAACGGCACCCCGCTCCACGCGGAGGCCAGCTCGTCCTTGGCGTCCCGTGTGGTGAGGTCGATCAGCCCCTCACGCTGCCGATGCCGCAGCCTGACCCCTGTCGACGTCGCCAGATACGTGGTCCGGACGACCTGCTCGGCATAGCCGAAGAGCAGGTGCCCGTCCTCGCGCGCCCGCGCGAAGGCGGACCTCAGGCCGCCGCCGAACTCGGTGAGCCACTCCGCGCCGTCCTGCGCGCGAGGGGTCTCCGGCGCCTGGGACCCGGCCTCGGCCGGAGTGAGCAGCGGCATCGTGTCGGGGGACGCCGGGGACTCGAGGGCCGCGCGCTCGGCGTCCGCGACGAGCCGCGCGACGTCCCCGGCCGGATCCCCGTGGCGGGTCATGGCGGCGGTGGCCGTGCCCCGGCGCCCCGCGGCGAACGCGACGACCGTCACCCGGTGGTCGCGGACGAGACCCGCCGTGGTCACCGCGTTCGCCGCCCAGCGCGACTGCGCGGCGTCCTCCTCGTCCACGATCACGACGCAGCCGTCGGCGCGGCTCGCCTTCAGCGCCCGCTCCGCGACGTCCCAGGAGGTCCCTTCGCCGGTGTCCCGGGCGGTGTTCTCGTCGGTGTTCTCGGCGGTGGTCATGCTCCGGCCTCCTGCGCGGCGTTGACGACCTCGACCCCGGCGAACACGGCGGGCGGCGCGCCGTGGCTGGCCGCCGACGCCTGGACGGGCTGCCCCTTGCCGCACAGGTCGGCCCCGTACACGTGGAAGTCCGCCGGGCCGCCCAGCGCCCGCAGCGACCGCCAGAACTCGGTGGTCTCGCCCTGGTAGGCGGCGTCCCGGACCTGCCCGGCGAGCCGCCCGTTCCGGATCAGGTGGCAGCGCTGCGCGGTGAACCGGAAGTTCCGCCGCCGCCCGTCGATCGTCCAGCCGTCCGAGCCGACCACCAGCAGTCCATGGGACACGCCCGCGATGAGCTCGGCCGCCGTCGGCCCGTTCGGCGCGGGACGCAGCGACACGTTCGGCATCCGCGCCAGCGGCGCCCGCAGCCCCGACTCGGCGTACGCGCAGCCGGTCGAGCGGTCCGCGCCGACGGCGCGCGCGGTCGCCCGGTCGGTCTGGAAGCCGGTCAGGACGCCCTCGGTGACCAGGTCCCACGACGTGGCCGCGACGCCCTCGTGGTCGAACCCGGTCGTCGCGAGCGCGTGCGGGGTGGTGCGGTCGGCGGTCACGTTCATCAGCTCCGAGCCGTACCGCAGCCGCCCGAGCGACGCGGGTGAGGCGAACGTCGTCCCCGCGTAGCCCGCCTCGTGGCCGAGCGCCCGGTCGAGCTCGGTCGCGTGGCCGACCGTCTCGTGGAGCGTCAGCCACAGGTTGGACGGGTCGACCACCAGGTCGTACCGTCCCGGCTCGACCGGCGGCGCGGACAGCTTCGCGGTCAGGTGGACGGGCATCAGGGCGACCTCGCCCGCCCAGTCCCAGCCCTCGCCCTCCAGGTACTCCAGGCCGCGCGCGGTCGGCGGGCCGAGCGTGCGCAGGGTCGCGACCGCGCCGGTCCGCTCGTCCACCCCGACGGCCAGGAGCTGCGGATGGACGCGCAGCCGGCGCTGGAGCGTCACCGTCCCCGCGAGGTCGGCGTAGAACGTGGTCTCGTCCGCGACCTTGAGCTTGGCGTGGACGTGCACGACGTGCGAGGCGGCCAGCAGGTCCCGGCTCCAGGCGGCAAGCCGCTCCGTCCAGTCGCCGCGCGGGACGGCGAACGGATCGACGCGGTGCCCGGACGTCCACTCCGCGTCCGGGTGCACGGGCTCATCGACGGGATCGACGCGTTCGCCGCCGGCCGCGCGGCAGGCCCGCGCCACCGCGACGGCGCGCTCGGCCGCCAGCACCGCGTTCTCCCGGGACGGCCCCGCGACGCCCGCGAACCCCCGGAACCCCTCCCACACGACCGACACCCCCACGGCCGTGCCCACCTCGTCGGACACGCCCGCCGGACGCCCGTCCCTCAGCAGCGCCAGCCCGGAACGGCGGCGCTCGACCCGCACCGACGCGTGCCGCGCGCCGAGCGCCGCCGCCCGGTCGAGGGCGGCCGCCGCGGCCGCCGGGGGAGGGACGTCGGTGAACACCGGGTCCAGGGTCATGGCCACCTCCGGTACGCACGCCGGGTCACTATATTTACATAAAGCTCATGCGAACTCCGAGGTTGACGATCCTGACCCCCGGGAGTTATCCAGGGAGGCGACGCGAAACCTCCATCCCCGCCTTCCCATCGGCGCAGAGGCCCCCTCGGTCCGGCCCGGCCGGAGCCGCCGGGCCGGGAGGACGCGCCTGCGTCCGCGCTTCCATTCGGGATATAGTTGTGAAGTGGAACGCGGAGGTTCGGTCATGAAGCAGCAACGGCGCAACTACGGTCAGTACTGCGGGCTCGCCGGCGCCCTCGACGTGGTCGGCGAGCGCTGGACGCTGCTGATCGTCCGCGAGCTGCTCACCGGGCCGTGCCGCTACAACGAGCTCCAGGCGAACCTGCCCGGCATCGGCACCAACCTGCTCGCCGAGCGGCTGCGCTTCCTGGTCGACACCGGGCTCGTCCGGCAGCGCGCCAAGCCCGGCTCCAAGGTCAAGATGTACGAGCTCACCGCGCAGGGCGAGGCGCTGCGCGAGCCGGTGCTCGCGCTGGCCCGCTGGGGCCTCGGCCTCCTCGGCGCCCCGGACGCCGAGGACGTCGTGCGTCCCCGCTGGGGCGCGCTCGCGGTCGAGGCGATGATCGACTCGTCCGCCGCCGGCCAGGACGAGCGCTACGAGTTCCGCATCGACGACGAGGTCTTCCACGTCGAGGTCGCCGACGGCGAGGTGAGCGTCCGGCACGGCAAGTCCGCGCTCGACCCCGCGCTGGTCGTCACGACCGACGCGCGCACCTTCGTCGAGATCGGCTCCGGGCGGCTGACCCCGCTGGAGGCCACCCTCACCCACCGCCTCGTGATGGACGGCGACGCCGACGCCACCCTGCGCTGCTCCCGCCTGCTCGGCCTCGTCGGCTGACCCTGGTCCGCCCGCTCCACCCGGCCCTGTCCCGGCCCGCGCGTCCCATCGGACTCGCCTGGCGGGCAGGGCCTTCTGTCTTGACTACATCTAACTCAAGTGATCCCCTGGACGGGCACGAACGATATCCCCTTGTGCGCCGTTCGGGCGGATCCCGGCCACCTGACCGGGAGGTCCCGGCCCGCGGCGACCTCGGTGCCCTCCTCGGGCCCCACACCGAGCACGGATGAGGTGCGCGATGCCGGAAGTTGCGGGTGCGGCCGGGCTGTCCCGGAGGCCGGCGAGCGGAGCCTCAGGGGGGCCCGCGCCGGTGCCGGAGCGGCCGTTCCTCACGGCCGGTCCGCTCACCGCGTTCGCGTTCGGTGTCGAGTCCGCCCTGGGCCGCCGTCCGCTGCGCTACCTGGTGGCGCGCAGGTTCACCGGGGACACCGCGCTGACCTGCCTGTACGTCCTGGAGCCGGAGCAGCTGGCCGGGACGTACCTGACCATCAGCGAGGACCGGGCCGGCGGCGACTGCCAGGTGTGGACGTACGTGCCGACCATGCGCCGCGCGGTGCGGATCGTCGAGCGGCACGTCTTCGGCTGCCTGCCGCTCACCCAGGTCGGCTACCTCGACCTGATGGCGTGGCGGCATCCCGCGCTCGGCGACGTCCCGGAGGACCGGGAGGCCGACGTGTCGTGGAGCGGCTGGCCCGGCGCGGAGGCGCGCTGCTACCTCGGCCCGGCCTCGATGCCGGGGCTGACGGTGACCGAGGCGGTCGACCCGGTCAGCGGGACGGTCGTCGCCCGCTCGGTCGACCGGCGCGGCGTGCCCGAGCGGCGCTGGCAGGTGCTGGAGCCGGGGCCGCCCGAGCTGCCCGCGCGCATCGGGGTCCGCCGCCCGGACGCCGGGGCCGCCACGGAGTTCCGCCGCCTGGGGGATCCGGTGGAGATCCCCGAGGGGGTGTTCGACGAGGAGCCGCGCGCGCTGTGGGACGCGGTCGGCGGCCGCATCCCCGCCCTGGCCCCGGCCCGCTGACGGGCGCCGGGCCATGGGTTCCCGGGACGGGACGTCCGGTAGCGCGCGCGAACGGTTCCCGGTGCGGCGGTGCGTGCGGGTCGTCCTGGTCTGCGTTCCGGCCGTGCCGAGGATCGCGCTCGCGGCGCTGGTACCGGGCGGGAGGCCGCGCGCGGCGCGGGTCGCCGACGAGGTCGCGGGACTGCTGGAGCGGCTCGGCGGCGCGTTCGTGAAGGTCGGGCAGCTGCTCGCCACCCGGGTCGACCTGGTCGGGGAGCCCTTCGCGACCGCCCTCGGAAGGCTGCACGACGACGTCCGGATCGACGCCGCGCCGCCGCTCCCCGAACGCTTCCGCGACTGGACGGCCCGTCCGGTCGCGGGCGGTTCGGTCGCCGTGGTGTACCGGGCCTGGCCGCCTGAGGACGGTCCGGGTGGTCCGCCTGAGGACGGTCCGGGGAGCCCGCCTGAGAGCGGCCCGCCCGGGGACGGTGTGGGCGTGTCCCGGTCCGAGCCGGTCGCGTTGAAGGTGAAGCGTCCGGGTGTGGCGGCGGAGATCGCCGGTGACCTGGCCCTGCTGCGCCGCGCGGCCCGGCCCGCGGCGCGGCTGCCGGGGCTGCGGCGCGTCCCGCTGGCGGAGATCCTGGACGAGCTCGGCGGCCTGCTGCTCGCGCAGCTCGACTTCCGGGCCGAGGCCGCGAACCTCGCGCGGCTCCGGGACGCCCTCGCCGGCGAACCGGACGTGCTCGTGCCCGCGCCGCTGCCGGAGTGGTGCGACGACGAGGTGATCGCGATGGAGTTCGTCCCCGGGCTGGACCGGCGGACGCCCGGCCGCCTGCCGCCGGAGGAGCGCAGGGCGAGGGCGACGACGCTGGTCCGCGCGGTCTTCCGGCTGCTGTTCGTCGACGGCCTCGTCCATGTCGACCTGCACCACGGCAACGTCTACTTCCTCCCGGACGGGAGGGTCGTGCTGCTGGACGCGGGCCTGGTGCGGCGGTTCGGCGCCGGGGCGCGGCGCGGCTTCGCCGAGTTCTTCGGCGGCATGGTCCGCGGGGACGGCGACGTCTGCGCGGACGCGCTGCTGGCCTCCGTGCGCGGCGCGGGCCGCGCGCGGGACGCCGCGGCGTTCCGGCGGGAGGTGGCGGAGCTCGTCGCCCGGAACGCGGGCGCGACCGCGGGGGAGTTCCGGCTGCCCGCGTTCTGCCTGCGGCTGTTCGATCTGCAGCGGCGGCACGGGCTGTACGCCGAGCCGGAGTTCGCGTTCCCGATGCTGTCGCTGCTGGCCGTCGAGGGCACGGTGCGTCGTGACCATCCCGCCATGGACTTCCAGCTGGAAGCGGCTCCCTACGCCTTGGAGGGGCTGCTCGTAAATCCGTGAGACGTCCCACCGGGATATGTGATAGGGACGCCCGGAATCGGGATTACGGGGACGGCCGGTGCCATTTTCCGACCGGTCGAATCGAATATCGCCCGATCTAATTCATGTAAAATCTGTAGGCAAGCTGGAGATATTTGTTGACCTGCGGCGACGTCTGCATTATGGCCGCATCTGGACAGCAAAACCTCCCCCTCCTTGACGCTTCACTTTAGATTTTGTTAGTCCTGTGGGTGTTCTGCCGAGGAGGTTGACTTGGTCACGTCCGTCCCTGCCCAGCGGACCCCATTCCTTTTCCGCCCATTGGCCCTTGACGTCCGATCTATCCAGCTCGACAAGAGTGGTCATGCGGCCGGTGATGCGGACGTCCGGGAACGGCTCGACGCGGTGGTCGGCGCCTTCGCCGCCGGGTACAACACCGGCCTCGCGACCGGCCGCGGCCCGCTCGGGCCGCTCGGACCGGCCGGCGTCCCCGCCGGGCTGGCCGGGTTCGCGCACGAGGGCGCGGCGATGAGCCGCACGCTCCTGGACGTCCTGACCGGCACCCGCGGCCGCCGCCTCGCGGGGCTGCTCGAGGGGCCGGGCCGCCGCCACTTCCACCTCGTGCACGTCGGCGCGGGCTGGGCGTACGCGCGGCTGCGGCTGCGGCCGTGGCTCGGCCTCCCGGGCGCGCGCGGCCTGCCGCGCTGGCTCGTGTGGGACGGGTGGGGCTTCCACCAGGCGTACTTCCGCCCCGGGCCGGTGCTGTACGAGCACAGGATCGAACGCGCCGCGCGCGGGCCGTCCTCGTCCGTCCGGGACCAGGGCGTCGGCCGCGCGCTGTGGTTCCACGCCTGCGCCGACCCGGACGTCATCGGACGCGTCGTCACCGGGTTCCCCACGCACCGCCGCGGGGACCTGTGGGCGGGGATCGGGCTGGCCGCCGCCTACACCGGCGCGCGGACCCCGGACGTCCTGGCCTCGCTGCTGCGGGCCGCGGAGGGCCACCGGGCCGACCTCGCGCAGGGCGCGGCGTTCGCCGCGAAGGCGCGCGTGCTGTCGGGCGAGGTCCCCGGGGGCTGCCGCGAGGCGGTCGAGACGCTGTGCTCGGCGTCCCCGGCCACCGCCGCGAAGTGGACGGACGTGGCGCACGACGAGGCCGCCGGCCACGGCGACACCCTCGCGGACTACCAGTACTGGCGGGCCCTGGTCCGCCGCGAGTGGCGGCGCGCGGACGGCGGGGCGGAGCGGTGAGCGGCATCCTGACCACCCGTTTCCTGCGCTCCCGCCTGGTGCAGGTGTGCTCGGTCCTGCTGCTGGTGGGGGGCTGGTTCGTCGCGAGCCTGCCCGGCACGTCGGACGCCGACGCGGTCCGGCTCGCGCGGAGTTTCGCGTTCCAGCGCGTCCCGCTGAACGGCGCCGGGACGCCCCGCCAGGTCCGGCAGGTCGCGCCCGCCTACCGGCACATCGACCAGTGGATCTCCTCGGTCGGCGCGGCCGTCGCGCTCGCCGACATCGAGGGCGCGGGGCGTCCGGCCGACGCGTGCGTCGTCGACCCGCGCGACGACTCGGTGACGCTCGGACCCGTCCCCGGCTCCGGCGGGCGGATGCCGACCATCCGGCTCAAGCCCGACCCGCTGCCGTACGACGCGACGATGGCGCCGATGGGCTGCACCCCCGGCGACTACAACGAGGACGGCCTGACCGACGTCCTCGTCTACTACTGGGGACGCTCGCCCATCCTGTTCATGCGGACGCCCGTGCCGCTCGGGAAACCCGGCGCGTTCGTCCCGCAGGAGCTCGTGACGCCGCGCCAGACGTGGAACACCAACGCCGTCTCCGTGGCGGACGTCGACGGCGACGGCCACCCCGACCTCATCATCGCCAACTACTTCCCGGACGGCGCGCGCGTCCTCGACCCGCACGCGCGGCAGAGCCAGCTGGTCATGCAACGGTCCATGTCGGCGGCCTACAACGGCGGACGCAAGCACATCCTGCTGTGGAAGGCCGGTCAGGGCGGCGCGCGGCCGTCCGCGACCTTCACCGAGCCGCCGAGCCCGCTGCCCGACCGGACGTCCAAGGGCTGGACGCTCGCGACCGGCGTCCAGGACATCGACGGCGACGGCCTCCCGGACCTCTACCTCGCCAACGACTTCGGCCCCGACCACCTGCTGCGCAACGAGTCCACCCCGGGCCACCCGAGGTTCCGGGAGGTCAAGGGCGTCCGGCACTTCACCACGCCGAAGTCGAAGGTCCTCGGCCAGGACTCCTTCAAGGGCATGGGCGTCGCGTTCGGCGACCTGAACGGCGACGGGATCCCGGACATCTTCGTCAGCAACATCACCGAGGAGTACGGCCTGCTGGAGAGCAACTTCGCCTGGCTGAGCCAGAACCGGAAGATGTTCCAGGGCGGGACCGTCCGCTACGACGACCACAGCGAGTCGCTCGGGCTGTCGCGCTCCGGCTGGGCCTGGGACGTCAAGATGGGCGACTTCGCCGGGGACGGCCGCACCGAGATCGTCCAGGCCACCGGGTTCGTCAAGGGCAGGGTGAACCGCTGGCCGCAGCTCCAGGAGCTGGCGATGACCAACGACGACCTGCTGAACCGTCCCGGCGCCTGGCCCGACTTCAAACCCGGGCGCGACGACGTCTCCGGCCACGACCACGACCCGTTCTACGCGCGGCTGCC
The DNA here is from genome assembly GCF_003696215.1 of Actinomadura harenae. Taxonomy (GTDB): domain Bacteria; phylum Actinomycetota; class Actinomycetes; order Streptosporangiales; family Streptosporangiaceae; genus Spirillospora; species Spirillospora harenae. The sequence continues at coordinate 1,518 of NZ_RFFG01000170.1, read as the reverse complement.
CGGCGGCCGGTACGTGGACGTGTCGGGGCGCCTCGGCGTCGACGACAGCAGCGTCTCGCGCGGCATCGCGCTCGCCGACGTCCAGCACGACGGACGGCTGGACTACGCCGTCGCCAACCAGTGGCGGCAGTCGTTCTACTACCGGAACGTCCGTGCGAACCGGTCGCCCTACCTCGGGCTGCGGCTCGTCCGCCCGGCGGGCGGCTGCGCCGCCCCGGCGAACGCCCGCGCGTCGAACAACCGCGCGTCGAAGGCCCCGGCGAAGGGGCCGGTGACGCCCGCGATCGGCGCGTCCGCGCGGTTGCTCGGCGGCACCCGCGGCGTCCGGACGGGGCAGGTCTACCCGGCCAACGGCCATGCGGGCGTGTCCGCGCCCGAGCTGCTGTTCGGCCTGGACGCCGGCACCGCGAACGTCCCGGTGCGGCTCTCCTGGCGGGACGCCTGCGGCAGGCTCCACGACGGCGAGGCCCGGCTCGCGCCGGGCTGGCACACCGTACTGCTGACCTCTGACGGCTCGATCCGGGAGGCGGGATCGTGAGTTCCACGACCAGCTCCACCACGACCGGCGGCACCACCACCGCGGCGAAGGTCCCCCGGCCCGCCAAGGACCCGCGCGTCGTCGCGCTGCGCCGGTTCGCGCTCTCGATCTCGGTCTTCACCATCCTCGGGCACACCGTCCTCGGCTTCGAGCAGGCGTACGCGACGCCGGTCGTCGCGCTGGCCACGGCGTACGTGCTGGAGATCGGCCTGGAGACCCTGGACGCGTGGGCCACCCGCCGCCCGCGCAAGTACGCGGGCGGGCCGCGCGCGCTGGCCGAGTTCCTGCTTCCCGCGCACATCACCGCGCTCGCCTGCGCGATGCTGCTGTACGCCAACAGCAGGCTCGGCCCCGTCGTGTTCGCGGTGACCATCGGGATCACCTCGAAGTACCTGGTCAGGGTGCGGGTGAACGGACGGGTCCGGCACGTGCTGAACCCGTCGAACCTCGGCATCGCCACCGTGCTGCTGCTGTTCCCGTGGGTCGGGATCGCCCCGCCCTACCAGTTCACCGAGTGGATCGGCGGGCCGCTGGACTGGGTCGTCCCGGCGCTGATCCTGGCCTCGGGGACGATGCTGAACGCGATGCTCACCCGGAAGATGCCGCTGATCGCCGGATGGGTGGGCGGGTTCCTGCTCCAGGCCGTGCTGCGCGCGTTCCTGACCGACACCGCGATCCTCAGCGCGCTGCTTCCGGTGACCGGCGTGGCGTTCGTGCTGTTCACCAACTACATGATCACCGACCCGGGGACGACCCCGACCAGGCCGCGCAACCAGATGCTGTTCGGCCTGGCCACGGCTGTCGCGTACGGCGTCCTGGTCACCTTCCACGTGGTGTTCGGGCTGTTCTTCGCCCTGGTCGCCGTGTGCGTCCTGCGCGCCGCCGGACTCGCCTTCCTGTCGTTCCGCGCCCGGCGGCGGACGGACGCGGCGGCCCCCGTGGCCGCCCCGGCCGTCCCCGCTCAGCGGAGCGCCGGGGCC
>NZ_RFFG01000017.1 GCF_003696215.1 Actinomadura harenae | reverse complement strand
CGCCTCGCGCCCGCCGCGTCGCGGCGCCCCACGCTCAGCGGGCGGCGACCCAGGTTCAGCGGGTGGCGGCGACCCGCCCGCGCGCGCCGGACGCGGCGGTGGCGAGGAGCGTGGCGGCGGCGGTGAGCGAGGCCGCCGTGTAGAGCAGCGGGGTGAGGCCCGGGCCGTCCGTGAGCCGTCCTCCGACCAGCGCGCCGAGCGCGATCGAGCCGTTGAAGAAGGACGACATCAGCGACGTCGCGGCCTCCGGCGGCGCGCTCCGGTCGGACACGAGCAGCGTCTGGAGCGAGACCGACACCCCGCCGTACGCGACGCCCCAGACCAGCAGCGGCAGCAGCGGCGGAACCGACGTCGCGGCGAGGACGACCGTGACCAGCGCGATCGCGGCCGCCTGCACCAGGAGCGTGCGGCGCGGGTTCCGGGCGGCGGTCCGCCCGGCGAGGAAGTTCCCCGCGATCCCGGCCAGCCCGTAGGCGAGCAGCATCGGCCCGATCAGCCCCGACCGGACCCCGCCCAGCTCCTCCAGCACCGGCCGGACGTAGGTGTAGGCGACGAAGTGCCCGACGACGATCAGCACCGTCAGCGTCAGCCCCAGCCGGATCGTGGGCAGCCGCAGCACACCGGGCAGGTCCGCCATGCGGAACGGCGTCGTCGGGGGCAGCGGCGGCAGCGTCACGGCCATCAGCAGCAGGATCACGACGGGCAGCACCGCCATGACGCCGAACGAGGCCCGCCACCCCGCCGCCTGCGCGACGAACGCGCCCGCCGGGACGCCCGCGACCGACGCGACCGCGACCCCGCCGAAGATCACCGCCGTGGCCGTCCCGACCTGCCGTTCCGGGACGAGCCGGGGCGCGATCCCCGCCGCGATCGCCCAGAACCCGCCGATCGCGACGCCGACCAGGACGCGCGCGGCGAGCAGCACGCCCAGCGACGGCGCGACGGCCGACACCGCGTTCGCCGCCGCGACCAGCCCGGCCAGCGAGCACAGCAGGACGCGCCGGTCGAGCCGCCGTCCGCCGAGGGCGACGGCGAGGGAGGAGACGACGGCGACCAGGCCGGGCAGCGTCACCGCGAGCCCGGCCGTCCCCTCGGGGACGTGCAGGTCCTTCGCCATCGGTGAGAGCAGGCCGACGGGGAGCATCTCGGTGGTGACGATCGTGAACGTGCCCGTCGCCACCACCAGCGGAGCCTTGGCGATCATGTCTCCAGGCTCCGGCCCGTCCGGACCCGGAACAACGACGACTTCGGCATCCTTGGATTAACACGGCTCATCATCGTGGAGGGGGTCGGGGTGGAGCTTCGCGAACTGGAGTGCCTGCTCGTGCTCGGCGAGGAGCTGCACTTCGGCCGGACCGGCGACCGGCTCGGCCTCTCGCAGGGCCGGGTCAGCCAGCTCGTCCGGTCCCTGGAACGGCAGGTCGGCGGGCGCCTGTTCGACCGGACGAGCCGCAGCGTCCGCCCGACGCCGCTCGGCGAACGGCTCCTCGCCGAGGTCCGTCCCGCCTACCGGGCGCTGCACGACGCCCTGGACAACGCCCGCGCCGCCGCCCGCGGCATCACCGGCGAACTCCGCGTCGGCTTCCTCACCGGGACGGCCCGCGAGGGCGTCGTCGAGGCCGCCGGGATCCTGGAGGCCCGCAACCCCGACCTCGCCGTCACCTTCGCCGAGGTCCCCATGACCGACCCGTTCGGCGCGCTCCGCCGGGGCGAGGTCGAGGCGGTCGTCACCCTGCTCCCGGTGACCGAGCCGGACCTGGTCGTCGGCCCGTCGTTCGCCAAGGAGCAGCAGGCCGTGGCGCTCTCCGCCCGCCACCCGGCCGCCCGCCGGGGCCGCCTGCACGCCGAGGACCTCGCGAGCCTCCCCCTCCTGAACGTCACCGGCCCCGCCCCCGCCTACTGGCGCGAGCTGATGTCCCCGACGTCCACGCCGGACGGCCGGCCGATCCCGCGCGGGCCGTCCGTGTCGAGCTTCCAGGAGGCCCTGATCACGATCGCGGCCGGACGCGGCGGGCTGATGTTCTGCGTCCCGACGGGCCGCTCGTTCGCCCGGTCCGACATCACCTACGTCCCGGTCGACGGCCTGCCCGACTCCGTCCTCGGCCTCGTCTGGCGCCGCGGCGACCCCACTCCCGCTCTGCGGGCCTTCGCCGACCTCATCACCACCCGCCTCTGAACCAGCACCGCCCCTGAACCAGCACCGCCCCTGAACCAGCACCGCCCCTGAACCAGCACGCCTCTGCCCCCGGTATTCGGCCCCTGGATGCGACTACCCCCGTTCGGGGGTGGCGCGCGTCACACAGACTGGAAACGATCCTGGTGAGACGAGGGAGGGGATCTTCGATGCAGGCGGTCGAGTTCCGGGCGGCGCGTGATTTCTTGCTGGCCCATCGCGAGGACTACCAGGCGGCGCGGGAGAAGTTCCGCTGGCCGGTGCTGACCGGGTTCAACTGGGCGCTGGACTGGTTCGACCGCATCGCCGACGAGAACGACCGCACCGCGCTGTGGATCGTCGAGGAGGACGGCTCGGAGGCCAAGTTCTCCTTCGCGGAGATGGCCGAGCGGTCCGCGCGCGTCGCGAACTGGCTGCGCGCCTCGGGCGTCCGGCGCGGCGACCGCGTCGTCGTCATGCTCGGCAACCAGGTCGAGCTGTGGGAGACCGTCCTCGCGACGATGAAGCTCGGCGCGATCATGATCCCCTGCACCCCGCTCCTCGGCTCCGACGACCTGCACGACCGCATCGCGCGCGGGCAGGCCAAGCACGTGGTCGCCTCGTCCGCGAGCGCGGCCAAGTTCGAGGACGTGCCCGGGACGTACACGCGGATCGCCGTCGGCGAGCCCGTCGACGGCTGGCTGCGCTACGCCGACGCCTACGAGGCCGACCCGCACTTCACCCCGTATGGCGCGACCTGCGCGGACGACACGCTGCTGCTGTACTTCACGTCCGGGACGACCGCGAAGCCGAAGCTCGTCGAGCACACGCACGCGTCCTACCCGGTCGGGCACCTGTCGACCATGTACTGGATCGGGCTCCAGCCCGGCGACGTCCACCTCAACATCTCCTCGCCCGGATGGGCCAAGCACGCGTGGAGCAACATCTTCGCGCCGTGGAACGCCGAGGCGACCGTCTTCATCTTCAACTACACGCGCTTCGACGCCGCGCGGCTCCTCGACACGATCGACCGCTGCGGCGTCACGTCCTTCTGCGCCCCGCCGACCGTGTGGCGGATGCTGATCCAGGCCGACCTCGACGGGCTGCGGAACCCGCCGCGCGAGGTCGTCGCCGCGGGCGAGCCGCTGAACCCCGAGGTCATCGAGCGGGTCCGGGACGCCTGGGGCATCACGATCCGGGACGGCTTCGGGCAGACCGAGACGACCGTGCAGATCGCGAACACGCCCGGCCAGCCGGTGAAGCCCGGCTCGATGGGCCGTCCGGTGCCCGGCTACGAGGTCGTGCTGGTCGACCCGCTCACCGGCGAGCGCGGCGAGGAGGGCGAGATCTGCCTCGACCTCGCCGACCGCCCCCTCGGCCTGACCACCGGGTACCACGGCGACGAGGAGCGCACCGCCGAGGCGATGCGCGACGGCGTCTACCACACGGGCGACATCGGCGCCCGCGACGAGGACGGCTACATCACCTACGTCGGACGCGCCGACGACGTGTTCAAGGCGTCCGACTACAAGATCTCCCCGTTCGAGCTGGAGAGCGTGCTGATCGAGCACGACGCGGTCGCGGAGGCGGCGGTCGTGCCGTCCCCGGACCCGGTGCGGCTCGCCGTCCCGAAGGCGTACGTGACGCTCGCCGCCGGATGGGAGCCGTCCGCGGAGACCGCGAAGGCGATCTTCGAGCACTGCTCGGCGCGGCTGTCCCCGTACAAGCGGGTGCGGCTGCTGGAGTTCACCGGCGACCTGCCGAAGACGATCTCCGGCAAGATCCGCCGGGTCGAGCTGCGGACGGCCGAGGCCGGCAAGCATCCCGGCCCCGAGGCCCGCCCGGCGGGCGAGTACCGCGAGGACGGCAAGTGATGAAGGCCCTCTCCTACGCCTCGCACGCGTCCGGCGCGTCCCTGTCGTACGCGTCCGGGACGTCCGCGCTGCCGCTGCTCGGCGACACGATCGGCGCGAACCTCGGGCGGACCGTCGCGTCGTTCCCCGACCGGGAGGCGCTCGTCGAGTGCGAGACCGGCCGCCGCTGGACGTACGCGCAGCTCAACGACGACGTCGACGTCGTCGCGCGCGGCCTGGCCGCCCTCGGCGTCCGGACGGGCGACCGGGTCGGGATCTGGGCGCCGAACGTCGCCGAGTGGGTGCTCGTCCAGTACGCGACGGCGAAGCTCGGCGCGATCCTGGTGAACATCAACCCCGCCTACCGGACGCACGAGCTGGAGTTCGTCCTCAAGCAGGCCGGGATCCGCACGCTGGTCGCGGCGCCGTCGTTCAAGACGTCCGACTACGCGGCGATGATCGAGCATGCCCGCCCGAACTGCCCGGACCTCCAGGACGTCCTGCTCCTCGGCCACGACTCCTGGACCGCCCTCCTCGAGTCCGGCCAGGACGGCGAGCTCCCCGAGGTCGCCCTGTCCGCCGACGACCCGATCAACATCCAGTACACGAGCGGGACGACCGGCTTCCCCAAGGGCGCGACGCTCTCCCACCACAACATCCTCAACAACGGCTTCTTCGTCGGCGAGATCTGCGGCTACGACGAGGAGGACCGGATCTGCGTCCCGGTGCCCTTCTACCACTGCTTCGGCATGGTGATGTGCAACCTCGCGGCGACCTCGCACGGCGCGTGCATCGTCATCCCGGCGCCCGGTTTCGACCCCGCGAAGACCCTCACGGCCGTCTCCGCCGAGCGCTGCACGTCCCTGTACGGCGTGCCGACGATGTTCATCGCCGAACTGAACGACCCGTCGTTCGCCTCCCACGACCTGTCGTCGCTGCGCACCGGGATCATGGCGGGCTCGCCCTGCCCGGTCGAGGTGATGAAGCAGGTCATCGAGCGGATGGGCATGGCCGAGGTGACGATCTGCTACGGCATGACCGAGACCTCCCCGGTGTCCACGCAGACCCGCGTGAGCGACTCCCTCGAACGCCGCGTCGGGACGGTCGGGACCGTCCACCCGCACCTGGAGGTCAAGGTCGTCGACCCGGAGACCGGCGCGCCGGTCCCGCGCGGCGTCCACGGCGAGCTGTGCACCCGCGGCTACTCGGTCATGCTCGGCTACTGGGACCAGCCCGACCAGACCGCCCAGGCGATCGACGCGGCCCGCTGGATGCACACCGGCGACCTCGCCGCGATGGACGACGACGGCTACGTCACCATCACCGGCCGGATCAAGGACATGGTCATCCGGGGCGGCGAGAACATCTACCCGCGCGAGGTCGAGGAGTTCCTCTTCACCCACCCGGACATCGTCGAGGCGCAGGTCATCGGCGTCCCGGACGAGAAGTACGGCGAGGAGCTGATGGCCTGGGTCCGGCTGCGCCCCGGCGCGCCCGCCCTCACCCCCGAGACCCTGCGCGCGTACTGCACGGGCCGCCTCGCCCACTACAAGATCCCCCGGTACGTCCACGTCGTGGACGACTTCCCGATGACGGTGACGGGCAAGGTCCGGAAGGTCCAGATGCGAGCCGAAGCGGTGGACATCCTGGGTCTCCCCTGACCGTCCCCGGTTGGCGTTCCCCGCCGTTCGAGGCATGCTGACGTGCATGGACGAGCAGGACGCCGGCACGACGCGCACCGCCGTCCTGCCCTCCCACCCCGGGTGGGAGGAGGTGCGGGCGGTGCGCGCCGAGCTGCTGGAACTGGCCGAGCGGGTCGCGGACGACGAGGTCCGCGACCGCCTGCGCGCCGCGTCCCGCCGCCTGGCCGCCGCCGGGGCGACCCCACCGGGCCGGGCCCACCGCCCCCGGCTGTCGCCCCGCGAACTCGACGTCCTCGCCCAGGTGGCCCTGGGCTGCACGAACGCCGAGGCCGCCGCCCGCCTCGGCCTCCTCCCCGAGACCGTGAAGAGCTACCTGCGCTCCGCCATGCGCAAACTCGACAGCCACACCCGCACCGCCGCCGTCACCACCGCCCGCCACCAGGGCCTCCTCCCCTGACCGTCCCCCGGGTCAGGAGTCCTGCGGGTCAGGAGTCCTTCGTCAGGGCTCGGCGGATGCCGGCGAGGCCGTATTCGAAGGCCTCGTCGACATCGCCTCCGAGGTGGAAGGCGCTGATGAGCTCCATGCCGACGAAGCCGGTGGCCCAGGCGACCACCAGGCGGGCGGCGTTGAGCGCCTCCGGCTCCTCGACGAGCCGCTTCGAGGCGGTGAGGATCGGGGCGGCGGCGCGGGCGAGGATCTCGGGCGGCGGGTCGGCGGAGAGCATCAGCCGGAACCCCTCCGGCCAGTCGTGGGCGAACGTGCGGTAGCCGCGCACGAGCCCTTCGAGGGTCCCGTCGGTCGCCTCCAGCCGGGCGGTCAGGTCGTCGATGGTGGCCTCGGCGACCGCGGTGAGCAGGGCGGCCCGGTTGCCGACGCGCTTGTACAGGGACGGGGCGCGGACGCCCACCCGCTCGGCGACGCTCTGCATCGTCAGCCCCTGCGGGCCGTCCGCCTCCAGCAGTTCGCGGCCCGCGGCGACGATCTGGCGGAGCGAGGTCTTCTCAGGTGTCGGCATCGGTCGTCCTCCCACAAGGAAAGCTATTGACGTTAGCCATCATAGCTATATAGCTTAGCCATCGTTGGTGCTTCACCCAGATTCCCGGAAGGCATTCCCATGAAGCTCGCCCCTCACCTGCACCGTCTCGGCAACGACATCGTGGCGTGCCACCTCATCGACACCGACGAGGGCATCACGCTCATCGACGCGGGCCTGCCCGGCCACTGGCGGGACCTGCAGCGCGAGCTCCACACCCTGGGCAAGTCCGTGGACGACATCCGCGGCGTCGTCCTGACCCACGGCGACACCGACCACCTCGGCTTCGCCGAGCGCCTGCGCGCCGACCACGGCGTCCCGGTGTTCGTGCACGCCGCCGACGCCGACCGGGCCCGCCAGGGAGAGAAGTCCGAGGTCTCCTTCAAGCCGATGCGCCTCGCCCCGACCATCGGGTTCTTCAGCTACGCCATCAGCAAGAACGGCCTGCGCCCCCACTACGTCGGCAAGGTCAACGAGGTCCAGGACGGCGACGTCCTCGACCTGCCCGGAAGCCCGGTGATCGTGGGCACGCCGGGACACTCCCGGGGGAGCGTCTCGGTGCGCGTCCCGCTCGCCGGCGCCCTCTTCGTCGGCGACGCCCTGACGACCCGGCACGTCCTCACCGGACGCAAGGGCCCGCAGCCCGCACCCTTCACCGACGACCCGTCCGGGGCGATGTCGTCCCTCGACCGGATCGCCGAACTCCCGGCGTCCTGGGTCCTCCCAGGCCACGGCGCCCCCTGGAACGACTCCCCCGCCAAGCTGGTCGAAGCCGTCCGCGCCTGGTGACCCCCGGCCCCGCCAAGCAGACCCCCACGACCTAGAACAGCCAGCACCACCCTCTGCGCATCTCACCCCCGTGCCGGGCAATGCCCACCCCCGCCATCTCGCTCTCCGTAACACTCTCGTTACGCTGTGCAAGTAACGCCGCTGAGGCGTGAGAGGGATCAGCCGGCGGTCGCGAGCAACCGAATGCGCAGAACGGAGAAACGATGCCTGTACGTTCCGAGCCCTGGCCGCAAGGAACCCCCTGCTGGGTGGACTGCCAGGTGGACGACCCGGCGAAGGCGAGCGAGTTCTACGCCGCCCTGTTCGGCTGGACGATCGAGGGCGGCGGCGAAGAGGTCGGCGGGTACCTCATCGCCAAGAAGAACGGCGATGCCGCCGCGGGCATCGGCCCCAAGCCGCAGCCCGGGATGTCCTCGGTGTGGACGACCTACATCGCCGCCGACGACGTCGACGCGATCACCACGAAGGTGACCAGCCTGGGCGGCGAGGTGATCGCGCCCGCGTTCGACGTGCTCGAGGAAGGGCGGATGGCCGTCACCGCGGACACCACCGGCGGAGTCTTCGGCATCTGGCAGGCCCGGAGGCACATCGGCGCCGCCGTGCACAACGAGCACGGCTCCTACTCCTGGAACGAACTGCACACCCGGCAGCTCGACGCCGCGAAGCGCTTCTACGCCGACGTCTTCGGCTACACCTACACCGACATCGGCGACGGCAAGACCATGAGGTACGCGCTGTTCACCCCGCCCGGCGGCACCGACGGCGTCGGCGGCATGAACGACGACACCCTCATGCCCGGCGAGCCGATGCCCAGCTACTGGCTGACCTGGTTCCAGTTCGACGGCGTCGACACCGGCGTCAGCCGGGTCACGGAACTGGGCGGATCGGTGCTCATGCCGGCGACGGACTCACCCGTCGGCCGAATGGCCATCGTCACGGCCCCGCAGGGCGAGACGTTCGGGCTCATCGACGCCAACGTCACCAAGGGCGAGTTCCCGACGTAACCCACGCCCGGACGGGGCCGGCCGGGAACGCCCACCCAGCCCCGTCGCCGCAATGGTTCCCGGTGACCGCATGAGGCCAGAAATCCAGGCTGACGCGTGATCATCAGCGTTCGTATGATCAGCCGTCCTCTTACGAACGCGGCCAGGGAGCACGCATGAGCGAGACGGCCGCCGCGAACGAGACGGCCGCCACGGGTACGGCGGAACGACGCGTCTCCTACCGCTCTCCCTGGCCCTGGCTGAGCTCCTTGGCCTGGATCGCGTTCATAGTCGCCTGGCTGATCGCGGGCGTTCACGCGCACCAGTCCGTTCCTGTCCCCTGGGCTGTGGGGGTGTTCCTGATAGAGGGAGCGAGCCTGGTCGCGGCTTACCGGAAGCAGCGTGGGTTCACGTTGTCGGCCGCGGGGATCACCTGGCACGCGTACGACATGTTCGTTCCCTGGTCGAACGTGTCCGAGGTGGGTGTGCGGACGGTCGGCTCAACACCGCGCCTGGTCGTCCAGTTGGTGGAGCCGGACCAGGTCCGCGACCTTCGTCCGCGCGGCAACGTCCTCCTCGCGCGCCGCAACCTCGATCGGTACGGCGGTCCCATCGCCCCCGCCGTCCGCTGGCTGGGCGTCCCGGCCGAGGAGCTCATCGCCGAGGCCGAGAGGTTCCGCGCCGCCCCCCGGCCCGACCTGCTCGTACGCCCGACGCCGTCCCGTATCGCACGCGTGGGCTCCTACGCGGGGACGGCCGGTCTCGCGCTCGTCCTGTTCGCGGCCGTGACAGGGCAGGTGTTCCTCCCGTGGGGACGGACACACCACGACGCCGGCCCGCAGAAGTCAGGCGTGTTGGAGTTCCGCTACCAGCCGCTGAGCAAGCCGGGATACGTGGACCAGACGCTCGGGATCGGCAACCACGGCGCGAAGCCCACCGCACCACAGCTGGCGTTCGTCGCGCTGGACGAGAAGGGCGGCGAGCTCCCCGGCGTTCAGGTGCGGGCGGCCCTCGGCAGCGACAAGGGGATGATGGTCGTCCCGCCGAGCTCGGTGGCCTACGACATCCTCGCCTTCTCCGGCCCTGACGCCGGACGCGTCCGGAACGTGAAGGTCAGCGTGCTCGGCACGGCCGATGCGCTCACCCCGATGATGCCGTCCGGGGGCCTGCGTGCCGAGCCGATCGACGAGCGGGGCCAGGTCGTCGCGCCGTCCGCCCCGTTCACCAAGGTGCGCGTCACCAGCCCGACGGCGTCCCCTCTGGGCAAACTCGACACGGCCGCCTTCCGCGTCCTTTGCGTCACCTGGGCCCCCACCCGCCCGGGCATGCCACAGCAGATGCTGACCTCCACCGAGCTCACCGCCCCGGGAACCGTGCCCGGAGGCGAACCCGTCGAGGTCCCGGTCAACCAGCACTCCCCGTCCTGCGACCAGGTCATCGCCACCTACGCACGAGCGTGACAGAGGGGACGGACGACGGCTCAGGCGTGGCACGCCTCCGAGGTGCCGACGATTGCCAGATGCAGATGCGTTGAGCCGTTCAGCCAGAACCCCCAGCACACGTCGGCGCCACCCCGCAGAGCGTGTTCCGCCCGGCCGAACCGGGCCGCGTCCGGGATGGCCTCGGCCTCCTCCCCGGCCTGAGCCCTGATCGGGGCCCACTGCTCCCGCAGCCACGCGACGCCGTCCTCCGGCACCATGGCCACTCGCCGGACCGTCCGAACCGGTTTCCGCAGCCAATCCCTGATCAGCTTCGGGGCGTACTCGGTGGCCAGATCGCGCCGCGCCGCCTCGTTCCCGTATGTCTCCCCTTCCATCCGGCACGAGTGGCAATGCCAGTGCAGACGCCTGTCCTTCCACTCGGTCGGGACGGTCTTCTCCCAGCCGTCCCAATCAAACTCCGGCATCCGCCGCACGCTCCGCACCATGCACACCCCCGAAGTCACGGACGGCCCGGTTCCCTCAGCTCGGACGGAGAGAACCGGGCCGCTCGTCGGCGTTGATCAGATGTCGAACTCTCCGGCCTTCACGCCACGAATGAACCCCTCCCATTCGTGGCGGGTGAAGACGGAGGTGATCCCGGTCTTGGAATCTCGAAGTCCGATCGTCCCGCCGGTTTCGGCGTCGGCGAGGTTGACGGCGACCTCCACGCACCCGCACCCGGAGTCCTCGCCGTTGCACAACGTGCTGACCTTGAACATGTAGCGATTCTTTTCGACCACGAGGGTTCTCCCGCTCTCGAATTAAACCCGGGACCGACTTTTCCGTGACATATACCCCGAGTGGGAATCCTTCTCAGAGTTCACCCGAACTCGACATCACTCCTGGAGCAGCCCTGCCCGGGCATCCTCCCGAAGCTGCATGTCCCGCAGCTCATCCCTGTGGATCGCGGCGACGAACGACAACAGTCCGGCCTTGATCTGGGGTTCGGTCAACGGCTTCCGGAGGGCCACTTTCCACAACCCGTCCCTGGTGTCCCGATAGGGGGCATCCCAACGAGACAGATCTTGTTCTTGTCGATGTGTGTTGGTGGCCCGCCGATTCATGATCTGAACGTTAGGAGCGCCCCCGTGGCACCGGCCAGAAAGTTGCTTCAAGTTCCCCGAAGTCGCCTGCGGGCGGTCTCGAGCTCCGCCCGTGCCGCGTCTCCGTACACGGCTTGATCACGGAGCAGGTTGAAGAAGCGAAGGTAGATGGCGATCTCACTTGGACGTTTGGTCCGATAGCCGCCCGTCCAGTGCTCACTGCGCACGAGCACGTCGTCGTAGACGTAGAAGCCTTCGCCCGGCCAGATGTTCCGATGACTTCCCAACGGGATGATCCCCAAAGCGACATTCGGGAACGACGCGGCGCGTTCAATGTAGTCCAGTTGCTCCAGCATCGCGGGTACACCGCCCCGCACCGCGTACAGCGCAGGGGCCTCCACGACAAATGAGTACGCACACCTGGCGGACTCCAGAACGCGGCGACGATTCATCCTGCCGCCAGCTACCAGGTCCACGTCCTCGGCAAGCCCGTGGAAGCGGGACACGTCCGCCACGACGGCGCGTGTGTAGTCCCGCGTTTGGAGGAAGCCTGGAATCGTCTGAGACTCGTACGCCCGAACCAGTTTCGTCCGCTCGTACAAGGGCCTTATACGGGCACTCTGCTGGTTGAGTCCCGCCCTGAATGCGTGCCGGTACTCCTCCCACATCTCATCGAGTTGACGATGTGAGGCGATCAGCTCGGGAATCTGTTCAACGGCCCCGCAGGCGTCCGCCCATGCCCTGAGGTTCGACTCGGTGGGAACCTGCGTGCCATGCTCGATCTTGGAGATCTTACTTTTGTGCCAGCCGCATTGCCGGGCCAGATCGACACCGCTCAGGCCGGCGTCCAGCCTGAGGCCACGGAGACGATTGCCGAAGGCCCTCCGAGCATCCTGAATCTGATCCTGTTCGGACAAAACAGTGGATTCGAGAAGATGGTCAGACCGGGCGGTATTCGTGATGCGGAATGGCTATATCCCACAACGCCGAATAGATGTCACCACAGGACTTCACCACGTACGGATCGGCGTGATACTGAATCTCCGCTCGCAGGTCAGAACCATCAAATACGTTGAAGAGAACGGCTTCACCATCAAGCAGCCAGAAGTCATTGCCCGGCATGACCATGCGGGACGTGAGGTTGCGAGGGACCCATCGCAGATCCTCCCCCGCCTCGACCTTGAGACCGTTGGTCGCCTCATAGCACCATCGCTGGTACGCGGACAGCGGCTCAGAAACCACGCAGATGCGACGATAGACCTTGCCCTCGGCAACCCCGGCGCGCACACGATCGCACCACGGCTTCAAGGTCCGGGGAACTTCGTCCCGGTCACCTTGCCGCCAGTTCGCGAACAGCTCCCGATCGATGCCGTAGTTGTCGCGCATCTCCAGGTGCAGGGCTTCACGGGCGATTCCGTTGATCAGATCAGCCCGTGCCTTGGGAGAGATCAACTCCATAGCGCTCCTTCACGTACATATGCACGAACCGGTCGGCCAGCGCGTCCGGAATCTCGAGATAGGTCTCGTGCTCTGCCAGGGCATTCAGCATGTCACCCACGTCCGGCCCCAGCCGGTCCCCTTGCACGATCCACGAGCGCCGATTGGACTTGTAGAACGCCGCACACTCGTTGTCCTGGTTCGAACCGGGGTCCTTGCAGAAGAACGTAACCGCCAGGTCGTCTCTCCCACGGCGAGGTTGCTCCATGTTCCCGCCCTTCGTGATCAAGCCAAAGGTCCGGCACACGATTCAGGGAAGGAGGGCGTCCGCCCTCCGCATCAACACCCTCGGCTGCGCGACCTACCCGGTCAAGACCCGGCGGGGCAAGAATCGAGGCGCCGGAACGCGGCATCGGAGCCACAACATGCAGCGATCCGACGGCACGCCGCACATCGGAAAGCAGCCCCACGTTCACGCGAGGCCCGCGTCCGCCGTCCACCTCCGCGGCAACGCCACACCGCCCCGGCTCTGTCACGTGGACGACGGCGCGGGAGACGCCCGAGGTTCAGAGCGCGTCGCCCTCGCGGGCGCGGATCACGTCCGCGAGACGGCGAGCGGCGGACGGAGACAGGGCGAGGCGCGGACCTGCCGCGTCCTTGCTGTCGCGGATGCCTACGGATCGGGGAGACAGCCGGGCGACCTCGACACATGCCCCGCCTTCTGACGTGCTACGACTCGCCTTGCGCCATTCAACGATCATCGGTATTCGTCCATCGCTTTCTCAATCGCCGAGTACGACTCCGTCGCAGACCAGGCTAGATCATTGACCTCCTCCATCTTCTGCGCATACCGCTCCACCCGGTCAGGGTCCAGCACCAAATGTCCGACCATGCCGGGGGCCTCGGCGAAGGCGACATCGGAGCCGACCGTGAGGAGCTGGAAGGAACCGTCATGGCCAATGTGCCAACCGACGTGGCGTCCCACAACCCTCACGCTCGCACCGGGGCGTTGCGCCAATTCCAGGAGATGTGCGAGCTGCTCACGCATGACCCGCGCACCCCCGACCGGCGAGGCAAGGACGACCCACGACAACAGTGCAGAGACACGCGGCATGTCGCCCCGCTTCCACACGGCCGCCTGCCGCTCGAGCCGACGCTCCAGAGCCTGATCGACGTCGGCCAGCAGGCCCGCCGCGTGAGCCCGCTCGAAGGTCGCACGCGCATAGTCCGGCGTTTGCCACAGGCCCGGGATGATGCCGAGATCCCAGGTGCGGAGGCGGGACGCGGACGCTTCGTAGGCGGCGAGGGAGGTGAGCCAGTCGTCGTCGGGACGGGCGAGGGCGTGGGAGATGAGGTGCGTGAAGAGCCGTTCGAGGCGCCACGTGTCGTCCAGGATCATCGCGTGGTGCGGATTCAGGTGGCGCGTGCCACTGACCAGGCGTGTGACGTGGCTGCGCGAGCATCCGAGGAGTTCGGCGACCCGTGCCTGCGAGGTGCTCTGGACGTAGATCTGCCGTCGCAGTTCGACCGCGATGAGATCCCATATCGACCGCGCCGCGTCGAGTGGGGGACGTCCATTTTCCAGCGCTTTGGCGCGCTTTCCAGCCTTGGCGAATGATCTTGCAGGGGGCATTTCAAGATCTCTTTCGTTGCCTGCCGTTCTAGGAACCGTAGCGAGGTTAACCCGTCGTGACTCATCGTGTAGGTCCGATCACAGAATTGGCGGGAGGAAATCATGCGGCTTTCGCGGCGGCAGGGTGGGCGGCATGTGGCGGGGAAGAGCCTCGCCGTGTCGGAGGAGCCGGGGCGGGTGGTTCGGGTTGGTGCGCTGACCGCTCTGGCGGACGCGTGTCAGGTCGCCGGGATGCGGGTGCAGTGGCGTCCGCTCGGGGACGGGCCGACGCGCTACCTGCGGGTCTCGGTGGAGGGGGCCGCGCCCGTGGGGGTTCGGGTCGACTTCATGGACGACGAGTGGCTCTACGTCTGGCACACCGGGGACGAAGAGCCGCGCAGCATCGGCCCCTTGGACGACCTGTCCGGCATCGTCGCCATCGTCCACTACGTCCTGCACAAGCGGGTCGGGTGACGTGCGACGACGCGGCGGAGGTGGTGGGTGCCTCGCCGCGTCGTCGTGGGTGGGTCAGATGAAGGTGCTCAGGGTGGCCGCTGTGGTGAAGCCGACGATGGAGAGGATGGTTTCGAGGACGGTCCAGGTCTTGAGGGTGTCTCGGACGGAGAGGTTGAAGTAGCGCGAGACGATCCAGAAGCCGCCGTCGTTGACGTGGGACGCGATGATCGAGCCCGCTGAGATGGCGACGGCGATGAGGGCCAGGTGGGCCTGGGAGTGGTGTTCGCCTTGGAGCAGCGGGGCGACGATGCCGCCGGTGGTGACGATGGCGACGGTCGCGGAGCCCTGGGCGAGGCGGAGGCCGCAGCTGATCAGGTAGGCGAGGACGATGAGCGGGAGCCCGGCGTCCGCCATGGTGGTCGCGAGGGCCTTGCCGACGCCGGTCGCGGCGATGACGGCGCCGAAGAACGCGCCGCCGCCGACGACCAGGAGGAGCATGCCGACCGGACGCAGGGAGCGGGTGGCCAGGTCGGACAGTTCCTTCGCGGGGATGCCTCGGCGGATGCCCAGGAGGTAGCTCGCCAGGAGGACGGCGACGGTGAGGGCGACGGCCGGGGTTCCGACGAAGGTGAGCAGGGGGAGGACGCTGCTCCCCTTCCACCAGACGTCGCCGAAGGTGGCCAGCAGGATCAGGACGAGCGGGACGAGGATGATCAGGGCGACGAGGGCCAGGGGCGGTTCGGGGCGCGCCTCCTTCTCGGCGGCCGCGTAGTCCTCCGGGACCTGGGCCTGGACGCGGTTGCCGATCCACGTCCCCCAGGCGATGCCCGCGACGAGGAACGCCGGGACTCCGCAGGCCAGGCCCATGATGATCAGCCAGCCGAGGGACACGCCGAGCAGGCCGGACGCGGCGACCGGGCCCGGGTGCGGGGGCAGGAACGCGTGCGTCACGGACAGGCCGCACAGCATCGGCATCGCGTACAGGACGAGCGAGCGTCCGCCGCGCCGGGCGGTGATGTAGACGAGCGGCGCCAGCACGAAGATGCCGATGTCGAAGAAGACCGGCACCCCGAAGATGAGGCCGACCAGGCCCATCACGAGCGGGGCGCGTTTCTCGCCGAAGACTTCCAGGAGTCTCCGGGTGAGGACGTCGGCGCCGCCGGACGCCTCCAGGATCGCGCCGAGGATCGTCCCGAGTCCGATGATCGGGGCGATGTGCCCGAGGATGCCGCCGAACCCGGTCTCCAGCAGGGACGTCTTGGAGCTGAGCGGCGTCCCGACGATCTGGGACACGGGGAGTCCGGCGGCGAGGGCGAGGGCGAGGCCGGAGACGAGCAGGGAGATGAACGGTTCGAGCCGGACCTTGATGATGAGCACGAGCAGCAGGGCTATGGCCAGCGCGCACAGCAGCAGCAGGCCGCCCGTCTCGTGACGGAGCCAGTGGACCATGGGGGGTGTGCCTCCTCAGGGGGTGGAGGTGGTGTCCCTTCCGCGCCGCAGGGCGTGTCCGGGGAGGGCGCCGGTCGGACGTCCGTCGTGGAGGACCGGGACGCCGTTGACCAGCACGTGCGTGATGCCCTCCGGGACGGTCCGGGGGGCGTCGAAGGTGGCGGTGTCCCGCACCGTGGCGGGGTCGAACAGGACGAGGTCGGCGTGGTACCCGGTCCGGACGAGGCCGCGCTCACGCAGCCGGAGGCGTCGGGCGGGACGTCCGGTGAGGTGCGCGACGCACTCTTCGAGGGTGAGAACGCCCAGGTCACGGACGTAGTGGCCGAGGTAGCGGGGGAACGTCCCGTAGGCGCGGGGGTGGGGTTTCGCGCCGGGCGTCAGCGGGAGGAGGCCGTCACTGCCTCCGGTGTGCGCGGGGTGCCGCATGATCGCGCGGACGTTCTCCTCGTGCCCGACGTGCTGGAGGATCGTGGTGCCGAGGTCGTCGGCGGCGAGCAGTTCGCGGAACACCTCGAACGGCGGCCGTCCGGAGGACGCGGCGAGGGCGGCGACGGTGCGTCCGACCGTGCCGGGGACGCGGGAGCCGGAGATCTCGATGGTGTCCCACTCGACGGGGACGCCGTGGCAGCCGTCCGAGCCGTCCACCTCCATGACCTCGCGGACGTGCGCGGCGGACGCGGGGTCGGCGAGGCGGGCGAGGGCGGCGGCGGGTCCGCCCTCGGCGGCGCGGCTGGGGAGCAGGGCGGCGAGCGTGGTGGATCCGGGCAGGTAGGGATAGGTGTCGAGGGTGATGTCGCAGCCGCCGGAGATCGCCTCGTCCAGGAGGGCGAGCAGTTCGCCCGCGCGGCCCTTGTTGACGCCGAAGTTCATCGTGGCGTGGGCGAGGTGCAGCGGGCAGCCGGAGCGGCGTGAGACGTCGACCATCGCGGCGTACGCGTCGAGCGCGCCCGCGCCGTAGGAGCGGTGGTGCGGCGAGTGGTAGCCGCCGAGGCCCGCGACGACGCGGCAGAGCTCCACGAGCTCGTCGTCCGAGGCGTACGTTCCGGGCACGTAGGTGAGGCCGCTGGACATGCCGACCGCGCCTTCGCGCATGCCGGTCGCGACGAGGTCGCGCTGCCGGTCGAGTTCGGCGCGGGTCGGCTCGCGGGCGTCCCAGCCCATGGCGAGCAACCGGACGGTGCCCTGCGGGACGAGGTAGGCGGCGTTCACGGCGATGCCGCCGTCGAGCCGGTCGAGGTACCCGCCGACCGTGCGCCAGGTCCAGTCGAAGCCGTCCGGGTCGCCGTTCCAGCCCGCGATCGCCTGCCGGACGGACGCGAGCGTCACGTCCGAGACGGGCGCGTAGGACAGTCCGTCCTGGCCGATGACCTCGCAGGTCACGCCCTGGGCGACCTTCGCGAGGTGGTCGGGCGCGGCGAGCAGCGCGAGGTCGGAGTGGGCGTGCATGTCGATGAAGCCGGGAGCGAGGACGAGCCCGTCGGCGTCGACGACGTCCGGCGCGGAGGTCGCGGATGTGGTGATCTCGGCGATGCGTCCGTCCGCGACGCGGACGTTCGCGCGGTACGCGGGGGCTCCGGTTCCGTCGACGACGGTCGCGTGCCGGAAGAGCACGTCAGAACCAGGTCCGGACGAGGTCGACCACGGCCGGTTCGGGGTCGCCGGCGGACGAGATCACCGGGACGAGCTGCCATTTGTCCATCGCCGTGCACGGGTGCGACAGCCCGAACCGGACGATGTCGCCGACCGCGACGTCCGCGTCGCGGAGGAACGCGTGCTGGTCGGCGAGGGCGCTGACGTGCGCGTTCTCGACCGGTGCGGCGCCGCGTCCCCGGACGAGCTGCGGCACCGGCAGGCCCTCGTCGAACGGCAGGTCGCGCTTGCCGGCGTCGGCGAGCGCGAGGGCGCGTTCGGGGCGGGACACGACGCGTCCCCAGCCGTGCATCGCCGACCGGAAACGCTCGCCCTCCGCACGGGCGAGTGGGGAGATGCCCTGGTAGAAGCCGTCGTCGTGGATCAGGTAAGCGCCGGAGCGCAGGAGGACGCGCGCGGACGGCAGGCCGCCCAGCACGTCCACGACCTGGTCGAAGTAGGCGCTGCCGCCCGCCGACGCGACCGGCGCGTCCACCTCGAAGGACAGGCGTCCGAAGAGCTCGGCGAAGCGGCGCAGGTAGCCGTCGACGATGTCGAGCGCGGCGTCGGACGCGTCGTGCGCGAGCGTGCCCTCGTACCCGGCGACGCCCGCGAGCCGCAGCGTCGGCGCGGCCCGGATCGCGGCGGCGACGGCCTCGGCCTCGCCGAGGGTGCGCGCGCCGGTGCGTCCGTCGCGCGCGCCGAGTTCGACGCAGACGTCCACCGGACGGGACGCGCCGGCGTCGCGGAGCGCGGCGTCCATCAGCTCGGCCGTCCGGACCGAGTCGGCCCAGGAGAGGAACTCGAAGGCGGGGTCGCGGTCGAGCTCGGCGGCGATCCAGGCGAGCCCGGCCGGGTCGAGCAGCGCGTTCGCGAGGAGCAGCCGCCGCACGCCGAAGGCGCGCGCGACGCGGAGCTGCGGGAGGTTCGCGAGGGTGATGCCCCAGGCCCCGGCGTCGAGCTGCGCCTTCCAGAGCTGCGGCGCCATCGTCGTCTTGCCGTGCGGGGCGAGTTCGACACCCGCCTTGTCCGCGTACCGCGCCATCAGCGCGAGGTTGTGGTCGAGCGCGGACGCGTCGAGCGTCAGCAGCGGCGTGCCGAGGTCGCCGAGGACGGGACGTTCCGCCAGGTACTCGCCCACAGTGCGTCCGTGCGCGGCCGCCGGGACGGCCTGGAACCGCCAGTCGAGCCGTTCGTCCCGCAGGGCCGCCACCGCGTCACCGTCGATCATCACCGCTCCCACCTCGCTCGTTGCGTCTTATGCAACACTCATTGCACAATGCGTTCTGCCGGTTGTAGCATCGCGATCATCAGCGGGTCAACGGTGACCGCGCCGGAACGCCGACGTCGGGGAGCAGCGGGAACATGGAGCGGCAGCCGCCGGTGGCGTGTGTGGGCGAGACCATGGCCGCGCTCCTGCCGGACCGCCCCGGACCGCTCGACCACGTCGAGACCTTCCGGCACGCCATCGGCGGCGCCGAGGCGAACGTGGCGCGCGGGCTCGCCGCCCTCGGCGTCCCGGCCGCCTGGATCGGACGCGTCGGAGCCGACGGTTTCGGACGCCGCGTCACCGCCGAACTCGCCGCGTCCGGCGTCGACGTCTCCGCCGTCGAGGTCGACCCGCGCCGTCCGACCGGGCTGTACGTCAAGGAGACCGGGCCAGGCGGCAGCGTCCTGCACTACTACCGCGAGGGCTCGGCCGGGTCCGCGCTCTCGCCCGCGCTGCTCGGCTCCCCGGTGCTGCGCGACGCGCCGCTCGTCCACCTGTCGGGCATCACGCCCGCCCTCTCCGCCGGCGCGCACGCGCTCGTCGCCGGACTGCTGCGGGAGCGCGTCCCGGGCCGTCTGACCAGCTTCGACCTGAACTACCGTCCCGCGCTCTGGCCACCGGGCGCCGACCCCGCCGCGACGCTCCGCCCGCTCCTGGACGCCGCCGGCATCGTCCTGCTCGGCGCGGACGAGGCCGAGGCCGTCCTCGGCACCTCCGACCCGGCGAAGCTCCGCGCCCTCCTCCCCGGCCCGGACACCATCGTCCTCAAGGACGACCGCCACCAGGCCACCGCCCTGACCCGCCTCACGTCCGAGACCGTGACGGAGCCCGCGCTGCGCGTGGAGGTGGTGGAACCGGTCGGCGCCGGGGACGCCTTCGCCGCCGGGTTCCTGGCCGGTACGCTGCGCGGGCTCGACCCGCGCGGACGGCTGCGGCTCGGCCACCTGGCCGCCGCCGGAGCGCTGGTCGTGCCCGGCGACCACGGACCGCCGCCCCCTCCCGACCGGATCGCCGCGCTCCTCGCCGCGACCCCGGCCGAATGGGCGGCCACCACCCTCACCCGGGCCACCATCACTCAGGGCGCCATCATTCAGCGCACCATCCTTCGGGGGACGACATGAGTCAGAGCCTCGCCCGCGGCCTCGCGCTGCTGCGCGGCCTCGCGGACGGCCCGCGCTCCCTGGACGACCTCGCGGCCGAGCTCGGCGTCCACAAGACGACCGTGCTGCGGCTGCTGCGCGTCCTGGAGGACGACCGGTTCGTGCACCGCGACGACGACCACCGCTTCCACCTCGGCTCGCGGCTGTTCGAACTGTCGGCGGCGGCACTCGACCAGCGCGGCGTCCGGCGCGTCGCCGCCCCGCACCTGGCAGGGCTGAACGACCGGACCGGGCAGACCGTCCACCTCGGCGTGTACGAGAGCAGCGAGGTCGTCTACCTGGACAAGTACGACTCGCGGCACGCCGTCCGGATGTACTCGCGGGTCGGCCTGCCGATGCCGCTGCACGCGACGGCGATCGCGAAGGTGCTGCTCGCCGACCTGCCCGACGCGCGCCGCCGCGCGGTCGCCGCGGCCATCGAGTACACCCCGTTCACCCCGAACACCCTGACCGGCCCGGACGCGCTGCTCGCCGAGCTCGACCGGGTCGCGGCGCGCGGCTACGCCGTGGACGACGCCGAGCACGAGACGTTCATCCACTGCGTCGCGGCCCCGGTGCGCGACGCGTCCGGGCGCGTCGTCGCCGCCGCGTCCATCTCGGTGCCGGACCTCGCGCCGCTCGCGCCCGAGCACGTCACCGACCTGCTGCCCGACCTGCTGGAGACGGCGCGGGCCATCTCCGCCGACTTCGGCCACCGTCCGGAAACGAAGGGAAACCAGAACCCATGACCGCCAAGACCGAGATCCGCACCGACGCCGCGCCCACGCCCCTGCCTGTCTTCTCCCAGGGAGTCCGCAAGGGCCCGATGCTCCAGGTCTCCGGGCAGGGCTCGCAGGACCCGGAGACCGGCGAGCTCCTGCACCTCGGGGACGTGAAGGCGCAGACCACCCGCACACTGGAGAACGTCCGCGCGATCCTCGAGGCGGGCGGCGCGTCCGTCGCGGACGTCATGATGTTCCGCGTCTACCTCACGACCCGCGACCACTTCGGCCCGATGAACGAGGCGTACGCCGAGTTCGTCGAGAAGTACTCCGGGGACGCCCCGCTGCCCTGCCGCACGACGGTCTTCGTCGAGCTCCCGCACGCGGACATGCTCGTCGAGATCGACGCCCTCGCCTGCGTCGCCTGACCTCTCCGGCGCGGACCGCCTGCTAGCGGACCGCGTGCTAGGCGGGCGCGCGGCCCCCGCCGAGGTGGCCGCGCGCCACGAGTTCCAGCATGAGCAGCGCGGACGCCGACTCGACGGCCAGCAGGGCGATGAGCACGAGGAGCTGGGCGGCGCCCGCCTGCACCGGGTCGGCGCCGCCCAGCAGGACGCCGACGAACGCGCCCGGCAGCGTGACCAGGCCGACCGTCCGGGTCTGGTCGATCGCCGGGACGAGCGCCAGCGCCGCCGCCGGACGGCACACCTCCAGCGCCGCGTCCCGCTGCGGGAGCCCGAGCGCGAGGCCGCCCTCGTACTCGCCGCGCCGCTGCCACAGGTCGTCCAGGGCGCGGCGTCCGGTGAGCGCGGTCGCGGTCATCGCGCCGCCGATGAGAATGCCCGCGATCGGCAGTACCGCGATCGGCCGCAAAGGCACGAGCCCGGTCGCGAGCAGCAGGACCAAAGCGGGGACGACGCCCGTCGCGATGGCGAAAGCCGCCCATCCCGCGGACCGCGCGGATTGCCGGACCGTGCGCGCGCCGCGTCCGCGAACGCGGCGCGCGGCGGTGAAGGCCGCGACGGTCACCATCGCCGCGATGAAGCATCCGGTCAGCGCTCCGCTGCGCAGGACGCCCGCGATGACCAGCGAAACCGCCGACAGCTGCACGACCGCGCGCAACGCGGCGACCGCGACGTCGCGCGAGAGGCCGAGCCCACCCACACGGACGAGCACGACCGCGATGACGGCGAGCGCGCCGAGGACCAGCCCGAGCAGGGGCCCGACAGACGGTGTTCCGGTCATTGTGCGGCGAAGGATTTCATTTCAACTTATTGTGACCTGATTCCGGCACCTTGGGCCCTCTCAACCCCGATACCGTGGGACATGTGGCGGATACGGGGACGAGCGGACCGACCAGGCGAGCCGCGCTCACGCTGCTGGGCGCCGCCGGACTCGCCGTACTCGGAGCGGACGGCGCGCTCCACGGGACGGCGCACGCCGACCGCGTGCGGCAGGCGGCGAACGCCGGGCGGCCGGCCCAGCACCTGAAGCCTACGCCGACCCCGAAACCGAGCCCGGTGGCCACGCCGCGTCCGGCGTCCTGGACGCAGGAGCGCCTGACCCTCGTCAAGGCGCCCATCCGCGACATCTTCAAGGACGTCAGCCCGCCCGCGCCGCCGAACTCGATCGCGCTGACCATCGACGACGGTCCGCACCCGACCTGGACGCCGCAGGTCCTCGACGTCCTCGCCGAGTTCGAGGTGCACGCGACGTTCTTCCAGATCGGCGAGCAGATCCAGGAGTGGCCGAAGCTGACCCGCCGGGTCGTCGCGGCCGGGCACCAGATCTGCAACCACACCCAGACGCACCCGATCCCGTTCGACCACGTCCGCGGGAAGCGCCTCCGCAAGGAGGTCATCGAGCCGTTCCACCGCGTCGCGGACGTCACGGGCGTCGTCCCGACGCTGTTCCGCGCGCCCGGCGGCGCGTGGTCCAAGCCGAGCCTGGAGCTCATCGCCGAGCACGGCATGCTCCCCGTCGACTGGGCCGTCGACCCGACCGACTGGTCCCGTCCGGGCGTCGGCCACATCCGCCGGACGATGCTGTCGGCGAAGGCCGGGAACGTCCTGCTCTGCCACGACGGCGGCGGTGACCGCTCGCAGACGGTCGCCGCGCTCCGCGCCGTCATCCCCAAGCTGAAGAAGCGCGGCCTGAACTTCGTCGCCCTCTGAGGCGAAACCCCTGAACAACACGGAACCCCCGGCCGCCGAAGCGGCCGGGGGTTCTTGTTCGTCGAGGTCAGCGGGTCAGGACCGGGGCGGCGGGCACCGCCGGGGTCTCCGGCTCGCCGTGCGAGACGTTCGGCAGCCAGCCGAGCCAGCGCGGCACCCACCAGTTGGCGCGGCCGAGCATCGCCATGACGGCGGGCAGCAGGATCACGCGGACGATCGTGGCGTCGATGAGGACCGCGACCGCGAGGCCGACGCCGAGCTGCTTGAAGTCCTGGAGGGACAGCGTCCCGAAGATCCCGAACGTGGCGATCATGATGATGGCGGCGCTGGTCACGACGCCCGCGGTGGCGCGCACGCCGTCCGCGACGGCCGGGGTGGTCGGCAGGCCCTTGTCGTGGGCCTCGCGGATCCGGGAGACCACGAACACGTGGTAGTCCATCGACAGGCCGAACAGGACGACGAAGACGAACAGCGGGATCCAGGACTCGAGCGCGCCGACCGCGTGCGTGGCGACCAGCGAGGCGCCCCAGCCGTGCTGGAAGACCGCGACCATGACGCCGTAGGCGGCGCCGACCGACAGCAGGTTGAGGACGATCGCGGTCGCGGCGATCACCGGCGAGCGGAAGAACACCAGCATCAGCAGGAACGTCACGCCCATGACCAGCAGGAACACCGGCAGGATGCTGCCTCCGAGGCGTCCGTTGAAGTCGTCGGAGAAGGCCAGGTGGCCGCTGATCTCGGCCTGGCCGACCTTGCCGACCGTGTTCGGGACGACCTGCTCGCGGAGCGTCTTCAGGGCGTGCTGGGAGGTCTTGTCCGAGCCGTCGCCGGCGAGGGGCACCTGGATCTTCGCGACGGTCGAGCCGTGCGTCTGGACGTTGATCGGGTTGTTCATCTCACCGGTCGCGAGCGCCTCCTTCTTCAGGGACGCGATCGCCTGCCGCACCGGCGGGGCCGTGACGTCGTCGGCCTTGACGACCACGATCGCCGGGCCGGGGCTGCCGGGGAACGCCTTGTTGATGGCCGTGTAGGTCTGCGCGATCGACTCGTTCTGCGGCATCTGCTGGTTCAGGTCGAGCTTCTGCGTCTTCAGGCCGAGCGCGGGGGCGGCCAGGACGAGCAGGACCCCGGCGGCGAGGACGGCGGCGATCCCCGGCTTGGCGAGGACGGGGCGCAGCAGCGCGCCGATCACGCGTCCGCCCTGCCGGGCGCCGCCCTGCTGAGCGGTGCCGCGGCGGCCGCGGCGGCGGGACCGGCCGAGGAAGGGGATGCGGCCGAACTCGACCTTGTCGCCGAGCAGGGACAGCAGCGCGGGCAGGACGGTGACGGAGCCGAGCATCGCGACGCAGACGACGAGGATGGTGCCGAGCGCGAAGCTCTCGAAGATGCCCATCCCGGTGAGGAACATGCCGGACATCGCGACCATGACGGTCAGGCCGGAGACCAGCACGGACCGTCCGGACGTGGCGGCGGCGATCCGCAGCGCGGTCTCCCGGTCCCGGCCCAGCGACCGCTCCTGGCGCTCACGCTGGAGGTAGAAGAGGCAGTAGTCGACGCCGACGGCGAGGCCCATCAGCAGCATGACCGAGTTGGTGGAGCTGTCCACGTGCATGACGTGGCTGAAGGCCGCCACCAGGCCGAGCGAGGCGAGGAAGGCCGTGAAGGCCAGCACGACCGGCAGCAGGGCCGCGAGCAGCGCCCCGAACGCGATCAGCAGGATGCCCAGCGCGAGGGGCAGCGCGGTGATCTCGGCCCGCTTGAAGTCCTTGCCGACCGCGTTGCCGAACCACTTGTCGGCGCTGGCGCCGCCGAACTGCCCGATCGTGACGTCCGGGTTGGCGCGCTTGGCGGCGTCCGTGGCGTCCAGGATCGGCTGGATGTGGTCCCCGGCCTTCTTCGGGTCGCCGGCGACGTCGAACACGACCAGGCGGTCCCGCGGGTCCTTGCCGGTGAGGGTCGGCTTCAGCCCGGCGACCTGACCGGACGCCTGCACCCGGGCCCGGACGTCCGCGACGGCCTTGGTCAGCGCCCCGCTGTCGTCCGAGTGGAGCAGCACCATCTCGGTGGCCGGGTCGTTGACCCCGGCGTCCGAGAGGATCTTCTCGGCGCGGGCCGACGACCCGACGCCCTGCTCGTAGTTCTCCAGCTTCTTGGTGCCGGAGCTCCCGCCCAGCACCGAGGCGAGCACGACGAAGGCGAGCCATCCGACGATGGCGATGGTGCGGTGGTGGGCGCTCCAGTGGCCCAGCCGCTCCGCGACGTTTCTCTTCATGGTGATCCCTGATGCATAGGTTGGGGGGTGACACCACAAACGCTATGAACTGCCGGTTTGCTGGAGAATGGCGTTACGTGCCGATCTGGGGTGTAGCTGAGTACACCCCTCGTTCGGGGCTCTCGCCACACTGCGCTCTCCGCTCTGAGACCCGAGTATGAGAGGCACCAGTACGAACGATGGAGGATCCGGTGAGCGGCGAAGTGAGCATGAAGAGGGGCCTCGGCCGGTACCTGGAAGTGCCGTGGCAGGGCCTGCGGCTGTGGCTGATGTCCTTCCCGCTGCTGTTCGCCTCCATCGCCGTGACGCTCTCGTTCGGCCTGGTCGGCATCGGCGCCGGGATCTTCCTGGTGCCGCCCGCGGTGATGATGCTGCGCAGCCTGCTCGACGGCTACCGCGACCTGGTGTCCCGCTGGACGGGCCGGAAGGTCGAGCGGCCCTACCTGCCCGTCCCCGAGGGCAGCCCGATGCAGCGCTTCACCGCGCTGATCCAGGACCCGGCGACCTGGCGGGACATGGCGTTCCTGCTGCTCGACCCGGTCGTGTCGGCGTTCACCGCCTTCCTGTCCTTCCTGCTCTTCCTGTACGGGATCTACGGCTGGCTGCTGGCCGCGTTCCTCGGCAAGATCATCGTGGACCACAGCGGGAACGAGTGGTACACCTTCATCCCGCTGCAGGGCAGCTTCTCCGACCACCCGGTCAACGCGTCCCTGCTGGCCACGTTCGCCACGATCTACGGCCTCGCCGGCCTGTACTTCGGCCCCCGCCTGATGGACGTCTACGGCCGCTGGACGCAGAACATGCTCGGCCCGACCGAGAGGTCCCGGCTGGCGCTGCGCGTCCAGCACCTCGCCGAGACCCGCGCGGACGCCGTCGACACCTCGGCCCGCGAGCTGCGCCGGATCGAGCGCGACCTGCACGACGGCGCCCAGGCCCGGCTCGTCGCGATGGGCATGAGCCTCGGCGCGATCGAGCAGCTGCTGGACAAGGACCCGGACCGCGCCCGGACCCTGCTCGCCGAGACCCGCGAGTCGTCCGCCAAGGCCCTGCGCGAACTGCGCGACCTCGTCCGCGGCATCCACCCGCCGGTGCTCGCCGACCGCGGGATCGGGGACGCCGTCAAGGCCCTCGCCCTGGACCACCCGCTGCCCGTCGAGGTCATCGTCGACCTGCCCGGACGCCCGGACGCCCCGGTCGAGTCCGCCGCCTACTTCGCGGTCTCGGAGATCCTCACCAACGTCGCCAAGCACTCCGGCGCCCGGCACGTCTGGGTGGACGTCCGGTACGCCTTCGGGACGCTGCGGATCTCGGTCACCGACGACGGCCGGGGCGGCGCGTCCCTCGACGGAGGTACCGGACTTCGCGGAATCGAGCGGCGGATCGGTACATTCGACGGTGTGCTCGCCCTCAGCTCGCCCGTGGGCGGCCCCACCATCGTCACCCTGGAGCTGCCCTGCGCGCTCCTCACCACCTGACGGAGACACCGTTGCGCGTCGTGCTCGCCGAGGACCTGGCCCTGCTGCGCGAGGGGCTGGTCAGCCTCCTCCAGGCGCACGACTTCGAGATCGCGGCGGCCGTGGACAACGGTCCGTCCCTGCTCAAGGCGCTCCTCGACCACCGTCCGGACGTGGCGGTGGTCGACGTGCGCCTGCCCCCGACCTTCACCGACGAGGGCCTCCAGGCCGCCCTGGAGGCCCGCCGCCAGGTCCCGGGGCTGCCCGTCCTGGTCCTGTCCCAGTACGTCGAGCAGCTGTACGCCCGCGAGCTCCTCGCGGACGGCTCGGGCGGCATCGGCTACCTGCTGAAGGACCGGGTGTTCGACGCCGGGCAGTTCGTCGACGCCATCCGGCGGGTCGCGGCGGGCGGCACGGCGATGGACCCTGAGGTCGTCGCCCGGCTCGTCGCGCGCGGACGGGACGACTCGCCCCTCGCCCGGCTCACCCCGCGCGAGCGCGAGGTGATGGAGCTCATGGCGCAGGGCCGCTCGAACGCGGCGATCGCGCAGCAGCTCGTCGTCACCGAGCGCGCGGTCACCAAGCACACCGCCAACATCTTCGCCAAGCTCGACCTCGCCGTCTCCGACGACGACAACCGGCGCGTGCTGGCGGTGCTCGCCTACCTCAACAGCTGACCGCCGCCCTGGAACACCGCCTCAGTGACGGAAGTTCACGCCGGTCGCGACCGGCTGGATCGTCCCGGCGGTGAAGGAGTCCGGGCAGAGCGTGACCGGGCCGTGCCGGCCCGGCACATGCACGGCGTTCCACCCCTCATGCACCCGGACGCCGAACCCGCCGATCGTCGGGCAGCCCTTCGTGACGGCGTACTTCACGCCCTCGAACGCCGAGGTGCCCGGCTTCAGCGTGATCGTCGTCCCCGCCCCGGGCACCTTCGCGCGGGTGGTGCGCAGCTCCTCGTACCGGCCGGACGCGCCCTTGCCGAAGGTCGCCCACCCGGCCGCGAGCGTGCAGGGCTTCGACGACCTGTTGGTCAGGATCACCGTCGCGTAGACATGGCCGTCCTTGCTCCAGGGCTGCTGCTGCCAGCCCGCCTCGAGCTGCGCGGACGCGCATCGCCCGGCGTTCCCGCCGCGCTCCCCGGCCTTCACATGGGACGGGACGGTCTCGGGCCCGGCCTTCCCGCCCGAGGCTCCGGCACCACCGGACGCTCCGGGCGACGACGTCACCTTCGACGTCCCCGAGGCCGTGCTGCCCGCCTTGGTGTCCCCGCACCCGGCGAGGGCCACGGCGACGGCCGCCGCTCCCCCGGCCAGCGTGACGCTCGTACGAACGGTACGTGGCTTCATGACGAACACCCTGCCAAAGGCCGTCCCGCGCCACAACCGCCACTCCCGTCCCTCCGGGCATCCCGGGCGATTCGGGACACCGGCCGGACGGTCCCGCGACCAGGCCCGCGACCAGCCCGGGGACCGGGTCAGCCCGTCCAGGTGAAGCGGGGCGGACGGCGTTCGAGGAAGGCCGCGACGCCCTCCGCGACGTCGCCGCCCTTCGTCACCTCGTCCAGCCACGACTGGACGAGGTCCTCCGCCGGACGGTCGGCGGCCAGGGCGTCGACGATCTCCTTGGTCGCGCACTGGGTGAGCAGCGAGCGCCCGGCGAGCGTGGCGGTGAACGCGGCGACGCGCTCGTGGACGGTCCCGGGCGGGACGGTCTCGTCCAGCAGCCCGATCCGCAGCGCGTGCGCGGCGTCCACGAGGTCGGCCGAGAAGAGCAGGTACTTGGCCGCGGACGGCCCGACCTGCCGGACGAGCCGCGCGGTCGCCGAGTGCGGGTAGACGATGCCGAGCTTGGCCGGGGTGATCCCGAACCGCGCGTCCCCGGCGGCGAACCGCAGGTCGCAGGCCAGGGCGAGCTGGCAGCCGCCGCCCACGCAGAAGCCCTCGATCGCGGCCACGGTCGGCTTCGGGAACGCCGCGAGCGCCTCCTCCGCGTGCACCGACAGGTGGCCCTTGTCGGGACGGTTGATGTCGGCGAGCTCGGAGATGTCCGCGCCCGCGCAGAAGTCGCCGCCCGCCCCGGTCAGCACGACCGCCCGGACGGACGGGTCGGCGGCCAGGCCGTCCAGCAGCGGCGGCAGCGCCCGCCACATCTCCGCCGACATCGCGTTCCGCTTGGCGGGCCGGTCGATCGTGATCGTGGCCACGCCGTCCGCGACGGCGCTCCACAGCCGTCCGTCACCGCCCATCGGCACCCCTTCCGCCCATCCGCGACGCCATCGTACGGAAGCCCCCGCCCCGCCCCGGAGGCCGAGGGCCCCGGAGGGCACGGACTTCAGAGGGCACGGCCACCGGAGGGCACGGACGCCGCGGACGCCGGAGGAGCCGCATTTCGGAGGGCGGGGATGTCGGAGGGGCGTGGGAACCTCGTGCGGTCCGCCGACATCGAACTCTCGTCCGCCCGAGGAGGCCACGACCATGACGGACGGGCGCGTCCGGCCACGCCGGTAGGCCGGGAATGCACAGGACGCGGAATGTGCTGTACTGTCAAATCAGCGTCTCCGGCCAGAAGGCGCCTCGGATCCGCGTCCAGCGTGATCGGGGCCGGGAGGCGCGCACGTTCCCCGCCCGGACCTCTGAGCGTCCGGTGACAGCCCGCGCGGCCCACGGCCGCCCGCAGCCTCTCAGGGAGCCGTACTCTTCCGCCTGCCAGGGCAGGCCGATCAACTTCCCTCACTCGTTCCTCTCGATCACGCGCCGCCCGAGAAGCGGCCGTCTGAAGGGACCCGCATGACCACCACCACCACGGCAGAACACGCCAGCGTGCCCGCACAGGCCGACCGGCGCCGCCGCACCCGGGCCCGGACCACCGCGGCCCGCACCCCCGCCCACACGGTCGACGGCACGGACGCCGCCGCGCAGCAGACCGGGCAGAGCGGCGCGGACCCCGCGGCGCAGGCCCTGCCCGTCGTCCCGTTCCACGGCATCCTGGCCCTCCAGGACACCCGCGCGTTCGTCCGCACCTCGGGCTACCTGGCCGGGCCGGACGACGTGTACCTCACCCCGTCCCAGGTCCGGGACGCGCACCTGCGCCCCGGCGACATCGTCGTCGGCACCGCCCGCCCGCCCCGGTCCAGCCGGGAGCGGTACGCGACGCTCGCGTCCGTCGAGACGGTCAACGGGCTCTCGCCCGAGGCCGCCGCCGAACGACCCCGGTTCAACACGCTGACGCCGCTGTTCCCGAACGAGCGGCTGCGCCTGGACACCGGCGCCATGGGGACCCGCATCATCGACCTGGTGTCGCCGATCGGCAAGGGCCAGCGCGGCCTGATCGTCTCGCCGCCCAAGGTCGGCAAGACCATGATCCTCAAGGCGCTCGCCAACGCGATCTCGGTCAACAACCCCGAGTGCCACCTGATGATCCTGCTGATCGACGAGCGGCCGGAGGAGGTCACCGACTTCGAGCGCACGGTCGAGGGCGAGGTCGTCCACTCGACCTTCGACCGGCCCGCCGAGGAGCACATCGCCCTCGCCGAGCTCGCCGTCGAGCGGGCCAAGCGGCTGGTCGAGCAGGGCCACGACGTGGTCATGCTGCTCGACTCGATCACCCGGCTCGGCCGCGTCTACAACCTGGCGGCCCCGTCCAGCAGCCGGATCCTCGCCGGCGGCGTCGCGACGACCGCGCTGTACCCGCCGAAGAAGTTCTTCGGCGCCGCCCGCAACATCGAGGACGGCGGCTCCCTCACCATCCTCGCCACCGCCCTGGTCGAGACCGGCTCGCGGATGGACGAGGTGTTCTTCGAGGAGTTCAAGGGCACCGGCAACATGGAGCTGAAGCTCGACCGGAGCCTGGCCGACCGCCGCGTCTTCCCGGCCGTCGACGTCGAGGCGTCCGGCACCCGCCGCGAGGACCTGCTCATGTCCCCCGAGGAGCTGGAGCTGAACTGGAAGCTCCGCCGCGCGATGTCCGGCATGGACAAGCAGCAGGCGATCGAGCTGCTCCTGGAGCGGATGAAGGGCACCACGTCCAACGCCGAGTTCCTGCTCCGGATGCAGCACACCGTCTGAGGTCTGCGAAAGGCCACCGAAGAGTCACTGAAGGGCCGCTGAAGGGCCGCCGAAGGGGCCACTGGAAGGCCACAGAAGATCCCGATGAGCCTCTGACCGGCGCGGACGATCCGCCCGGGGCCTATTCGCCGGTGGAGGGCTCCGGATCGAACGACCGCAGGATCCGGTCGTAGAGGCGCGCTCCCGGCGTCCAGCGCGAGGCGTGGGTGTAGAAGAAGAACTCGTATCCCGCGACCCGGCTGCGCAGGGCGTGCGACCCGCCGTCCCGGTCCCAGGTGAACTCCCACTCCGCCGCGCCCGGCGCCAGGTCCGGCGCGGACTCGATCCGCAGCCGGTGATAGCCGGGGTAGGCGCCGTCGTCGGCCGCGCGGCGCTCGGCCGCGTGCAGGCCGGTCAGCGCGTCCCCCGGGGCGCGGACGATGGTCATCCCCTCGCCGTCCACCGGGCCGGTCCAGGCGACGCCGCCGCTGATGCGGCGGGTGCTCCAGTCCGCCGGGACCTCCACGCTGAACGCGCCGTCCGCGTGGTAGACGGTCGTCTGGTCGGACACGCCCGGGAAGGGCTGTACCACCGACGACGCGCTCTTGCTCACCGACGTCCAGCGGGCCGACCAGGCTCCCAGGGCCGCGACCCCCGCCAGCGCGGCGCTCAGGCCGAGCAGCGCCCCGAACCTCGGACGCCTCGACGCGGGCGTCCGGACGGTCGTGCGCCGGTGCGCGCCGCGTCCCGTCCCGCCGGCGACCAGGCTCGTCCCGCCCAGGTCGTACAGGACGTATCCGGCCTCGGGTTCCTTCTCGCCGGGCGGCTCGTCCTCCTCGTCGGGCTCGGCCACCGCGTCGGGCGTGTCGGGCGTGTCGGGCGTCTCCTCCTCGTCCGGGGCCTCCGGCGCGGAGAGCGTCCCCGGTACGGCGGACAGCGTGCGCAGGGCGTCCCGGAGGAGCGCCTCCACGGCCTCGGCGCTCAGCCGCTCGGCCGGGTCCTCGCGGAGCAGCCCGGCGACGATCGGGCTCAGCGCGCAGGCGAGGCGCGGCGGCTCGTACTCGCCGAGCAGCACCGCGACCATCGACGCGAGGGCGTGGCTGCGCAGGAACGGCGAGCGGCCCTCGACCGCCGCGTACAGGGTCGCGCCGAGCGCCCACAGGTCGGACGCCACGACGCTCGGCAGCCCCCGCACCCGCTCGGGCGACAGGTAGGCGGGCGAGCCCTCGATCCCGGACACGAGCGTGTCGTCCCCGCGTCCGCCGCGGACGCCGTCGTCGGTGTGGACGGCCAGCCCGAAGTCGCTGAGCAGCACCCGGCCGTCCTCGCAGAGCAGCACGTTGGACGGCTTGACGTCACGGTGCAGGATGCCCTCGGCGTGCGCGGCGCGCAGCACCGACAGCAGCGCCAGGCCGACCTCGGCGGCGCGGGCCGCGGGCAGCGGGCCGTCCTGGGCGAGGACCTGGTGCAGCGACCGCGCCCGGATGAACTCCATGATGATCCAGGGACGGCCGTCCTCCATGACGATGTCGAAGATCTGGACGACGCCGGGGTGCCGGAGCGCGGCCGTGGCGCGCGCCTCCTCGACCATCCGCCTGCAGGCGAGGCGTCGCTCGCCGGTGGTGAGCCGCTCCGGAAGGCGGACCTCCTTGACGGCCACGTCCCGGTCGAGCAGCTCGTCATGGGCGCGCCAGACCGTGCCCATGCCGCCGCGTCCCGCCTCCGAGAGCAGGCGATACCGGCGTGCGAGCGGTATCAACCCTTCTCCCCCCATGAGGTGGTTATCGGTCGTAAGCCCTCTCGACATGTTCCACATCGAGTAACGATTTCCTCACGATGCGTCATTTGCGGGCCAGAACGCGCGGTGTCGAGAGGGGCGGATCAGGCGTCCCGCGGCGGCACAGCAGCCACACCAGCCAGCCGAGTCCGCCCGCCGGGATCTCCGCCGCGTAGGTGAAGAAGGAGTACAGGATCGTGGCGGCCGCGGCGGGCCCGGCGGGCACCCCGAAGGACACCAGCAGCGCGGCCGTGCCCGTCTCGCTGATCCCCGCGCCGCTCGGCGTGACCACGGCCGTGGTGAGCATCCGGTTGATCGCGAACACCGCGACCACCTCGGCGACCTGCACGTGCGCGCCGACCGCGACCAGGCACCCGTACAGCAGCGTGGCCTGGAACAGCAGGTAGGCGAGCATCCCGAGGGTCAGGCGGCGCCAGCCGGTGCGCAGCACGTCCACCGCCTTGTCCCGGACGGACAACAGCGCGCCGTCGGCCTTGACCAGCCAGCGTCCGGCGCGTCCGGGCAGGCGGCGGGCGGTCGCGCGCAGCCGGACGTCCACGGCGTGCGCGGCCTTCGGCGACCGCAGCGCGAGGACGAGGACCGCGAGGATGCCGAGGATCACGGCGGCGGCCAGGAACGCCATCACGGCCGTCCGGCGGTTCGGCAGCTCGCCCGCGACCAGCAGCGCGACGATCCCGGCGGCGGGCAGCAGCAGCCGCGCCATGACGTTCCACACGCCCGTGACCAGCGCGGACACGGTGATCGAGGCGTTCCGGTGGCCCCAGCCGCGGGCCATCGCGAAGGTCATCGCGAGGCCCGCCGCGCCGCCGAACGGCAGCAGGTTGCTGACCGCGCTGCCGACCGCGTTCATCAGCAGCGCCTGCCAGTGCCGCAGGCCCGGCAGGGACGCGGTGAGCACGAACGTGTAGGCCCACAGCCCGGCGGACCACAGCAGGGTGAGCCCGACCAGCTCCCCGAGGGAGAGGTCCCCGAGCTCGTGGAAGATCACCTCCCAGTTCACGCCGACCAGGTACGGCAGCGCGGCCAGCAGCCCGATCGCTCCCGCCAGCGACAGCACCGACAGGACGGCGCGCGCCGGGCGGCTCAACACTCCGCCGCGAACGCCGTACCGCCATCGGACGCGGGAGCCGGGGCCGTGCCCGGCGGGCCGGGCGGGCCGGTCTCCAGGGGCCAGGCGTCCAGCGGGTGGCGGAGGACGGGGCCGTCCGGCAGGTCGCGGCGGATGTACCACTCGGTGCCGAGCGCCCGCCGGAACAGCGGCCTGGGCAGCCACAACAGCGCCGCGAGCGTCCGGACGGTGTCGCCGCCGGTCGTCTGGGACGCGTGCGCCGCCATCGAGAGGCGCTTGGCCGAGGTGTACCGGCGCACCGGGACGCGATGCGTGATCTCGGCGCCGGACGCGTAGGCGCGCTCGAAGGACGCGACGTCCACCGAACGCGGCAGCAGCCGCAGCCACGCCAGCCCCCGCAGGACCCGCAGCAGCAGATCGCGGTCGACCGTCGCCTCGAGGACGACCGGTGTCCCGGCCACCTTCGCCGCCTCCGTCCCGACCCGGTGCACCTGGACGTGGTCGGGGTGCCCGTACCCGCCGGCCGGGTCGTACACGACCAGCAGGTCGGCGGCCTCCTGCCGGAGCACCTCGGCCAGTTCCCCGGCGGCGGCCTCCACGTGCGCGCGCGAGAAACCGCCCGGAGCGTCCCCGTCGAGCCCGGAATCCTCGTAACCGAGCAGGACGACCCGCTCACATCCGAGCGCGCGGGCGGAGGCGTGCAGCTCGGCCGTCCGCGCCACACCGAGCCGGGCCCGCGTCACCGCGTCCCGCTCGGCCTCCGCCGCGTGGGCGCCGCCCGAAGGGTCCCGCTCCTCGTCTAACGCCCGGGACGGAGCCTCGGGCCGGTCCGGGAGCGGCGTCCGGACGGGCAAGGTGAGGCCGCGTTCGCCGGCGGTGGCGACCACGAGGACGACCCGGTGTCCCTCGGCCGCCAGGCGGGCCATGGTGCCCGCCGTGAGCAGGGATTCGTCGTCCGGATGGGCATGGAAGAAGACGCAGGTTCGTCGCACGGCCTATTAGATTCCCGGGACGTGTGAAGCGTGGGCTTGCTGCGGGTCAAGGCTCGCCCATCCCCCACGCGGTGACGCGTGTCGGCGCGGGTCCCGCGCGGGCCGCGCCCGCACGGTCGTGGGGTGCGGATACTCCATGTCAGCGACTGCTTCCCGCCCCGGCTCGGCGGCATCGAGGTGCAGGTCGACGAGCTGGCCCGGGCGCAGGGCGCGGCGGGCCACGACGTCACCGTCGCCACCGCCACGCCCGCGCCGGACGGGACGGGCGACGGGCCCGGCGCGCCCGGCGGGCCCCCGTTCCCGGTGGTGCGGCTGGTCGCGCCGCTGCCCTGGGAGCTGCCGGTCGGCCGCTCGCTGGCGCCGCTGCTGGAGAGCCTCAAACCGGACGTCGTCCACGTGCACGCGGGGGCCGTCTCGCCGTTCGCGTGGCGCGCCGTCCACAGCCTGGGGATGACGGGAATGCCCGTGGTGCTGACCGTCCACAGCATGTGGGGGCCGGTCAGCCGCGCGGTCTACCGGACGCTCGTCCCGCTCTGGGCGCGCCGCCACGGCAGCGGGCTCGTGGTGACGACGGTGAGCGAGGCGGCGGCGCGCCCGATCCGCGCGGTCGTCGACGGACGGCTCCCCGTCCGCGTCGTGTCGAACGGCATCGACCTGTCCCTCTGGAACGCCGGGGCTCCCCTCGTCCCGGAGCCCGGCGACCTCGCGAACCTCCCCGGCCCCGCGAACCTCCCGGGCCCTGCGGATCTCCAGGGCCTCGCGGACTTCGCGGACGCGCCGGACGGTGTGCCGCACGTGGTGGCCGTCGGGCGGCTCGCGCCGCGCAAGGAGCCCGTGAACCTGCTGCGGGTGCTGCGTGAGGCGGCGGCGACGGCGCCGCTGCGGGCGACGGTCGTCGGGGACGGTCCGGCACGCCGGCGGATGGAGCGGTACCTGCGGCGGCACGGGATGACGGGCTGGGTGCGGCTCACCGGACGGCTCGACCGGTCCCAGGTGCGGACGGTCCTGGCGGGCGCGGACGTGTTCCTCGCGCCGGCGTCCCGGGAGTCGTTCGGGCTCGCGGCGCTGGAGGCCAGGCTCGCGGGCGTGCCGGTGGTGGCGCAGGCGGGCGGCGGCGTCGCCGACTTCGTCACGTCCGGACGCGAGGGGCTGCTCGGCGGGACGCCGCGCGAACTGGCGGCGGCGCTGGCGCTGCTCGCGTCCGACCCCGTCCTGCGGGGCCGGATCGCGGCGCACAACCGCGCCACCTCACCCGTCCGGTGCTCGTGGCCCGCCGTCCTCGCGGCGTTCGGCTCCTGCTACGACGCGGCGTCGGCGAAGACCGACTTCGCCCACTTGTAGTCGGACTTCCCGACGGCCGTCCGCTGCACCTCGGCGACGACCCTGAGCTCGCGCGGGAGCTTGTACCCGGCGAGCCGGTCGCGGCAGTGCCCGACCAGCTCCTCCAGCGTCGGGGACGTGCCCGGACGCGGCGCGACGACGGCCGCGACGCGCTGCCCGAACCGCTCGTCGGGGAGGCCGACCACGACGACGTCGTAGACGTCCGGATGGTCCTTGAGGGCGACCTCGACCTCCTCGGGGTACACCTTCTCGCCGCCCGTGTTGATCATGAGGGAGCCGCGTCCGAGCAGGACGATCGTGCCGTCCTCCTCGAGGGAGGCGTAGTCTCCCGGCACCGACCAGCGGACGCCGTCCTCATCGGTGAAGAACGTGGACGCGGTCTTCTTCGGGTCGTTGTAGTAGCCGAGCGGGATGTTCCCGGACCGCGCGAGCTTGCCGATCTCGCCGGGCCGGACGGGCTTGAGGTCGTCGTCCAGGACGGTGATCCCCGGCTTCATCATGAACCGGGCCGTGCCCTCCTTGCCGCCGACGGACGGCCCGCACGCGCCGGTCTCGGACGCGCCGTAGTTGTCGAGGAACACCACGTTCGGCAGGTGCGCCTTCAGCTCGTCCTTGGCGCCCTCGGTGAGCGGCGCGCCGCCGGACGCGATCGCGAACAGCGACGACGTGTCGTGCTCGCCGGACGCCAGCTCCTTGGCGACGGGCCGCGCCATGACGTCCCCGACGATCATCAGGACGTTCGCCTGCTCGTCGGCGAGCAGGCGCAGCGCCGTGGCCGGGTCGAACCCGTGGTCGGTGTACAGGACGACCTTGGCCCCGCTGAACAGGCCCATGAACGCGACCCACTGGCCGGCGCCGTGCATGACGGGCGCGCAGTCGAGGACGGCCATCGCGGGCTGCTCGGCGTTCGCGGCGAGCGCCTCCGGGCTGGTCACGGGGTCGCCGAGGACGTTCCCGCCGCCGAGCGCGCCGAAGAAGATGTCCTCGCTGCGCCACTCGACGCCCTTGGGGTAGCCGGTCGTCCCGCCCGTGTACATGACGTACCGGTCGTCGCTGGACCGCTCGGGGAAGTCGTCGTCGCCGGACGCCTCGCCGAGGGCCTTCTCGAACTCGACGGCGCCGGGGATCACGGCGTCGGAGCCGTCCTCGATGACGACGACGTGCCGTAGTTCCGGCAGGTCGTCCCGGACGTCCTGGACCTTCGCCAGCAGCGACCGCTCGCCGACCAGCGCCACCGAGTCCGAGTCGGACAGGACGTGGTGGAGCTCGGCGGAGACGTACCGGTAGTTCACCGGGATCGGCACCGCGCGGATCTTGAAGACGCCGAGCATCGTCTCGATCCACTCGGCCCGGTTGTAGGCGAGGATCGCGACGTGCTCGCCGGGCCGGATCCCGGCGGCGTCGAGATGGTGCCCCACCCGGCTCGCGCGCTCGTTCAGCTCCGCGTACGTCCTGCGCTGGTCCCCGGCCACGAGGGCCGGTCTGTCCGGGCCCGCCTCGGCCAGGATTTCCAGGAGATCCGCCAGGTTGTAGCTCCGCGCCATGGCCACACGTCCTCGGGGTGGGGGTGTACCGGGTGCCCCTGATGATCGCCCGCGACCCGGCGCGCGCTCAATACCTGTGGACGCCGCGTCCAATGAGATGGGTCACAACGGGAACTCTGACCGGATGATCGGCCAGGAACTGACCAACCGGGCAAAACCCCTGGTCGGACGGCTGTTTCCCGAGCGCGGCGGCGCCGCCCGGACGGAGATCGCAAAGCCCTGCCCGCAAGGGGCTCCGCGTTCTTACACCGCTCTTATCCGGAGCCGGGCATGCTGTGCCGTAACGATTACGTATCAGACGGGGGTAGCGGTGAGCGCAAGCGCAGTGGCGTGGACGCCTCCGACGTGGGAGGAGATCGTCGACCAGCACTCGACACGGGTGTTCAGGTTGGCGTACCGCCTGACCGGCAACCGGCACGACGCGGAAGACCTCACCCAGGACGTGTTCGTCCGGGTGTTCCGGTCGCTGTCGTCCTACACGCCGGGCACGTTCGAGGGCTGGCTCCACCGCATCACCACCAACCTGTTCCTCGACCGGGCGCGCCGCAAGCAGCGCATCCGCTTCGACGCCCTCGCCGAGGACGCCGACGAGCGCCTCGAGGGCCGCGAGCTGTCGCCCGCGCAGACCTACGACGACCGGCACCTGGACGCCGACATCCAGACCGCGCTCGACTCGCTCGCCCCGGAGTACCGCGCCGCGGTCGTCCTGTGCGACATCGAGGGCCTCACCTACGAGGAGATCGCCGCCTCGCTCGGGGTCAAGCTCGGCACCGTCCGCAGCCGTATCCACCGGGGCCGCGCCCAGCTGCGCGTCGCCCTGGAGCACCGCCGCCCGGCCGCGTCCGCCCCGGCGGTCCCGGCCCCGGCCCCGTCCCAGGAGTGCGTTACCACGGCGCCGTGACCGTCGCCGCGGTCCGGCGCCACGCGATCACGGCCCCGTGGTGATCGCGTCTCCTGGACCACCGTTCTTGAGCCGTGCGGAGCAGCGTCCCGCACGGCTCAATCCTTTTGCCCCCGAAGGGGCGCCGGAGCGCCGGACCTTGGGGCGTGTCTCGACGTCACCCGCCCTACTGCGCGACGCCCTGGGGACACCTCGTGAGCCCTAGTCCGGCGGGCTCGCGGCCAGGGTGGTGACGGCGGCGGACAGTTCGGTGGCGTAGGCGTCGGTGAGCTTGGTGGCGTCGAAGACCAGCGCGTACCACATCGGCCCGAAGACCAGGTCGATGAGGACGTCGTTGTCCGGGTAGGTGACCTGGCCGCGGCTTCGGGCGCGGTCGAGGATCTCGCCGACGGCGGCGCGGCGGGACTGGATGAGGGTGTCGGTGACCCGGCGGGCGAAGTCCGGGTCCTGGAGGGCCTCGGCGGCCAGGGCCTGGTTGAGCGCGCCGGGGACGCCGCGCTGGGCGGCGAAGGTCTCCTCCAGCAGGGTCAGCAGGTCTTCGCCCAGGTCACCGGTGTCGGGCGTGGGCAGGCGGGTGCGGGCGTAGGCGACCAGGGAGTCGAGGATCACCTCACCCTTGCCGGCGAACCGGCGGTAGACGGCCTGTTTGGAGACGCCGCTACGGGCGGCGATCCCCTCCATGCTCACCCCCCGGTAGCCCTGTTCGGCGACCAGGTCGAGGGTGGCCTGGCGGATGGCTTCATCGACGGCGGGATCACGAGGTCGTCCGGTCATGCTCCCGACCCTACTTGACATACGGACCGTGCCGTATTTTAATTCCAATACGCACCGCACCGTAGCGAAAGGGAGTGCGTGGTGAGAACTCGTTCGTCAACACCGGCACTGGTCACGCTGGCACTGGGGTACTTCGCCCTGGGGACCGCGTCGCTGGCCGTGGTCGGGCTCAGCGCCCCGATCGCCGCGGACCTGCACGTCCGCCCCGCGACCATCGGGACCCTGGTCACCGTCTTCTCGCTGGTGTTCGCGCTGGCCGCGCCGCTGACCGCGGTCGTGCTGGGGCGCATGGAACGCAGGCGGGTCATGCTGATCGGCCTGGCCCTGATGCTGGCCGGCGGCCTTGGCAGCGCACTGGCCCCGACCTTCGCGACCCTGGTCGCCTCCCGGGTGGTCGCCGGACTGGGCGCGGCGATCTTCGGTCCGGTCGCCTCGGCCACCGGCTCGATGATCGTCCCGGCCGAGCAGCGACCGCGGGCGCTGGCGGTGGTGTTCGGCGGGATGACCGCCGCCACCGTCCTCGGGGTACCCCTGGCCTCGGCGGCGGGGACGACGATCGGCTGGCGCTGGACGCTGGCCGCCGTGGTGATCCTCACCGGTGCGGTGATGGCGTTGCTGCCCGGGTTGCTGCCTCCGGTGGAGGCGGGCCCCGCACCGACCGCACGCGGGTTCGCCCGCATGCTGCGCAACCCCGGAGTCGTGCCGATCATCTCGACCACGCTGCTGGTGCTGACCGCGCAGTTCACCGTGTACGGGGTCGCCGGCGCCTACCTGGCGACGCGGTTCGGGGCCTCCACCGGCATGGTGTCGCTGACGCTGCTGGTGTTCGGCGCGGTGGGAATGGTCGGCAACGTCGTCGGCCCCCGTCTGTACACACGGCTGGGCGGGGCGAAGACCATCGCCGCCGCACTGGCCGGCCTCACCGTCACCTTCGCCGCGCTGACGGCCGTGCCGGGAGCACTGCCGGTCGGGGTCGGGGTGTTCGCCTTCTGGGCCTTCTTCAACACCGTGTTCATGGCGCCGCAGCAGACCCGGCTGGTGGAGCTGCTCCCCGAACAGCGCGGAGTCCTGCTGGCGCTCAACGCCTCGGCGCTGTACCTGGGCATGAGCCTGGGCAGCCTGCTCGGCAGTGGCCTCCTGCCCGCCCTCGGCGCCCGGGGACTGTCCGCCCTCCCGCTGGTGCCGCTGGCCCTGGCGGTCGGCGCCCACATGCTCTCCGTCCGCTCGGCCGGCCGGCCGCAGGTGCTCGCCACCCCCACCCGAACCCCCGGCGCGACCCGCGTCGAGAGCTCGGCGAAGGCGCCCCTCGGCGCCTCCGCCGCGACCCACCACTGATCGAAACACCCACACAAGAAATCAGGAGAACGTCATGTCCCAGCTCGTCCGCGACTACTTCGAGCTCGTCTGGAACCAGGGCCGCACCGACATCGCCGACCAGTACCTCGCCGAGGACCTGCTCCAGCACAAC
The DNA here is from genome assembly GCF_003696215.1 of Actinomadura harenae. Taxonomy (GTDB): domain Bacteria; phylum Actinomycetota; class Actinomycetes; order Streptosporangiales; family Streptosporangiaceae; genus Spirillospora; species Spirillospora harenae. The sequence continues at coordinate 80,410 of NZ_RFFG01000017.1, read as the reverse complement.
CCGAACCTGCCCGACGGCCGCAAGCCCCTGGTCGACTTCATCGACGGGCTGCGCACCCAGCTCCCGCAGGCGCACTTCGAGATCCACCGCATGGCCGCCGAGGGCGACCTGGTGTTCGCCCACAGCCTGTTCACGGCCCAGCCCGGCCACCAGGGCATCGCCGTGGTGGACGTGTTCCGGATCGCCGACGGACTGATCGCCGAGCACTGGGACCTGCGCGAGGACGTCCCCGACACCACCGCCAGCGGCCGTCCCACCGTCTGACCGATCCCGCTCCGATCTGCCGCACGTCCTATCTCAAGGAGAGGAAAAAGCCGTGTCCACTTCCGACACCATGTCGCTGCGTGACCAGACCATCCTGATCACCGGAGCCACCGACGGGCTCGGCCGAGCCCTGGCCCACCGGCTCGCCACCGAGGGGGCGACGCTGATCCTGCACGGCCGCAACCCCGCCAAGGGCCGGGACCTGCTGGCAGAGCTGCGCGACCAGACCGGCAACGAGCGGCTCACGTTCGAGACCGCCGACTTCGCCGAGCTGGACCAGATCCGGGCGCTGGGCGAGCGGGTGGCCGCCCGCGACCGGCTTGACGTCCTGGTCAACAACGCCGGCATCGGCGTCGAGCGGGCCCCGCAGCGCAGCGCCGACGGGTTGGAGCTGACCTTCCAGGTCGACTACCTGGCCACCTACGCGCTCAGCTGCCTGCTCACCCCCCTGCTGACCCGGTCCCCCCGAGGGCGTGTGGTCAACGTCAGCTCCGCCGGGCAGGCGCCACTGGACTTCCAGGACGTGATGCTGGAGCGCCACTGGGACGGCGTGCAGGCCTACTGCCAGGCCAAACTCGCGCAGATCATGCTCACCTTCGAGCACGCGGACCTGCTGCGCGGGCAGGGCGTCGCCATCAACGCCCTGCACCCCGCCTCCTACATGCCCACCAAGATCGTCAAGGGGCTCTTCGCGGTGCAGAGCACCGTGGAGGAGGGAGTGACCAACACCGCCCGCCTGGTCGGCGACCCGGCCCTCGCCGAGGTCACCGGGACCTACTTCAACCGGGCCCGTCCCGCGCGAGCCCATCACCAGGCCTACGACGAGAAGGCCCGGACCCGGCTGCTGGCGCTCAGCGAGGAGCTGACCGGCATCCCGTTCCCCGCCACGCCGCCGCTCGCCGCCTGAGGCGAGCCGCGCGGGTCACGGAGCTCGCCGCCCGAGGCGGAGCTCCGTGACCCCCGCAGCGGAACACGCGAACGCAACAAGAACCATCAGCGGCCACGACATCCCCTGGCCGAACCTAGGAGCGACAGGAACATGAGCACCACCATCGACGGCGTCGCGGAGAAGGTCGCGATCGTCACCGGCGCCGCCACCGGCCTCGGCGCGGCGATCGCGGCCCGGCTCGCGGCCGAGGGCGCCCACGTCGTCGTCAACCACCTGCCCCACCAGCAGGACCAGGCCGACGAACTCGTCCGGAGCATCATCGACGCGGGCGGCCAGGCGGTGGCCCTGGCGGCCGACATCGCCGACACCGAGCAGCGCGACGCGCTCATCGACGCGGCGACCCAGCGGTTCGGCGGGCTGGACATCCTGGTGAACAACGCCGTTCTGCCCGTGCTCAAGCCCATGGCCGAGGTGACCGAGGAGGAGTTCGACGCCAGCTTCGGCGTCAACGCGCGGGCGCCCTTCTTCCTGATGCAGCGCGCCGCGGAGCAGATGCGCGACGGCGGCCGCATCATCAACATCTCCTCCCACACGACCGGGCTGTTCTTCGCACGCTACGGCCTCTACGACGGGGCGAAGGGCGCGCTGGAGCAGTTCTCACGGGTCTTCTCCCGGGAGATCGGGCACCGTGGCATCACCGTCAACGTGGTCTCCCCCGGCCCCACCGACACCCCGGAGTTCCGCACCCGGCCCGCGGAGTTCATCGCGAGCCTGGAGAAGATGACCGCCATGGGGCGCATCGGACGGCCCGACGAGATCGTCAACATGATCACCTTCCTGGCGTCCTCCCAGGCCAGCTGGGTGACCGGCCAGAACATCCGCGTCAACGGAGGCGTCGTCTAAGTCTGGCCGAGCACGGGCCCCGGCCACCCGGATCCAACTCGGAGATCATGCCGAGGGATCGGTGGCACGGGGCCTCGGCCGTTCCAGGGGAGGAGCTAGTACTCCTCCGGGGCTTCGAGTTCGTCCTCGGTGCGTTCGAGGCCGAGGCGGGCGGACAGGTCGAGCAGGGCCTGGGGCGTGCGGCCCGAGAGGACGATGCCGCCGCTGTGGCCCTGGGCAAGGTGGACGAGCACGTCCGGGCCGCCGCGGACGATCCCGTCCTGTTCGAGTTCGCGCCATGGCTCGAAGCCGAGCGCGGGCAGTTCGGCCTCGATCCGGGCGACCAGATCGGCCCCGTCGTCGTCGCCGACGACGTCCTCCTCGTAGACCTCCGTCGACCAGCCGAGCGTGCGGGGCAAGCGTTGAACGGCCAGCTGGAGGAAGAACTCCGAGAGCGACCGCGCCTGGAGGACCCATTCGCCCTCGCCCTCGTCACCAGCGACGCTGACCAGCACGCGCGGGTCGGGCTCGTACGCCTCGGCGGCCGGGTACCCCCACTCGTTGCAGGCCTGGTACTCGACCATGAACACGCAGACACGGTGGTCGGCGTCCGGGGCGACGAGGTCCGAGTCGTCCGGGATCGGGCCCAGGCTCTCGCCATGGTCGGGCGTCTCTGCCTGGGCGGTCGGCGGGTACACGGGGTGCGTCCAGTAGAGGCCGGCGTCGTGGGTGAAGGAGTTGAACGGCAGCTCCCACCACTCGTCCAGCGCCGCAGGGATGGGCAGGGCGAGGTCGACGCCCCCGAAACCGTCGACGCCGGTCTTTCCGCCCATCGCTAGTGCGTACTTCTCGTGCCTCTCCTCGGACATGCGCTTCCGGCGGGACGAGCCCGGCCTGACCGCGTAGCCCCACTCCTCCTGGAACTCGCGCAGCACGTCCCAGCGGTTCGGCGCCGTCTTCAGCCGGTCCGCGAACGTCCCGTAGTCAACGATCTCCGCCACCTGGCCGCCCCTCTCCACGCGCCTCGGTCAGTACTCGCCGGGCTCGGTGAGGTCCTCTTCGGTGAGTTTCACACCGAGACGTTCGGCCAGGTCGAGGACGGCCCGCGGGGTGCGGCCGGCGAAGGCGATGCCGCCGAGTTCGCCGTCCGCGACGAAGGCCAGGACGTCCGGGCCGCCGTAGACGATCGTGTCCTGCTGGAGTTCGGCCCACGGCTCGAAGCCCAGCTCCGGCATGCGCTCGGTGATCCGGGCGCGCAGGTCGTCCTCGTCGCCGTCGATGATCTCCTCGCCGTCGTAGATCTCCGCGGACCAGCCGAGCGTCCGGGGCAGCCGCTGGACGGTCAGCTGGAGGAAGAACTCCGAGACCGACCGGGCCTGGAGCGCCCACCGGTCGTCGTCCACGCTGACCAGCACGCGCGGGTCGGGGTCGTGTGCCTCGGCGGCGAGGTAGCCCCACTCGTTGCAGTACTGGTTCTCGGCCATGAACACGCAGACGCGGCGGTCGGCGTCCGGGGCGACGAGGTCCGAGTCGTCCTGGAGCGGGCCCGCGACGCCGTAGCCGGACGGGTCGGGACGCACGGTCGGCGGATACACCGGGTTCGTCTCGTAGTGCTGGGAGTCGTGGGTGAACGAGTTGAAGGGAAGCTCCCACCACTCGTCCAGCGCGGCGGGGATGGGCAGCGCGAGGTCGACGCCCTCCAGGCCGTCCTCGTCGCGGGGCTCCCCGCTCAACGCGCGGACGTACGTCTCGTGCTCGTCCTCGGTCCAGCGGTCCCAGCGGTCCGAGCCGGGTCTCACGGCGTAGCCCCACTCCTCGTGGAACTCGCGCAGGACGTCCCAGCGGTTCGGCGCGGCCTTCAGCCGGTCCGCGAACGCCCCATAGTCAACGATCTTCGCCACGCGGGCATCGTAGGGGGACGGTCCGACAGACCGCCCCCGAACCGGATGATCAGGCGATCTCGGCCAGGCCGGACTCAGTACTCCTCCGGGGCTTCGAGCTCGTCCTCGGTGCGTTCGAGGCCGAGGCGGGCGGTCAGGTCCAGGAGGGCCTGAGGTGTGCGGCCGGAGAGGAAGATGCCGCCGCACGCGCCCTTGGCGATGTGGACGAGCACGTCCGGGCCGCCGCGGACGATCGTGTCCATGCCGAGCTCCCGCCACGGCTCGAAACCGAGCGCGGGCAACTCGGCCTCGATCCTGGCGACCAGCTCGGTCTGGTCGCCGTCGACGACGTCCTCCTGGTAGACCTGCGTCGACCAGCCGAGCGCGATGGGCAGCCGCTGGACGGCCAGCTGGACGAAGAACTCCGAGAGCGACCGCGCCTGGAGGACCCACTCCCTCTCGTCCCAGCCGACGGAGGCCAGCACGCGCGGGTCGGGCTCGTGCGCCTCGGCGGCCGGGTAAGCCCACTCGACGCAGTACACGCCCTCGATCATGAACACGCAGACGCGGTGGTCGGCGTCCGGCGCGACCAGGTCCGAGTCGTCCGGGAGCGGGCCCATGTCGCCCTCTTCGAGCGGCTCGGCCCGGGCGGTCGGCGGGTACACGGGTTGCATCCAGGGGTGCATCCACTCGGGACGGTCGTCCTGGATGATGGTGTTGTAGGGCAGCTCCCACCACTCGTCCAGCGTCGCCGGGACGGGCAGGGTGAGATCGGCGTCCTCGAACTGGTCCTTGTCGGGATCGTCCAGTGCGAGCACGGACAACTCGTGCTTGTCCTCGGGAGGGCGGTTCCACCGGGACGAGCCCGGCCTGATCACGTAACCCCACTCCTCCTGGAACTCGCGCAGCAGGTCCCAGCGGTTCGGCGCGGCCTTCAGGCGGTCCGCGAACGTCCCGTAGTCAATGATCTTCCCCACGCGGGCATCGTAGGGGGACGTTCCGGCAGACCGCCCCCCGAACCGGATGATCAGGCGATCTCGGCCAGGCCGTCCTTGATCACGACATCGCCGGAGCTCGACACGGTCTCGAACGCGACCGTCCCGTCACCGCGGTCGTGGATCCGGGTCGTGACGTCCTGACCTGGGAGGACGACCTTGGAGAAGCGGACGGCGAGGCGCTTCAGCCGGGCCGGGTCGCCGCCCGCCGCCGCCTCGACCACCGCGCGGGACGTGAACGCCATCGTGCACAGGCCGTGCGCGATGATCCCGGGCAGGCCCGCGCTCTTCGCGAACTCCTCGTCCAGGTGGATCGGCATCGGGTCGCCGGACGCCTTGGAGTAGCGGAACGTCTGGTCGTTGTCCACATGCTGGGTGACCTCGGCGAGCGGCGCGGCGGCGCGCAGCTCCTCCGGGAAGGCGTGCGCCGGGGCCTGCTCGCCGACCGTCTCCCCGGCCTGGAAACCGCGGAAGAACGACACCATCTTTCGCTCCTACCGGCCCGACCTGGACAAACACCGGGATACGCGCTCTGAGCTGGTCTAACAGCTCCGAACGCTTCGCATGGATTCCGGCTGGTTCTGGTGGCCTGACGGAACAGAGACGGAACAGCGACGCCCCGCGGGATGAGTCCCGCGGGGCGTCCGTGTACCTGGACGAGATCAGCCCAGAGAAGCGCCGCGCGGCTCGGGAGCCTCGCGAAGGACCTGGGCGACGGGCGGGGACGACTCGAAGGGCCGAAGCCGCTCGAGAACCAGATGAGCGCGCTTCGCGGTGCGGTCGCTGGCGACCTCGGCGGACAGGTCGAGCATGCGGGAGGTGACGGCGGCGGCTTCCTCAGGTTCGTTGGCGTCCACCAGGGCGACAGCGAGCCACGACAGGTAGAGCGCGAGCTCTCGCGTGTGCGTCGCGTCGTATCGGCTCAGCACGTCCGCCAGCAGGGGGACGGCGCGAAGCGGACGGCGAAGCTCGGTGTAGGCGCGCGCTTCCATGACCTGTAGTTCGCCCTCGCTGACCCAGTAGAGGTATCCGGGGTCGGCGTCCTGGTGCTCGTTCTGGTCGAGCGCCGCGCTGGCCTGTCCGAGCGCCTCGACGGTGGCGGCGCGGTCCTGGGCGCGCGCGTTCGCCCATGCGAAGCGGTCCCAGGCGAGTGCGCGAGCACGGGGCGGGGCGTCCGGCCCGGCCACGTCCAGAGATGCGCGCGCGAGCTCCACACCCTCGGCAGGCTCCCCGACGTTCGCGACCTGGTAGGCCAGCGAGCCCAGCAGGTTGCTCTCTAGCGTCCGGTCTCCGGCCTCTCGAGCCGCGTCGATGCCGAGACGGTAGATCTCGGCCGCACGGTCGTGTTCCCCAGCGTCGCTGGCGACCCATCCGGCGATCTGGGCGAACTCGCCGATGAGGGCGAGCAGCTCCCGGCTGGTCTGCTCAGAGTGGCTCGACTCCCGGTGGACGCGGATCGCGTTCTCCAGTTCCCGGACGGCGGGGACGAAGAGATCACCACCGGCTAGCAGGTCGTCCGCCAGGCGGAGCCCGTGAACGCGTGCGGCTAGATCGGTGACTATCCCTGCACCGACGCGACGCCCGGTGATCTCGGCGAGCCGCGCGGACAGCTCCCCACTGGGGAGAGGAAGGCCCGGCAACGAGCCGAGTGGTTCCGCGCGCTGTGCGGAACGCTCAGGGCCGAACAACTCGTCTTCCGTCCGGCCAGTCGCCAGCGCGTACAAGGACCGGTAGCGCGGGGACGGCCGATGCAGTCCCCGTTCCCACTCCTTGATCATGTGAGTGAGCGCCTGGACGTGGGCGAGTTGCTCCCGGTCGCCAGGTGAAGCGGCGCGCCGGATGCGCCGAGCCATCTCGCCACGGGACCAGTACGGCGGAGCCTCACGCGCGGCACGGAGCCGCGCCCCGAGCGCCTCTTTTTCCGTCGGCAACGTTGCACGCACCTTTCGCCGGGGTGGGGAGACCCGACCGGACGGAGTGGGGAGAGCTTGCGTGTCTCCCCCATCTAGCCCCCATTCTCCCCATGGCCTTGTGGCGTGCGCACTGGTTTCACTGTCGGTAGTGGGCGCGGACCGCCGCTTCTGAGGTTCCCGTGTGGTCCGACATCGTGAACGAAGGGTGCCGGAGGGGCCGCGCCCACCCCAAGACACAAGGCGGCCCCGGCCCCGGTGCGCGAACACCGGGGAGGATCCGGGGCCTTGATCGGACTTCGGAGGTCCGACCCATGAGCGATCGTAGTGAACCGTCCGGCTCGACCGGTCCTGTCCCGAACGACTGGTCTCCCCGCCCCTCCGAGCGCCTCGCAGCTCTCGCGCAACATCTCCTTGCGCACAAGCTGTTCACCGACCTGAGCAACACGAGCGCGCTGATCACCGACTCCCAGGACGAACCGTGGTCCGGCTCCGGTGAGGTCCCGTCCGTGCGGGTGGTGTGCCGTGAGCGCCCCGCCGATGGGGACAGGCTGTGGTTCTTCACCGCGGACGGCGCTCCGCTCGCGCCGCATGACCAGGTGTTCAACGCGGTGACCGAGATCAAGGGCCGGTTGGCCCGGCAACGCGCCGGACACGGGTCATGAGCCCCGCCCCGTGGTCGGCGCCTGAGGTCGATCCGGATGAGGTCCTGGCCGTTCTGCATGCGCAGTTCCCCCAGGTTCCGACGTGGCGCGGGGACTTCACCGGTTCGTGGTGGGCGCTGCTCCGCGGTCGCCTGGTCGAAGCGCGCGACCCCCGCCAGCTCGCCGAGTACATCCGCGCGGTACTGACCTCGGCGCGGCCCGCCAGCCCCTGGGTTCCGGGTCACCGCGTGCCCCAGGTGATCCCTGGCACGGCCGAGCGCGCGCCCCGCCCCGTCCGTGCCCCGGTCCGCCCCTCCGTCCGCCCGGCGCTTCCTTCGGTGCACATGGCCCGGCCGCCCCGGTGGCGGCGCGTTCTCCGGCGGGTGCGCTGGTTCTTCCTCGAGGGGGAGTCGTGGGAATGATGACGGTGGAGATCTACCGGCGCACCGACCGCACTGGGTACGTCGCGTGCGCGACCAACGGCGCGAGGCTCGCCGAGATCAGGCCGAAGGGTGACGGCTGGTGGGACTGCCGCACTACGGACGGGTCGGAACGCCGCGAGATGTGGGAGCCCAACGAGAGCGACGCCGAGGCGGCGGCTGTCCAGTTGGTCGCGGTGCGATTCCTCAGCCGCACGCGCTGATACTCCCGTGGCCTGTGGGACGCAGGATGGCGACCACAGGTCACGGGGTTCCACGCGGGGTTAGTCGGGCTTTCGCAGGGACGGTTCTCCCCGTTCGACCTCGGGTCGTCCCCATCAGCTCCCTCGATGGGGACGACCCGAGCCAAGCGTGGGGCGCGCCGATCCTGTGCGGGGCGGCGCGCCCCGCCCGTGGCAACGTCCCCACATCCGGCCGGAGGGGCCCGGTTGTGGGGACGTCTCATGCCGCGTACCGCCGGAATCCCCACGGGATGGGGATCCGGACGGCGGCGCGGCCCGTGCCGCACGGTGGGGAGCCGCGGGCATCGTCCACCGGCCCGATTCCCCACCGTGCGGCGCACATCTCCCAGACCCGTACAGAGCCCGAGCTGCAGCATGCTCCCGGTGCAGCTGGCCCCCGGGTGGGGAGTCCCTGCCACCCTCGCGCCACGCTGAACTCGGCGCGCCGCACGGTGACCGCGCGCGGACCGGACCTGACCAAAGCATGTCCGCGCGGCCACCGGGCCTAGTCGGCCTCGGCCTGGTCGTCGTCCTGGTTCGGCTCGAGCTCGCGACGCACGCGCCCCACGGTCTTGTGGTCGCACCCGATGAGGCGCACGAGCTCGCGATCCGACGCCGAGGGGTTCGCCCGGATCTCCTGCGCGATCCGCTCGGCCACGTTCGCCCGGCCCCGGCCCGCCGATGGGGCTTCCGGCTCGGGTGTCGGGGGAACCAGGCGCGGCCCGGCGTCGGGCGCGTCGGCCTGGTCCTCGCGGACGTCCGGCTCAGCGCGCCGCCCGGCGTCGTTCTCGGTGACGTCCTCGGCCCACCCCCAGCGGATCCAGTCGGCCGCCGTGCGCGGGGACGCGGTCAGGGTCTCGCCGCCGTGGTGGTGGCCGAGCTCGGTGACGATCTGGCGTCCCTCGAGGACGCGCACGCGCGTGCGGTCGGTGGTCACGGCAGTACCCCCACGATGCGGACGACAGCGGCGGGGTTGGGAAGGACGAGATCGGCGCGCATGGTCACGCGGACGGCGCGTTCGCGTCGTGGCCGTCCGGCATCTCGGTCTCCGGCGTGGCCTCGAGCGGCTGTGCTGGTGCTTCTGGCTCCGTGGGCATGTCTTCCCCTTCCGTCATCTGCTCTCGAAACCGCCACTCGCGGTGAACCGCGGGGGCGTCGGCGTGGGCAGGTACTTCGCCGGATCGCGACGAATGCAGGTCTCGACGTAGCGGGGGGTGTTGGAGGTGCCCGGCCCGATCTGTTGCACGACCTTGGTCGCGTGCTCGCGGCTGACTGTCTGCCCGGTGGAAGCGCGAAGCAGGCTCACCACCAAGTCCGGGAGGTCAACGGAAGGGCCAACGCTGGCACCGTCCGCCCTTCCTGAGGTTGATCCTCTGTTGTCCTGTACTCCTTGGGGGAACGCCGCGCGCCCCCCTGCCGAGCGTGCGGTGTTCCCCTTGGGGGAAGGCTGAGCGGCCCCCTTTGGGGAAGGCTGGGCGTTCCCCTTTAGGTGCAGGGCGTACGTCGCATTCCGTCCCGCGCCCCCGCGCCTGATCACCGTGATCGCGGCATCAGCCTTGAGCGTCCGCACAGCGCGCTTGACGGCTTCATACGACGCAGCGCGTGCCCTGTCCGAAGCCGCGTCCGTCTCGCTCATGTCGGGGAGCTCACGCCCGATGGCCATCACGAGCTCATCCCGGCCCGCGAAGTACACGGGTGGGTCGTCGTCGTCCATGCTGCGTATCGCCATGTAGACCAGGAGGCGGAAGGGGCCGTCCGGGAGCTGTCTCCAGTTGTCGAACACGGCCTTGACGTTGCGGATCCCCACCGGTGGCCCTCCGCGGACGCGTTGCTCTCGCTCACTCGCCAGTCCCGCGGACGGCCTGGTCGTCAAGCCACCGCTCGACGTCTTCCCAGCGGTATCGGCGGTGCCTGCCCACTCGCCGGTAGGTAGGTCCTGTGCCACGGTGCGCCCAGTCGTCCAGCGTCCGCGCCGGGACCTTGAGATAGGCGGCGAGTTCCTCGGAGTCCGCCAGCGAGGCACGGCGCGGACTTGTTCCCTGAGAGACCATTTGATCCACCTTCGCGATACATGATCGTTGCAGGAGAGATCAGATCAGTGTCACCTTGTACGTGTCAACGCGGAACGCTACTGTTCCTTCATGGAACAAATCGATCCCGCTACCGCGGTGGTGGCCCGCCGCGTCCGGGAGCTCCGCGAAAAGCGCGGCTGGTCAGCGCAAAGGCTCGCGGACGAGATGGCCAGTGCAGGCGTTCCCTGGAAGCGGATCGTCGTGACGAAGCTCGAGAACAGTCGACGCCAGTCGGTCAGCTTGGCCGAGGTTCTGACGTTGGCCTACGTCCTCGACGTCGCTCCGGTGCACCTGATCATCCCCACGGAAGGTGCCGACCCGTACCCCATCACCCCTGACCGGTTCGTCCGGCCTGCCGTGGCGCGGGAGTGGATCCGCGGACGGATGGCGCTCGACTCACAAGATCCACGTCTGTACTTCTCCGAGGTCCCCCTCAAGGAGTGGACCGCGCCGGAGCTCAGCGAGGAGGAGATCAACATGCGGAGTCGCCTGAACCGCGCGGTGAAGAAGATGCGTCCCCGACTGTCCAGCGAGGCGGAGCAGGATGGCCAGAGTTAAGGATCTGTGGTTCTCCGAGGTCAGAGACCCGAGCGACCCGACGAAGAAGGTCAAGAGGAAGACCAAGCGGCACCCGGACAACGGCGGAAGCAAGGAGGCGAAGCGCTGGCTCGCGGTCTGGATCGGGCCGGACGGCAAGGAGGCGACGAAGGCGTTCCTCATCAAGGACAGGGCCAAGAACTACGCGCGCGACATGGAGTCGGACGTTGATCGCGGGGAGTACATCGACCCGAAGGCCGGACGGGAGCTGTTCGGGCCGCTCGCGCGGAAGTACCTGCGGCTTCGTGACGTCGGCGCGACCAGCCGGAGCAAGTACGAGCGCGTCATCCGACTCCACATCTCTCCCACCTTCGATCATCGCCAGGTCGGATCCATCAAGCCGTCAGAGTGCGGCGAGTGGATGAGGAAGCTCGCGGACACTCACGGACGCTCGATCCAGGAACAGGCGTTGACGTTGCTCCGCGGGATCTTCGAGCTCGCCGTGGCCGATGGTCTCCGCAAGGACAACCCCGCGAAGTCGTCCGTGGTCCCGGAACCGCGGGACCGCGACGGGGGCGGAGAGGAACGCGAGCCCTGGAACTCGGATCGGGTCTGGGCAGTGATCTCGGTGCACCCTGAGCCGTATCGGACGATCCCCACCGTGTCCGGCGGGTGCGGACTCCGCGAAGGTGAGGCGTTCGCCCTCGCGCTCGAAGACTTCGACTTCGAGGCTGGCAAGGTGACGATCCGTCGACAGATCACCCGCGAGGGGAAGACGTGGGTCTTCAAGCTCCCGAAGGGCGGCAAGACCCGCACCGTCCCGTTGCCGAACGGCGTGGCTCGAGCGGTCAAGGCGTACATCGACACCTACCCACCGCACGCGTACACGCTCCCGTGGCTCAGGGAGGACGGCAAGCTCGAAGGTGAGCACACGTGCGCCCTGCTGTTCCGCTGGTGGGGGCGAGACTCACGGACCAACGATCAGCACATCCGAGCGTCGTCATATGACCAGGTCGTCTGGAAGCCCGCGCTCGCCGCCGCGGGGGTCATCCCCGAGCCCGAGCCCGGTCCGCGCGGCGGGACGTACCGCCGGTTCACGCAGGGGCGGCACGACGCGACGCACGCCCTGCGGCACTTCTACTCGGCGACGCTCCAGGACGCCGGGGTCTCGCTCGCCGGAGTCATGGACTTCCTGGGACACAGCCGGAAGGGCCGGAAGGGGCTCCCGGTGACCCTCAACACCTACGGCCACACGACGGAAGTCACCTTCGAGACGGCGCGGAACGCGATCGACCGGACCTTGTTCCGGCTCCGCGCGGTTCAAGATCATTCCCGTGACGGAACAGGGACAGAACAGGCCGCGAGCTAGCGCCCCCCTCCCCCCGAAAGAACCAGCTCAGACGGCTACCGGCCTCTGATCACGGAAGAACGACACCATCCACTGCTCGTTGACCAGGTCACCGCCGTCCGTGCGGGTCTCCAGCCTCAGCGACACCGTCGTCCCCGACCGCTTGGACGAGTACCCGGTGACCTTCGCCCGCGACACCAGCTTCATGCCCGGCTCGATCGGGCGGTGGAACACCATGTCCTGCTCGCCGTGCACGACGAACGGGATCAGGCTGTCCGGGACGACCGTGAACAGCGGGTCGATCATGCCCTGGAACACCGGGACGATCGCGAAGACCGGCGGGGCCAGCTCGCCCGACGTGTGCCGCGGGTTCGCGTCGTTCGTCGCGGCGGCGTACTCGATCGTCCGGCCGCGCTCGACGGCGAAGTCGAACGGCGCGCTCCAGACGTCCAGGGCGTCCTTGTTCATCTCGGTCATGAGGGGGTTCCTTACTGGTAGAGGCCCTTGGCCCAGCGGTAGTCGGCCTTGCCGGCGGGCGAGCGCCGCACCTCGTCCACGATCCTGATGTCGCGGGGGACCTTGTATCCGGCGAGCGTCGTCCGGGTGTGCGCGGTGAGCTCCTCCGGTGTCGCGGACGCGCCGGGCGCGAGTGAGACGGCGGCGGCGACGCGGGAGCCGAGCCGCTCGTCCGGGACGCCGACGACCAGCGCGTCGTACACGGCCGGGTGCGTCTTCAGCGCCGCCTCGACCTCCTCGACGAACACCTTCTCGCCACCGGTGTTGATCACCAGGGAACCGCGTCCGAGCAGCACGATCGCGCCGTCCGGGTCGATCCGGGCCATGTCGCCCTGGAGCGCCCAGCGCACGCCGTGCTCGTCGGTGACGAACGTCCTGGCGGTCTTGGCCTCGTCGTTCCAGTAGCCGAGCGGGATGCGGCCGCGCCGCGCGAGCTGGCCGATCTCGCCCGAGCCCGCCGCGACGGGCCGCAGGAGGTGGTCGAGGACGGCGGTGTCGTCCGCGCGCGGGACGAACCGCGGGTGCCCGTCGCCGGACGGCGCGACCGCCTGCCCCGACGCGCCCGTCTCCGAACCCCCGAACGCGTCCAGGATCATCAGCAGGGACGGGACGAGCTCGTGCAGCCGCGCCTTGACGTCCGGGGAGGTCACCGCGCCGCCGGTCGCGAGGACGAGCAGCGCGGACAGGTCGTGGCGTCCGGGGTGCGCCTCCAGCTCGGCGATCAGCGGGCGGACCATGACGTCCCCGACCGCGTTCAGCGTGACGACCTTCTCCCCGGCGGCGAGCGCGAGCACCTTCGCCGCGTCGAAGCTCCGGCCCGTCCAGAGGACGAGCGTGGACCCGGAGGTCAGCGCGACCCAGGCGACCCACATGCCCGCGCCGTGCATGAGCGGCGCGCAGACCAGCGTGGTGAGGCCGCCGTCCAGGACCTTCGTGGACAGCGTCTCGGGTGTGGGGATGGGGTTGCCGATGGGATTTCCGCCTCCCATGGCGGCCAGGAAAATGTCCTCGTGGCGCCACATCACGCCCTTGGGCATGCCGGTGGTGCCGCCCGTGTAGAGCAGGTAGAGGTCGTCGGCCGAGCGTTCGCCGAAGTCGTTCGCGGGCGAGGCGGCGGCGAGCGCGTCCTCGTAGCGGGTGGCATCCGGAACCACCTCGTCCGAGCCGTCCTCGATGACCAGGACGTGTCGCAGGTCGGCGAGCTTTCCGCGCGCGTCGCCGAGGCGGGCGATCAGCGTCCGCTCGCCGACCAGCGCGGCGGAGTCCGAGTCGGCGATCACGTAGGCGAGCTCGTCGGCGGTGTACCGGTAGTTGACGTTCACCGGGACGGCGCGCAGCTTGTACACGCCGATCTGCGCCTCCAGCCACTCGGCCCGGTTGTAGGAGAGCAGCGAGACGGTGTCGCCGGGGCCCACGCCGTTCGCGGCGAGGTGGTGGGCGAGCCGGTTCGCGCGTTCGTCCAGCTCCCGGTACGTGAGTCTGCGGTCACCGGAGACGATCGCGGTCTTGTCCGGCACCGCCGCCGCGACGATCTCGAACAGGTCGGCGAGGTTGAAGCTGCGAGACATCCGTCCGTCCTCCGGGGTGGTGGTGCGGCGAACCGGTCCGGGTAGAAACATACAAGCTTGACTGTTTCTTAGACAGGCCCTAGCGTCCGAGCCACCCTGAGGAGAGGCGGGCACCGTGACCACCAGGACCTTCGTCGTCGGCGTCGGCATGACCAAGTTCGAGAAGCCCGGCAGCCGCGAGTGGGACTACCCCGACATGGCCCGCGAGTCCGGGACCAAGGCCCTCCAGGACGCCGGGATCCCCTACGACCTGATCGAGCAGGCGTACGTCGGCTACGTGTACGGCGAGTCCACGTCCGGCCAGCGCGCCGTCTACGAACTGGGCATCACCGGCATCCCGGTCGTGAACGTCAACAACAACTGCTCGACCGGCTCGACCGCCCTGTTCCTCGCCCGCCAGGCCGTGCGCTCCGGGACGGTCGACTGCGCGCTCGCCCTCGGCTTCGAGAAGATGCAGAAGGGCTCCCTCGGCTCCACCTACGAGGACCGCGAGCAGCCCATGCTCAACCACCTCAAGGAGCTGTTCCCCCTGTACGAGTGGGGTGGCGAGCCCATCGCGCCCTACATGTTCGGCGCCGCCGGACGCGAGCACATGGAGAAGTACGGGACGACCGCCGACCAGTTCGCGCGCATCGGCTGGAAGAACCACCGGCACTCGGTGAACAACCCGTACGCCCAGTTCCAGGACGCGTACTCGCTCGACGACATCAAGGCCGCCCGCATGGTCTACGACCCGCTGACCAAGCTCCAGTGCTCCCCCACCTCGGACGGCTCCGGCGCGGCGGTCATCGCGTCCGAGCGTTTCGTGGACGAGCACGACCTGTGGGACCGGGCCGTCGAGATCGTCGGCCAGTCCATGGTCACCGACACCCGCGCCACGTTCGAGTCCAAGTCCGCCATCACGATCATCGGCGCCGAGATGTCGGCGCTCGCCGCCCGCCGCGCCTACGACGAGGCGGGCCTGTCCGCCGCGGACGTCCAGGTCATCGAGCTGCACGACTGCTTCAGCACCAACGAGCTCATCACCTACGAGGCCCTCGGCCTCGCCGCCGAGGGCGAGGGCGGGAAGCTCGTCGACGCCGGCGACAACACCTACGGCGGCCGCTGGGTCGTCAACCCGTCCGGCGGCCTCATCTCCAAGGGCCACCCCCTGGGCGCCACCGGCCTCGCCCAATGCGCCGAACTCACCTGGCAACTCCGAGGCAAAGCCGACGCCCGCCAGGTAGAAAATGCGAAGGCCGCCCTCCAACACAACATCGGCCTAGGCGGCGCCGCAGTAGTAACCCTCTACAAGCAGCCGAACTAACACTCCCCCCGGGCCGCCAAGCGCGGCCCGGCCCTCAGCCGACGAGTTGGCCGTGCTCCAGGTAGCGGGTCGATCCGTCCGCGCGAGCCTCGTGACCATGGACGATCCGGCGAGCGAGCCGGGCGATCGTCAGTTCGTGGACCTGCGCCACATCGTGGAACTCGTAGGCCACGACCTCGGCAGGGTCGAGCCTGACGGCTCCGAGCTGTTCCGGCGTGAGTGTCCCGCCGTCGAAGACGAACAGCACCTTGTCACCCTCGTTCTGATGGGGCGCCCAGTCGGTCACCAAGAGCCGCCCGATCGGCGGCGCGATGCCGAGTTCCTCACGAACCTCACGGACGGCCGCCTCCCTCGGCGTCTCACCCCGTTCGATGTAGCCACCCGGAATATCCCGGTAGTCCTTATAGGACGGGACGACCAACAAGACGTCACCCTCCTGGTCGAAGAACAGGACACCCGCAGCGGCACGGGGAACAGCGAAGCTCTCTACCGGGCTCGAAGTCACGAAACGACTGTAGAAGACGGGGACTCGCAGATGCCGGGGTCAGCACGCGTCGCACTGACCCGACGGTCAGGGCCTGTCACGGGTGGCGACGGCGCTATCGCGGGACCCGCCTCAGAGGGGGTAGGCGTGGGCCCAGTGCCGACCGACGAGGTAGACGACGATGGCCCAGACCCAAGGTGTGGCCACGGCTGCCGCGACGCACAGGGTCAAGCCG
This sequence comes from Actinomadura harenae, assembly GCF_003696215.1. GTDB lineage: Bacteria > Actinomycetota > Actinomycetes > Streptosporangiales > Streptosporangiaceae > Spirillospora > Spirillospora harenae. Next base: position 64,219 of record NZ_RFFG01000017.1, on the reverse strand, counting down.
ATCTGGGCTGCCTTGCGGCGGACCAAAGCCAAAACCACCGCGACGACCAGAAGCGCTGCGGCGAGCAGACCCGCGATGATGAGGGACTTCTCGTAGAACGGGCCATAGGCATGCTCGAACGCCGCAGGCTCCGAGTTGTCACCGTAGAAGCCCCAGGCCAGGAAAGCCTCACCCCAGTAGGCGATGAACGCGCCCCCCAGAGTGCACAGCAGGCCAAGAGGGATCACGGCCGCGGGATAGATGAGCATGGAGTAGGACTGTGGCCTCTGCGGGGGGAGGTAGGAGCCGGGGCAGCTGGTCATGTTCAGATCATGCTGCGCGCTGCGGCCGCCCAGAATCCGCGCTCCTACTCAACGTCCCCGTACATTCGTACTCACCCGACCGTACGAAACGACGGACATTCGGGGGAACCTCCCCCTGGACGCAAAAGAGCCCCCGGAGATCCGGGGGCTCATTCGTCGGGGGTCAGGCCAGGTCGTGCTCGCCTGCCTTGATTCGGATCAGCAGGTCTCGTGCTGCCGACCTGGGGAGCACGAGCGCGGGACCAACCGGGTTCTTGCTGTCGCGCACTCCGACGCGACCGGAGAGACCCGCAACACGTTCGAGGTCCGCGCACTCAACGCACTCCCCGCCGTCCGAGGTGGACCGCGTCGCCTTGCGCCATTGCAGGTCCGTCATGCGCACGCGGTCATCACTCCCCCGCTCGAAGCGCCTCCGCAAGGCCGCGCGCTGCGGCAGGGGTGAGGCCGAGCCGCGGGCCCTCGGGGTCCTTGCTGTCACGGACGCCCACGACCTCGGGGCGCAGGCGGGCAAGTTCCACGCAGTCGCCGCCAGACGGGGCCGAGTGACTGCTCTTACGCCATTCGATCACGCGGAGTCCTCCATCGCTGCGCGCTTCTGCCTCGACCGTACGACGCGGCAGGCATACCGGGCACTCTCCCTCTGGACATACAAAGAGCCCCCGGAGATCCGGGGGCTCGGTCCATCGAGGGGGTCAGGCCAGGTCGTCCTCGCCTGCCTTGATTCGCGACAGGAGGTCTCGCGCTGCCGTTCTGGGAAGCGCGAACGCGGAGCCGGTCGGGTTCTTGCTGTCGCGGATCCCGACGGTGTTAGGGGCGAGGCGGGCGACTTCTACGCAGTCGCCACCCGTTGAGCTGCTGTGGGACGACTTGCGCCACTCAGTCATCGGTAGATTTCCATCGCTTCCTGTAGTACCGCGCCCGTACGCCGTACCGGCGAGGCATGGTCGCTTACCTGCTCCCACCGTACCGAGATCTTGTGAACGTCAGCGGGGACGTACAAGATGCGTCCCTCGTGCGGAGCCTCGCAGAACGCGTATTCGCGGTTCTTGACCGTCAGGAGCTTGAACGATCCGTCCAGGCCAACGTGTCCCATGGCGTCGGATTCGACGAAGCGCAGAGAGACGTTCGGCCGTCCCGCATGCTCCATGAGCAGCTCGATCTGCGCGCGCATGACGGCGGAGCCTCCGTACGTGTGGCGGAGAATCGGCCAGTTGATCACCGCTGAGATCTGGGGCGGATCGTCGCGCTCGAACACAGCCCGCTGACGCTCCAAGCGGTCTTCCAGGGCCTGGTCGATGCTCTTGATCAGCCCCGCTTCGTAAGCCTTGGCGATCACGGCCCGCGCGTACTCGGGGTGTTGGAGCAATCCCGGTACGAGCGATACGTCCCACATCCGCATACGCGAGGCTTCGCGCTCGTACTGGCGCAGCCCGGTCCGCCAGTCCTGCTCGGCGAACGTGCTTGCGTGGAACACGAGCGCAGCGAACAGTCCGCTCGTTTTCCACGCCTCATCCAGGGAGTTGGCATATGCGTCGTTCAGTTTCCGAAGCCCGTTTTCGATCCTGGAAACGGTGGAACGGTCACACTTGAGCAAGGCCGCAACTTGGACCTCGGACATGTGCTTGGCGATGCGCCATGCCCTCACTTCAAGGGCGATGACGTCCCACAACGAGCCCATCGGGTCGAGGTTGTCACGCGCTGGCATCGCTCCTCCGAGGGGGTTCCAAGTGTGATGCGGAACGTAGCGAGAGTAACCCGGGAGGGCGCACTCTGTAACTCGAATCACACGTTCGGTTACGGAGGTATCCCATGCGCCTCGCACGGCGACGCGGGGGACGGCATGCGGCAGGAGCCGCGCAAGCCGTCCACCCCCAGGTCGCAACCCCTGCGACGTCACCCACGTCACGTCCTCGCCACCCTCGCGGGCAGGCGCTGGAAGCTCTGGAACATGCGGCTCCGCGCTTTGGGATGAGCGCGGTTCGGGAGCGGGACGCGGTGGCGTTGTCGGTTGTCGGCGTCGCGCCCATCGTCGTTCGCGTCGATTACCAGTGCGGGAGGTGGTGCTTTGTGTGGACGGGGCGGGACGCCGAGCGTGAGTCGCTTGGGCTCGTGGCTGACCTGGAAGACGTGCTCCACCTCATCGCGTGGACGCTGAATGCGGGCGGCGCGCGGTGAGCGCCAGGGGCTCTTACAAGAACCGCACCACTCGCTTCGCGGAACCTGCTGTTCTGGTGCCCATCGTCGTCGGTGCTTGGTCCAGGGTGTGGGACGTCGCGTGGGCGGACGGGCGGTCGTCGGGGCGTATGCGCGAACTGGTCTCGGTGCTTGCGGCCGCTGACGCGGTGGACGCCTTGGAGGATGCGGAGGCGCTTCCCGTCCTGCTGGCGCTGGACGCGGCATGGGAGGAGGTCAAGGCGGCGTTCGTCGGGCGCTTGGCGGCGTTCGGGTACTTTCCCGCGCGCATTCGGATCATCACCGCGCTCGCGCACACCGAGTACCTGGACATCGTCAGCGAGGCCATCCGGCGCATGGGGCCGCTGCCCGCATCCGAGGACGTGACGTGATCACTCCCGGTATGAGGTGGCCGCGCATCCGGAGGGTCTGGTCTCGGCGGAGCGAGGTGGATCTGGGGTGGATGCTTGAACTTGGCGATTGTGAGGACGGGGAAGGCCGTGCGCGGCGGGTGGATGAGGCGATGGCCGAATCGCCTGTGACGGCGGGCTGGGTCCTCGACGTCCAGCCTGAGCGAGTGGAAGGGTATGCGGGGGTGCCGCTGTGCGTGGCCCTTCTCGGGCTCGGGGGGCGGGTGAGCGGGCGGCGGATCTGGGTCGAGGCGTCCGGCGTTCAGAGCCTGCTGGACGTGGCCGACCGCGTTCGTTCTCCGGAGTTCCGCGAGGCCATGGGCGACTTCGGGGACGGGTACAGCTGACGTCAGACGCGCCAGACGCGGATGGTGCCGTCGGTGCTGGCGGCCGCGACCGACGAGCCGTCTGGGGCGTAGGCGACCGCGCGAACCTCCCTGGTGTGGCCGGTCAGTCTGCGGACGACTTTGCCGGTCTTGGTGTCCCACAGGTCGACGACGTCGTGGTCCCCGGCGTCGCGTCCGGCCAGGAGTGTGCCGTCGGGGCTGAAGGCGATCTGGTTGGAGTCGTCCTTGCCGCCGCCGATGATCGAGGTGGCGAGCGTCCGGGTCTTGAGGTTCCACAGGTGGATGCCCGTGCCGGTGGTGTTGACGGCCAGTTCGGTGCCGTCCGGGCTGAACGCGATGTCGGCGACGATGCCGTCGGGTTCACCGATCGTTCCGATGAGACGGCCGCCGGACGTGTCCCACAGCTTGACCTGGGTGAGGTCGGAGGTGGCGAACTGGAGGCCGTCCGGGCTGTAGACGACGTGCGAGAGTCCGGTGGTGCCGCCGCTGTCGAGCGTTCCCTCGGCGGAGTTCTGGGGGACGTTCCACAGCACGATCTTGTGCGGGCCCTTGTCGTTGGAGTACGTCCCGATGGCGAGCCTGTCACCTTCGGGACTGAACGCGGCCGAGGAGGCGATGCCCGCCTTGTCGCCGCCGGGGAGCTGGAACGTGCGGGTGACGCGCTGGGTGCGCGCGTCCCACAGGCTGATCGAGCTGTAGTTGTCGGTGGCGATGGTGCGGCCGTCGGGGGACGGGGCGGCGAAGCTGCTCGAGCCGTGGACGCTGTCGTCCAGGTTGGCGAGGACGCGGCCGGTGGTGACGTCCCACATGCGGCTCGGCGCGCTGACGCTCATCGAGATCAGCTCACGGCTGTCCGGCAGGTAGGTCAGGTTGAGGACGCCCTGCGAGCCGAGGATCAGGTCCTTCGCCGCCGCCTTGGTCGGCTGGCGTGAAGGCTCCGGCGTGTGGCCGGAGTCGCGCAGGGTCAGCGCGGCGGTGACGCCGCCCGCCACGAGCACCACCGCACCGGCCGCGGCGGCGCGAAGGAGCAGCGTGCGGCGGCGGGCTCGTCCGGACGGCGGCGCGAACGCCTCTGGGGCGGGGCCGTACGGGGTGGTGGCGCCGACGGGCACGGGCACGGTCGGGAACACGGGTCGTGAGGGCGGTGGCTCGGTGCCGTTGGCGATGGCGGTCAGGGCGGCGGACAGGGGTTCGGGGGTGCTGCGCTTGGACGGGTCCTTGGTGAGGAGGCCGGCGATCACAGGGGTCAGGGGACCCGCCAGGGCCGGGGGCGACGGCTCTTCCGTGGCCACCGACACGTAGATCGCGGCGGGTGTGGCGCCCGTGAAGGGCGGGCGGCCCTCCACCGCGGTGTACAGGGTGGCGCCGAGGGCCCACAGGTCGGAGCGGGGCGTCGCCGGTTCGCCGCGGATCTGCTCCGGCGCCATGTAGCCGGGCGTGCCGACGAGGGCGCCCGTCCGCGTGACGGTGACGTCGTCGGCCAGCGCGGCGATGCCGAAGTCGGTGAGGACGGCGCGGTCCCCGGACAGCAGGACGTTCGCGGGCTTGACGTCGCGGTGGACGATGCCGTGCGCGTGCGCGGCGGTCAGCGCGGACAGCATCTGCCGGCCGATCTCGGCGACCCGTCGCGGCGGAAGCGGCCCCTCGGCGCGCAGCAGGTCGGAGAGGGACCGGCCGCGGACGAACTCCATGATGATCCACGGGCGTCCGTCGGGTTCGAGCACCCGGTCGTGCACGGTGACGATGCCGGGATGGTGCAGGCGGGCGGCGGCGCGGGCCTCGCGGGCCGTCCGGGCGTACCACTCGCGGCGTCCCTCGTCGTCGATGCCCTCGGGCAGGAGCATCTCCTTGACGGCGACCTCGCGGCCCAGCTGGTCGTCGTACGCGCGCCACACGCGGCCCATGCCGCCGCGTCCGATCAGCTCCAGGATCCGGTAGCGGCCGGCCAGCGTCTCTCCGGTGTCGCCGCGCATGGGCGAACGATAGCGGCCCCGCCGCCGCTCACTGGTCGGGGGTGACCATGCGGCGGAGGCGGGCCTTGGAGCGGAGCCAGCGGGCCTCCTGCCGTTCCGGGGTCGTGGGGTGGACGAAGTTGAGGAGGCAGAGGCCGCGGATGGTCTCCAGGGCGACGTAGAGGTTGCCGCGGACCTCGGGGTCGTCCACCTGGTCGCCGAAGACGGCGCGGCTGATGTCCAGGAGGCCGGCGGTGATCAGGCGTTCGAACTCGGCGACGTGTTCGCGCAGGTCGGGGTCGGTGCGGGCGGTGACCCACAGTTCCATGGACGCCTCGAACAGCGGGCCCTGGAAGGCGCGCCAGAGCAGGTCGAGGGCGTCCCCGAGGGGGTCGGCGGAGGCGCGGAGACGATCGAGGTCCTCGGCGAGGAAGCGGTCGGCGCGTTTGCGGGCCAGGTGCTCGACGGCGGCGAGGACGAGATCGTTCTTCGTCGGGAAGTGGTGCACCTGGGCGCCGCGGGAGACCCCGGCGCGCTGGACGACGCGGGTCGTGGTGGTGCCGTGGTAGCCGTACTCGACGAGGCAGGCGACGGTCGCGTCGAGGAGCGCCGCGCGGGTCGCGGCGGTGCGTTCCTCCTGCGTGCGGCGGGGGCGGACGGGTGACGGCATGCCCTCAGCCTATCGAAGAAACATACAGGTTGTCCGGTATGTATACCTCCTCGCAGACCGATGGAGGATCCGGGCTTGACACTGCTTGAAGTCTCAACTAATCTCCGAGGAGTCAGTTCGTTGAAGTTTCAAGAACTACCCGTAGGAGCAACGCCATGACCCTCGCCACCACCGAGCTGGGCCTGACCGCCGGCACCTGGAACATCGACCCCGCGCACTCCGAGGTCACCTTCGCGATCCGCCACCTGATGACCAAGGTACGCGGCTCCTTCACCGACTTCTCGGGCGCCGTCCAGGTCGCCGACGACGTCGCCACGTCCACCGCGACGGCCGAGATCAAGCTCGCCTCGATCGACACCCGCAACGCCGACCGCGACGCCCACGTCCGCACCGCCGACGTGCTGGACGTCGAGAACCACCCGACCATGACCTTCGCGACCACCGGCGTCCGCGCCGAGGGCGGCGACTACAAGGTCGAGGGCACCCTGACGATCAAGGGCGTCGCCAAGCCGGTCACCCTGGACGTCGACTTCCACGGCATCGGCCAGGACCCGTGGGGCGGCACCCGCGCCGGGTTCTCCGCCTCCACGACGATCAACCGCAAGGACTGGGGCATCGAGTTCAACGTCCCGCTGGGCGGCGACAAGGCCCTCCTCGGCGACAAGGTCGACATCACCCTGGAGATCCAGGCCGTGCAGGCTTCCTGAGGCCGCACTCCTTTTGAAAGGACCGCCCGCGCCCCGCGCAGGCGGTCCTTTCATGTGTTCTCGATGTCCAGGGGCAGATTGAGGACGAGACGCGCGCCGCGCACGGAGTCCTCGATCGTGAGGGAACCGCCGTGCGCCTGGGCGATCTCGCGGGCGATGGCGAGGCCGAGGCCGGTGCCGCCCGCGTGCCTGCTGCGGGCGCTGTCCAGGCGGGTGAAGCGCGCGAAGACCCGCTCGCGGTCGGCGTCCGGGACGCCCGCGCCGTCGTCCTGGACGGTCAGGACCGCGAACCCGCCGGACGAGCTGACCGCGACCGCGACCGAGCCGTCCGCGTAGCGCTCGGCGTTGTCGAGCAGGTTGCCGAGCAGCCGGACGAACTGCATCCGGACGCCGCGGACCCGCACGCCCGGGGCGAGATCGGCCACCAGGCGGGGCGCTCCCGCGGAGCGCGGGATCCCGTCGCGGCGGGCGATCTCCCGGCGCGCCAGGTCACCGAGGTCGACGGCCTCGCGGGCCGCGTTCCCCGTGCCGATCCGGGCGAGCAGCAGCAGGTCGGTGACGATGTGCTCCAGCCGGTCGGTGTCGCGCAGCGCGGACGCGACGACGGCCTTCAGGTCGGTGTCCTCGGGGTGCATCGCGGCGTCCTCGAGGTTGGCGCGCAGGCCCGCGATGGGCGTGCGCAGCTCGTGCGAGGCGTCCGAGGCGAACTGGCGCTGCCGGTCCACGGCGCGTTCGAGCCGGTCGAGGGTCTGGTTGGCGGTCGCGGCGAGCTCGGCGATCTCGTCCTCCCCGGGCGGCTGCGGCACCCGCCGGGACAGGTCGCTGCCGCTGATCTCGGCGAGCTGGCCCCGGATCTGCTCGACCGGGCGGAGCGTCCGTCCGACGACGCGCCACGTGACCCACGCCACCAGCGCCGACAGGCCGAGGACGGCGACGGCGAGCAGCACCTCCAGCACGCCGTTCACCAGCGGCCCCGGGATCCGGGTCGCGGCGTAGACGACGACCGAGTCGGGCGCGGTGGTGACGCGGATCGCCTCGACCATCTCGCAGTGCCGGGTCAGGCCGTGGCCGTGGCAGTGCCGGAAGTCGCGGACGCGTTCGTCGCGCGGCGGCCAGAAGCCGGAGATCCGGGGGTGCCGCCCGGCGGCGGGCGTGGCGTCCAGCATGTTGCCGCCGGGGCCGACGACCTGGATCAGGACGCGTCCGCCGCTGTCGTCCGGGATGGGCGAGGCGAGCGACCCGTCGCGGATCGCGGCGCTCGTCCGGCGCGCGGACTGCGCGGTGTCCTGGACGAGCGCGGCGCGCACCGTGTCCCGGATCCCGAGGTCCGCCGCGATCGCGATCGCGCCGAACACCACCGCCGCCAGCACCGCGGCGACCAGGGTGTCCCTCGTCCTGATCGACCGTGGCCGCAACCGCATCGTGTCCCCCCTCACATCCGCCCACAGCGTGCCATGGCGCCCTGCGCGCCATCCTGCCCCCGCCGACCCTCCCGCGTCCCCGGCGTCCCGCGTCACGGAGGTCGCCGGACGTCCCGGCGGCCCGCGCGGGCGGCACCCGGCGCACGCTCAACACGGCACGTCGGCGCGTGGTGACCGTGCGGAGCGTGAGAATCGGCGCGCCCGTAACCCCGGTCCGGGTTTCCCCAGGCCAGATCTGGACATTTCGCCTCAGAAGACCATATCCGCGGCAGAAGGCGAGGACATGGGACGAGACGTTTCCGCCGCGACCATCAGCGGTATGGACCGGCGCAGGTACCGGGAGAAGGTGCGACGCGACCTGGACGTGCTCGCACGCATGCTGCGCGAGTCGCAGTTCGACTTCGAGCGGCCGCACATCGGGGTGGAGATCGAGCTCAACCTGATCGACGCCGCGGGCGACCCGCTCATGCGCAACGCCGACGTGCTCAAGGCCATCGCCGACCCGGCCTGGGACACCGAGCTCGGCCAGTTCAACCTGGAGATCAACATCCCGCCACGCGAGCTCGGGGGCCACAACGCCCACGAGCTGGAGCAGGAGGTCCGCGACCACCTGAACAACGCCGGGGCCCACGCGGCCGAGGTCGGCGCGGAACTCGTGACGATCGGCATCCTGCCGACGCTGCGCCGCGCCGACATCGGCGAGGAGACGCTGTCGGCCAACAACCGGTACAAGCTGCTCAACGACGAGATCTTCGCCGCGCGCGGCGAGGAGATCCGGATCGCCATCGACGGCCCGGAACCGCTGTCCCTGCACACCGACACCATCACCCCGGAGGCCGCCTGCACCAGCGTCCAGTTCCACATCCAGGTCAGCCCCGACCGGTTCGGCGCGCACTGGAACGCCGCGCAGGCCATCGCCGGGCCACAGGTCGCGCTCGCCGCGAACGCGCCGTTCCTGTTCGGCCACCGGCTCTGGCGGGAGACCCGGATCCCGCTGTTCGAGCAGTCCACCGACACCCGTCCCGAGGAGCTGAAGGCCCAGGGCGTCCGGCCCCGGGTGTGGTTCGGCGAACGCTGGATCACCTCGGTCTTCGACCTGTTCGAGGAGAACACCCGGTTCTTCCCCGCGCTGCTCCCGATCTGCGAGGACGAGGACCCCGAGGCCGTGCTCGACGGCGGCGGCACCCCCGAGCTGCCCGAGCTCGCCCTGCACAACGGCACCATCTACCGCTGGAACCGGCCGATCTACGCCGTCGTGGACGGCCGTCCGCACCTGCGCGTGGAGAACCGCGTGCTGCCCGCCGGCCCGACCGTCGCCGACACCGTCGCCAACGGCGCGTTCTACTACGGCCTGCTGCGCGTCCTCGCCGAGGAGGAACGCCCGGTCTGGTCCCGGATGTCGTTCGCGACCGCGCGGGAGAACCTGCTCCGCGCGGCCCGGGACGGCATCGACGCGCGCCTGTACTGGCCCGGCCTCGGCGAGGTCCCCGCGGCCGAGCTCGTGCTGCGCCGCCTGCTCCCGCTCGCCCACGAGGGCCTGGACCGCTGGGGCGTCGAACCGTCCCGCCGGGACCGGCTGCTCGGCATCATCGAGGGTCGCTGCCTGGCCGGACGCACCGGCGCGGACTGGCAGACCGCGACCGTCGAGGCCATCGAGGAGCGCATCGGGCCGCGCCGTCCCGACGCGCTGCGCGCGATGGTCCGCTCGTACGTCGGTCATATGAACACCAACGAACCCGTCCACACCTGGCCGATCGGCCCCTGACCGGCACAGGTTCCACCGTCGAGGTCCACTGATCGGCACGGGATCCGCCCGGCGGATCCGGTGATCGGCACAGGATCCGCACAACCCGCCCCGGGAGCGCGCGCACCGCGCTCCTAGGGTCGGGGCATGCGCATCCTGGTCGTCGAGGACGAACCCACCATCGCCAAGGCGGTCGCCGACCGGCTGTCCGCCGAGGGCTTCGCGGTGGAGACGGCCGCGGACGGACCGTCCGCCGTCGCGCGGGCGCGCGAGACCGCCCCCGACCTCATCGTGCTGGACGTCATGCTCCCCGGCTTCGACGGGCTGGAGGTCTGCCGCCGCGTCCAGGCGGACCGTCCCGTCCCGGTGCTGATGCTCACCGCCCGCGACGACGAGACCGACAAGCTCGTCGGGCTCGGCGTCGGCGCGGACGACTACCTCACCAAGCCGTTCAGCATGCGGGAGCTGGTCGCCCGCATCCGCGCGCTGCTCCGGCGCGTCGAGCGCGCCGCGACGCTGACGCTGCCCGCGCCCGAGCCCGTCACCCGCCTCGGCCCGCTCGAGATCGACGAGCGCTCCCGCCGCGTCCGCCGGGACGGCTCCGAGGTGCACCTCACCCCGACCGAGTTCGACCTGCTCGCCTGCCTCTCCCGCCGCCCCGGCACCGTCCTCACCCGCGCCGTCCTGCTCGAGGACGTCTGGGACTGGGCCGACGCGTCCGGGACGCGCGTCGTCGACGGCCACGTCAAGGCGCTGCGCCGCAAGCTCGGCCCCGACCTCATCCGCACCGTCCACGGCGTCGGCTACAGCCTGGAGATCCCGGCGTGAGCGACACGCGGACGAGGCGCCTGCGGGTGAGGGGCGTGCTCGCGAGGGGGGCACGGTGAGCGTGCGCGGGTTCGCGCGGCTGCGGGCCGTCGCGGCGGTGCGGGAGCGGGCGCGGCGCAAGCGCGGGTCGGCGGAGCGCGCGTGGGAGCGGCTGCCCCGGCCGCTGGACCCGCTGCGCTCGATCAAGGTGAAGCTGGGCGTGCTGGTCGTGGTGACCGCGTGCATCGCGATCCTGATCGTCCTGTGGGGGTATCCGCTGGGGTTCCGCGCGCGGCAGACCGTCCCCGTCGGGCTGCTCATCGCCCTGGTGATCACGCAGCTCATCGCGCACGGCATGACCGCGCCGCTGCGCGAGATGACGGCGGCGGCGCGGGCGATGGCGCGCGGCGACTACTCGCGCCGGGTGCGGTCCACGTCACGGGACGAGGTGGGCGAGCTCGCCGGCGCGTTCAACCGGATGGCCGCCGACCTCGCCGCCGTCGACCGCCAGCGGCAGGAGTTCGTCGCGAACGTGTCGCACGAGCTGCGCACCCCGATCAGCGCGCTGCACGCCGTCCTGGAGAACGTCGCGGACGGCGTGACCCCCGCGAGCCCCGAGGTCCTGGAGTCCGCGCTGGAGCAGACCGAACGGCTCGGGCGCCTGGTCGGGCAGCTGCTCGACCTGTCCAAGGTGGACGCCGGGGCCGTCCCGCTCGACCTGCGCGTCCTCGACGTCGCCGGGTTCGTCGACGAGGTGACCGCCGCGTTCCCCGACACCCCCGTCACGACCGACATCGCGCCCGGCCTGAGCTGCGTCGGGGACCGCGACCGGCTGCACCAGGTCCTCGCGAACCTGCTGGACAACGCCGTCCGGCACGGGCCGTCCGACGGGGCGGTCGCCATCACGGCGCGTCCCGGCGACGGGGCGGGCGCGCTCGTCCTGGAGGTCTCCGACGAGGGGCCCGGCATCCCCAGGGGCCAGCGCGAACGCGTCTTCGAGCGGTTCTCGCGCGGCGCGTCCGGCGCGGCCACCCCGGACGGCGGCACCGGCCTCGGCCTCGCCATCGCGCGCTGGGTCGTCGACATGCACGGCGGGCTCATCGGCGTCGTCGACACCCCGCACGGCTGCCGCATCCGCGTGACCCTCCCGGCCCGCTCCGCGTCGGTCAGCGGCGGAGGCTGACGATCTCGCCGGTCTCGCCGACGGCCTCGTGGACGGTGGCGAGGAGGTGCTCGCCCGCGCCGGAGGCGAGAAGCGCGCGGGCGCGCAGGACGATCTCCAGGTCGAAGCGCTGGTCGGGGTCGAGGAGCTGGTCGCCGAAGAGCTCCTCGAGCTGGCGCAGCCGGTAGCGGACGGTCTGCGGGTGGACGTGCAGCCGCATCGCGACCTCGTTGGCGTTGCGGCCCGACTGGAGCCAGGCGAGGAGCGTCTCGGCGAGCCGGTCCTGCTGGCTGACGCGCAGGTGCGCGAGCGGGGCGAGGCGCAGCGCGGCGAGGGACGAGATGAGGTCCTCGTCCTGGAAGAGGATCAGCGTGGACATGTGCTCGACGCTGCGCACCACCCCGCCGTCCGACTCGATGACGCCGCGGTCGACGAGCGCGAGGGTCTTGCGCGCCCACTGCACCGAGCGGGCGGCCTCGGCGACCGGGACGGTCGGGCCGACGACGGCGTGCGTCCCGGCGAGCGCGCGGTCGATGAGGCGGGCGCGGCCGGGGCCGTCCGGGTCCGGGACGATCAGGCTGGGCGTGCGGCGGGTCAGGTCGGACAGGACGTCCGGCGGGAACGCGGGGTGGTGGGACCCGGCGGGCGGACGGCCGAGCGCGACCGCCGCGACCGTGCGCGGCACCGGCCAGGCCGCGGCGGCGGCGAGGTCGGCGATGGCCTCCGGCGCGGCGGGCGGGTCGGCGAACAGCAGGTCGAGCAGGCGCTTGCGGCGGCGCTGCATCTCGCCCGCGACGGCGGCCTTGGCCTGCGCGTACCCCTCGGCGGCCGCGGCGGCCAGCTCGTCCTGGACGAGCATGAGCGCCTCGCCGACCGCGCCGAGCGTGCGCGGGTCGACCTCCAGCGCGGCGGCGCCGTCGGCGATCCGCCGCCAGGCGACCATCCCGCCGACCCGCATGGCCGACTGCATGGCGTCCAGGCTGCGGCCCTCGCCCGACTCGCCGCGGCCGATCGCGCGGAAGAAGTCGGCGAGGTCGCCGGGCTCGTGCGCGGGGTCGGCGACCCGCTCGACGAAGTGGTGCAGGACGCGCTCGACGGCGAGCCGGAGCGTCCCCGAGTAGGGGCCGTCGCCCGGACGGTCGTACTCGCGGACCCGGCCCTGGATCTCGGCGATCATGTCGTCGGCGACCTCGTCCAGGTTGGGCCGCATGTGGTCGGCCAGCTCCCTGGGCAGGTCGGACCAGGGGCGCCCGTGTCCCGCCGTCCCGGTCCCGCCCGTCGCGTCCTCCGCCACGCCGCTCCCCCCAGGTCCGTCACCGGCTCATGCGCCTTACAGCCACACATGAGAAAATTGCTCACTTTTGAGTCTAGTGTGGGGAAAATCATCATCCCAACCAAGGGTCCCCTGGGCGTCCATGGCGAGACCCGACCAGATTCGGTCGCCCCGCTTGACGAGGTTGGACGAAGACCTCCCCTGGAGCGCGGTCGTCGTGCCTGGTGAGGCGTCCCAGCGGCGGGGCGGGGCGGGGCGGGGCGGGGTGAGGCGGGTCAGTGGTCCCGCATGGCGAGGCGGCCGCGGGCTTCGAGCCAGGGGGTCATGGCGGCGTCGTCGAGGTGGCAGCCGCGCAGGTAGGCGCGGAGGACGCGTTCGCTCGGGAGCCGGTCGCCCTTGTCGGCCTTGGAGAGGGTGGAGACGACGGGGGTGCCGCCGCTCAGCCGGGCCATCTCGCGGTAGGACGCGCCGCGGTACCGCTTGAGGCGGCGGAGCTGCTCGGCGAACTCGGCGGTGGTCCGGGCGGTGGCCGGGTCGGGGTGTTCGGACGGGGACCGGCGGGCCCAGCCCTGGAGGGCGCCGGCCAGGTACTCGGCGGCGACGCGGATGAGGGCCGCCAGATGGTCGGCGGCCAGGCGGATCGCGACCGCGAGGCGTTCGGCGGTCAGGCGGAACCCGCCGTCGTCGGGACGCCGTCCCTCAGGGCGGCGCGGATCGTCGTGCTCCCCCTTCGCGCACATGTGCAGCTCCTCCCACTGGTCGTGCCTGACCGGACGTTTCGTAAGGGGGCGCCGACGGTGGCGGCCGTCGCATCGCCCCGATCCACGAAATCATGGCTCAGAGATCAGCATCATGTCGGCATTTCTAACGAGATGCTGGAGGGGAGAAATCCACACCCAAGGTAGATGGATCCTCCTCCGTTCCGGGGTGGTCACGGTAGAGAATCCCAGGCGGTATTCGATCATGCACCATAAATCGCCTTAAAACGGGCGGTCACGACGGGGGCATGCCGGGGACATGCGCGATAATCGACTCAGGGCGGAGATGTGTCACGTGACACGAAACCGCTCCTCTCAAGGGCGCTCCTGACCGGGCGGCCCCGGCGGCGGGCGGCCGCGCGCAGTGCTGTGGCGGCAGAGCGTCGGAACGCCCGCCGCCACCCCCTTCCCTTTCGCCCTTCCCCTGTTCGCCTTTGTTCGCGTCCGTGCCGATTTCGAGGCGACCGCGTTCGTTCGGGCACCCGGCCCACATGCGGCGTTCCATGCTTGCGCCTACTCCCGGAGTGCTCCGGGAAGGCGATTCCGGCGTCGCATCCACACGCCGGTCCGTTTCGAGGATGACGATGGAACAGAACGCATCGCCCCCTCCGGCCGGGCTTCCCGGCCATCCGGTCCCGCGCGCGGTATTCGGGCTGGACGTGGTCGGTTACGGCCGCCGCTCCGGCGCCGTCCGGCGCGTCCTGCGGGACGACCTGCACGCCGTCGCGCGCGCCGCGTTCGCCGCGATCGGGCTGCCGCTGGACTGCTGCTCGTCCCGGGACACCGGCGACGGGCTCGTCCTGGCCGCCCCGCCGGACGCCGACTGCGGGCTGCTCGCCGGCGAGCTCGTCCAGCACCTCGACCGGCAGCTCCGCGCGCGCAACGAGGCCCGGACAGAGGACGGGCGGCTGCAGCTCCGCGCGGCGGCCGCGGTCGGCCTCGTCCTGCGGGACGGCGAGGGCCTGGACGGCGACGGGTTCGTCCGGCTCGCGCGGATGCTCGACGCCCCGGCCTTCCGCGACCTGGTCGCCGGGCACGGCACCGACCTGGGGTTCGTGATGAGCGGATTCCTCTACCGCAACTTCGTCCTCGAACACCGGACGCTGATCCCGCCGGCCGAGTTCTTCGAGATCGACCTGGCCAACAAGGAGAGCGAGGAGACCGGCTGGGCGTGGGTCGCGCGCCCGCAGCGCCACCTCCACGTCGCGGGCCGCCACGTGTCGGCCTGACCAGCAGTGTTGGCCTGACCAGCAGTGTCGGCCTGACCAGCAGTGGCCGCTACAGGAGTTTGCCGAAGCAGCGGCTCGACTCGGAGCAACGGTAGTAGCCGAACTTCTCGATCTCGCCGTACCCGGACGAGGCGTACAGGGCCAGCGCCTCGGGCTGCGCGGTGCCGGTCTCGAGGACCATCCGCCCGCGTCCCGCCGTCCGCGCCGCGGCCTCGAGCCCGGCGAGCAGTTCCCGCGCGAGGCCGCGCTTGCGGGCGCGGGGCACGACGTACATGCGCTTGAGCTCGGCGTCCCCGTCCAGGAAGCCGGGCTCGCCCGCGTCGTGCGCGCGCCATCCGCCGCACGCGACGGGGTCGCCGCCGAGGCGTCCGACGACGAAGTGGCCGAGGGGCGCGGCGAACTCGGCCGGGTCGACCGGCGTCTCGTCCGGCCCGCCGTAGCGCACGACGTACTCCTGCTGCAGCTCGTCGATCAGCTTCCGCGCGGCCGGATCGGCGTAGGAGGACACCAGCAGTTCCATGTCGAGCAAAGTACGCGAAGGGGATGACATCTCGACAGACCCGGCGATAGCGGTCGGCTCACGCGGAGGTCGCGGCCGGGGCGGGAGTGCGCGGGCGGGTGAACGCGAGCGCTCCGGCGGCGAGCGCGAGCAGGACGATCGGCAGCGCGAGCGCCAGGTGGACGCCGTCCAGCGGCGAGCCGACGGTCATGAGCGCGGTGGTCGCGGCGGTGCCGAGCACCGAGCCGAGCTGCCGGACGGAGTTGCTGACGCCCGAGGCCGACCCCGCGAGCCGCGCCGGGACGCCGCGCATCGCCTCGGCGGAGAGCGGCGCGATCATGCATCCGGTGCCGAGTCCCATCAGCATGAGCGGCGCGGTGAACGTCCAGGCGTGCGCGTCGCCGCCGGTCAGCAGGGCGACGAGGCCGAGTCCGAGGGCGAAGGCGAGCAGTCCGGCGACCAGGACGCGGTGCCCGCCGACCCGGTCGCTCATCCGACCGGCGAACGGCGACACGGCGAGCGACACGAGCGGGGACGGCGCGAGCGCGAGCCCGGCGTGGACGGCGCTGAGGCCGAGCTGCTCCTGGAGGAAGATCCCGAGGGGCAGGACGGCCCCGATGAGCGCCGCGCCGATCACGCCCATCAGGGCCGTCATCAGCGCGAATCCGCGGTTCTGGAAGAGCTCGAACGGGATCAGCGGCTCGCGGTCCTGGCCTCCGGCCTGGTGGCGGAGGAAGAGGCCGCCGAGCAGCGCGCCGGACGCCATGAGCCCCCAGATCCACGCGTTCCACCCGTACCGGTCGCCTTCCATGAGCGCGAACGTGAGGCAGGTCAGGGCCGCCGAGGAGAGCAGGACGCCGGGCAGGTCGAGGCGGTGCGCGCGTCCGGTCCGGACGTCGGGGACGACCAGGACGGTCATCGCCAGCACCAGCGCGCCGACCGGGATGTTGACGAGGAACACCCAGCGCCAGCCCGCGGCGCTGACCAGCGTCCCGCCGAGCGTCGGCCCGGTCAGGGTCGCGACGCCCGCGACCGCGCCCCAGACGCCGAGCGCCGTGCCGCGCCGGTCCGCCGGGAAGGTCGCGATGATCAGCGCCATGGTCTGCGGGGTGAGCAGCGCCGCGCCGACGCCCTGGACGACCCGCGCGGCGATCAGCGTCCCGACGTCCGGGGCGAGGCCGCACGCCGCGCTCGCGAGGGTGAAGACGACGACGCCCGCGGCGAACACCGTCCGCTGTCCGCGCAGGTCGCCGAGCCGCGCCGCCGTCACCAGCAGGACGGCGAGGACGAGCGTGTACCCGCCGACCGTCCAGACCACCTGGTCGAGGCCGGTGTGCAGCGAGCGCATCACGTCGGGGATCGCGATGTTCACGATCGTCATGTCGAGCAGGGTCATGAAGAACCCGAGGGACAGTGTCGCCAGGACGGCCCAGGGGTTGCCGCGCCACTTCGTCATGCCGCCGACCGTAATGCATCTTTTGAGATGCATCAAGAGAGATGCATCTTGGATGATGTAATCTCGGGCCGTGAACGTCACGGAGCTGTACCTGCTGGGACGCCGCCTCCAGAAGATCGCCGAGGCCGCGATCCCGACCGAGGGCGTCGGCGAGCACCCGACGAGCACCGGCACCGTCCTGATCGTCGCCGACGACGTCCGCGACCATCCGGGCACGACGGTCACCGAGATCGCCAAGCGGACCGGGCTGGTGCAGAGCCAGGTCTCCAACTGCGTCGCCCGCCTGCGCGAGGCCGGAACCGTCCGCGCCGAACCCGACCCGTCCGACCGCCGCCGCACCCTCCTCCACCCGAACGCGGACGTCTCGCCCCGCGCGAAGGTGATCCGCGACGCGCCGCTCGAACCCGTCCTCGCCGAGGCCACCCCGGACGTCCCCGAGACGCTCGCCCTGCTCGACCGCCTCGCCGTCCTCCTCAAGATCGAAAGCTGACCTCGCCGGACCTCAGGGCCGGACGCGCCGTCCGCGCCGTCCGCGCCCGAAGTCGTGGGTCCGCTGCGGCGAAGGTCGGGCGGCGACCTCCCTAGAGCGGGTCCAGCTCGCCCAGCCCGATGCTCCGCAGGGTGTGGTTCGCCATGTGCAGGTGACCGACGGCGTTGGGGTGGGCCGGGTCGTCGAGCCACGGGATCGGGTCGTCCGCGCCGTGGTGCTCCAGCCAGTGGGCCTCGTGGTCGACGAGCAGCGCGCCGCTCTCCTTCGCGATCTCCCGGACGGCCTGGCAGTACGCGGGAAGCGCCGCGCGCCGCTCCCGGCCCGAGGCGCTGACCAGCACGGGCGTGTGCAGGACGACCTGCGTGCCCGGCGCCGCCCCGGCGATGATCCGGTGCATCGCGTCGCGGAACCCGGGCAGCCCGTCCTCTCCGGCGAGGCAGTCGTTGGTGCCGAGCGACACCGACAGGACGTCGGGTTCGAACCGTCCGATGAGGCGGTCGTGGGCCGCGAGCACGTCGTCGGCGCCCCACGCGGAGACGCCGGTGTTGACGACGACGTCGGTGAGCCGGTTCAGCTGCCACCGGATCCGCTCGTGCAGGTGCTCGACCCAGCCGCGGGCACCGTGGGTGTGCTCGACGGCCTGGGTGATGCTGTCCCCGGTCGCTACCCAGGTCATGGGCCCGTCTGACAGCCGGATCATGGCGTTCTCCTCTGTGAGCGGTCACCACGAACCCCCTGGTGACCGCGGTCATCGCTCGAAACGCCATCGTGCCCGTTCAAGATCTTCCGCACAATGTGATCCCTGACGGGTGCCGGTGCGGTCAGGGGCGGAGTCCGGCGAGGCCATGGGACAGGTCGGTCGCGTAACGCCACGTCCGGCTGCGGCGCTCGGCGGCCAGTTCCCACTGGTCGAGATTCCGCCTGTGGACGGTGACCTGGAGCTCCACGATGAGGTTCCGCACGCGGAAGTCGATGGCGTGAGGCCTGTCCTTCGCGTCCCCGGCCGGCATGTCGATCGCCTGGTCGCCGAGCGGGGACGGCGCGGACACCGGAAAATCGGCGAACGCGTGGTGCAGCGAGTCGAACACGGCGGCCGCGTGGTCGGTCGCGCTCTCCCCGAGGCGCGGTTCGTACTTCGTCACGTCGACCGAAAGCTCGTCCCGCTGCGGGGATCCCGGGCGCGCGGCGCTGAACCGGCAGCTCCACATGTCGTAGCCCTCACCCGGGTTGTAGCGGCATGAGTCGTCCTTGTCGCGGAAGGTCCTCACCACCTCGGCCGGGAAGAGTCTCCAGGGGACGGGGGCGCTGGAGAACTCGTCCGGCCACCTCGTCCCCGGCGCGGTCGGGCTCGATTTTCCGGACGAGTAGGCGACCGTCCCGCACCCCGAGGCGGCACCGGTCAGCATCGCGGCCGCCATGAGGACGCGCCACACACGGTTCATCGGTCGATCCCCCCGGATCGGACGGGCCTCAGGCGCGTTCGGCCAGGCGGGCGACGGCGGTGAGGAGTTCGATGCGGATCATCCCGGCGCCCCCCAGGCGGATGAACGACCAGTAGGGGCGGAACGCGCGGCGGCTGCGCCGGTCGGTCGCGGTGACGCGGGTGTCGGCGGCGAGGAGGGTGCGGCCGTCGAGCGGCGTGATCTGGAGGCCCATGGCGGCCTTGGCCCAGCCGGGTTCGGAGAAGGCGGCGAAGCCCTCGGCGCCCGTGGCCTCCGCCGGGCCGAGGGCCGGGCGCGGCTTCCAGAACTGGCCGACGCGGCCGATGACGACCTCGCGTCCGTCCTCGCGGCCGAGCTCGGGGATCAGGCCGTTGGCGACGAAGGCGCCGGGGTCGGGACGGCGGCCGCCGCCGCGGATCCGCATCAGGACGCGGGTGACCGGGAGATCGTCCACGCCGATGCTCAGGAGCGCGCGCCAGACGGCCTCCGGCGGGGCGTCGACGGCGCGGGTGTGGCAGGTGCGGAAGTCGGGGTCGGGCAGCAGGCGGTCCAGGATCCAGTCCACGGTCGGGTCCCCTCCGAACGTACTGAACGGATGCGTACAGAACCTAGACTGTACGGCACCGTCCAGAACGTGGGGAGCGTGAGAAATGCCACGAACCGCCCGCCTCAGCCGGGACGACTGGGCCGCCGCGGCACTCGCGGCACTCGCCGAGGGAGGCGCCGCCGCGGTCGCGGTGGAGCCGGTCGCGGCACGGCTCGGGGCGTCCAAGTCGAGCTTCTACTGGCTGTTCGAGAACCGGGCGGCGCTGCTGGACGCGGCCCTGGAGCTGTGGGAACGCGAGCAGACCGACGAGGTCGTGGCCCGCCACGCGGGCATTCCGCACCCCCTGGAGCGGATGCGGATCCTGCTCCGGAACGCCCTGTCCGACAACCGCGCCGATCTCGCGCTGCGGCTGACCGGCGAGACGCACCCCGCCGTCCTCGAGGTCGCGGGCCGGGTCACGCGGCGGCGGCTGGAGATCGTCGCGGCGGCGTTCCGCGAGCTCGGGATGGAGGAGGAGCAGGCCCGGCACCGCGCGACCGCCGCCTACGCCAGCTACCTGGGGACCTTCGCCCTCGCCCGCGTCGACGCCGCCCCCGCGGACATCGACGCGTACGTGGACACGGTGCTGGCCTGCTACGCGCCCTGACCGGTCAGTTCGGTGGAGATCCCCCAGAGCCGCGCCGCGTCCTCGGGGTCGACGGCCCACGGCTTGACCCCGCCGACGAGCATGTCGTCGCCGGTCGCGTGCTCGGCGATGTCGCAGTCCTGCGCGTAGAGCCCGCCGAGGCCGTCCAGGAGCGGTGACGTGGCGGCCCAGATCGCCGTGGCCGCCCCCTGCTCCGGAGTCTTGAAGCCCTCCGCCGGGGTGCCGTTCTCGTCCATCCACCCCTGCGCGATCTGCTCCTCACGCGGGACGTGCCGCTGGAGCGGCGTGAGGATGCTGCCGGGGTGAACGGCGAACGCCCGCACCCCGACCACGTCGTTCAGGTGGACGGCGAACAGCGCGTTCGCCGTCTTCGACTGCGCGTACGCGAGCCACCCGTCGTACCCATCATTGAAGTGCAGGTCGTCCCACCTGATGCCCGACAGGAAGTGCCCGGACGACGCGACCGAGACCACCCGCGTCTCCTCGGTGAAGAGCGGACGCAGCCGGTTGACCAGCGCGAAGTGCCCGAGATGGTTGGTCGCGAAGTGCGCCTCCCACCCCGGCCCGACCCGCGTCTCCGGGCACGCCATGATCCCCGCGTTGTTGATCACGATGTCGAGCGTCCGCCCCTCCCCCAGGAGATGATCGGAAAATTCACGCACGCTCTCCAGATCACCGAGGTCGAGCTCGAAGACCTCCACTCCCGTCAGGCCCGCCAACGCCTCCCGCGCGACATCGACCCTCCGAGCTGGGACGACGACCCGCGCCCCCGCCTCCACCAGCGCCTGGACACCGGCCAGCCCGAGCCCCGAGTAGCCCCCGGTGACGAGCGCGGATTTTCCAGAGAGAACGATCCCAACGAGAACGTCCCGCGCCGTGCTGTGCGCGCCGAACCCCGAACCAAGCTTGTGCTGCTGTTCCCACGTCATGTCCCAAGACGCTAGGAACTGGAGCGCGCTCCAGGTCAAAACGGCCCCGCCCGATGCCGTCCGTGCGGACGCGGCCGGAACATATGGAAGAGCAGCCCCGCCAGCGAGGCCGCCGCACACGCCCCGGCAACGCCCGACCCCACCACCACCGACGCGCGAACAACGTCGAACGCGGCGATCACGCGTCGGCGCCCGGCGAGACGAACCGCGCCCACACGGTCTTGCCGCCGTCCGGCGAGCCGTGCTTGCCCCACGAGACCGCGAGCGCCTGGACGATCCCGAGCCCTCGTCCCGTCTCACAGTTCTCGTCGGGCTCCTGAAGTTCGGGACACCCAGGCCCGTCATCCCACACCGCGACCTCGACCATGGCATCGGTGTGCCACTCGACAAGCACACGGATATCGCCCGCACCGCAGTTCAGCGCATTGGTGACCAGCTCGGACACACACAGCGCGGCGTCGTCCTCAAGGTCTTCACGCCCCACCCCCGCAGCACCTCCCCCACCCGCCGCCGCGCTTTCCCCGCAGCGGACAAATCCGCCTCGAACCGACAAACGACCAGCCTTTCCTGATCGTCCTCCACCGGAGCTTTCGGAATCATCGGACCCGTCCTCATGGCGCGAATTCCAGTGTTCTGCATCACACCCTGACGCCACTCGACTACCGTTGTCACTGTTGTTGCTCGGATCAGAAAATGCGCCGATCAGACCCCCGCGGAGCGCACCATGGTCAAGCCACCACCCGACGCCCGGCTCTCCCTCTGGGCCCTGATGGCCAATCACCTTCGCCATATGCGCATCTGGATGAACCTGCGCCAGCACGACGTGGCCGCCATCCTGGAGTGCTCGATCAGCCAAGTTTCCAAGTACGAGACCGGCGACAAGCAACTCGACGAACGCCAATGCAAGGCCCTCGACACCACCTGGCACACCGGACAACTCTTCGAAACCCTGCATTACTTCGCGACATCGGGCACCAACCCCAACTGGAGCGAGCGCCTGAATCACATTCAGCGCGAGGCCATCGAAACCCGGGTCTTCTCGTACAACATCATTCCGCTGCCCTTTCAGACGGAGGACTACGCGCGGAGCCTTCTGACGGCCGGACACAACGCCGGCCTCATCAAGGATGTGGACGCCGCCGTGGCTCGCCGCATGGAGCACCAGACCGCGATGTTGAGGGGCGAGCGCCAGATCTGGGCGGTGCTCGACGAGGTCGCCCTACGTCCGCTGGCGAGCCGCGAGGTGATGTGCGCCCAGACCGACCACCTGCTCAAAATGGCGGAGCGGCATCATGTCTCGCTGCGCATCATTCCCGAGCGGATCACGCCGCACATCGGTGTCGACGGATCGTTCTGGCACTTCAGGATGCCTAGGGGCGAGGAGCTGGGCTTCGCCGGCACCGCGCTCGACGTAGGAGGAATCATCGACGACCAGAGTCGAGCGGACCGTACGCGGATACGCTTTGATCGACTCGCCGCTCGCGCTCGCAGTGAGGACGAGTCTCGCGAATGGCTCATCCTCGAACGGCGAGAGGAATGACGATGATCAAGTGGCGCAAGAGCAGCCACAGCAGCGAGAGCGGCGGCGGCGGAACCTGCATCGAACTGGCCGACCTCGGCACGTTCGTGGGCGTCCGCGACAGCAAGGATCCCGACGCCGGGCACCTCACCCTCCACCGCACCGACCTCCGTCGGCTGGCCTCGTTCGTCCTTGACTCGGAGCCGCCGTCAAGAGCGCGGTCCAGCCACGCGCCTGGCTAGGGGCGTAGGTAGAGGCGGCGTTCGTCGGGGGTGAACGGGCGGGGTGCGTGACGCCGGACCAGGGCGGGCAGGCGGTCGGCGGGACCGCAGACCTCGCACTCCCAGGTGCGCACGCGGGACGGCCGACGCCACCGGGCCGCCCCGTCGGAGCCCACCTGACCGGTGAACGCCGCGACCAGCCGGGTGCCGTGGAACGCCAGCGGGCCGACCGGTCCGCCGAGCCCGCCGAACGTCAGCGGCTCGGTGGGACCCTCGCCGACCCGCCACACACGCAGGCCGCCGGACGGCTCGGTGGCCGCCAGCCAGGACCCGTCGGCGGTGAACGCCAGCGACCGGCCCTGGAGGATCTCGCCGCCGGTGCCGCGCATGACGGCGGCCGCCGCGCCGTCGGCGGCGGTGTCCCACAGCAGCACGGTCCCGTCGGAGCGGGCCCCGGCCAGCCACCGCCCGTCGCGGCTGAGGGCGAGCTCGGTCACGCTGGACCGGCCGCCGCGCAGGACGCGGGGCCGGACCCGGCCGGACAGGTCCCAGAACCACACCGAGCCGTCGGCGCGGGCGCTGGCCAGCCGCCGACCGTCGGCGCTGACGGCCAGTCCGCCGTCGGCGCGGCCTCCCTCCCCGCCACGCCGCCATCCGGTCATCTCCGTGGGAGGCCCCTGCGGGGGCACCCGCCATACGCGCACGTCGGCCGCGCCGCCGCTGCTGACCGCCAGCGTCCGGCCGTCGCCGCCGAAGGCCAGCGCCGTCGTCCGCGCGCCGCTCTCCACCAGCACGTGCGGCGGGCCGCCCGCCAGGTCCCACAGCCGGACCGGGGCGCCGAAGAACCCGCCCGTGGCGGCGCGGCGGCCGTCGGGGCTCAGCACTGCGTAGTCGGCCTGGCCCGGGGGGACGCGGTGGTCGGCCAGCGGTCGCCCGCCCCGACCGGCGTCCCAGACCGCGAACCGGTCGCCCTTGACGGAGGTGGCCAGGACCCGCCCGCCGTCGGCGCTGAGGGAACGGTCGGCCATCCCGTCGTGGCCCTCCAGCCGGGCCGACCGTTCGCCCGTGCCCGCCGTGACGTCCCAGACGTGCAGCGCGCCCTGGCCCGTGACGCCCGCCAGGCCGCGGCCGTCGGGGGCGAACGCGACCGCTTGCAGGACCCCCGAGGGGATGCGCAGCGTCAGCGGGTCCAGCGTGCTGCCGGTGTCCCAGACACGGACCGCCCGGTCGTCGGCGAAGGTCGCGACGCGGCCGCCGTCGGCGCTGAACACGGCGCCCCGGAACGTCTCGGCCCCCATCCGCCAGGTGGCCTCGGCCTGCCAGTCCCCGCGTCCGGCCTCCCAATCCGTCCGCCACAGGCGCGCCTGCCGGCCTTGGGTGGAGACCATCCACACGCCGTCCGGGCTGAACGCCAGGTCCCTCGGACGGCTGTCGAGAGCGGTCCGCAGGGTCTCGGCGCCGGTCCGCGTCAGTGTGAACATCCGCTGGGCCGTCCCGAAGCCGCCGCACACCAGCTGCCGCCCGTCGGGGCTCAACGCCACCGTGTCCACGTCATGGGCCGCACCGAGCCGGACGAACGCGCGGTCCGGTTCGTCCAGGTCCCATACGCGCACCTCCTTACCGCGCGCCGCCGCCACCCGGCCGCCCGCGAACGCGACCGCGGTCTGGACCGGCGACCCGCCCTCGTCCCACAGCGTCCGGATCCGCCCGCGACCGCCGGAGGCGTCCCACAACTCGACGGTCCCCTTGCCACCGCCCACCGCCAGCGTCCGGCCGTCCGCACCGAACGCCGCGTCGCTCACCACTGCGGGGATCTCCAGCCCGGGCCCGTCCGGGACCAGCCGGCCGTCCTCCCACCGCCACGTCCGCACGGACGTCCCCGCGCCGCGCCCCGGACCCCACACCGCGATCCGCGTCCGGTCGGGGGCGGCCGCCATCCCGGTCACGATGGTCAGGCCCGTGGCGGGGGCGGGCCGGTGCCGGGCGTCGGCCAGGGCCTGCCGCAGCACCGTGTCCGCCTCGACGGTCGGCGCCACCCGGTGCGACTCGGCCGCCAGTGACAACGCCAGGGCGGGGTCCAGGGTGAACTGGCGGCGGGCCTCGGCGGCGAGCTGCCGGGACCGGGCGCGGTCGCGGGCGTCGGCGTTGCGGTCGGCCTGGACCAGCGCGACGACCGCCAGCACGGCGACCACGGCGGCGACCAGGCTCAGCCCGCCGAAGCGGCGGCGCGCACGGCGGCGCTCGGCCAGATGCTCGGCGTCGCGGCGGGCCCGGCCGGCGGCCAGGAACGCGCGTTCGCGCTCGTTGAGCGGTCCGGGGTCGGCCTCGTCCCACTCGGCCAGCCGCCCGCCGCGCAGCAGGAACTCGGCGTCCCGGCCGTGGTCGTGCCAGTCGTCGGCGGCGGTGGTGAGCCGCCGGTGCCGCAGCAGCGCGGCGCGGTCGTCGGCCAGCCACCTCCGCAGCCGGGGCCAGGCGTCGATCAGCGCCTCGTGGGCGGGCTCGGCGGTGCCGCGGTCGACCACCACCAGCCGGGCGGCGGCCAGCCGGTCCAGCAGCGCGTCGATCTCGCCGGGGTCGGCCAGGCCCGCCAGCTCGTCGCGGTCCACGCGGCGGCGGGTGTCCTCGGTGCCCTCGCCGAGCGCGGTCAGCCGCAGGAACACCGCGCGCAGCAGGTCCCGCTGGGGAGGGTCCAGGTCCTCGTACAGTTCCTCGGCGGTGCGCGCCACGGCCTCCCGGACCCCGCCGGCCGTGCGGTAGTCGGCCAGCCGCAGCACCTGGCCGGGCTGCCGCCGCCAGGACTCCCGCAGGGCGTGCGCCACCAGCGGCAGCGTGCCCGGCTCGCCCGCCGCCTCGGCCAGCACCGCCTCCACCAGCGCGGGCTCGACCTCCAGCCCCACGCGGGCGGCGGGCTCCACGATGACGGCGCGCAGCTCCCGCGCCGTCAGCGGCCCGATCGGGAGCTGGGCGCCCGCCCGCAACACCGCCACCAGGCCCGCGTGCCGGGAGCAGTGCCCGTAGAAGTCGCCGCGCACCCCGAGCACCACGCGGGGCCCTCCGCCGTCGGCGAGCGCGGTCACCGCGTCCAGGAACGCCATCCGTTCACCGGCATCGGCGCAGAGCGTGAACGCCTCCTCGAACTGGTCCACGACCAGCACGCCGTCCCCGCCCAGGCTCTCGACCGCCTCGTCCAGCGGGGCGCGGGGGTGCGCGCCCGGCATCAGCACCGCGACGGGGACTCCCTCGGCGGTCAGCGTCGGCGCCAGTCCCGCCCGCAGCAGCGACGACTTTCCGCTGCCCGAGGCCCCGAACACCGCCGTCAACGGCCCGCGCGCCACCGCCGCGCGCACCTGCTCCACCAGGTCGTCCCGGCCGAAGAACAGGTCGGCGTCGGCGGCCTCCAGCGGCGCGAGCCCCGGATAGGGGCAGCGGCGGCGCGCCCGTTCCAGTTCCTTGGCCGCCGCCCGCCACCGGGCCTCCCACCGGGCGGCGTCGCCCCCGCAGGCGGTGGCGTAGGCCAAAGTG
Organism: Actinomadura harenae; assembly: GCF_003696215.1. Lineage (GTDB taxonomy): Bacteria > Actinomycetota > Actinomycetes > Streptosporangiales > Streptosporangiaceae > Spirillospora > Spirillospora harenae. Next base: position 37,994 of record NZ_RFFG01000017.1, on the reverse strand, counting down.
GCCTCGAGGGTCGGCAGGCGCAGCCCGGTTGCCGCCTCCGCCAGGGTGCTGCGGGAGAAGTGGGCTCGCGCGGCCAACTCCCGGTAGCTGGGGCGGCCCGCGCGGTCGCGCAGCCCGCGCAGCTCCCACGCCAGCCGTTCGACGGGACCCGCGTGCGGGTCCAGGGGGCGTTCCGGTCTCCCCATGGCCTGGCTGCTCCCCGGCGACCGCTGTTGTTCACGTTGGGCGGCATCATCCTAGGGATTTCCCGCCCGGACCGGGGCGACCTGCGCGAATCAGATTGAGACGCTTTGTCCGGACCCGCTGACCAGGGATTTCGGACAATCCGGCGGCTGCCTAGACCTGGTCGTGGGGCGCCGCCGGAGCGCCCCGGGACCCATCGAGAGGGGAGCCGATGAGATACCGCGTGCTCGGGCCACTGGACGTCCAGGGCCCGGAGGGACCGGTGGCGCTGTCGCCCAAGCTCCGCGATCTGCTGGCGACACTGCTGTGCCACGCGGGCCGCCCGGTCTCGCCGGGACGGCTGGCCGACGTGCTGTGGGCCGGGCGGCCGCCGGGCGCGGCGGCCGAGACGCTGCGCGGCTACGTCCACCATCTGCGGCGGGCTTTGGGCCCCGGCCGGCTGGCGTCCCACCCGGCCGGGTACGTGCTGCACGTCGCCGCCGGGGAACTGGACGCCACCGCGTTCACCGCCGCCGTCGACAGGGGAAGGGACGCCTGGGCGGCGGGCCGCCCGCGCGAGGCGGCCGAGGCGTTCGAGACGGCGCTGGCACTGTGGCGCGGCGGCGCCGCCTACGAGGAGCAGGACCATCTGGCGCCGGTCCACCAGGAGGCCCTGCGGCTGGGGGAACTGCGGTCGAGCGCGGTCGAGGAGGCCCTGGAGGCCCGGCTGGCCCTCGGCTGCGACGCCGACCTGATCGGCAGGCTGCGGAACCTGGTACGCCTGACCCCGCTGTGCGAGCGCCCCCGCGCGCGGCTCGCACTGGCCCTCTACCGCACCGGCCGGACCGCCGAGGCCCTGGAGGTGTGCCGCCAAGGCCGCCACCTGCTGGCCGAGGAACTGGGCCTGGACCCCGGCCCGGAGCTGACGGCCCTGGAGGCGGCGATCCTACGCCACGACCCGGCGCTGACGACGCACACCGCGCCGGGCCTGACTCCATCGGCCTGACCCCCCGATGTGGGCCGGCGGACGCGCAACCCCGCAAAGCGCGCCCGCCGACGCCCGTCCGCCGCTACCTGGGCAGCATGTAGCCCACGATGTTGCGGTCGGACAGCTTGTAGGTGTTGGTGCGGATCGCCTGGCCCGAGGAGACCAGCTCCGCCACTCCCGGCTCACTCACCTGGCCGAGGACGGCTGGCCAGCCCCGATGCTCATGGCCCTGTCCGGGCACCAGAACATCCGCAGCCTGGCCATCAACACCAACGCCACCGCAGAGGCCGTCGGCGCGGCCCTCGCCAAGCAAGGCCCGAGTCGCCACCACCACGATCGCTGAAGAAGCCCACCCTCGTGCGGCTGGTGACACGTGCGAATTCAACGCTAACCGGACCACGCTCGTCCGCGTGGATTCACCACGGAGGGATTGTGGGCCCCCGATCCCGCCGTGGTGAATCGCTTTCCTGCCAGGGGCGACACTAATGCGTGTTCGCCTTCGCCGTAGCGCCGCCGCGTACCGCGATCGCTGTTCGGCCGCGTTTCTCAGTTCGGCCTGGCAAGCGTGCTCCGCTTCAGGGGCAGGACGCTACGGTCAGGCACCGACCGCGTAAGGGTGCCAAATGAGGTCGTTGTAGGTGCCGTTGGGCGGGCTCTGCTGGATCACCCGCAGCCCCTTGGTACTCACGAACTGGAGCTTCAGCGCGGTATCGGGGTAGCTGCTGTAGCCGCCGCCGATGAGGTAGTACTTGCTCGTGTTGTAGAACCAACTCTGCTTGACGGAGCCGCTGGCACAGGACTGGGTGCTGACCGACTGCTGGTCGTTGTAGGCCAGGCACCGCCCGGTTGCCCGGTTCTTGAGAAGCTTGCCGGAGTTGGCCCCTCCGGACACCCACTCCCACTTCTGATAGGCGCCGCCATTGCACGCCAGCACGTAGGCTGAGCCGTTGGCGTTGGAGTCGAGGCACGCGCCGCTCACAGCGTTGCGGAAGTTCCAGAACTGGGCGGCTTGCGCGGGAGTCGCCGCGACAACTCCTCCTGTGACTGTCGCAGCGGCAAGCGCAACGGCCGTGAGTTTCCTCTTCATGTGCAGGTCTGCCTCTCTGTGGCGTGGAATAACTCGCTGATGAGCTCATGGCGGCGCGGTTGCTTCAGCCATGCGGTGTGAACGGTGGTGGTCGAGGGGCGGTCTCAGCCGCCCGCCGCCCGCATCTCCGCCGGGGCGGCCGTGACAGCGTCCGCCGGGGCGGCCAGGATGCCGCTCGCGACCGCGGTGGGCGCGGCGGCCAGGATCTCGGTCGCCGCACTCGTCAGGATCCGGGCCGGTGCGCCCTTCCCCATCTCGAACCTCCTCGTTCGTCCCTGTTCGGGTACTGATGACGATCGAGGCAGGACGTTGGAAGGGCGTTGGAAGGGCGTTGGAACGGGATCGACGCCCGCCACGGCGGACGATGGCCTGGCCGCGTTCCGGAACATGGATGTGGTCGGCGTGGAGGACGCCAGCGAGTCGGGGGATGTCAACAGGGCGGTGCGGCCGTGGCGGCGGCGTGGGCACGGATCTGCTCGAGCAGGCGGCGCTCGGCGCGGGCGTCCAGGGCGGCGGCGGGCTCGTCGCAGATCGGCAGGGAGCGTCCCGGTAGAAGCCGCGCGCCGCCGCCGGCCGTTGCCGTTGGCTGCCTGACGGCTCCCCGCCGCCCTACGCCACTCCCCGGTTGGCGTGAGCTTCGTTTTGGGGATGGTTCGGCGCTGAACGGGACCAGCCAGGTTGTCGGGGCGTGGTCCCGCGTCTGCGGGATGGTCGTTCGCCGAAAGGAGGGGTCAGGGCAGGCGACGGGGGGTTAGGCGGGGCGGCCTAGTTGTTTTTGGAAGAGGTGGTGGACGTTGTCGCCGAGGATCTTCAGGATGTCGGGCTCGGAGTGGCCGCGGCGGAGGAGGGCCTCGGTGACCAGGGGCAGGCCGCGGGGGCCGTCGAGGCCGGGGACGACGGCGTTGACGTCGAAGCCGGCCATGGTGACCATGCCCTCGCAGCAGGGCGGGGTGAGTTCGAGGTTGAGCTCGCGGATGAAGTCGGGGCCCAGGCCGACGTGGTCGATGCCCGCGACGGACGCCACGTGCTCGATGTGGTCGACGAGGCGGTCGATGGTCCACTCGGCGGGGTCGGCGCTGAGGAAGCCCGCGAGGAAGTTGACGCACACGACGCCGCCGGTCGCGGCGATGCCGCGGAGCTGGTCGTCGGTGAGGTTGCGGTGGTGGTCGCGGAGGGCGCGGGCCGAGGAGTGCGTGGCCATGACCGGGCGGGTGGCGAGTTCCAGGACGTGGGCGACGCCGGAGGCTCCCAGGTGGGAGACGTCGAAGAGCATGCCGAGTCGTTCCATCTCGGCCAGGGTCTCGACACCGGCGCGCGTCAGGCGGCTGCCGGTGGCGTCCTCGCCGCTGCCGTCGGCGAGCGGGGTGCGGCCCCAGTGCGCGATCGAGGCGACCCGGACGCCCAGCCGGTGCAGGGTGGAGAACAGTTCCACGTTCGCGTCGAGTCCGGGGGCGCTCTCCAGGGCCAGGACAAGGGCGATCTTGCCGTCCGCGAGCGCCCGGTCGATCTCCTCGCCGTCCCGGCACAGGCTCACCTCGTCGGCGTTGCCCTCGGCGAGCACGTGCGCGGCCTCGATCATCCGGAGGGTCTCGCGCAGCGAGCCCTCCGGCCGGAACTGCTCGTCGATGAAGACCGGGAGGACCTGGAGGTCCACGCCTCCGTCACGCAGCTGCGGCAGCCAGCGCTCCCGGAAGAACCCCGCCCACCGCTCGGGCGGACGGGCCACCACGCCCATCAGCAGATCGTTGTGAGTCTCGGCGACGACGGCCCTGCGATGAAGCTCAGCGGACATCTCGGTTCCCTTCTGCACCAGATACCGCAGCTTATGGCCCTTAGTTGGGGTGCAGAGTCTGCAGGGTCTGGGTCAGCCATGCGCGTTCGGCGGCGGACGTCGCGCGGGCGATGTGCTGGATGCCGGCCCGGAAGGGGGACGTGAGGTCGGCTTCGCGTGCCGCGCGGTCGTCGTTCAGGAAGAAGCCCCGCTGCGGGTCCTCCAGGAACGTCAGGCGGCGGCGGAGGACGTCGGCCTGGGTGGACGGCGGCAGCAGGTGCAGGAAGGCCAGGACGACGAAGTATTTGTTGCGGTCGGTGATGTCCAGGTCGTCCGGGTGGGTGAGCCGGCGTTCCAGTTCGGCGCGTCCGGCGTCGGTGAGCGCGAAGACCTGACGGGCGGGGCCGCCCTCGCCGGGGGCCTGCTCGCGGGACAGCAGGCCCTGGCGGCGCAGGCGCTGCAACGCCGGGTACAGCGAGCCGTCGCTGACCGGCCGCACGTGCCCCACCAGTTTGGTGATGCGTTTGCGCAGCTCGTAGGCGTGCATGGGGTCCTCTGCGAGGAAGCCGAGGACGGCGAGTTCGAGGATGGCCGCCACCTCCCGGTGCGAGTTCGCCCGGCGGACCGGACGCGACAGGACGCCGAACGCCACGAGGGCCGCCACCACGACACCGGCGGCCGCGACCTGGGACGGGGACAGGCGCTCGTCCAGCACGATCGTACCCAGCAGCAGGGAGACGACCGGCGCCGCGAACGACACCAGTGACGCCTGGACGGCGCTCACCCGCTGGACGAGGGTCGTGTTCGCGAGCCATCCCAGCCCCGAGCACAGGACGCCCAGCGCCGCCACGGCGGCCCAGGATCCGGGTTCCCAGCGGGCGGCGGAGAGGTGCGTCACGGCGAACGGCGTGCTGATGACGACCGCGACCGTCATCTGCGCGCTGGTCAGGGTGAGGGGGTCGACGTCCCGCAGCCGGCGGCGGACGAGCAGGACCCCGGCGGCGTAGCTGAACGAGGCGGCGAGCGGGAGGGTCGCCCACAGCGGCGTCCCGCCGATGCCGGTCGTCATGAGGGCCGTTCCGCAGAGCGCCGCGACCATGCACGCCGTCCGGGGCAGGCCGAGGCGTTCGGCCGGGAACAGCAGCGGGGCGCCCATGGCGACCCACATCGGGGTGGTGGCCAGCAGCACCGACGTCAGGCCGGTCTGCACGTGGTGTTCGCCGACGGTGATGAGGGCGGACGGCAGCGCCGCGCTGCACACGCCGACCAGCAGGACGTCGAGCGGGCGGGACCTCAGCAGCCGGGCGGGCGCGCCGAACGCCTCGGCGACGCCGCGCCGCGCCGCCGCCATGACGAGCAGGGTCAGGACGGCGAGCGCGAACCGCGTCCAGGTCAGCACGTCGGTGGGCAGGGCGCGGGCGGCGATGGAGATCAGCAGGAACGGGGCCCCGAGGGACAACGTCACCCACACTCCCAGCGCGCCGTTCGATGTCGGTCGGCTCATCCGGGCATGCTAACTCGATTCGAGGTAGTTGTTCCAGGGTCAGAGAACGATCAAGGTCTTGCCGAGGGCGGTGCGGTTCTCGATCGCGGCGTGGGCGTCGGCGGCGCGGTCGAGCGGGAAGGTCTGGCCGATGACCGGGTGGACGGTCCCGGCGGCGGCCTTGCCGACCATCTCGCGCGCCCATCGGTCCAGGTGGGGGCCGAAGCCGGCGAGCTGTTCGAGTCCGATGACCGTGACACCCCGCGCGGACGCCTCGGACGGGTCGACGGACGTGGCGTCCCCGCTCGCTCCGCCGTGGACGGAGAACCGTCCGCCGCGCGCCGTGACCTCGAAGGCGGCGCGTCCGATCGCACCGCCGACGCCGTCGAAGACGAGGGTCGGGCCGACACCTCCGGTCGCGTCGAGGACCTGCTTCGTCCAGCCGGGTTCGGAGTAGTCGACGGCGGCGTCCGCGCCGAGGTCGCGGATGAGCCGGAGCTTGAGCTCACCGCGCGCCGCGCCGATCACGCGCGCGCCCGCGGCCCGCGCCAACTGCACCAGCAGCGTTCCGACGCCTCCGGCCGCCGCCTCCACCAGCACCGTGTCACCGGGGGTGATCCGGGCCGTCTCGGCGAGGCCCTGCGCGGTGGCGCCGTCGCTGTGCAGGGCGACGGCCTCGGGGAGGCCCAGGTCGTCCGGCACCGCGAACAGGTCGCCGGCCTCGGCGACGGCGCGCTCGGCGAAGCCGCCCGTCTGCCCGGTGGACGCGATCACGCGGCGTCCCTCCCAGGACGCGTCCACGTCCGGGCCGGTCGCGATCACCCGTCCGGCGACCAGGCCGCCCGGGACGTACGGCAGCGGCGGGCGGGCGTGCCAGCGGTCGACACCACGCCTGATCTGTGTCTCGACGTAGGTGATCCCCGCGACCTCGACGCCGACGACGACCTGCCCCGGCCCGGCGTCCGGGTCCGGGGCCTCGGCCGGGACGAGCACGTCCGGTCCGCCGAAATCCGTCACCTGTGCCACCCGCATATCGCTCTCCTCTCGCTCGGAAGGCCAGCCTGCAACCTGAAGAGACATTGAGGTCAAGGGGGTCTACCTCCACCACGGTCATGGGGCAAACCCCCTGGGACCGCTGTCGCCACGTCGACAAACTGAGGGGGCGAAAGCGACACGGGAGGACATGATGAAGAACCGCTGGACGATGACCGCCGCCACGGCCGCGGCGCTCGGGACGATCGCGGCCGTCCCGGCCCTGGCGGGCCCGGCGGACGCCGCGGCCCATGCCACCTCGGACGCCGCACCCCGCGCCACCTCGGACGCCGCACCCCGCGCCGCCCCGGACGGCGCGACCGTCGTCACCGACAAGGGCGCGATCCGCGGGACGGTCGCGACCGGCCACCGCGAGTTCCTCGGCATCCCCTACGCGGCCCCGCCCGTCGGCGCGCTGCGCTGGGCGTCGCCGAGACCGGCGGCCGCCTGGCACGGCGTCCGGAAGGCCACCGCACCCGGCGCCCGCTGCGCCCAGCAGACGGGGATCCTCGGCGCGGGCGGCGAGGACGAGTCCACCGCCGAGGACTGCCTCTACCTGAACGTCACCACCCCCAGGCACACGCCGAAGGGCGCGAAGCTGCCGGTCATGGTGTGGGTCCACGGCAGCGGGTTCCGGAACGGCTCGGGCTCCCTCTACCGTCCGGCGGAGATGGTCGCGCGCGACAACGTGATCGTCGTGACGATCAACTACCGGCTCGGGATGTTCGGCTTCCTCGCCCACCCCGCGTTCGACAAGGCCGGGAACGGCTCCGGCAACTACGGCCTCGAGGACCAGCAGGCCGCGTTCCGCTGGGTTCGGCGCAACGCGTCCGCGTTCGGGGGCGACGCGCGGAACGTCACGGTCTTCGGGGAGTCGGCGGGCGGCGTCAGCACCTGCTCGCAGTTGGTGTCTCCGCAGGCCAAGGGCCTGTTCCAGCGCGCGATCGTGCAGAGCGGGCCGTGCACGCGGCCGGCCGCGGACTGGCCCCAGTTCGACGGCTCGCGCGACTCGTCCGACTCCTGGCTGCCGCGCTCCCGCCCGGACGCCGAGAAGCGCGGCCGGGACGTCGCGGCGAAGCTCGGCTGCGCCGACACGGCCACCGCGGCCGCCTGCCTGCGCGCCGTCCCCGTCGGCCGCCTCCTCAAGGAGTCCGGTTACGGTTTCACCCCGACCTACGGGGGCGGCGGCCTGCTGCCGCTGTCACCGAACAAGGCGTACGCGACCGGCCGTTTCCACCACGTCCCGGTCATGCAGGGCATGACCCGCGACGAGTACCGGCTGTTCGAGGCCGTCGGTGAGCGGCTCTCCGGCACCACGCTCGACAAGTCCGCCTACGAGGCGCACGTCAAGGCGTACGTCGGCGCGAAGCGCGCGCCGGAGATCCTGTCCCGCTACACGCTCGCGCGGTACGGCTCGTACGGCGCGGCCTGGTCCGGGATCGTCACGGACGCCACCTTCGGACGCGGCTCCACCGAACAGCGCCGCGACCTCCAGAACCGCGTCCCGACCTACTCGTACGAGTTCGCGGACGAGTCGTCCCCCTGGGTCTCCGGCGCGCCGGCACCGGGCTTCCCGGCCGGTGCGTTCCACGCCGCCGAACTCCAGTACCTGTTCAACACCACCTATTTCGCCGGACGCCACCTGACCCCGAAGCAGCAGCGGCTTTCGCACCAGATGATGGATTACTGGACCCGTTTCGCCCGCACCGGAAACCCGAACGGCCCCGGCACCCCGACCTGGCGTCCCGGCGCGTCCGTCCAGTCCCTCTCCCCCGGCGGCATCCGCCCCACCCCCTTCGACCGCGACCACGGCTACGCCCTCTGGCGCACCTTCTAACACCACGCACGACCTGCAACAACACCAGCACGAGAAAGACGACAGGCACATGAACGGTCAGCCCATCACTCACGGCACCTGGGAACTCGGTTCGGGCTGCGACAGGACCGAGGTCCGGACGGGACGGGCGGAGGCGCGGCTCGGCCAGGAGCTGGGCCGCGCGGTCCGCGCGAGGCGGCTCGCGCTCGGCCTGTCGCAGATGGCGCTGGCCGGACGGGCCGGAATGACCCAGCCCGCGTTGTCCCGCCTGGAGACCGGCGGCCTCACCCCCACGATCGGCGTCCTCGACCGCCTCGCCCGCGCCCTCGACGCGAAACTCACCATCACCTTCACCGACGCCCCCTGACGGCTCGTCCGGGGGGCGCGGCCGGCCGGGACACGCCCGAGCGGGGGCCGGACGTGTCCCGGCGGCCGGCGACCTCACCCGGGTGAAGCCGAGCTCCTCAGGGCCCACCCGCGCATCGGTGTCAGCCGAGGACCTCGCGGAGCTTCTGGGCGAACTCCTCGGGCTTGCCGGGATAGCCGCCCTCGGGGCCGGCGAAGCCGCCGTGGTGGCTGGGGAAGACCACGGCGTCGCCGCCCAGGAGGGCGGCCGTCGCGCGGGCGGTGCGGGCGGTGAACGCGTCGCCGGTCTCCTCGCCCACGGCGAGCACGACGCGCGTGGGCGCGGCGTTCAGGGCCGCCACGTCGGGCTCGTAGGCGGTGATCGGCCTGGACGCGCCGGAGAGCAGGGGGTTGTCGCGGGTGCCGTCGTCCTCAGACGGCATGCCGAACGCGGCCGGGTCGGGGGCGGGCTGCGCGAAGTAGGCGTCGTCGTACTCGCCCTGCCAGGCGGTCATCGCGATGAAGGCGGCCATGCCCGCGTTGTTGCCCTTGGCCTGGTAGACGTCCTGGACGGCGGCCAGGGCGCGCGCCGCCGCGCCGGCGTCGGGGAGGACGGAGGCCATCGGCGGCTCATGGGCGACCAGGGTCGTCACGTCGCCCGGATACGCGGCGACGAGCGCGAGGGCGGTGACCGCGCCGCCGCTGCTGGCGAACATCTCGACCGGGCCCGCGCCGAGCGCCTCGATGAGAGCGTGGACGTCGCGGGCCTGCGTCTCGGGGTCGTTGTCGGTGCGCCCGTCCTTGCGGACGCTGCGTCCGAGGCCGCGCGGGTCGTAGGTGATCACGGTGCGGTCCGGGAAGCGTGCCGTGAGCGCGCGGAAGCCCTCGGCGGTCATGGGCTGGCCGATCAGGAACAGCGGCGGACGCCCGTCGGCCGTGGGAAGCGGGCCCTGCACGTCGTGGACGAGGTCCACTTCAGGCGTTTCGAGCGTGTTCGTGGTCATGCCCATATCGACTCCTGCGGAGAGGTGAACTCATCGGTTCGTCACCGGGCCCTGACGGCCCCTTCACCCGTTGGTCGGAGCCGCCGCACCCGTCTCGACATCCGCGGGGAAAGAACTCCCGGAGACCGCCGTCAGGCGTCGTCGTCCTTCTCCTCGGTCGGGAAGGTGGCGAGGGTGTCCCAGGTCGGGGTGAGGGTCAGCAGCTTCAGGCGCCACCCGTAGGGGGTCCGCACGGCGGTCCCGGTGACGACGGAGCCCGTGATGTAGACGCGTTCCGTCCCGAGCAGGACGTAGGTCGCGTTGGAGTTCACGCGCAGGGACGCCTCGTCGCCGTTTACGTCGACTAGGTGGCCGGCGTAGATGTGCTGGGACCTTCCGAAGGTCGCCAGGGAGTCGGCCAGGTACCGGGACAGGTCGGTCAGGCCGGTGTGCTCCTCCCGGGGGATGCTGACCGTCGCGTCCGGGGTGAACAGGGCGGCGAGGGTCTGCGGATCGAAGGTGCGGTCGTCCAGGGCGCGCGCGTAGCGGTCCAGGAGCGTGACGAGTTCGGCGCGGTCGGCCAGGGCGGTGAGCCGGGCCTCCGCGGTCAGGTCTTGTAGCGCCATGCCCCGTCTCCGTCCGGGCAGGTGATCCTTCCTGACCGAAAGTAGCAGGTCAGCGACCCGAAGTGACCGAACGGGGGGCGGTCGGCGGGCTCAGCGGCGGAAGAGGTGGAACTTCTCCTCGCCGACGCGCTCGCGCAGCGCCGGGTCGTCGATGCCCTGCCCCTCGGCGGTCGCGCCGCACAGGACGGCGACCTTGCCGATGTGCTCGTTGGTCTGGACGGCGCGGGTCGCCTCGCCCGCGTCCTCCAGCGTGTAGGAGCGGGACAGGGTCGGGTGGATCATGCCGAGCCCGAACAGCCGGTTGACCTGCACGGCCTCGTGGTAGTTGAAGCCGTGCGAGCCGATGATGCTCTTCAGCCGCATCCACAGGAACCGGTTGTCGTACTCGTGCTTGTAGCCGGTGGACGAGCCGCACGTGACGATCTTGCCGCCGCGCTTGGCGACGTACACCGACGTCCCGAACGTCTCGCGGCCGAGGTACTCGAAGACGATGCCCGGGTCCTCGCCGACCCGGGCGCGGATGGCCTCGCCGAGGATCCGGCCGGCCTTGGGGTTGCGCAGCCCGTCCTCGCCGAGGTCGAGCTCGGTGCGGTCGATGACGTGCTCGCAGCCCTGCGCGCGGACGATCTCCGCCTTCTCCTCGGACGACACGACCGCGACCGGGATCCCGCCGCCGTTGAGGACGAGCTGGGTGGCGAACGAGCCGAGCCCGCCCGTCGCGCCCCAAACGAGGACGACGTCGCCCTGCTTCATGCGGGCGCCGTGCGTCCCGACGAGCATGCGGTAGGCGGTCGCCGCGCACAGCGTGTTGGAGCCCGCCTCCTCCCAGGTCAGGTGGGCGGGCTTCCTGATCAGCTGGTTCGCCTTGACGACGCAGTAGTCGCCGAGCGAGCCGAAGTTCGTCTCGAAGCCCCAGGCCAGCTGGGTCTCGGACATCATGCCGTCGTCGTAGGAGCCGTGGTCCTCCTCGTCCACGTAGGACGGTGAGATGACCACCCGGTCGCCGACCTTCCAGTGCTTCACGCCCGCGCCGGTGCGGACGACGACGCCCGAGCCGTCCGAGCCGAGCACGTGGTACGGCAGGTCGTGCCGCGCGCCGTACCAGCCCTGGCGTCCGAACTTCTCCAGGAACGCGAACGTCGGCACCGGCTCGAAGATCGCCGACCAGACGGTGTTGAAGTTGATCGCCGCCGCCATCACCGCGACGACGCACTCGTCCGGCGCGATCTCCGGCATCTCGACCTCGCCGACGTGCATCGACCGCCGGACGTCCTTGTCGGCCTGCCCAGCGAAGATTCCCACCTCGTCCTTGCGGGTGAACGCGGCGCGGTACCGGGTGGGCAGGTCGATCTCGGCCAGCTCCCGGCCGGACGCGCCGGACCGGACGGCTTCGAGCAGTTCGGACATGGGGGGATTCCTCCGCGGGATCAGTGGGCCGGAGACAGGGCCGCCGAGCCGTCCGAAGCCGTGTCGGCGGCGAGTCGGCCGTCCAGGTGGGCTGCGAGGATCTCCACGCCGGGCGGGTCGAGCAGGTTCAGGTGGTGCACGCCGGGGATCACGACCTTCTCCAGGGCGGGACAGAGCGGGCCGAACCCGTTCGTCCCGTCCAGGACGTACCGGGCGTCCTTCACGGCCCAGGGGGTCTCCTCGGGCGCGTAGTAGAGGATGACACGGCCGTCGTAGGGCCGGGGCTCGTACGCCTCGAGGGACCGGGTGTCCTGGTGCGAGGTGAGCTGGTGGTGCAGCGCGGCCGGCGGGATCAGCTCGGCGAGCGGCGCCGCGCGCTCCATGACCAGCGCGAACTGCTGCTCCTCGGGCAGCCCGGACAGCTCCTCGTAGGTGAGCGCCACGTCCAGGTCGTAGGTCTCGTTGATGTAGTCGGTGAACGCGGCGAACCGGCGGGCGAGGGTGTCGGACTCGTCGTCCACGGGCAGCGGCAGGCCCGCGTCGAACAGCGCGACGAACTCGACCTCGCGTCCGGCCTCGCGGAGCCGCCGCGCGGTCTCGTACGCCAGGACGCCGCCGAACGACCATCCGGCCAGGCGGAACGCGCCCTCCGGCTGGACCTCGACGATCTGCTCGGCATAGCGTGCCGCGCGCTCCTCGACCGAGGGCGCGTCGTCGAACCGCTCGAGCCCGTACACCGGCTGGTCGTCGCCGAGCAGGTCGATGAGCTGCCGGTAGCAGGCGGTGGTGCCGCCCGCCGGGTGCGCGATGAAGAGCGGCCGCCGGTCCCCGGACGGCTTCAGCGGCCGGACGATCTGCCGCGCGGCCTCCTCGTCCGCGGCCCGGATGTACTCGGCGACGTTCTCGGCCGTCGGCGTCGCGAACAGCTCGCCGCGCGTGGCCTCCCCGCCCAGCTCCTTCAGCAGCAGGGCCACGACCTGGTCGGCCTGCTCGGCCGTGCCGCCGAGGTCGGCGTGGAAGTCGGCGACGACGGAGACGCGGTCGAGGCCGAGGACGTCCTCGAAGAACCGGACGGCCAGGCGCTCGGCGGCGTCGCGCGCCATCACGTACCCGAACTCCGCATTGGACACCGCGTTCGACACGGCGGTCGTCGTGGTGGGCGCCGAAGCGCCGGCGAGGCCGAGCTCCTCGGCGGCCCACTCCTCGAACACGTCCACCGAGGCGCCCTTGAGCAGCACCGACGCCGGGACGGTCAGCCCCAGGTCGTGCTCGACGCCGCTCTTGATCCGGACGGCGACCAGCGAGTCCAGCCCGAGGTCGGTGAGCGGCACGGACGGGTCGAGCCGGTCGGGCGCGAAGCCCAGCACGGACGCGATCCGCCACCTGACCTGCGCGGCGATCCGGGCGCGCGCCTCGTCCGGGGGCAGCGCCCGCACGGCCTCGATCCCCGGCCAGTCGCCCGCGTCGACGACCTGGCCCTCCGCGGCCTCGGTGAGCGCCGCGAAGTACGGCATCTTCGTGATCTCGGGGAACAGGCCCACGGCGGCGGACGGGTCGAACCGCAGCACGCCCGCGAGGGTCGCGTCGGCGGCGAGCAGCGCCTCCAGGGCCTCCGCGCCCTCGTCCGGCGTGATCGGCTCGATCACTGCGACCCGGAGGTCCGCGGCCCCGCCGACCTGGGACCACGTGCCCCAGCCGATCGACGTGGCGGGACGTCCGTGCGCGCGGCGGTGCGCGGCGAGCGCGTCCAGCGCGGCGTTCGCGGCGGCGTAGGCGGCCTGCCCCGGCGAGCCGAGCAGCGCGGCGGCCGACGAGTGCAGGACGAACCAGTCGAGTTCGGCGTCCCAGGTGGCCTCGGACAGCGCCCGCGCGCCGTCCACCTTCGCCCCCCACACGCGGTGCAGGTCGTCCGGGCCGAGGTCGGCGAGCATGCGGTCGTCGATCGCGCCCGCGCCGTGCACGATCCCTCGCAGCGTGGCCCCGCCCTCGCGCGCGGCCTCGACGAGCCGCTCGGCGACGCCGGGCTCGGCGATGTCGCCGAGGACGACGCCGACGTCCACGCCGTCCTCGCGCATCCGCGCGATCGCCTTCTCGGCGTCGGCGGACGGCCCGGACCGTCCGGAAAGCACGATCCGCGCGGCCCCGCGCTCGGCGAGCAGACGCGCCGTGACCAGCCCGATCCCGCCGTAACCGCCGGTGATGACATACGCGCCGCCCCGCCGGACGACCCGCCGCCGCTTCCGTGTCACCGCGCGCGCGTCCGCCCTGGCGGAGTCACCGGAACCGGCGTGGGAGTCGCCCGTCGCGCCCGTGTCGCCCGTGTCGCCCGCCGGGTGGGCGGGGAGCCGCGCGCGGTCGAGGCGGGCGGTGCGGCGGGTGCCGTCGCGGTAGGCGGTCTCGCGGGACGGGGTGTCCGCGAGGAGTTCGGTGACCAGGTCTTCCGCGCGGGCGGCGTCCACGACGGTGGCGCGCTGGACGGTCCGCTCGAACGCCAGGACGCGGGTGAGCGCGCGAACGTGCGCCTGCCGGAGCTTCCCGGCTTCACCGGGCAGGACGGGCAGCGCGTCGCGGGTGGCGACGTAGAGGCGCGGGCCGTCCTGCATCGCGACGGACGTGCGCGCGACGGCCAGCACGAGCTCCTCGTCGGCGAGGTCGCCCGCCAGCAGCACGACACCGTGCACGTCAGCGGACGGAACAGCGTCGAGAGGCTGACGTGTGACGGTCTGGCCCCGGCGGTTCAGCTCGTCGGCGACGTCCGTGGCGAAGGGGTCGGTGTCGTCGGCGAGCAGCGACCAGGACGCTTCGGACACGACCGCTTCGGGGGTTTCCGACGCGTCCCAGACGACCTCGGCCAGCTTGTCCGCGAGCGGGACGGGCAGGCCGGCGCGGTCGGCGCGGCGCAGCGTGATGCCCGTGGCCTCGACGAGCACCTGACCGTCCGGGCCGAGGATCCGCAGGTCGCCCTGGTCGCCGTCGACCGTGGCGCGGACGTGGCCGCCCCGGTGCGTCGGCCCGTGGACGCGCAGGCTGCCGATCGTCTCGACGAGCGCGTCCCCGCCCGCCTCGGCGTAGAGGACGGCGAGCGCGCGTTCGAAGACCTCCGGGTGCAGCCGGTAGTGGCGGCTTCCGCGCTGCGCGGCCGCGATCTCGGTGGCCGGGCCGTCCAGGGGGGACGCGGGCGCGTGGTGGTCCTCGCCGACGTCGGCGCTGGCCAGGCGGGTCCAGGTTCCGGCGGGGGTGAGGGCGTGGATCTCGACGCGCTGCTCGTCCTCGCCGAACGTGGTCGTGACGGTCGTGGACGCGTCGAGCGCGAGCGGCCGCTCTATCCACAGGCTGTTGACACGCACCGACTCGACGCCGAGCGCCTCGGCTCCGGCGGCGAGCGCCATCTCCGCGAACGCGGCGGGCGGCAGCAGGCTCAGTCCCTGCGTCGGCGTGATCCACGGCTGGGCGGCGGTGCCGACGTCGGCGCGCCAGGCGTGCCGGTCCTCGCCGGGGAGTTCGACGTGCGCGCCGAGCAGCGGGTGCTCGTCCCGCCCGGCGCCGCGTCCGCGGCGCGAGGTGTCGATCCAGTGACGTTCGTGCCGCCAGGACGCCGACGGCACGTCCGCGATCGCGCCGCCCCCGGGCGTCGTGATGGCGTGGCCGTGCGCGGCGAGTCCGGCGAGCCGCGCGTGGAAGGTCAGGGTGTCGTCGGTCTCCTGGCCCCTGGGGGCGCGCTTCAGCGTGTGCGTGACGAACGCGCCGACGCCGTCCAGGGTCTCGCCGACGGCGTGGGAGAGGATCGGGTGGGCGTTGACCTCGATGAACGTCCGGTGGCCGTCGTCGGCGGCCGCCGCGATGGCGTCGGTGAGACGCACCGGGTTGCGCAGGTTGTGCGCCCAGTACTCGGCGTCCATCGGGACGTCGGCGCGCGGGTCGTCGAGCGCGGTCGTGTAGAGGCGGACGCCGTCCGCGAGCGGGGTCCCGGGCTTCGCGCCGATCTCGGCGAGCGCGTCGCGCAGGTCGGGCAGGAGCGGGTCGACCTGCGGGGAGTGGCCCGCGCCCTCGGCCTTGATCGTCCGGGCGAGGCGGCCCTCGGCCTCGGCGCGCCTCACGACCTCGGCGACCTGCGCGGCGTCGCCCGTGACGACGGTCTGCTTCGGCGAGGAGTGGACGGCCGCGTACACCTCGTCCAGGCCGTCCGCGAGGCGGGCGACGTCGGCGGCGGACGCGCCGAGCACGGCCATCGCGCCCCCGCCGATCAGCCGGTCCAGCAGGCGCGAGCGGCGGCAGATGACCCTGACGCCGTCCGCGAGGGACAGCTTTCCGGCGACGACGGCCGCCGCGACCTCGCCCATCGAGTGCCCGACGACCGCGCCGGGCGTGACGCCGTACGCCGCCCACATGCGCGCGAGGCCGATCTGGATCGCGAACAGCAGCGGCATCGTGGCGGCCGGGCCGCCCTCGACCGGCTCGCCCTCCTCCAGGACGGCCCACAGCTCGGGCCCGCCCTCCTCGGCGAACAACGCGTCCAGGTCGTCGATGGCCTCGGCGAACGCGGGCTCCTCCTCCAGGAGCCGCTGCGCCATGCCGGCCCGTTGCGCGCCGTACCCGGAGAACACCCAGACCGGACGTCCCGGAACGCCGACGGCCGTGCCGCTGACCAGCCCCGGGTGTGGACGGCCGTCGACCAGCGCCCGCAGGCCGTCGACCAGCCCGGCGCGGTCGCGGGCGGCGACGGCGGCGCGGGCCCGTCCGCGTCCGTCGCGGCGGCGCAGCGTCCGCGCGAGATCGGCGTCCGCGACGCGACGTCCGCCCAGGTCCGCGTCGTGGGCGTCCTGGGCGTCCTGGCCGTCGAGCCAGGTGAGCAGCTCGGCCGCGTACGCGCGGACCCGCTCATCGGACGTGTCGGACAGCGGATAGATGCGAACCGGAACGTCCTCGCGCGCGACCTCGGCGGCCGGGGCCTCCTCCAGGAGGACGTGCGCGTTCGTCCCGCCGAAGCCGAAGCCCGAGACGCCCGCCCGGCGCGCGTGACCGCGCCGCGGCCACGGCGTCTCCTCCGCGACGACCGCGAGCCGCAGGTCGTCGAACGGGATGTGCGGGTTCGGCTCCTTGTAGTGCGCGGACGGCGGGATCACCCCGTGGTGCAGCGCGAGGACGGCCTTGACCAGCCCCGCGACGCCCGCCGCCGCCTCCATGTGCCCGAGGTTCGACTTCACCGAGCCGATCAGCAGCGGCCGGTCGGCGTCGCGTCCCACGCCCAGCACCTCGCCGAGCGCGCGCGCCTCGATCGGGTCGCCGAGGAACGTGCCCGTCCCGTGCGCCTCGACGTAGTCGACCTCGCGGGTGTCGATCCCGGCGGTCGCGTACACGTCGCGCAGCAGCGCCTTCTGCGCCTCGGAGTTCGGCGCGACCAGGCCGTTCGAGCGCCCGTCGGAGTTCACGCCGGTGCCGCGGACCACCGCGAGCACCCGGTCGCCGTCGCGCTCGGCGTCCGCGAGCCGCTTCAGGACGACCGCGCCGCACCCCTCGGCGCGGACCATGCCGTCCGCGCTCGCGTCGAACGCCTTGCAGTGCCCGTCGGACGCCGTCCCGCCCGCCAGGTCGAAGGTCATCGTCACGGTCGGCGACAGCAGCACGTTCACGCCGGACGCGAGCGCCACGTCCGCCTCGCCACTGCGCAGCGCCTGGACGGCCAGATGCGTGCTGACCAGCGACGACGAGCACGCGGTGTCCACGATCATGGACGGCCCGCGCAGGTCCAGCAGGTAGGAGAGGCGCCCGGCGATCACGCTCAGCGCCGCGCCGGTCGCGGTGAACGGCTCCAGCGCCGCCAGGTCGGACGCGGTGAACGCGGCGTACTCGGGCGCGGAGACGCCGACGAACACGCCGGTCCGGGTGCCGCGCAGCGCGGCGGGCGCGAGGCCCGCGTGCTCGAACGCCTCCCACGCCACCTCGAGGACGAGCCGCTGCTGCGGGTCCATGACGGCGGCCTCGCGCGGCGTGATCCCGAAGAACTCCGCGTCGAACCCGGCGATGTCGGAGAGGAAGCCGCCGAGCCGGGTCGTCCGGGCGAGCAGGTCGCCGACCTCGGGCGATCCGTCGTCGAACGGGTCCCAGCGGCCGCCCGGGACCTCGCTGACGCCGTCCCCGCGGTCGAGGAGGAACCGCCAGAAGTCGTCCGCGCCGGTCAGGTCGCGCTCGCCGCCGCCGGGCATCCGCAGCCCGACGCCGACCACCGCGATCGGCTCGTCCTCACGGACCCGGGCGACCGGCGCGGGCGTCGCGGCGGGGACCACGAGGTCGGCGCCGTTCGCGAGCGCGGCGGACAGCCGGTTGATCGTGGGGTGCTCCCACACCAGGGTCGCGGGAAGCGCACGCCCGAGAAGCTGCTCCAGCTCCCCCGCGACCGCGACGGCGTCGCGGGAGGCGAGTCCGAACTCCTCCAGCGGACGGTCCGGATCCACCTCGGAGGGTTCGACGCGGGACCGGCGCGCGATCTGCTCGACCAGGTACCGGCGGATCGCGTCCTCGCCGATCCCCTCACGGGAGTGCATCTGCGGGGTTCCCCCAATAACGCGGGATCGTTCGTGCGGCACGGAGGAGGTCCACGATGTCCTATTTCGACCGTCTCACGATGCGCACACAGGCCACTTTTCTCAGGGGCCACTTGTCACGCCGATGACAAGACCCTCCGGCGGGCGATCCCGGGGGCCCCTGGCAAGCGAAGTGCCCTGATGGGATAGTTGGGCAGCACTACCACTCACGCTCAACAGGGGGAAGCGGCGAGCCACGTGACCCGAGGACGATACCGGTGGGCACTGCTCGTCGTCGCGGTGAGCGCCTTCATGACCACCATGGACAACACGGTGGTCATCCAGGCGATCCCCACGATCCGCCGCGACCTCGGGATGTCCGGCTCGGCCGGCGAGTGGGTCACGACCGGCTACATGCTGATGTTCTCGTGCCTGATGGTCGCCGGCGGCCGGATCACCGACATCTACGGCTGCCGCGTCGGCTTCACCACGGGCATGACGATCTTCACCGCCGCGTCCGCCGTCTGCGGGCTCGCGCCGGACGCCGGGACCCTCATCCTCGCCCGCGTCGTCCAGGGCGCGGGCGCCGCGCTCGCGCTCCCCGCGACGCTCGTCATGGTCACCGTCGGGCGCACCGACAAGCAGCGGTCGCTCGGCACGATCGTCTGGGTCTCCGCGGGCGGCGCCGCGACCGCCCTCGGCGGGCCGATCGGCGCGTCCATCGTCACCTACTGGCCCTGGGGCTGGATCTTCCTCGTCAACATCGTGCCCGGCGTGCTGGTGATCGCGCTCGGCGCCGTGGTGCTGACGTCCAAGGCCGAGAACGCCGACGCCCGGGTCGACATGCCGGGCGTCCTGATCTCCGCGACGATGCTGTTCGCGCTGGTCTACGGACTGGAGGCCGTCCAGCGGGACGGGTGGACGGCGCGTCCGGTGCTCGGCGTGTTCGCGCTCGCGCTCGTCGCGTTCACCTGCTTCGTCGCGGTCGAGCGGTGGTCCCGCGACCCGATGATCCACCTCGGCTTCTTCCGGAACCGGGTGTTCGTCGGCGGCCTGGTGTCCCAGATGCTCCAGGGCATGGGGTTCACGGCCATGCTGTTCTACTCGGCCACCTTCATGCAGGACTACCTGGGCTTCACCGCGCTCGAGTCGTCCCTGGTGCTGCTGCCCGCCGCGTTCGTGATCATGGCGCTGACCCCGGTCGCGTTCTGGCTCGCCGGACGGATCGGGCCGCGTGTCGCGGTCGGCTCCGGCATGGGCCTGATGGCGCTCGGCATGGCCTGGTTCTCGCTCGTCCGGCGCGGCGACGGCTACACCGACCTGCTGCCCGGCGTCCTGACCGTCGGCGCCGGATCCGCGCTGGTCATGCCGCTCGCGATGTACGTCCTCAAGGCCATCCCGGAGGAGCGGACGGGGGTCGCCAGCGGCATCCTCAACGTGATCCGGGAGGCGTCCGGCGCGTTCGGCATCGCGGTCGTCGGCGTCCTCGTGCAGGACCTGCCCGGGCAGGCGTCGGCGGCGGCGACGGAGCGGTTCCGGCACAGCATCGCGTCCGGGCTGCTGCTCGGCGCGGCGCTCGTCGCGGTCGGCGGGCTCATCAGCGCCACGACCCTGCCGCGCCGACACCGACTGAAGGACGGCGCCGCCGCGGAACAGGCGTCGGACGACGTGCTGGTCGCGGCGGGTTCCGGCGGACGGCGCGGACGCTCCGGGCTGCACTCCTACCTGGACGAGAACCTCCGCCGCGGCCTCCCCCCGCCACCGGACGGCTGGTACCGCCCGTACGATCCCGAGGACAGCGAGACGACCGGGCCGCTCCGCATCCCCCGCGGCGACGCCTGGGAGACCGAGCACCGGTAGATCAGGGACCGGGAGACCGAGGAGACGTCCATGAGCCGGACCGTCGTGATCTTCGCGGCCGGGTCGCGCGGCGACATCCAGCCGTGCGTCGCCCTCGGCCGCGCCCTCGCCGCGCGCGGCGACCGCGTCCGCCTCGTCGCGAGCGCCCGCTACGCGCCGCTCGCGCACGCCTCCGGGCTCGACCTCGCGCCGCTGACCGTCGACCCCGCCGAGATCCTCGCGTCCGACGAGGGCCAGGAACTCCTCGCGGGCGGCCGGAACCCGGTGCGCTTCCTGACCGGGTTCCGGCGCATCCTCGGCCCGGCCGCGCGCCGCCTGCTGGACGAGTGCCTCGCCGGGTCCAAGGACGCCGACCTGCTGCTCGGCCCCACCCTCGGCCTGCTCCCCCGGCACCTCGGCGAGCACCTGGACGTCCCGTGGGCGCTGATCCACTTCCAGCCGAGCCGTCCGACCGCCGCGTTCCCCCACCCGTTCGTCCCGCGCCCGCTCGGCGGGCCGCTCAACCGCGCGAGCTTCGCCGCCGTCGACCAGATCGCCTGGCAGCTCTCCCGCCCGTTCCTCAACCCGTGGCGGCGGGACGCGCTGGGCCTCCCGCCGCTCCCCCTTCGCGGCGCGCCCCGTGACGAGCCGCTCGTCCTCGCCTGCTTCAGCGAGCACGTCGTCCCGCGTCCGGCGGACTGGCCCGCCCACGTCCATCTCACGGGATATTGGACGCTGGACGAACCGGACTTCACCCCGCCGGACGACCTCGCCGCCTTCCTCGCCGACGGCCCGCCGCCCGTCTACGTCGGATTCGGCAGCATGGTCCCGAAGGACCCGCGGATGACCGACCTGACCGTCCGGACGGCGCTGCGGCTCGCCGGACGGCGCGGCATCGTCCAGGGCGACCCCGCGACCTCGGACGATGACGTCCTGGCCGTCCGGGACGTCCCGCACACGTGGCTCTTCCCGCGCATGGCCGCCGTCGTCCACCACGGCGGCGCGGGGACGACCGCCGCCGGGTTGCGCGCGGGCGTCCCGTCCGTGGTCACGCCGTTCTTCGGCGACCAGCCCTACTGGGCCGAACGCGTCGCGGCGCTCGGCGCGGGCCCCGCCCCCGTCCCGTTCCGGACGATGACCGCCCCGGCCCTCGCGAAGGCGATCCGCCGGGCGACGTCCTCCGAGACGATCAGGACCCGCGCCGCCGACCTGGGCGCCCGCCTCCGCGCCGAGGACGGCGTCACCCGCGCTGTGAAGCTCCTCGACCGCCTGTGACCACCGCTGCGCGCGACGCCAGGCGGACCCGGTGAGCAGCCGGAGCCCGTTGAGGCCGACGATCACCGTCGAGCCCTCGTGCCCGGCGACACCGAGGGGCAGCGGCAGGTAACCGACCAGGTCCCAGACGACAAGGCCGGTGATGAACACGGCCGCGAACAGGGGTCCCCACGTCCACGCCGGGGCTCCCGCCAGGTACAGCGGCAGCGCCACCGCTCACCCCGGCGAGCGCGACGCACGTGGCCAACACCCTCCAGGCCCTCGCCACGCCGTCCCGGCTGCTGATCCTGGCCCGCCTGCGCGAGGGGCCCCTCCCGGCGACCGAACTGGCCACCGAGGTCGGCATGGAGCAGTCCGCCTGCTCCCACCGGCTACGCCTGCTCCGCAACCTCGGCCTGGTCACCGGCACCCGCCAGGGCCGCCACATCGTCTACGCCCTGTACGACGACCACGTGTCCGCCCTGCTCGACCAGGCGCTCTACCACGTGGAACACCTGCGCTTGGGCCTCACCGACCCGCAGGACTAGACGAACCGTCCGAGAACGCCGGACTCGACCACGATGATTCCGCCGATCACGACGAACACGGTCGGCACGAACCAGTGCCCATGCCGCTCGACGAGCTCGATGACCTTCTTGTGCGACCCGAGCACGGACCCCGCCAGGCACCACAGCGCGACCCCGACCAGGAACACGCAGACCATCACCACCGTGGACGCCGTCCCGACCGTCCGGAACACCGGCGTGTAGACGGAGATGTTGTCGGCCCCGTTGGCGATCGTCACCCCCGCCACCGCAGGCAGAGTCGCCGCAACGGCGGGCACCCCGCCCTCCCCGTCCCCTTTCGCCCGGACGGCCGAGACCAGCCCCTTCACGCCCAGCCCAAGAGGCACAAGCCCAAGAAGCCCCACCCAGTCGTCCGGCACGATCGTCAGCCCGAGCGCCGCGACCACCGACACCAGAACCAGAAGGGCGAACCCGGCGTACTGCCCACCCCAGATCCGCCAGACCCGAGGACTACCGGTCGCCCGCGACGACAGGAACAACACCGTCAGAACGATGATGTCGTCGATGTTCGTCCCCGCGAACATCCCAGCCGCCGAAGCCACGGCCCCCGCAATCCCACCCACACCGCGCGAACCTACAGGACCCCACCTCGCCCATCCCCCGGGACCAGCAGAACCTCCCTGATCTGGCGGCGCTGCCTGAACTCACTCCGGTGACAGGTGCCCGTCCCAGGCGTCGAGGACGGCGGCCAACATGCCTCGATGGGTTGCGATCCAGTCGGACGGCAGGTCGATGGGCACCCGCACGGTCGTCATCGAGACGAGAACGTCCTCAACGACGACCTCGGGGCAGTCACGCTCGCCGTTCAAGTGGATGTGGACGGCCGGCCCGCGCTGGACGTGCAGCCAGGCGATGTCCTCACCGGCCCCCAGGCGGTCCAGTGCCTCGCCCCACTCGGTGAGCCGAGATCGCCACAACGAGAGGGCAACGCGGCCTGCCACGAACGGCGTGTCGACGACGATCTCCGCGGAGAGCCCACCGGCCACACCCTGCAAGGGGCCGAGCACGGTGATGCGCACGCTGTTGCCTTCGTCATCGCGCAGCAGGGCCAGATCCAACCGCTCAGCCGTCACCATGCCGCCTCCCTCGACGTTGAGGCGATCTTGACTCACCTCCGCCTCGGTTGGCCAACGGCTTCCGGCCGGAGTACGCCATCTCGTCAGGAGTTCTAAGAGACCAGCGCGACGGCGAGTCCGGGTGGGGTTTCCAGGGTCTTGTGGCGGTCGATGTCCACCCAGACGGTGTGACCGAGGGCAGGGCTGCCGTGAATGCCCAAGGCAAGCGCGAGCTGCGACACCACGTACAGGCCGCGTCCGCTCTCCCGGTTCCCGTCGACCTGGAGCACGGCGGGGATGCCGCCGCCACCCATGTCGGTGATCCCGACGTAGACAGGGTCACCGTAGGCGAACTCGACACCGAACCAGCCGTCCGACTTGGACGAGCGTGTGTGCCGAAGGGTGTTACCGGCCAGCTCCGCGACGACGAACTCGACCACGTCGGCGCACTGCTCTCCGGCGAACATCGCCCGGGCGAAACGACGGGCGATCGGCACCTGCTCCGGATCGCCGGAGAACGTGCGCCGCCAGCGCATCTGGCCGGGCCCGTGCAGCCATTCGACCGCCGTGCTGTACCTCCACGTCGTCGTGACCATCTCTCCTGATCCTCCTTGTCCAGCGCCTGGTGCCCATGGCCGGCCGACAGGCGCGTCAGCATCGCGATGTGATCCGTTGCCCGACGATCAGGGCGGTGAGCGTGCGGAGGACAGGACCTCGATGCTCACGTGGCGCCCCTCGGCGGGTTGGCGCGGATGTGGTCGGCGAAGCGGGCGGGCGTCGCCATGCGGAGCGCGATGGTCGCGGCGACCGCGTCGGCCTCGTCTGCGGCGCCCAGATCAGCGCCGACGGAATCGACCATCCGTCCTTCGATGAGGCGGATCGTGTCGCCGATGCTGGGCACACCCCTGATCCGGACGAGGAGGGACTCGCCCGGGGCACCGTCGGCGTCGGGGATGAACTTGGTGCTGAGCCCGCGAGCAGCAAGTGCGTCGGCGAGCCCTTCAAGCGGATCACTCATCGGAACTCCGATGGCTTGGCGAGGCACGCGCCCCAGAATCCGGCTGACGGAACTACCGGCATCCCAGCGCGCGCCCGTGATCAGGAATCGGGCGGGTCATCGCGCACAGGACGTCGCGATGATCTTGTTGAGCTCGCGGCGGATGGCGCTCACGAGCTGGGCCGCGGTGTCCGCCTGGACGGTGCGGAGCACTCCGGCGTCGACCTCGGCGGAAGTGAGCTTCTGATCCCGGGTCGCGTAGAGGCGACCCGTGTCGTCCCAGCCCGGATACCAGCCGGTGAGCTGCCGGACGATCTGCTTGAGGAGGTGGTTCTCAAGTCGGAGTCGTTCCAGGTGTTCGCCGCCGGGCGCCCCTTCGGGCACTGCACCATCCGCCATCTCGACCTCACTCACTGTCACGGCCTTGGAGCGGCTCGCGACAACTCGCTGGACCGGGTACGGGTCCATGGTGCACTAGACGATGCAAACTCGCCATAGGCTAATTGACATCGTCCAGAAAGTGCCGAGATGTCTGCGTCGCCGACGCGCATGATGGGGGCTGGCTACGATCACTTCACCCACCGTGAGCAAGGAGGCCGCCATGACGACCCGGCAGAGCCCGACCCTTCGTCGTCGCAGGCTCTCCGCCCTGCTCAAGACCTACCGCGGGGACGCCTTCACAACTGTCGAGGTCGACAGGCGCCTCGGCTGGACCGTCGGCAAGGTCGCCAAAATGGAGCGCGGGGTCTGGTCGCGTCCGAACCTGCGCGACATGGAGGACCTGCTGAACCTGTACGCCGTCGACGATCAACGCCAACGGCAGGAGGTACTCACGCTCGCCCGGCAGGGCCGCGAACGCGGCTGGTGGCACCCCTACCGCGAAATGATCAGCGAGTCCTACACGACCTACATCGGGCTCGAGGCCGAAGCGGCGTCCGTCTTGCAGTTCGAGGCGCTCATGGTGCCGGGCCTGCTCCAAACACAGGAGTACGCGTATGCGCTGCTGCGACGTGGGCCGTCCGAGCTCGATGACGAGAGCGTCAAAAACCGCGTCGAGATCCGCATGGAACGGCAGAAGGCACTGAAGGCGAGTGACCCGCTCCGCCTATGGGCGATCGTCGATGAGGCCGTCCTCTGGCGCCCTGTGGGCGATGCGACTGTGATGGCCGCCCAGCTGCGCCACATGATCAGGCTGAGCGAGCTACCCAAGGTGACCATTCAGGTCGCACCGTTCGCGGCTGGCGCACACGCAGGCATGGGTGGGCCCTTCACCATGCTGGAGTTCCCTGAGCCGCAGGACCCCGATGCCGTCTACACCGAGACCATCACCGGGGAACTGCTGGAGGAAGACGATGTGGACGTCGCCAAGGTCAAGGTCGCGTTCCAGCGGCTGACCGGCGATGCCCTCAGCGCGCAGGCTAGCCTGGATCTCATCGACGCCAGGGCGCGCGTCTTTGAGGCTCAGGCGTCGTGACCTAACCGCCACACGAGAGACGTACCAATGCCGCAGAGCTCATTCCCCCATGCCAACTGGCGCACCAGCAGCTACACCGGCGAGCAGGGAGCATGCGTCGAACTGGCCAGCCTCGCCTCGACAGTCGCCGTCCGCGACACCAAGAACCGTCCCGGCCCGATGATCCAGGTGGAGCGGGCCGCCTTCGCCGCCTTCGTTCGTGAGGCGAAGACCGGCAAGTACGACCTCTGATCGATCACGGAAGAAGCCTTCGGACTCCGGATGCTTCCCAGTGAGCCCGCCAGACAGCCTGGCGATGGTCGCAGCCAATACGACGCACTCTTGAACTGACCGACTGGAGAGTTCCGATGCACCACATTGAGCTTGCTCAGTGGCGTAAGTCCAGCTACAGCAACCAAGAGGGCACCTGCGTGGAACTGGCTTCGATCGACGGGGCTGTGGGAGTCCGTGACTCCAAGAACCCGCAGAACGGCCACTTCGAGATCACTCGCAGCGAGCTCACTGCGCTGACCTCGGTGATCCGCGAAGGATTGCTTGACCTGTAGACGCCACCCCCTGCGAGCCCCCGTCCTCGGTCGGGGGCTCTGCTGTCCTCGAGGAGACCCCCTGGGGTCCGCAGGGAAGCTTGGCTCGGGTGTTCGTGGCGCACGAGCTGACGAGCTCAGTTGGTGCTCGTGTGTTTGGGCGGCGCGCTGCGTGTGGGTCGGCTAGGGCCGGGTGCGTTGAGGGGCCGGCGAAGGTGGTTGAGGTGGGACGACGCTGCAAGGGACCAGCCTGTGTCGTCAGGCTGGTCCCTTGCGCGTCTTAGATGCCTACCGGGTCAGTGGCGGGACTTGAGGTTGTAGGTGTGCTTCTTGGCGACGTGGGCGGCGGGCTTGGTGGCGTGCTTCTTGGCCTGGAGCGCCGAACGGAGCTTCGCGACCGTGGGGTTGGACGGGTTGGCCTTCAGGCCGTCCGGCACGTTCGAGGCGTTGGCGCCGATGCCGAAGGTCAGGATGCCGGTGAGGTTCATGCTGTTGTTCGCCGCCGGTGAGGGCAGGCCCATCATCTGGTTGATGACGCCGTCCAGGAGGCCGAACGGGCCACAGCCGGACGCCTTGGGAATGGCGATCGGCGCGTTGATCTCCATCTGGCCGCCCGACCAGCCGAGCTGCGGGTCGTTCAGGAAGCTACCGCCGGTGAAGGTCGGCGAGAGGCTGGCCTGCACCGGGCCGATCACGCAGTTCGAGCCGAGCAGGGTGTTGTTGAGGTGGATGTTGAGGCTGGCCTGCGCGCCGAACCCGCCGGGAACCTGAAGGACGTGCACCGGCCCGGCGAGGGTCTGGCTGACGGTGAGCTTGTTGACGTCCCACATCGCCGCCGGGGTCTTGCCGAGGATCGGGCCGATCAGCGGCAGTTGCCCGATCAGGCCGCCCGGGACCTCCACCGGGGTCCCCTCGAACTGCTTGCCGGAGACCGGCGGGTTCAGCACCGGGTTGCCCGTCGAATCGGGGTTGCCGATGTATCCCGTGATCCGGATCGCCGCGGGCGGCAGGTCCAGCGCGAAGGATCCGATCTTGGTGTTGCCGCCCGTCGTGACCTGCGAGATGCAGAGGCTGTTGCTCGGGCAGCGGTTCTGGGTCGCCGACACCATGGTCGGGAACCCCGGGCCGTACCCGGGCGTCGCCGAGTGCGCGAAGCCGGACGGCGGGTCGGCCGGGTCCACATAGCCGACACGGCCGCGGCCGGGCGCGGAATACCAGATCTTGCCGTCCGCGCCGACCGTCACCCGGAACGGCCCCGAGAGGGTGGCCGGCAGCGGGTACTCGCTGATCTGACCGGTGGACGGGTCGAGCTTGCCGAGGTTGGACGAGGACGACTCGGTGAACCAGACCGCGCCGTCCTGACTCACCGTCAGGCCGGTCGGACGCGCACCGCTGGTCGGCACGGCGAACTCGCTGATCTGCCCGGACGCCGGATCCACCGAGCCGATCTTGCCGTTGCCCGGCTCGGTGAACCAGACCTTGCCGCCGCCCGAGGTGATCTCGCCGACCGCGGGGGCGCCTCCCATCGCGCCGGGCGCGGCGTACGTGGTGACCGCGCCGGTCGCCGGGTCGAGCCGTCCGATCTGGCCGTCCAGCGAGGTGAACCACACGGCCTGGTCGGGGCCGACGGTGACCGAGTACGGGCTGAGGCCGGTCGCGAAGGTCGTGAGGACACCGGCCGAACCAGAGGCGGTGATCTTCACGATCGACCCGTTGTAACCGGTCGTGAACCACATCGCGCCGTTCGCGCCCGCCGCGATTCCGCTGATCTGGGCGCCCGGGAGCGCGTCCGCGGACGGCTCGAACGTCGCCACCGCGCCGCTCGCCGGGTCGACCCGCCCGACCCGCGGCACCATGCCGGAGACGTCGGTGAACCACACCGCGCCGTCGGAGGCGGTGGCGATCGCGTCCGGGAACCCGGTGCCCTTGGCGGAGTTCCTCGGGATCGGGTACTCGGTGATCTTTCCGTCCGTGGTGACCCGGCCGATGCCGCCCTGGGACTCGGTGAACCAGGCACCGCCGCCGCTCGCCGCCGCGACGCCCGTCGGCGTCACGTCCGGGATGGAGAGCCCGAACTCGGTCGCGTCCGCCGCGTGGGCGGCGGACGGCAGGGCCACGGGGGCCGTGCCGAGGACGGCCGTGAGTGCCACGGCCGCGGCGCGATTGCGTCGACGGCGCATGCCATCGCCTCCTTCTATCAAGATCCGGGGCACCCAATAGAAACCTGGGAGTGTCTCAGGTCAAGACCTTCGCCGCACAGCGACCTCAACCGGCCAAATCCGCACCGCCCTGTCAACCACACCCGCTCCGCCACGTCGGCCCCACACGAAGACGGACGCGGCAGGCGTACGGCCCCTGCCAGAGCACGGTCAGGTGATGTCGACCACGGTGCTGGGCGAGAGAGAGGCTGAGAAGCCGAGCGTCAGGACCCCACCCGGGATCCCGCACGAAGGAGAGGCGGCGGCCTGGATCGGCGCGTTGAACACCCTGAACCAGGCACCGCCGGCAGTGAGGGTGATCACCGTCGGTCTCGCGCTTATCGTGCAACCCGGGAGGCCGGAGAGGGTGAGGGTCAGCCCGCCGCCGGGGACACCGATCTTCATCGCGGGCGGCGGCCCGGACGCTCCGGTCCAGGTCCACGTCCCGGCGGAGGCGGCGACCCAGAACCTCGCATAGTTGTCGCCGCAGTTGGTGAAGCTCGGGTTCCCCGGCGTGCCGGGGCTCACGTTCACTGGGCCATAGCCCGAGGCCGGGGTGGTGAACTTGAGCGACATCGACGAGCAGACGATCGTGTACGGCGCCGAGGCATTGATGGTGAAACGGACGTCGGATCCGGTGGCGGTGATCGGCCAGGCGGGTGGGGTGACTCCGGCGGCGTGGGCCGGGGTGGCGGTGAGGGCGACCAGGGCGGTCGAGGCGATGGCGGCGGTCGCGGCGGTGCGGGCGATCCGCGAAGGCATGGCGCGTCCTCTCTCAGGACGGATGGGTGAAGGCGTCCCCCGACGGCGGGGTGAGGGCGTCCGCCGGAGGGCAGGACGGGCCGCCCGGGGTTGCCGGGCGGCCCGCTCAGGCATCGGTCAGGAGGACGACGGTCAGGAGATCGTGACCGCCGGGCTCGTGGTGAAGGTGCCGGTCACCGAACCGGTCGGGCTGAGGGAACCGCAGCCGACCCCGGAGAACGGCACCGAGGCGCTGAGGGCCATCGAGGCGGTCGGCGGGTTGGTGTACGGGCCGCTGATCGGCGCGGGCGCGGACGGCGCGGCGGTGACCGTGCAGCCGGGCAGCGTCGAGGTGGTGAAGGTCGCCCCTCCGGTGGGGATGGTGACGGTGACGGTGGGCGAGGACCCGCCGGTGGCCGACAGCGTCCACACGCCGTGCGGCGTGATGGTCGCGGTCCCGCCGAAGTTGTCCTTGCAGTTGACGAAGCTCGGGTTGCTCGGCGTGCCGGGGTTCAGGTTCACCGGGCCGTAGCCCGACGCCGGGGTGTCGAACGCGACGGTCGCCGTCTGGCAGGTGACCGAGAAGTTGAACAGCCCGCCCAGGGATCCGGCGAACTTGACGTTGCTGCTGGTGGCGACGATGTGGGTGCTGGCCGGGGAGATGCCGCCGGCGGCCGACGCCGGGGCGGCGGCGAGGGCGAACAGACCCGTGGTGGTGGCTGCGGCGGCCAGGGCCGTGCTGATGATCCGCGAAGGCATGTGCTGCGTCCTCTCTCGGGACGGGTGGGGTGGATGCACCGGCCGGATGCGGGAGTTCTGAGTGCCACTAGAAACCAAGTGGTGTTTCATGTCAACCTGAGTCAGGGAGGCGTCCGGATCCGGACGCCGGGGAGCGGCGGTCCGAAGCGGAGCCCTCGATGACGACACC
Source organism: Actinomadura harenae (assembly GCF_003696215.1). GTDB lineage: Bacteria > Actinomycetota > Actinomycetes > Streptosporangiales > Streptosporangiaceae > Spirillospora > Spirillospora harenae. The sequence goes on along the minus strand of NZ_RFFG01000017.1, from coordinate 8,176 downwards.
CGATCACGAACACGACCTACTCCTCGGCGCGTTCGCGCGCACCGTGGCCGAACGCGGCTATCCCCGGACCCGCCCGCGCGACGTGGCGGACGCCGCCGGACTCAGCGAGGCGGCCTTCCACGCCCGGTTCACCGACCTGGACGACTGCTTCGTCGCGCTCTACCGGCACTGCACCGGCCTGTTGCGGTCACGGGCGGACGCCGCGTTCCGCGCGGCCGGATCCGACTGGCGCGCGGGACTGTCGGCGGCACTCGGCACCGTGCTGGCGATGATCGCCGCGTCCCCGGAGCACGCGCGGGCCTGCCTGCTGGACGTCAGTTCCGCCGGTCCGCGCGTCCGCCTCGAACGGCTGCGGTTCCTCGGCGGCCTGCGCGGCCTGCTCCGCGGACCGAGCCCCGGCCCTGTCCCGGATTCCAGTCCCGGCCCGGGCCGAGACCGCGGGCCTGCCTCCGGCCCCGACCCCGCTCCCGAACCCGACCCCGGAGCGCTGCCGGACGTCGTGCGGGACGCGATCATCGGGGGCCTCTACGGAACGGTCTATGCGCGCGTCGCCGCAGGCCGGACGCGGGAGCTCCCCGATCTCGCGCCCGCGCTCGCCGCGTTCACGCTCGGCTACTTCGCGGCCTCCGACGCCGCCGTCTCCAGGTAGCGGGCGGCGGCGCGGCGTCCGATCAGCGGCATCAGCGAGAAGTAGGTGAGCTGGGGAAGCAACTCGGGAAGGTCCGTCGTCTCGCCGTTCTCGATCTGGACGTAGATGGCGCTGTAGACACCGCCGACGACGGCGTCCGCGACGATGGTCGGCACGGCCACCTCGCCGGGCCCGGCGAAGAACGCGCGGAAGCGTTCCATGCACTCGATCCGCGCGCGCCGGACGCGCGGGCCTCCCGCGTTCACCTCGACCATCGCCATCCGCGCGAACGGCGGGGCGTCGGCCAGCATGCACAGGACGGTGCGGAGCGCGGCGCGGATGCTGTCCGGCCAGGTGCGTTCCGCGCCGAACGCGGCGGACATGCACTCCAGGACGATCGCCGTGCCGCGCTCGTAGGCGGCGAGGAAGCAGTCGTCCAGCTCGGCGAAGTGCGTGTAGAACGTCTTCTTGGTGACGCCCGCGGCGTCGGTGATCCGGCCGATCGTCGCCCCGGCGTAACCGCGCTCGGCGACGACCTGGACGAACGCGTCGATCAGCCGGTCGCGCTGGATGGCGGCCACGGTCTCGGGCGGCAGGCCGTGCCGTCCGGGCTTGATGGCCCGGCCGGGCTCCAGCGCCGACCGGGTGCCGGGAAGTGGGATGTCCGGGAGCCCCAACATGGCGTCCGCGCGCTCCTCCGCTCACGAGCCGTCCCGTCCACCCTACTTGCCGAACGTCGAGGCACGCGCCCCCGAGACGGCCGGGCGGACCGGGCGCCCAGGTCAGCGGACGGGCTTGGCCCCGATGGCCTTCATGATCTGCGGCCATGCGGTGTGCATCTCGCGCTTCCAGTACGGCCACGAGTGACGTCCGGGACCGTACATGTGCGCCGTGATCGGGATGTGCAGCTGCCGCGCCCGCTTCGCGAAGTCCTGGACGGTCGGGTTGACGGCCTTCTCGCTGAGGTAGCCGATGTCCCAGGGTGCGGTGCCGGGCTTGTCGAAGGGGCCGGGCGTGCCGTTGCCCGCCGACACGTAGAACCGCGTCCCGCGGACCTTGGACAGCAGCTTCACCGGGTCGTGCGCGTCCCAGTTCGCCTGGTCAACGCGCGGGATGCCCCAGATCGCGTTCGGGTCGACGCCGGGTTTGGTGTTGGTGTACATGAGCAGCGCCGGGATTCCGGGCAGGCTCATCGACAGGACGCCGCTGAAGCACGCCGCGAACCGGAACTCGCCGGGATACCGTCCGGCGTAGGTGCACGCGCCCTCCGCCCCGGACGAGATGCCCATGACCGCGCGCGACGCGCCCGCGTGGTAGTTCCGCTCGACGAGCTGCCGGACCTCCTTCATATGGAAGTCCTCCCAGCGCGGAGTGCCGCCCTTCCCGTAGTTGAACCAGTTCGTGTAGGAACCGTTCGCGCCCTCCGGCATCACCACCATGACGCCCCACTTGGACGCGACGCTCTGGATGTCGGAGCTGCGCGTCCACGAGACGTAGGAGTCGTTGCCGCCGTGGTAGGCGTACACGACCGGCCACGCCTTCGGGGACGAGAACCTGTAGCCCTTCGGCAGCAGCACGCGGACCTTGCGCTGCGCGCCGAGCGCGGGCGATTCGACCGTGATGTCGAACGCCGTCTTCGTTTTGTTCAGCCACTTGTACGCGGCGATGGACGCGCCGTCGTCGGCCTTCGCGAGGGTCGCGGCGTCCGCCGTCCCGGTCGTCGCCGTGAGGGGAAGCAGGGCACCGGCGATGACGGCGGCCGTGGCCACCGTCGGCATCGTGCGGGAGACGGGGCGACGCGGCCTACGGGTCATCGTTCTCCTTGACGGTGTTCCAGCTCCAGCCTGAACCATCGTGGTTGGGAACTATCTCACGCCGGGAGTCACCCGGAAGGGCCGTTCCCGGTTCCGGCCGTCCGCCCGCCCAGGGCCGCCACGGACCGTCCGCCGACATGTCCGGCACCGCCTCTGACGTGCCCGAACGCGACTCCCCGTTCGCCGTCGCCGGGGTGCTCTTCCAGTCGACCGCGATCACGCCCGGCGCGGCCTCCGCGGGCCCGCGCGGCGCGGGAGCGGCCGCCGCCGGGGCGGGCGTACCGGGCAGGGGCTCGTCCCGCTCCCGCAGGTCGAGGGCCGCGTGCAGGCCCGCGAGGAAGCCCGGGAGCCACCAGTTCGCGCGTCCCATGAACCGCATGGTCGCCGGGACGAGCAGGGACCGCACGAGCAGCGCGTCCACCGTGACGGCGACGAACATGCCGACGCCGATCAGCTTCACCACGGTGATCCCGGCCATCGAGAACCCGGCGATGACGACGAGGAACAGCAGCGCGGCGCTCGTGATGATCGAGCCGGTCTTCTGCATGCCGCGCGCGACGGCCATGCGGTTGTCGTGGCTGTGGTCCCACTCCTCGCGGATCCGGGACAGCAGGAAGACCTCGTAGTCCATGGACAGGCCGAACACGACCGACAGGATGAGGATCATCGAGGTCGCCTCGACGCTTCCGGTCGGCGTGAAGTCCAGGACGCCCGCGAGGTGCCCGTACTGGAAGCCCCACACGATCGCGCCGAACGACGCCCCGATGGACAGCACGTTCATGACGATCGCCTTGAGCGGCAGCACCACCGACCCGAAGAACATGAACAGCAGGACGAACGTCGCGACGCCGACGAACAGCGCCATCTTCGGCAGCGTCCGGATGAGGCTCGACATCAGGTCCATCTGGCCCGCGGTGGCGCCGCCGACGTCGATGTGCATCGGGACGCCGTCCTTGGAGAGGGACAGGTGCCGGATGTCCTTCACCAGCCGCTGGGCGTGCTCGTCCATGGGCGCGTACTTGTGCGTGACCGAGATCCGGACGCCGGGATAGTCGCCCGCGTAACCGGTGAACTTGGCGTCCGTCACGCCGGGCATCGCGGCGAGCCGCCTGCGGAAGTCCTCCAGGAAGGGCGGGATGTTGTCGCCCTTCCTCGACGGCGTCCAGTGCCTCGGCACCAGGTCCCCGGACAGGACGACGTCGATCGGCTCGGCCGTCTGGTTCGGGAACTGGCTCTGGACGGTCTGGAACACCCCGCGCGACGGGCTGTCCTTCGGCAGGACGCGCGCGTCGATCGACCCGAACTGGACGTGCAGGAACGGCCCGAACATCACGCCGAGAACCACCAGGACGGCCGCGAAGTACGGCAGCGGACGCCGCATGACGCTGGTGCCGAGCCGGAACCAGAAACCGGAGTCCGGGTCGCGGTGCGCGTCCGGGCGCCGCCACGGCATCCGCCCGAACTCGACCTTCGGGCCGAGCAGCGCGAGCATCGTCGGCAGCAGGACGGTCGCGCCGAACACCGCGACCAGCACGGTCGCGATCCCGGCCAGGCCGATCGTCCGCAGGAACATCTGCGGGAACAGGAGCAGGCCGGCGAGGGCGGCGGACACGGTCACGCCGGACACCATGATCGTCCGACCGGCGGTGGCGAGCGTCCGGCCGAGCGCGGTCCGCACGACCGGCTTGAGCGCGCTCTTGTACTCCCGGCGGACGGTCCGCCGCTCGTCCCGCGGCAGCGCCCGGTGCGCCTTCTTCGCCGCCTGCCGGTCGGCCCGCGTCGCCCCCTGTTTCCAGGGTTTCCCAGGCGGCAGCCCGGCGGCGCGCTGGCCGTGCTCCAGCTCCTCGCGGAACCGGCTCACCACGAACAGCGAGTAGTCGATGGCGAGGCCGACGCCCATCATCGTGACGACCTCGAGCGCCATCGACGTGACGTCCGCGACGTAGGTCACCAGGTGCAGGACGGCGAGCCCGCCGAGGACCGAGAACAGCGCGACGACCATCGGCAGCAGCGACGCCGTCACCGCGCCGAACAGCATCACCAGCAGCACGAACAGCGGGATCGCCGTGATCGTCTCGGCGTGCACGATGTCCGCGACGACCTGCGTGCCGAACTCGGTGCCGAGCGGGAACCCGCCGCCGAGCCGGGTGTCGAGCCCGGGCGCCTTGAGATGGTCCTTGACCGCGAGGTAGTTCTCCCCGCGCACGGTGTCGTTCGCCCCGGCGATCTTCAGGGTGACGATCGTCTGGTGCCGGTCGCGCGAGGCGAGGTTGTCGGCGTCCGACTTCTTGTCGAACGACCAGTACGTGATGATCTGGCTGACGTACGCCTTCGGCAGCCGCGCGACCGTGGAGACGACCGCCGCCTGGTAGCGCGGGTCGTCCACCGTCATCGTGTCGCTCTTGTAGAGCACGAGCACGTCGGGGTTGGTGCTCCCGAAATAGGTCGAGCCGAGCTTGGCGACGGTGGTCGAGGACGCCTTGGGATCCTCGAACCCGCCCTGCTTGAACTTCGCCAGCACGCCCGCGCCCCAGAGCGCCGCGAACCCCGTGATCAGCAGGATCAGGACGAGGCTGGTCCAGCGCTGCCGTTGGATGAGACGGCCCAGCCCCCCGAGCATGGTCCTCCAGAAGTCGTTCGAGCGTCCCCGGTGCCGGGGAGCCTAACCGGGCTATCCGCGTGCGGCCGCCCGCGTCGCGAGCCTCGCCTCGGTGGTGGCGAGCTCCCCGGCGAGGTACCGCCGCCGGGTGGCGGCTCGGGCGATCTTGCCGGACGAGGTGCGCGACACGCCACCCGGCTCGATCAGGACGAACGCGTGGACGCTCATCTCGTGCTCCACGTTGACCGCGCCGCGCACGGCGTTCTCCACCTCGGCGAGGTCGAGCCGGGCCAGCGGCACCCGCCGGTTCCGCTCGGCGACGACGACCAGCAGCTCGGTCTCCCCGCCCGGCACGGCGAACGCCGCGACGTGGTCGGCGCGGACCGCCGGGTGCGCCTCCTCCGTCGTCAGCTCGACGTCCTGCGGGTAGTGGTTGCGGCCGTCGACGATGATGAGGTCCTTGATGCGGCCGGTGACGTACAGCTCGCCCTCGCGCGCGATGCCGTAGTCGCCCGTCTTCGTCCACGGGCCCTCGGGCAGGTCGCCGGGCTCGGCGAGGCGTCCGCCGAAGGTGTCCTGGCTGCGCTCGGAGTTGCGCCAGTAGCCGGGCGCGGTGTTCGGGCCGTGCACCCAGATCTCGCCGACGACGCCGTCCGGCCGCTCGCGGCGGGTCTCCGGGTCGACGATCGCGACGATCTGCCCGACGGGACGTCCGCAGGAGACGAGCGGGTTGGCGTTCACGGCGTCCTCGGCCACCACGACGGCCCGGCCCTGCGTGAGCGCCTCCCGGTCGACGGTGATCACCTTGGGCGGGGCGTCCTCGGCGGCCGCCGACACGAACACCGTCGCCTCGGCCAGCCCGTAGCCGGGGGCCTGCGCGCCCGCCCGCAGCCCGGCGGGCGCGAGCTTCTCCGCGAACGCCGACAGCGTCGCCGGACGGATCGGCTCCGCGCCGTTCAGGCAGGTCACAAGGCCGGACAGGTCCAGGCCGTCCAGCTTCTGCGGGGTCGCGTGCGCGACGACGTACTCGTAGGCGAAGTTCGGCGCGGCCGTGTAGACGTTCTTGTTCGGCCGCTCGGCGATCAGCCGCATCCACCGCATCGGGTTCATGATGAACGCCATCGGCTCGGTGTAGATCACGTGGTCGCCGTTCACCAGCGGCATCGCCATCGTCGCGATCAGGCCCATGTCGTGGAACAGCGGCAGCCAGCTGACCAGCTCGGGGTCCGGCCGCTCGGGCGCCCAGCCCGCCCACATCTGGCTGGCGTTCGCGGTGATGTTCCCGTGCGTGATCTCCACCCCGGCCGGACGGCGCGTCGAGCCGGACGTGTACTGGAGGTAGGCGAGGTCGTCGAAGCCGACCGGCTCGTCCGTCCACGCGTCCGCGAGGGACACGTCGACGTCCTCGGCGATCACGATCTCCTTCGGGCGCGGCACGTCGTGGTCCGCGAGGAACTTCTCGACCTGCGGGAGCGCGCCGCGCGAGGTGACGACCACGGCGGGCTCGGAGTCGGTGTACGCGCCGATGAGCCGGTCCGCGTAGCCGGGCAGGTCGGGCGAGAACAGCGGGACGGCGACGACGTGCGCCAGCATCGCGCCGAGCATCGTCATCAGGTAGTCGGGCGTCTGCGGCAGCAGCAGCGCCACCCGGTCGCCGGGATCGGCGGCCCGCCGCAGCCGGGTCGCCATCGCCCGCGCCCGCCGGTCGCTCTCCGCCCAGGTCAGCGTGGTCCGGATGCCGGACGGGTCGGACGAGTACTCCACGAACGTCCAGGACGGGTCGTCCGGCCGCTCCCGCGCCCACCGCGCCACCCGCTGGACCAGCGGGATCCGGCCGGAACCGCCGGGCGCGAAGTCGGGAAGCAGCGAGCCCAGTGCCATGGATCCAACTCCCGGGGGGATGGGCCGGACGGCGGCCGATGGGCCGGGACGCCGTCGGCGGACGTGCGTGCCGCCCGGCGGTTCGCCGGTCTCCCGGCGGGTGCGTTGCGGTGGCGGCATGAGAGCGTGCAGCGTGAAAGCTACCGGATGGTAGCCGGGGCGGGCATTAGCCTCGACGCACATTACCCCGGGCCGCCTTTGTCACTCCGGTGACAAGCCCTCTTGGCGGAAAAGCGAGCGATGTCGATATCGCGCGCGGACGGACCGGCCGTCCGCCGCGACGCCGTCTCCGCAGGTCAAGACCTGCGGAGACGAGGAAGCGACCACCAGCGGGCACCGCTGCCCGCGCTACCGCCCGCACCCGCCGCCGCGGTCGCGGTCGCGCCTGCGGTCGCGGTCGCGTCCGAGGAGGCCCCGGTCCGGCTCAGCGTCAGCCTCCGCCGCAGCAGCGACAGGCACGCCACGCCCCACAGCAGCACCACCTCGGCGACCAGGACGATCCCGAGCACGATGGCCCAGTCCTTGGCGTCCTTGATGTCGCTGATCGGCGACACGAGCGTCATCTGCGACTCCCCGGACGGCCCGGGAAGCGGATCGTTCTGCCCCGGTGCCCCGGGCCTGATCGTCGGCAGCACCGCGGTCGGCGACGTCGGAGCGCCGGCCCCGATCGTCGGCATGTCCATCGGCCCCTGCTGGGGCGGCGGCGTCGGCACCGGGATCCCGGACGGCGCCAACGACTGCGCGCCCGGACGCGACACGGGCGAGTGCGGCACAGGCGGCACCCCCGGGACGAGAGGCTGCGGGACCAGCGGCGTCACGTTCTCATGCGGCACCGGAATCCGCGGCACCGGCGCCGGAGGCACGGCGGGCCCCGGCTGGACGTGCGGCACGCGAGGCGGCCGCGGAGCGACGGCGCGCGGCACGGGCACATGCGGAACCCGGGGAACCACGGCATGCGGCCTGTGCATCCCCGCCGCCGCTCGATGCCGCCCATGCCCACGATGCCGATGCGGAGCCGACCCCCGAGGCCCCACCACCCGCGGCGGAGCAACCTGCGGCCCAGCGGCCTGCGGAGCAGGAACCCGCGGCACCACAGCCTTAGGCGGAACGACCTTGGGCGGCGCGGCGGCCTTCGGCGGCGCTGCGGCCTTCGGTGGCGCTGCGGCTTGCGGAGAAGCGGCCGCCTTGGGCGGCGTCGGCGTCGCGGCCTTGGGCGGGGTGGCGGGCGCGGGCGCGGGCGCGGAGGCGGGCGGG
>NZ_RFFG01000169.1 GCF_003696215.1 Actinomadura harenae | reverse complement strand
GAGGGGCCGGGGCCCCGTCGCGGACGAGGCGTCGGCCCGTCCGCGGCCCCGGCCGTCGGCCGCCGGACGCGCCGGGCGGGCCTGCGAGGCATGCGCGGAGTGCGGGGAGTGCGCGGCCTGCGCGCCCTGGACGGCCTGGTCGGGTTCGGGCCGGGGACGCCCGTCCAGTTCGGCGACGATGACCAGGACCGGCCGGTCGAGGTCCCAGCCGAAGCCGGCGCAGTGCGCGATGACGCGGTCGTCGTCCCCGGCGCGTCCGGCGAGGATGTCGCGGAGGAAGTCGGCGCGGTACTTGCTCTCGACGGCGGCGACGGCCTGCTGCTTGGTCACCACGAGGGCGGCGACGGTCGCGGCGCGTTCGAGGACGCCGAGGGCGCCCTCGCCGAGCGCGCCGTCCGGGCGGTAGGCGACCAGGCGCCCGTGGTCGAAACCGCCCGCGACGACCGGGACGACCAGATGGTCGCCCTCGGCCGCGGCCGGGCCCGCGTCGCCGCGGAGCGCGACCGCGCGGACGGCCCGGACCTGGTCCTCGGTTCCCGCGGCGGCGAGCACGCGCCGCTCGCCGTCCAGCACCGCGACCGCGGCGCCGAGGTGCGCGGCGACCTCGTCCACGACCTCGCGCAGCCCGCCGCCGCACAGGACGGTCTGGACGAGCGCGCGGTGCACCTCCTCGGTGCGGGCGAGGACGGCCGCCTGCCGGTTGAGGATGTCGGTGAGCACCTGGTTCAGGATGTCGTCGAAGCCGACGTCGGCGGGGAGCAGGATCAGGGGGAGGCCGCGCCGGTCGGCCTGCTCGACCATCTCCGGCGGCGGTTCGGCCAGGTAGCGGCCGGGCTTGATGGCGAGCGCCGCGACTCCGCGCTCGTCCAGGTCGCCGACCAGTCCGGTGAGGCCGCGCGGGGTGCCGCGCAGCGGGTAGCCCGTGGTCAGGAGCAGTTCGTTGGGTTTGACCCAGGGCAGGATGTCGGGGACTTCCATCACGTTGAGCCGCTGCACGACGCGCCCGAGTCCGGCGCGTCCGGCGATGAGCCGTGCGCCGGTGAGCGCCGGGACGTCGAGGACCTCGCCGACCGGCAGGCCCCGGGTGAGGGTGCCGGTGCTCGCGAACCGGTGGGCGGGTGGGCCCGTGTTCACGCGGATGTCACTCATAGCAGGTGTCACCTCGCCTTTGTTCGGCCGACCGCGGAGGGGGCGCGATCGATACCGATTTCGCGATCAACCCTGACAACAAAGACGAACCATGACAAGCATCCTTGGCAGCTTTTCCCATACGCCCCTCCCGCACGGGGGTCTACGGTCGCCGAGAGGCTGCGGCCCGCAGCGACGCGGGCCGGGCGACGAGTCCCGGGAGGCTGGGTGGGCGTGCCGGTCCGCGAACCGCTTCAGCCGACGGCCCGGCAGGGCCCCTCCCCGGCGGGCGCCGCGGCGCTCCCCCTGCGCCGCCTGCTGGACGCCCCGAGGCGTCCGGCGCGCGTGATCGCTGTGTTCCCCGCGGCCGTGTACCTCGAGGTCAGAGGCGTTCCCGAGCCCCGCGTGCTGGCCGTCGTCACCGAGGGCGCGGTGCGGCTGCCGAACGCCGTCGTCCTGGTCGTCCCGGCGCGCGAGCGGCCGTTCGCGGGCATCCGCGAAGGGGCCGAGGCGTGGATCGGCGAGGGACGCGTCGAGACGTGCGGCTTCCACGTCAAGGCCCGCCGCTGGTGGGATCCGACGCCGGTTCTGGCCGCGATGACCCCCGCCTCCCTGACCCGGGGGATCCACTCGCTCGAGATCGCGCTCCGCGACGCGGGCCCCGCCGCGACGGGCGGTCTCGCCGGTCACCGCGGCCCCGCGCGGCTCGCCGAGGCGTGCGCCGACGGCGACCTGGCGGGCGCGGTCGAGGCCGCCGAGCGCATCGTCGGACTCGGCCCCGGCCTCACCCCGAGCGGCGACGACGTCCTCGCCGGGCTGCTCGTCGCGTCCCGGCTGCTCGGACGCGCCGTCCAGGGCGGCGAGAAGGCGGTGTGGCTGGCCGACTGGCTCGGCGCGGCCGTCACCGAGGACGCCGAGACCCGCACCACCGCGCTCGCCGCGACCCTGCTGCACTGCGGGGCCAAGGGCCAGGCCGGGGGCGAGGTCGCGGCCGTCCTGCGCGGCGTCGCCGGGCACGAACCGGCCGGTCCCGCCGTCCGGCGGCTGCTCACCGTCGGGCACACGTCCGGCGCCGACCTGGCCTGGGGCGTCCTCGCGGGCTGCCGCGCCGCCCTCGCCCTCGCCACCCGCCACAACGACGCCCACCAGAGCAGTGCCCACCAGGACGGCGCCTGGCCCCCCGCCGACCGCCCCGCCGATCACCGCGCCGACCGCCGTGTGAGCCCGCGACCGCCCGAGTCGGCCATCGCCTGAGCCCGCGACCACCCGGTTCCGGGACCGCGGCGTCGGACGGGATGATCGCCGGGAGATACGCTGCCGCGCATGAGCGAGCAGCGTCCCCTCACCGGCACCCAGCACGTCCTGACCGCGGGCCCCTACCGGGCCGTCGTGACCGAGGCGGGCGCGAGCCTGCGCGAGCTCACGCTGGACGGACGCGACCTGGTCCTGACCCACGACGCGGACACGCTCGCCCCGGCCGCCTTCGGCCAGCTGCTCGTCCCGTTCCCCAACCGCGTGGACGGGGGCCGGTACACCTTCGACGGCGCGTCCTACCAGCTCGCGGTGTCCGAGCCGCGGTACGGGAACGCGATCCACGGACTCGCCCGCTGGGCGGCGTGGACCGAGGCCGGGCGGGCCGACGACCGCGTCACCCTCACGCTCGCCATCCTCGGCGCGCAGGGCTACCCGTTCCAGCTGGCCCTGACCGCCGAGTACGTCCTGGACGCGGAGCACGGCCTGACCGTCACGCTCACCGCCGAGAACACCGGCACCCGTCCCGCGCCGTACGCGCACGGCGCCCACCCGTACCTGACCGTCGGCGTCCCGATCGACGCGTGCGAGGTCACCCTGGACGCCGCGCGCTTCCTCCCGGCGGGCGAGCGGATGATCCCCCTCGACGCGCCCGTCGCGGTCGACGGCACCGACCGCGACCTGCGCGGCGGCGCCGTCCTCGGGTCGCGGAGCATCGACAACGCCTACACCGGCCTCGCCCGCGACGAGCGCGGGCGCGCCTGGACCCACCTCACCGGGAACGGGCGGACGGTGTCCCTCTGGGCGGACGAGGCGCACCCGTGGATCGAGGTGTACACCGCCGACACGATCCCCGAGGAGCACCGCAGGCTCGGCCTCGCCGTCGAGCCGATGACCGCGCCGCCGAACGCGTTCGTCACCGGGACGGACCGGATCGATCTCGCTCCGGGCACCCGTACGGGCGGTTCATGGGGGATCATGGCGGGGTGAACCTGAGCGTCCCGTCGATCGACGACCTGTCCGCCCGCGTCGCCGCGATCCGCGAGACGCACGCGGCGACCTTCCCTGGGCCCGCCGAGGGACGGCAGCCGGTGCACACCGTCTACGTCCCGGCCGACCGGTTCTCCCCCGGCACCGCCGCCGAGTACGGCGCCGAGGCGCTGCGCCTGCTGAACGCGCACGCGCCCGGCGCCGGGACGTTCGGCACGGTCTTCGGCCTCGACCCCGAGCTCGCGGGCGCCGTCCACGAGCGCGTCGCCGCCAAGCTCGCGGGCGAGCCGGTCGAGGACCTGCGGATCGACTTCGAGGACGGCTACGGCGTCCGCCCCGACGCCGAGGAGGACGGCCACGTCGCGAAGGTCGTGGAGTCCGTCGCCGCCGCCTACGAGGCGCGCACCCTGCCGCACTACTGGGGGCTGCGGGTCAAGTCGTTCGCCGACGGCGGGCACGAGCGGTCGATGCGCACCCTGGACGCCTTCCTCACCGCGCTGCGCGACCGCCTCGGCCGCCTGCCCGGCGGGTTCACCATCACCTTCCCGAAGATCGTGATGGCCGAGGACGTCACGGTCTTCACCGACTTCCTGGAGCGGCTCGAGGGCGCGCTCGGCCTGCCCGGCGGCATCCTCCGGTTCGAGATCCAGGTCGAGACCACCGAGGCGATCGTCGACCACGAGGGCCGGATCGGGCTGCGCGCGATCGCGGACGCCGCGCGGGGACGGCTGACCGCCGCGCACTTCGGCGTGTTCGACTACACCGCCGCCTGCGGGCTGCCGCCCGAGCAGCAGCGCCTCGACCACCCGGCCTGCGACTTCGCCCGCAACGTCATGCAGGTGACGTTCGCGGGCACCGGCGTCCGCCTGTCGGACGGCTCGTCCAACGTCGTCCCGCGCGACGACTCGGCCGCCGAGGTCCTGCGCACCTGGGCCGAGCACGCCGGGCACGTCCAGCACTCCCTCGCGAACGGCTTCTACCAGGGCTGGGACCTGCACCCCGCGCACCTGCCGAGCCGCTACGCCGCCGTCTACGCCTTCCACCTCGCCGGCGTGGACGACGCCGTCGCCCGCGTCCGCGCGTGGCACGAGCGATCCGCCGCCGAGGAGGGCGGCGGCGGCAGCGTCCTTGACGAGCCCGCCACGATCCGGGCCCTCACCGCCCGCCTCCAGCGCGCCGTCGACTGCGGCGCCGTCGACCCGTCCGTCCTTCCGGCCTAGCGTCCCCTCCGGCCCAGGACAGTCCTCGCCTAGGACGCGTCGACGCTCGGGCCGACGATGTACCCGGCGAGGTCGGCGGGCGTGTCGATGTCGTCCGGGGACGCCACGTCGTCGCAGGGCACGGACGTGACCAGGTCCGGGTTCGCGCGCAGGAACGGGCGCGCGCCCACGTCGCCCTCCGCCGACGCGGCGACGGCGGCGAAGTGCTCGCGGGCGATGAGCACCGGGTTGCGCGCCTTCCCGTCGTAGGTGGCGACGGCGACGCTCGCGCCGTCCTCGAACGCGGTGAGCAGCCGGGACACGGCGGCGGACGTCACGCGCGGCTGGTCGACCAGGGCGATGACGGCCGCCGGGCACTCGGGCGGCAGCGCGGCGAGGCCCGCGCGCAGCGACGAGCCCATGCCCGTCGCCCAGTCCGGGTTCGGCACGACGACCGCGCCGATCACCTCGATCGTGACGGCCCCCGCGACGACCACGACCGGCGCGCAGCCGCCGTCGTGCAGGGTGCGGACGCCGCGGTCCACCAGCCGTTCGCCGTCGATCTCCAGCAGGGCCTTGGGCCGGCCGAGCCTGCTGCCGCCGCCGGCGGCGAGCAGCAGACCGGCGGGTGGTTGCGCTCCGTGCAGGGTCATCCCGGCAGGGTAGCCGCAGGATCACGGTTCGCCGTGGATACGGCCCTCGGTGTCCGACAGCGGACGTCCCGAACCGCCCCAGCGCAGCTGCACGAGCTCCGCGGCGATCGACACGGCGGTCTCCTCGGGCGTCCGGGCGCCGAGGTCCAGGCCGATCGGCGAACGCAGCCGCGCCAGCTCCGCCTCGGTGAGCCCGGCCTCGCGCAGGCGCGCGAGCCGGTCCTCGTGCGTGCGCCGGGACCCCATCGCGCCGACGTACCCGGCGGGCGTCCGCAACGCGATCTCCAGGAGCGGGACGTCGAACTTCGGGTCGTGGGTGAGGACGCAGACGGCCGTCCGCTCGTCCACGTCGGCCTCGTCCAGGAACTTGTGCGGCCACTTCACGACGACCTCGTCGGCGTCCGGGAAGCGCTTGGACGTGGCGAACACCGGACGCGCGTCGCACACGGTCACGTGGTATCCGAGGAACTTGCCGACGCGCGCGACGGCCGCGGCGAAGTCGATCGCGCCGAACACCAGCAGATGCGGCGGCGGCGCGAAACCGTGCACGAACACGGTCAGGTCGTCCAGGCGCCGCTCGCCCCGCGGCCCGTAGTGGCGCTGACCGGTGAGGCCCTGCGCGAGCATCCCGCGCGCGTCGTCGTCCACGGCCGCGTCGAGCCGCGCGGCGTGCGGCTCGCCGGGCGCGAGCGACCCGGACGCCCCGTCCGGCCAGATCACCCGCCGCGCGCCGACCCGCCCCGGCCCCGCCACCACCGTCGCGACCGCGACCGGACGGCGCTCCCGGATCGCCCCGACGACCTCGCCGAACTCCGGGTAGGACGCCGCGTCGACCGGCTCGACCAGCACGTCCAGGATGCCGCCGCAGGTCAGCCCCACCGCGAGCGCGTCGCCGTCGGTCACCCCGTACCGCTGGACGACCGGGAGCCCCGACGCCATCACCTCCCGCGCCAGCTCGTACACCGCGCCCTCGACGCACCCGCCGGACACGCTGCCCGCCGCCTCGCCGTCCGCCGACACCGCCATCGCCGCGCCCGGCGGACGCGGCGCGCTCCGGAACGTCCCGATCACGGTGGCCAGGCCGAACGTCCGCCCGGACGCGTACCAGGCGGCGATGTCGTCGAGCACGTCACGCATGACCCGGGTCTCCGATCAGTCGGGCGAGATCCTCCAGGGCGGCGAGGCTGTGCCCGGAGGTGAACGCGGACAGGTGCGGGAGGGCGGCGGCCATCCCGGCGGTGAGCGGCGCGTACCCGGGCCGCGCCTTGTGCGGGTTCGCCCAGACCACCCGGTGCGCGAGCCGCGCGAGCCGCGCCATCTGCTCCCCCAGCAGGGCCGCGTCGCCGCGCTCCCAGCCGTCCGACGCGATGACGACGACCGCGCCGCGCGCCGTCCCGCGCTGCCCGAACCGGTCGAGGAACTCCTTCAGCTCCGCGCCGAGCCGCGTCCCGCCGCTCCAGTCCGGGATCGCCGCCGCGACCGCCCGCAGGGCCGCGTCCGGGTCCCGCGCCCCCAGCTCCCGGGTCAGCCGGGTCAGCCGCGTCCCGACGCTGAACACCTCGACCCGCCGCGCCCCGGACGCCCGGACGGCCGCGTGCGCGAACCGGAGGAGGGCGTCGGCGTAGGGGGTCATCGAGCCCGACACGTCCACCAGCAGGACGAGACGCCGGGGCCGCGTCCGCGGGCCGCGGCGGCGGAGCACGACGGGCTCCCCGCCGCGCCGCAGCGCCTCCCGCACCGTGCGTCCGGGGTCGAGCCGTCCGGCGGACGCGGGCACCAGGCGCCTCGACCGCCGGGGTTCGGCGGACGCCGCGAGCAGGGCGATCAGCCGGTTGATCTCGGCGCGCTCCTCCGGGCCGAGCCGCGACACGTCCCGGTGCCGCAGCACCTCCGCGCCGCTCGCGCTCGTCACCCGGACGTCGCCGGACTCGGCGTCCCCACCGGACGGCGGGTCCGGCACGGGTGGCGCGACACGGACGCTCCGGACGACGGGCGGCGGCGCCTGGCGGGGCCCCGGGACGGCCGTCCGCCCGGAGAAGTACGCGGCGAAGCAGCGATCGTAACGCGGCAGGTCCTCGGGGTCGGCGCACAGGGTGAGCCGCCCGGCCCAGTACACGTCGCGCGGGTCCAGGACGTCCAGGTGGTCGAGCGCGGCCAGCATCGCCCGCACCCGTTCGAGATCGGCGCGGACACCCGCGGCGCGCACCGTCCGCGCGAACCCGGCGACCGTCTCGACGATGTCCCGCACGCCCGCCTCACCGCCCGTCGAACAGGGCCGCGAGGCCGCGGTCGCGGTCCTCCCGGTACTTCAGGACGGCGCCGAGCGTCAGCGCGGCGGTGTCCGGGTCCAGGTCGCGGGCGCCGAGCGCGACGAGCGCCTCGGTCCAGTCGAGGCTCTCCGCGACGCCGGGCGGTTTCAGCAGGTCGGCGGCCCGGAGCGTCGCGGCGGCGCGCGCGACCTGCCCGGCGAGGCGGTCCGCCGCGTCCGGCAGGCGCCGCCGGATGATCGCGACCTCGCGGTCGAAGTCCGGGTGCTCCAGCCAGTGGTAGAGGCAGCGGCGCTTCAGCGCGTCGTGCACCTCGCGCGTCCGGTTGGACGTGACGACCACGACGGGCGGGGTCTCGGCGCGGATCGTGCCGAGCTCGGGCACCGAGATGGTGAAGTCGCCCAGCACCTCCAGCAGGAACGCCTCGAACTCGTCGTCGGCGCGGTCGACCTCGTCCACCAGCAGGACCGACGGGCTGGTCTCCAGCGCCCGCAGCAGCGGCCGGGCCAGCAGGAACCGCCGGTCGTACAGCTCGCCCTCCAGCCGCGCGGCGTCGGTCGCCCCGGCGGCCTCGGCGGCGCGCAGGTGCAGGATCTGGCGGGGGAAGTCCCAGTCGTAGAGCGCCTGCGACGCGTCCAGGCCCTCGTAGCACTGGAGCCGGATCAGCGGCGCGCCGAGCACCCGCGCGAGCGTCTTGGCCAGCTCGGTCTTGCCGACCCCGGCCTCGCCCTCCAGGAACAGCGGACGGCCCATGCGCAGCGCGAGGAAGCACGCCGTGGCGAGCCCGTCGTCGCACAGGTAGGCGTGCTCTTCGAGCAGCTCCGCGAGCGCGCCGGGGGACGCCGGACGCGGCGGAGGGGAGGTGCTGTGCGCCACGCCACACAGCCTAGCCGCCGGGAAGGCACGGCTCACCGGCCTGCCTCGTGGCGACCGCCCCCACGCCTTCGATTGAATGATCACGTGCGCAACGACGCGAACGACACCCCCGCCCCGGGCATCGTCAAACCCCTGCCGCCGGAGCTGTTCATCCGACGCGACTCCAACGCGGAGATGCGCTGGGACGCCATGGCCGGGCAGGGCCCGATCACGCCCGTGGACCAGTTCTTCGTCCGCAACCACGTGGTCACCCCCCGGATCGACGAGCGGACGTGGCGCCTGAGGCTCTGGGGCACGGGCCTCACGGGCTCCCCGCCCGAGGACCGCCCCTTCGAGCTCACCTACGAGCAGCTGCGCGCCATGCCCGCCCGGACGGTCACGACGGCGATCGAGTGCACCGGCACCGGCCGCTCCTTCTTCGAGACCCAGCAGAACGAGCGGGTCACCGGCACCCCCTGGACGCTCGGCGGCATCGGCGTCGCGAGCTGGCGCGGCGTCCCGCTCGCGGACGTCCTGCACCGCGCGGGCCTCTCCCCGAACGCCGTCGACCTGCTCCCCCGCGGCCTGGACCCCGACTTCGTCGACGAGGGCGTGAACATGGGCCGCGTCCGGCGTCCGCTGCCGATCGCGAAGGCCCTCGACGACGTCCTGGTCGCGTACGAGATGAACGGCGCGCCCCTGCCGCCCGACCACGGCTTCCCCGCGCGCCTGGTCGTCCCGCACTGGGTCGGCATCGCGTCCATCAAGTGGCTCGGCGACATCCAGGTCGCCGACCACGCACTGACGTCCCCCTGGAACACCCGCTACTACCGCATGTTCGGCCCCGGCCTCCCGCCCGAGGGCGGCGCCCCGCTCACCACGATGAACGTCAAGAGCGCCTTCGAACTCCCTCTCCCCGCGACCTTCGAGGACGCCGCGGGCCGAGAGATCACCCTCACCGGCCGCTCCTGGTCCGGCACCGGCCACGTCGAACGCGTCGACGTCAGCACCGACGGCGGCGCCCACTGGCGGCGGGCCGAACTCCACGCCGACTCCGACGCCTGGGTGCGCTGGTCCCTGCCCTGGCGTCCCCCCGGGCCCGGCCGCTACGAGCTCCTCGCCCGCGCCACCGACGACACCGGCCACACCCAACCCGACACAGAGCCCTACAACGACAACGGTTACCTCTTCGGCGCGGTAGTACGCCATCCGGTGACAGTGACCTGATCCGGCCCTTGGCGAACAGGGCTCCCCGGGCGAGGATCGGGGGGACCCCGCTGAGGAGCCGCCATGCCGCTGTGGAAGCCGGACCCCACCTTCTACGCCTCCCCGCGCGACGCCGTCTCCGCCCCTCCCGAGAAGCTCGCCTACGTGGCGGCGTTCGACCCGACCTCCCAGGGGCCGGACGCCGTCCTCGTCCTCGACGCCGACCCGGACTCGGCCGCCTACGGCTCGGTCGTCGGACGCACCGAGCTGCCCAACACCGGGGACGAACTGCACCACATGGGGTGGAACGCCTGCAGCAGCGCGCTGTGCCCGTACGCGCCGCACCCGCACGTCGAACGCCGCTACCTGGTCGTCCCCGGGCTCCGGTCGTCCCGCATGTACTTCGTCGACGTGAAGAAGAACCCGACGTCGCCCGAGATCGCGAAGATCCTCGAGCCGGACGAGCTGTCCAAGCGCGCCGGGTACTCGCGGCCCCACACCGTCCACTGCGGGCCGGAGGGCCTGTACGTCGCGTCCCTGGGCGGGGCGAACGGTCATGACGGGCCCGGCGGGATCGCGCTGCTCGACCACGACTCGTTCGAGGTCCTCGGACGCTGGGAGGTCGACCGCGGGCCGCAGCACCTCGCCTACGACGCCTGGTGGCACATCGCGCACGACGTGCTCGTGACGTCCGAGTGGGGCACGCCGTCCATGATCGAGGACGGCGTCGTCGGCGAACTGCTCCTCGGCCGCCGGTACGGCCACGCGATCCACTTCTGGGACATGCGCAAGCGCCGCCACGTCCAGCGGGTCGACCTCGGCGACCAGCACCAGATGGCCCTGGAGCTGCGTCCCGCGCACGACCCGACGAAGCAGTACGGCTTCGTGAACGTCGTGGTCAGCGTCGAGGACCTGTCGTCCTCCATCTGGGTCTGGCACCGCGAGAACGGCGCGAAGGACGGCCCCTGGACGGCCACCAAGGTCATCACCATCCCCGCCGAGCCCGCGCCCGAGAGCGCCCTGCCGCCCGTGATCCAGCCGTTCGGGGCCGTCCCGCCACTGGTCACCGACATCGACCTTTCGGTCGACGACCGCTGGCTGTACGTGTCGTGCTGGGGCACCGGCGAGCTGAAGCGGTACGACGTGTCCGACCCGTTCCACCCGGTCGAGGCCGGGTCGGTCCGGATCGGCGGCATCGTGAACCGCACGCCGCACCCTTCCGCGCCGGACGTCCCGCTCTCCGGCGGCCCGCAGATGGTCGAGGTCAGCCGCGACGGCCGCCGCGTCTACGTGACGAACTCCCTGTACCGGTCCTGGGACGACCAGTTCTACCCGGACGGCGTCGGCGCGTGGATGGCCAAGCTCGACTCGTCCGAGGCGGGCTTCGGGTTCGACCCGCGTTTCTTCCCGAACGGCGACGACTTCGGCGGCCTCCGCGTCCACCAGACCCGCCTCCAGGGCGGCGACGCCTCGTCCGACTCCTACTGCTACCCGTGACGGAACGGATCGCGAGGACGGACCGGACGCCGTGACGGACGGATCGCTGGCGGCGCTGGTCGCCCTGGGCGCGTTCCACGGCCTCAACCCCGCGATGGGCTGGCTGTTCGCGGTCGCGCGCGGCCTCCAGGAACGCAGCCGGACGCGGGTCCTGGAGGCGCTGCCCGCGATCGCCGCCGGGCACGCCGCGTCCGTCGGGGCCGTCGCGCTGCTCCTCACGCTCACCCGGTCCGTCGTGGCGGCGCAGGCCGTCGCGGTCGTCGGCGGCGTGGCGCTGGTCGCGTTCGGCCTGTGGCGGCTGCTGTCGAAGCGGCACTTCCGCTGGGTCGGCATGCGGCTGTCGCTGCGGCAGCTCGCGGGCTGGTCGTTCCTGATGTCGTCGGCGCACGGCGCGGGCCTCATGCTGCTCCCCGTCATCACGGCGTCCGGGTCCGCTCAGGGCCTCGCGCACGCGCACGGGCTCGGCCACGCGGCGGGCAGCGCGGTCTCGGCCGCCGTGTTCGTCACCGGCGTCCACACCCTCGCCATGTTCGTGACGGCCGGGGTCATCGCGCTGCTGGTCTACGACGTCCTCGGGCTGACCGTCCTGCGCCGCGCCTGGCTGGACCTGGACCGCGTCTGGGCCGTCGCCCTCGTCGGCGCGGGCGCCTTCGCCCTGGCCACCGTCTGAGCGCACGGGACCGTCCACCGCCGGGCGTCCGGCCTTGTCCGCCGTTGAGCACGCGTTCTGTCGCCGCGGCGCGAAGGCCGTTTGTCACCGCGTGATGACCGTCCTTTGTCACTGAGGACGAAAAGTGTGAGACGGTCCGTCCGAAACCCGCCTTCTCCGGGGCCTTCAATCAAGATCAATTGCGGCGCCCCGCCCGCACTGGCACCCTCCTAACGGACCCATGGGACATCAGTGACCTATGGGGCGATCTGTTGAACGGGGATGCCATGAAGGCTTCTGCACGACTCGCCGTGCGCTGCGCGACCGCGGCACTGGCCGCCGCGCCGCTGCTCACGGCCGTCGGGACCGCCGCCAACGCGGCCCCGGCCGCCGCGCCGGCCGCGGGCCCGG
>NZ_RFFG01000168.1 GCF_003696215.1 Actinomadura harenae | reverse complement strand
ACCGCGCCATCGCCGCCTACATCCGCTGGCACAACCACAACACCCACCCGAAAACCAACTTCGCCGCCAGCTCCCCGATCCGATCATGGACCAGTTACCCCAGCAAGGTTGCGTAACGAGCCACTAGTACGCACACCCTCTCCACGCCGTCGCGTTTGTGCGGCGCACTGAGGAGCAACGGCCCACACCCGTCGGGCCGACCAACCCAGGAGGGGGCCGCCGTGGATGTCATTGAGGTGGAGGGTCTGCGTCTGCGCTGCGTGATCGGGGTGCACGGGCAGGAACGCCGGGGCCTGTCGGACGTCGTGATCGACCTGCGGATCGAGCCCCCGCTCCCCGTGGTCGACGCCGTCGACGACCCTGCGAGCGTGTGGGACTACAAGCCGCCGACGAAGGCGGTCATCGCGTTCGTCGAGTCGTCGACGTGCCGGACGGTGGAGGCGCTGGCGTCGACGATCGCACGGATCCTCATCGTCGAGCACGGCGCCCGTTCGGTGCGGGTCCGCGTCCACAAGCCGGGAGCGCTCCGCTACACCGACAGCGTCGGCGTCGCGCTGGAGAGAACCACGAGCGACTATGAGCCGCAGAACCGTCCACAGCGCACCACGGCGGGAGTTCTCGCATGAAGCTCGCGAACCCCGCCTACTCCCGCACCCTGTCGGCTGAAGAACACGCCGCCGGCCTCCTCGCCGCGCTCGGCGTAGACCTCGACACCGAGTCCACGCGGCGCACACCCGAGCGCATGGTTCACGCGCTGCAGGAGCTCATGACGCCCCGAGCCTTCAACCTGACGACCTTCCCCAATCTGGAGGGGTACACCGAGCTGGTCGCCCAGCACGGAATCCCGGTGGTGAGCCTCTGCGAGCACCACGCGCTCCCATTCACGGGTCAGGCCGTCGTCGCGTACCTCCCTGACGAGCGGATCGTGGGGCTGAGCAAGCTCGCGCGGGTCGTTGAGATGTTCGCCTCCGGCCCTCAAGTGCAGGAGCGCCTCACCAAGCAGATCGCCTCCTACCTGCATGACCAGCTCAAGGCCCGCGGGGTGGGTGTGATGATCCGCGCCGAGCACATGTGCATGACCCTGCGTGGCGCGCAGGCCCCTGGGACAATCACGCTCACCACGTCCCTCACCGGCGAGTTCCGCGACGACGCGCGGTCACGACAGGAGTTCTTCGCAATCGCCCACGAAGGGCGGCGGTAGGCGATGGGTACCGTGTTCATCGGTCTCGGCTCCAACATCTCGCCCGACGTCAACTTGCCGCTCGCGGTGAAGGCTCTCGCGGAGCTCCGACCGGTCACGCGGGTCTCGCCGGTCTACCGCAGCACGCCGGTCGGCGGCGTGAACGGCGGAGACTTCCTCAACGCGGCAGCAGCGCTGACCTACACGGCCCGTGACGTCGCCGACCTGGTGGCGCTGAAGGAGTCGCTCACCCTGGTCGAGGAGCGACTTGGCCGCGTTCCGTCGACCAGCTGGCGCCCGCGGACGATCGACCTGGACATCCTGCACACCGACGGGCTCACGGGTCCGTACGGGGAGCACTGGGAGGTGCCGCACCCGGACGTGTCCCGGTTCGCACACGTCGCGGTTCCGCTGGCCGACATCGCCCCGGACGCCCTGATCGGAGGCCGCCGCGTCCGGGACATCGCTGCCGAGCTGCGGGCCGCCGGACCGCAGTTGCACCCCTGCGACAGCCTGCGCCTAGGCGAGGTGGCCTGATGGGTACGCCGATCGATTGGGCACCGCCCCTTGCTGGCCGCGCCATCGCGATCATGTGCATGCCCTGTCAGTTCGACCGCGGGTACTTCGTTCCGACGTCCTCGCTGGTGCTCGCTGACCTGTCCGGCAGCCAGCAGCCGCATCCGGTGCTCGAACTCGCGCGAGCCCTCGCTACGCCGACGGTGCCTATGCCGCCCGAAGCCAAGACGATCCTGGTGATCTTCGATGACCTGGACCCGGCACGGAACTGGATGCTCCCGCCCGGGACCGACGGAGCCGCCGCCGTTCGGGAAGCGTGGCCGGCGGCTCGGGCTGCCGCGGTCGAGGCGCTCGCGGTGGCGCCTCTGCCGGTCGAGGTGGTGGCGCTCAGCGAGTTCCTCGCCAGCGACCGCGAACGGTACGAGCAGTTGCTGAACGAGTACGCCGAGCGACTCGCCCGCTGCCTCGACGACCCCGGCGGAGCGACAGCGGCGCGGCAGGTGATGCGGCGGCAGATGCAGCGGCGCGCACGCTGGGGCAGCAGCCGAGTCGACGTCGACGACGCACGTCAGCGGGCAGCGCGGTGCGTCGCGAACTACGCCGTTCAGGGGGACCTGGTCGTCGCCGGGCGCGCGGCGGGCTACCTGTCGTGGAGTGAGGAGGAGATCCCGACGATGGCCGTGTTCGATCCGCGGATCGCCGACGTCGTCGTTGACCTGCCGTCGCCTATCCCTGCGTCGGGGAGCAGGGCCCTGGTCGACGAGGCGCTGCCGCCTGGGCCGCGCTGGGCGGAGCTGCGGGAGACTCTCCCCCTCTACCTTGATGATCTGCCGCGCACGCCGGGTGCGGTCGCCCCAGGGCTGGCCGCGGACGCCGTGGCCGCCGTGGGGAAGATCCTTACGCCAGGGCTGGTCGAAGTCGGTGAGGCCGAGGTGACGGCGCTCAACGCGATCCTGCCCGGCGGGCCCACGAACCGGGCGCGTGTTCGGGAACTGTTGGACGGCCTGCTCGGGCTGCTCCGGCAAGGGCCAGACCCGGGGAGGGTTTGGCTGGTCGACGAGTTCGCCCGGAAGATCACGGCCCACCTGATCGCCCGCTACGACGACGAGGACATCGAGGTCGAGCACGCCCGGCACCGGCTGATCGTCGATGCGCTCGTCGAGGCATTCCCTGCGGACCAGCAGGTGGCGCTTGTCCTGTCCGGCTCGCTCGTGAGCGCGCCCGCGGGGGTCTGGCATCCCTACCTATCGGACATCGACGTGATGCCCGTCCGGATACAGACCCCGACATCTGACGAGGTCACCGCCCTGCAAGACGTCTACGACCGGGTCGGGCGCCCTGACTGGCTGTACCTCAATATGGGGTCCTGTATAGGCGTCGGAGGCGTGACCGAGGAACCCCGCTCCCGATTGTTCGTCGTCGAGAGGGCCGCTGACCTCACAGCCGCCGAGCGGGTACTGATCACCCACCTGGCGCGGCAGACCCGCCTCATCGCCGGGCCGCCCACCATCTGGCAGGCGTTCTGTGAAGTGCACGGACTAGCGGCGTAGCCGTGGCTCGATATCGCACAGCGCTCGTCACCGGGGCCGCCTCGCGCATCGGGGCGGCCCTGGCCGCGGCGCTCGCCGCCGACGGCTACACGCTTCACCTGCACACAGGCCATGACCAGGCGCGGCTCCATGCTAAGGCGCAGACCCTCCGGGCGCGATATGGCGCCGCTGTCACCACGCACGTTGTCGACCTTGCCGACCAAGGCGCGGTGAGCCGGTGGAGCGCGGTGTTGCGGGATCTGCGCGTGGACCTCCTGGTCAACAACGCCTCGGCGTTTCCCGCCACGCGGCCGCTGTCCAGCATCAACTGGGACGACCTGCACCACGCCCTGGCGGTGCACCTGCTGGCACCGCTGGACCTGGTCCGGGTCGTGTCCCGCGGGCGCGGCGGGCACGTGGTGAACGTCCTGGACGCCAGGCTCAGGCTCCTTGACGGGCAACGCCTCGACTACGAGCTGGCCAAGCACACCCTCGCCCAGTCGACGCTACTGCTCGCGAAGGCGCTCGCTCCCAAGGTCAGGGTGAACGCTCTGGCGCCGGGCCTGGTCCTCCCCCCGGTCGATGCCGGCCACGGGCCGAACTGGCTCGTCGACCAGGCCCGAGAGCGTGCGGTGCTCCAGCGACCCGCCCGCCTTGACGACCTGTCGATGGCTTTGCGGTTTTTGGAGCATGCCATTTCGGTAACTGGGCAGGTCATCAATGTCGACTCTGGGGAGCATCTGGGGCCCCGGCGGTAGCCTGACCGCACCATTCCACCGAGCAAGAGGGAGTCGTCGTGCTGTCCGACCTGGGCAACGAGTTGGAGGCACGTGTCGCTCGCGCCGTTCGCGCCGCGTTCGGCATCGAGATCAGCGGCGAACAGGCCGTGATCCGACCCTCCGCGCCCGGCCGACGCGCCGACTACCAGTGCAACGCCGCGATGCCCCTCGCCAAGCAGCTCAAGCTGGCGTCCCGGGAGGTCGGCGAGCAAATCGCCGCGCACCTCGACACCACCGGCCTGGAAGCGCCTGAAGTCGCCGGGCCCGGCTTCATCAACCTGACTTTCACCAGCGAATTCCTCGCTTCGAACCTGCTGGAACTGGCCGCCGACACCCGGCTCGGTCTGCCCCTGCAGGACCCGCGGCGGGTCGTGGTCGACTACAGCTCGCCGAACATGGCCAAGGAGATGCACGTGGGGCACCTGCGCTCCACGATCATCGGCGACGCCCTCGTCCGCATGCTGGAGGAACTCGGCCACGAGGTGATCCGGCAGAACCACCTCGGCGACTGGGGCACCCCGTTCGGCAAGCTCGTCGAGCACCTGGTCGACGAAGGCCTCGCAGGCGGCGACGAGATCGACATCGCCGACCTGAACGCCTTCTACGTCGAGGCGTCGCGCAAGTTCGACGCGGACCCGGCATTCGCCGAGCGGTCCCGCAAGCGGGTCGTCGCGCTCCAGGCAGGTGACCCCGCCACGCTCGTCCTGTGGGAACGACTGCTCAACGAGAGCAAAAGACACATCGAGGCGGTGTACGCCAAGCTCGGTGTCAAGCTCAGCCCCGTCGACTACAAGGGCGAGTCCGCGTACAACGACGTGCTCGCACCGACCTGCGATGAGCTGACCGCCAAGGGCCTCGCACGGATCTCCGAAGGCGCGCTGTGCGTGTTCCCGCACGGCTTCGTGAACCGCGACGGCGATCCGATGCCACTGATCATCCGAAAGCGGGACGGCGGCTACAACTACGACACCACCGACCTCGCGACCATCCGCTACCGCTCCCAGGAGCTCAAGGCGGACGACCTGCTGTACGTCGTCGGCGCGCCCCAGTCCCTCCACTTCGAGCTGATCTTCGCCGCTGCCCACGAGGCCGACTGGCTGCCCACGACCGCCCGCGCCGTACACGTGGCGTTCGGCAGCGTCCTGGGCAGCGACGGCAAGATCCTCGCCTCCCGGTCCGGTGCGAGCCTCAAGCTCGCCGATCTCCTCGACGAGGCCGTCCGGCGCGCCACCGAAGTCGTCGCCGAACGCAGCGACCTCGCGCCCGAGCAGCAGGCCAGCATCGCCCACGCGGTCGGGATCGGCGCGGTCAAGTACGCGGACCTGTCGGTCGCCCGCGATAAGGACTACCTGTTCGACTGGGACCGCATGTTGTCGCTGGACGGCAACACGTCCGTCTACCTGCAGTATGCGGGCGCGCGCATCCACTCCCTGCTCCGCAGAGCGGAGATGAACGCCGACGACGCGCTCAGTGTTCCGCGGGTGGAGCTCATCGAGGACGCCGAGCGGGCCCTCGCGCTCAAACTCAGCCAGTACCCCGCAGCCGTCTCGCTGGCCGTCCGGCACTCCGAGCCGCATCGCCTGGCGACCTACCTGTACGAGACCGCCACCGCGTTCTCGACGTTCTACGAACACTGCCCGGTACTCAAGGCCGAGGGCCCAACCCGCGAGAGTCGGCTCGCCCTCGCGGCACACACCGCCCGCGTCCTCGCACGCGGGCTCGGCCTACTGGGGATCGACGCGCCTGAACGTCTCTGACGACGCCTCACCTCGCAGGAAGCGCGCCACTGGCTCTCGGAACCGGCGGCGCGCTCCTGCATCCACCCCCAGAGCGAACCCCGAGGGGCAGGCCATGACCACCACCAACCGGCTGGGCTGGGCCGACCTACCCGCCCAGGTCCGCGACGCTGTCACCGAGGCGCTTGGAACCCGGATCACCCAGGCTCGTGGCTGCACTGGTGGGTTCTCCCCGGGCTTGGCCTCCCGCCTCGACCTCGATGACGGCCGCACCGTTTTCGCCAAGGCCATCAGCGTCGGACGCGATCCTCACGCTCCCGGCTTGTACCGACGGGAGGTCCAGGCCATGCGCCAGCTCCCCGGCGCAGCGCCGGCCCCCCGTCTGCTGTGGAGTCTGGACGACGGGGATTGGGTCGTCCTGGTACTGGACTGGATCCCCGGGGCCATGCCGGTGCAGCCTTGGCAGCCCGCCGACCTCGAACTCGTCGTCCGAACGCTCGCCGAGATGACCGAGATACTCACACCCGCCCCGCCCGGCGCCCTGCCGATCGCGGTTGACCTGGCCGACAACTACAGCAGTTGGCGACGCCTCGCCGCAGCACCCGACACCGGCGTGGACCGGCTGCCCGACTGGGCCCGTACCCACCTCGGCGCCCTGGCCGCCCTGGAAGCCGGATGGGACAAGGCCACCGGCGGCGACACCCTGGCGCACACGGACCTCCGCGCCGACAACCTCCTGCTCACCGGCCAAGACGACCGGCCCGTGATGCTCGTGGACTGGGCGTATGCCGTCGCTGCCGCACCCTGGGTCGACCTCGTCATGCTCCTGACGTCTGCGGCCGTGCACACCTCGGACGTCGAACAGATCTGGCGGTCCTCCCAGCAGGCACGTCTCGCCGACGACGCCCAGGTCAACGCCCTGCTCGCCGCCATGTGCGGCGACTACCTGACGCAGTCGATGCGACCCGCTCCACCCAACATCCCTGGTCTGAGGGCCCATCAGCGGGCGAAGGCCGATGCCGCCTGGCATTGGCTCACGACGCGGCCAGGCGGCGCACCTTTCGGAGCCCCCTGACGGCACTACCGCCGTTCCGCCAGGACGAGGGCGAGGCCGACGGTGAGCTGCGTGCACTGGTCAATGGTCATACGCCCAGCATCAAGGGCCTGGCCACCAGGGCTCAGCCTCGGCGAACTCGCGGAGCGCCAGGCGACAGGGAGCCGCTGAGCGGAGGCCCTGACCTCGTCGCTCGCTCCCGCCATATCTCGACCCACCGCGCGACCTCACCAGGGTCTGCCCCTGCTCGCGGAGGCTCGGCAGGCTGGTGGTGGTCGCGCCCAGGATGAGGCCAGCGGTCTGGGCACGGAGCTCCGCCGGAGCAGGCCGTGCGATGTTCACGCAGGACGCCGGCGCACCAGGATGGCCCCGGCCCGGCGCGGCTGACGGGCCCGGCATGTGGACGTCGCTGACGGCCACTTGTGACGTGCGCTCGTCGGTCGGTGCTGGTTTCGGTGGGGCGGTGGCGGTCGCTTCCGTGTCGCCTCAGGGGTTTGACCACTGGTGGGTGTGTCCCCGGGGGTCTGCGGCGCCATACGCGCCTACCGGACATGTCGCCAGAAGTCTGGCGGGTGAGCCAGGTGGTGTCAGTACCAGTATCACGGGGCTCTCGGCACCGGTATCAAAGCGGATGGAAGCTACATGCATGACATTTCCGACCGAACGCATGAAGGGCGTGCGGGCGTCCTCCGCACGGTCTACCGGCCCGATGCTGGCGCTGCTGCTGCTCGGGCAGTTCATGGCCATCCTCGACGTCAACATCGTGAACGTCGCGCTGCCGACGCTGCGCGCGGACCTGCACGCGAGCGGCGCGGGCCTGCAACTGGTCGTGGCCGGATACATCATCGCCTACGCGGCGCTTCTGATCACCGGGGCCCGGCTCGGTGATCTGCTCGGGCACCGCCGGGTGTTCCTCGGCGGGCTCGCGCTGTTCACAGTGGCCTCGCTGGCGTGCGGGCTGGCTCCGACGACCGGGTTCCTCATCGTCGTGCGGTTCCTCCAGGGCATTGGGGCCGCGCTGATGACGCCGCAGGTCATGAGCATGATCCAGCGCGGGTTCCAGGGGCCCGCGCGGGCCCGGGCGCTCAGCATGTACGCGATGGTGATCGCAGGCGGCGTCGTTGTCGGGCAGGTGCTCGGCGGGCTGCTGGTCAGCGCGGACCTGTTCGGGTCGGGCTGGCGGCTGGTGTTCCTGGTGAACGTGCCGATCGGCCTGGTGCTGCTCGCCGCCGGGCCGCGACTGCTGCCCCGCGCGGACGAGGACCGGCGCGGCGGCCTGGACCCGGTGGGGCTCGCCGTCCTGACCCCGGCGCTGGTCCTGCTCGTCGTGCCGCTGATCCTGGGACACGAGCTCGGCTGGCCCGCGTGGAGCTGGGCGGCGCTGGCGGCCAGTGCCGTGCTGTTCGTCGTGTTCGCGCTGGTCGAACGGCGGTTCGCGGCGCGTGGCGGGCGTCCGCTGATCTCCGGGCGGGTGCTGCGGGCGCCCGGCATCCTGGTCTGCGCGGTCACGCTGGTGTTCGGCCCCGGCTCGTGGGGGTCGTTCCTGTTCACCACCACGCTGCACCTCCAGGGCGACCTGAAGATGACGCCGCTGAAGTCCGGGCTGGCGTTCGTCCCCTGTGTGCTGGCGTTCGCCGTCGTCAGCCTCTACTGGCAGCGGCTGCCGGCGCGGTGGCACCGCCGGCTGATCCCGATCGGGTTCGCGGTCGCGGCGGCCGGCTACCTGTGGGTCGGGCCGCTCGCGTCCGGGGGCGCGGCCTACCTCGCGCTCACCGCCGTCATCGGGCTCGGGCTCGGCGTGATGCCGATCGTCATGACGAACGCGCTGGCGAACGTCCCGCCCGAGGACGCCGCCGACGCCAGCGGGCTGCTGCTGACCGTCATGCAGGGCGGGCAGGTGATCGGCATCGCGACCATCGGCACGCTGTTCCTCACCCGGTTCGAGGCGAGCGGGTCCACCCGGCACGCCGAGTACGCCACGGGCTGGTCGCTGGCCGCGCTGGCGGCGGTCGCCGCGCTCGGGGGGCTGCTGCTGAACCTGCGCCGCCCGGCGCGGGTTCAGGATGCCGAGGCGGAGCAGCGTCCGGTCGCCGTCGAGGTGTGACCACGGAACGCGGAACCGCCCGCACCGGATCGTCCGGTGCGGGCGGTTCCCGTAGGCCGGCGGGTCAGGACGTCACTCGACGTCGACCCAGCCGAAGGTGCGTTCCACGGCCTTGCGCCAGCCCGCGTATCCGGACTCGCGCTGGGCCTCGTCCCACGTGGGCGTCCAGCGCTTGTCCTCGTTCCAGTTCTGGCGCAGTTCGTCGGTCGAGTTCCAGAAGCCGACCGCCAGGCCCGCCGCGTACGCGGCGCCGAGCGCGGTGGTCTCGGCGACCACCGGACGCGACACCGGGACGCCGAGGATGTCGGCCTGCATCTGCATGCACAGCTCGTTCGCGGTGACGCCGCCGTCCACCTTCAGCACGTCCAGCGAGACGCCCGAGTCCTCCCGCATCGCCTCGACGACGTCGCGGGACTGGTAGCAGATCGCCTCCAGCGTCGCGCGGGCCACGTGGGCGTTGGTGTTGAACCGGGACAGCCCGACGATCGCGCCGCGCGCGTCGCTGCGCCAGTACGGCGCGAACAGGCCGGAGAACGCCGGGACGAAGTAGACGCCGCCGTTGTCCTCGACCTGCGCGGCGAGCGCCTCGCTCTGCGCCGCGCCGGAGATGATGCCGAGCTGGTCGCGCAGCCACTGGACGGCCGATCCGGTGACGGCGATCGAGCCCTCCAGCGCGTACACGGGCGCGGCGTCGCCGAGCTTGTAGCAGACGGTGGTGAGCATGCCCGCCTTGGAGCGGACGAGGTCCTGGCCGGTGTTGAGGAGGAGGAAGTTGCCGGTGCCGTAGGTGTTCTTGGCCTCGCCCGGGGAGAAGCAGACCTGCCCGACCGTCGCGGCCTGCTGGTCGCCGAGGTCGCCGGTGAGCGGCACCTCGCCGCCGAGCGGGCCGTCCGCGCGGGTCACGCCGTACGGGTCGGGTGAGGACGACGGCCGGATCTCGGGGAGCATCGCGC
This sequence comes from Actinomadura harenae, assembly GCF_003696215.1. Lineage (GTDB taxonomy): Bacteria > Actinomycetota > Actinomycetes > Streptosporangiales > Streptosporangiaceae > Spirillospora > Spirillospora harenae. The sequence goes on along the minus strand of NZ_RFFG01000168.1, from coordinate 2,288 downwards.
GCGGGACGCCGAAGAACGACAGGAGCTGGTCGTCCCAGTCGAGGGTCTCCAGGTCCATCAGCATCGTGCGGCTGGCGTTGGTGGGGTCGGTGACGTGGACGCCGCCGTCGGTGCCGCCGGTGAGGTTCCACAGCAGCCAGGTGTCGATGTTGCCGAAGACGGCCTCGCCGTTCTCGGCGGCCTCCCGGACGCCGTCGACGTTCTCCAGGATCCACTGGATCTTGCCGCCGGAGAAGTAGGTGGCGGGCGGCAGCCCGGCGCGGTGCCGGATGGTCTCGCCGCGCCCGTCGCGTTCGAGGGCGCTGGCGATGCGGTCGGTGCGGGTGTCCTGCCAGACGATGGCGTTGTAGTAGGGACGGCCCGTGCGCCGGTTCCACACCACGGTCGTCTCGCGCTGGTTGGTGATGCCGAGCGCGGCCAGGTCGCCGTGGGACAGGTTCGCCCGGTTGAGGGTCGACTGGATGACGGCGCGGGTGCGCTCCCAGATCTCGGTCGGGTCGTGCTCGACCCAGCCCGCCCGGGGCAGGATCTGCTCGTGCTCCAGCTGGTGGCGGGCGATCTCGTTGCCGCCGTGGTCGAAGATCATGAAGCGGGTGCTCGTGGTGCCCTGGTCCAGTGCTCCGACGAAGTCGGCCATCGGCACTGCTCTCCTCGCTGGTCGGGGTGGGGACGGCGGCGGTCAGGACTCCTGCGGGGCGGCGCGGCTCGGCTCGGCCGCGTCCCCGGCGTCCTCGGGGTCGGTCAGGTGGTTCCCGATCAATACCAGGTAGAGGCCCGCGCCGACGAGCCCGCCGATCAGCGGGCCGATGATCGGCACCCAGAAGTAGAGATCGTGGTTCTGGTCGCGCCACGCTCCCCCGAACCCGGTGAGGTACTCGGCCAGGCGCGGGCCGAAGTCGCGGGCGGGGTTGATGGCGTACCCGGCGTCGGTGCCCCAGGCCATCCCGATCGCGACGACCAGCAGGCCGATGACGACGGGCGCGAGGTTGGCGAGCGGCGGGTTGTTCTTGAGGTCGGTGAGGGCGAGGACGAGGAACAGCAGGATCGCGGTGCCGATGACCTGGTCGCGGAGCGCTCCCCAGTGGCTGACCGGGAGCGTTCCATTGCCGGGGAGGGTAGAGAACACGCCCTGGGTCTTCAGGGTGTGGCCGGGGTCGGCCTTGGCGAGCACCTCGGAGTAGTTCCAGCGGACGATGAGGGCCGCCACGAACGCCCCGGCGACCTGGGCGCCCATGAACGGGACGACCTTGCGCCAGGAGAAGCCCTTGAAGACCGCCAGGGCCAGGGTCACGGCCGGGTTGAGGTGCCCGCCGCTGATCGTCGCGGACGCGTAGACGCCCAGGGTGACGCCGAGGCCCCAGGCCCAGGCGATGCTGTCGTGGTTGCCGATCCCTCCCGCGACGACCTGCGCCACGACTCCGACACCGAACAGGATGAGGATCAGGGTTCCGGCGAACTCGGCGGCCATCTCGCGGCCCAGCCCGGTCAGCCGGAAGGACGTTCTCAGTCGTTCCGCCATGCTCTCCTCCTAGGGGCGGTGTGACGTGAGACACAACTGACGCGAAGGTAAGTACTGGGGCTGAAACGGTCAAGCCCTATCCCCCGGACCGGATCGGGGGTATACGGGCGCGACGCGGCGCCCCGTCCCCGCGCGAGCCACAGGGGAATGTCCTCGCCTCCTGAAGGGCCGTCAGTCGCCCTGGGAGGCGTCCGTCATCCACCAGGCGGGATGGTCGGACGTGACCTTCGCCTGGACCAGGAACGGACGGTCACGGGGACCGGACAGCCAGTCCCGCACCGGCTCGAGATCCTCCACCCGCCGGACGGTCAGCGCGTCGCAGCCGTACGCGCGGGCGACCCCGGCGAGGTCGGCGGGCGGGAACGTGACCGTGTCCAGGGGGTGCCCGTGCGCGCCGAAGCGGTGCGCCTCGGAGCCGTACGCCTCGTCGTCGTAGACCACGACCAGCAGGCCGAGGCCGAGCCGCGCGGCGGTGTCGAGCTCGGCCGCCGACATCATCGCGCCGCCGTCGCCGAGCGCCGCGACGGTGAGCCGGTCCGGGCGGGCGAGGGCCGCGCCGACCGCCGTCGCGAGGCCGAGGCCGACGGCCTGGAAGCCCTGCGTGAAGACCAGGCCGTCCGCGTCGGGGACGTCGAGGTACATCGTCGGGTAGCCCATGAAGTTGCCCGAGTCGACGGCGACGGTGCGCTCTGCGGGGAGCAGGTCGTCCAGGGCGATGCTGAGGGCGCGCGGGTCGATCCGGACGCCGTCCGAGCGGTCCTTGAACGGC
>NZ_RFFG01000167.1 GCF_003696215.1 Actinomadura harenae | reverse complement strand
CACGGACACCGCCGCCGGGGCCGCGGAGGCCGCGGGGGCCGGAGGGGTGCGGGCGGCGGAGGCGTTCCGCTCGGGCGTGTCCGGGCGCGAGGCGTCGGCGGGCGAGGACGGGAGCAGGCCGTGGCGGGCGAGGGCCGCGCGGACGACCTCGACCTTGTGGGCGTGGGTGGCGTCGTCGATGCCGGTGCCGCGGCCCGTGACGTCCTCGGGCGGGAGACCGGTGAAGGCGGAGATCAGCGCGGCGGACGCGGTGGTGTTCGCGATGCCCATGTCGCCGGTGATCAGGCAGCGCGCGCCGGACGCGACCAGCTCGCGGGCGACCTCGATGCCCGTCTCGACCGCGCGCCGGACCTGGTCCGCGGTCATCGCGGGGCCCCGCGTCATGTCGGCCGTGCCGGACGCGACCTTGCGGGCGAGCAGGCCCGGGGCGGCGGCCAGCGGGGCGGCGACGCCGATGTCCACGACGGAGACCCGCGCCCCGACCTGGCCCGCGAAGGCGTTGACGACCGCGCCGCCCGCGAGGAAGTTCGCGACCATCTGCGCGGTCACCTCCTGCGGCCACGGCGTGACGCCCTGGGCGTGGACGCCGTGGTCGGCGGCGAACACGGCGACGGCGGCCGGTTCGGGCAGCGGCGGCGGGCACGTCCCGGCGAGGCCCGCGAGGCGGACCGAGAGGTCCTCCAGGACGCCGAGGGAGCCGGGCGGCTTGGTCAGCCGGTTCTGCAGGTCGCGGGCGTCCCGCATCGCGGACGCGTCGAGCGGCCGGACGGCCTCGACGGTCTCGGTGATCAGGTCTGCGGTGCCGGTGGTCGGTTCCATGCTGGCCTCTTCCTCAGGTGCCGAGGTCACGCAGGGCCTCGAGGAGTTCGTCGTCGGCGGCGCGGTCGCGGACGGCGATGCGGAGCCAGTCCGGGCCGAGGCCGGGGAAGGTGTCGCCGCGCCGGACGGCGAACCCGCGCTGCCGCAGCAGGACGCGGATGCCGAGGGCGTCGGGGACGCGCAGGCACAGGAACGACGCGCGCGGTGACGGCACGACGTACAGGCCGCGCGAGGTGAGCTCGGCGGCGAGGCGGTCGCGCTCGGCGCCCATCCCGGCGGCCCAGGCGTCCGCCTCGGCGACCGCCTCGGGCGCGCTGCACGCCTCGACGGCGACGAGCGCGGGTGTCGAGACGGCCCAGAGCGGCTGGGCCGCGGACAGCCGGGACACCAGGTCGGGCGCGGTGAGCAGGTATCCGGCGCGCAGTCCGGCCAGGCCCCAGGTCTTGGTGAGGCTGCGGACGACGACGAACCCGGACGGCAGCCGCCCGGCGAGGCTCTCGGGCTCGCCGGGGACGCAGTCCATGAACGCCTCGTCGACGATGACCGTCCGCCCGGGGCGGGCGAGGGAGGCGATCGCGGCGGCCGGGTGCAGCACGGACGTCGGGTTGGTCGGGTTGCCGATCACCACCAGGTCGGCGTCGGCGGGGACGGCGGCCGGGTCGAAGGTGAAGTCCTTGCCGAGCAGGATCCGCTCGACCCGGTGCCCGGCGGCGCGCAGCGCGGCCTCGGGCTCGGTGAACTGCGGGTGGACGACCACGGCCCGGCGCGGCCGCAGGACGCGGGCGAGCAGCACGAACGCCTCGGCGGCCCCGGCGGTGAGCAGGACCTCGTCGGGCGAGCGGCCGTGCCGCCGCGCGACGGCGCGGCGGGCGGGCTCGGGGTCGGGGTAGGCCGCCAGGTCGGCGACCGAGGCGCGGATGCGCTCGGCCAGCCACGCGGGCGGGGTCGCGGTCCGCACGTTCACCGCGAAGTCGCGCAGGCCGTCACCCACCTCGGCGTCGCCGTGGTGGGAGAGGTCGACATCGTCGTCGGTCAGTGCCTCGAGGTTCACTAGGTCCCCAACGTCTCAGCGGGCGTGAACGTGCCCGTGCCCGTGTCCGTGATCAAGGCCGTGGCCGTGACCGGTTCCGGCGGGATCGTCCGGGTGGTGGTGGGGGGTCTGCGGGGCGCCGACCTTGTCCTCGAACCCCGGCATGGCGATCCGGTAGACGCAGGTGTCGCAGTTCATGCGGATGTCGCCGCGCAGCGCCTCACGGTACCGCTCGAGGACCAGGTCGGCGAGGCCGTCGCAGTCGCCGATGACCTCGGCGCAGCGGACGTCGACGTCCGGGTGTGACGCGGACCACGCGTCCGCCTCGGAGACGACCCGGTCGGGCAGGACGCCGGAGAACAGGAAGTACGGGAGCACGACGATCCGCTCCGCGCCCAGGCGGCGCAGGCGTTCCAGGCCCTCGGGGACGCTCGGGCGGGCCAGCGAGATGAACGCCGGTTCGACGGCGGACAGGCCCTGGCCCTCGCCGGGGCCGCCCGCGCCGCGTCCCTCCCAGAACAGGCGCGCGACCTTGTGGACCTCGGCGTTGGCGTCCGGGTCGGTGGAGCCGCGCCCGACCAGCAGGACGGCCGTGCCGGGCCCGGGCCGGACGGCGTCCAGGCGCTCCTCGAGGAGCGCCAGCAGCGCCGGGTGCGGGCCCAGTGGACGGCCGTAGGCGTACGACAGCCCTGGATGCCGGACGAGTTCCCGCGCCATCGCGCCCGGGATGTCGCCCTTGCCGTGCCCGGCGCCGACCAGGACCAGCGGGACGGCCGCGAGGCGCCGGTGCCCGTCCGCGTACAGGCCCGCGACGGCCTCGGTCAGCGGCGGGCGGGACAACTCGATGAAGCCGCCCGCCACCGGCGTCCCGGTCATCACCAGGGCGAGCCTCCGGACGAACCGGCCGAAGTCGGCGACACCGTCCGCCGACCTCGTGCCGTGGCCGACGAGCAGCAGCGGCGCGTTCACTGGGGGTCCCCCTCGTAGTAGAGCAGTGCGTTGCAGGCGGCCGCCGCGACGGCGGACCCGCCCTTCTCGGAGACGTTGCTGACCTGCGGCAGCCCGCTGTCGCGCAGGGCCTGCTTGGACTCGGTGGCGCCGACGAAGCCGACCGGCAGGCCGATCACCAGGGCGGGCCGGACGCCGCGCTCGATGATCTCGGCGAGCGCGGTCGGGGCGCAGCCGACGACCCAGACCGCGCCGGGGCCGACCTCGGCGTAGGAGAGCCGGACGGCGGCGGCCGAGCGGGTGATCCCGGCGGCGCGGGCCATCCGCCCGGTCGCGGGGTCGGCGACGTGGCAGACGGTGTCGCGGGCGGTGATCCCGGCCGCGACCATCTCGACGTCGGTGACGACGGGCGCGCCCGCGCGCAGCGCCTCCAGGCCCGAGACCAGGTGCTCCTCGGTGGTGAGGACGTCGACCGCGTACTCCAGGTCGGCGCTGGAGTGGATGATCCGCTCGGTGACGGCGCGCCAGAGCGGCGGCATGGGCGACAGGTCCACGCGGGACCGCAGGATCCCGAACGACTCGATCTCGATCGGATGCGGCCTGCGGACCCGCGGCGTCCCCGGGCGGTCCGCCCCGGCCGCGTCGCCGGGGGTGTCGCCGGACGGGGTGTCGCCGGACGGGGTGTCGAGCGTCGCTCGGTCGGTCATCGGGTGGGTTCCTCTCACGGTCGCGACGCCTCCTCGATGGCGTCCACCGGGCAGACTTCGACGCACTCCCCGCAGCCGGTGCACAGCTCGGGCAGCACGAGCAGGGGGTTCCCGTGCGGCCTGATGGCGTGCTCCGGGCAGGTCAGGAGGCAGGCTCCGCAGCCCTGGCAGCGGTCGGTGACGGCGACCAGGGTGACACGCCCGCCGGCGGTCACGCCCACCGGTAGCCCCGGGGCGTGACGAACCGGCCGGCGACGTCCCGGGACCTGCTGGACCCGACCAGGACGACGGTGAACATGTCCACGTCGGCGGGGTCGAGGGCGGCGAGGGTGGTGAGCGTCGCGGTCTGGTCGCGGCGGGTGGCGTTGCGGACGAACCCGACGGGCGTCTCCGGCGGGCGGTGCTCGGCGAGGATCTTCACGACGGCGGCCAGCTGCCAGTCGCGCGCGCGTGAGCGCGGGTTGTAGAAGCACACCGTGAAGTCGCCCTCGGCGGCGGCGCGGACGCGGCGCTCGATGACCTCCCACGGCGTGTGCAGGTCGGAGAGCGAGATGTAGGCGTGGTCGTGGCCGAGGGGCGCGCCGAGCAGGTTGGAGGCGGCGAGCGCGGCGGTGACGCCGGGGACGCCCTCCACGTCGATGCGATCGTCGGCGAACTCCAGGGCCGGGCTCGCCATGGCGTAGACGCCCGCGTCGCCGGAGCCGATCAGGGCGACGGCGTTGCCGCGCGCGGCCTCCTCGACGGCGGTCCTGGCACGTTCCTCCTCCTGGCCGAGCCCGTTCTCCAGGACGCGGGTGCCCGGGCGGATCAGGTCGCGGATCTGGTCGACGTACTGGTCCAGGCCGACGATCACGGCGGAGCGGCGCAGGACGTCCTCGGCGCGGGGGGTGAGCAGGTCGCGGGCGCCGGGGCCGAGGCCGACGATGCCGAGCCGCCCGCGCGGGGTGAGGCGGGCGACGGCGCAGGTCGCGTTGCCGGTCTTGGCCTTGGCCGCGACCAGCTCGGCGTCCCGGCCGAGGACGCGGGCGGCGTGCAGCGCGGACGCCTCGGCGACCGACGGCGTCCCGACCTCGGCGCGGACGACCTCGGACGGGTTGGGCACGCCGACGGCGGCGAGGGTCTCCGCCGGGTAGGCGACGACCTCCCAGCCGCGTTCGCGGGCGGCGTCCAGGATGCCCTGCTCGTCGGCCTTGACGTCGATCGTCGCGACGTGGACGACGGACCCGGGGGCGAGCCCGGCCTCGGCGAGGGTCCGGTCGACCAGGTCGCCGACCTCGGCGGCCGAGACGCCGCGCGCCGACCCGATCCCGACGACCAGGGACGGCGGCCGGTACACCAGGCGGCTGCCGAACCAGCCCTCGTGGCAAAGGCAGGTCGCCTCGGCCTCGTCGCTGATCAGGATGCCGGTCGCGGCGTCCGCGGCGTCCTTGGAGACGTTGGGCGGGAGGGCGGGCAGCGGCCAGGGGTCCGCGCCTTCGAGCAGGACGGGCTCGCCGGACAGGACGGCCGCGCCGACGTGCGCGAGCAGCTCGGGGTTGTGGATCGTGAAGCCGAGGTCGCGGCCCCAGGAGTCGAGCGCGGTCACGTTGGCGGCGTCGCTGGCCGTGGTGATCACCGGCTGGGTGCCGAGGACGCCGGTCAGGCGCCCGGCCAGCAGGTTCGCGCCGTGGTGGCCGCCGAGGACGGCGACGGCGAAGCGCATGGACTCGTCCACGCAGACGACGGCCGGGTCCTCGGTCTTGTGGCCGAGCAGGGGCGCTAGGACGCGGACGGTCGCGCCGACGGCGAGGAAGGACACGATGGCGTCGCAGGTGCGCCACGCCTCGCGGAGGGCGTCGGCGGGCCTGTCCTCGGCCAGGATCCGGACCTCGCCGGGCCAGGCGGAGGCGAGGGTGGCGGCGGCGGTGCGGCCGCTCGCGGTGGCCGCGATGACCCCGATCACAGGGCGCCTCCAGGAAGGTCGGTGACGGGCCGCCGTCGCGGCGGCTCCGGGGGGCGGACGGTCGTCGGGTGCCGTTCGCCCCAGACGACGTGGACGGGATTGGTGGCGGCGAGCCGGTGCACGTCGCCGGGCAGGGGCGACAGGCGGTTCGCCTGGATCTGGACGGCCTCGACCGTGAACCCCTCGGCGGTCAGCGCGTCCATGGTCGGGCGGACACGTTCCAGTGCGGCGAGCGTGACGACGACGGAACGCAGGGCCCGCTCCGCACACGCGCGCACGACCTCGGGCCCGCCGCCGCCGACGAACACGGCGTCGGGGTCGGGGAGGTGGCGGAGGACGTCGGGGGCCGTGCCGCGTGAGACCGCGACCTTCACCTCGTGCGCGCGCACGTTGGCGCGGATGCGTTCGCAGGACGCCTCGTCCTTCTCGACGGCGACGACGGCCGCGCCGAAGCGGGCGCACTCGATCGCCACCGAGCCGCTGCCCGCGCCGACGTCCCACACCATGTCGCCGACGCGCGGACCCAGCTTGGCCAGGGCGAACGCGCGGATCTCGGCCTTGGTGACGAGGGAGTCGCGGTGCGCGAAGGCGTCCTCGGGGAGGGCCCAGGCGGACGGTCCGGGGCGTCCGCCCGCGAGCCAGCCCTTCGCGCCGACCGCGTGGCGCGGGTCCAGGACGAGCACGACGTTCGGGTCCCGCCACGGACGCGTCGACGCCTCGGCCGGGCGGACGTGCACGACCCGCTCGTCCGGTTCGCCCAGGTTCTCGCAGACGACGAACGTGCGCGGGGTCTGCGGGAACAGCTCGCGCGCGAGCTCGGCGGGCCCCGAACCGGGCGCGGTCAGGACGGCGACCTTGGGGTGGGCGCGGCACGCGTTCACCGCGCGCCGCAGCTCACGCCCGTGGGCGGACACGACGAGGGCGTCGTCCCAGGGGAGGCCCGCGCGCGCGAACGCCTGCGCCACCGACGACACGGCGGGCAGGACGCGCGGCTCGTGCCCGCGTTCACGCAGCGCCCGCACGATCCCGAAGAACCCCGGATCGCCGCTGGCCAGGACGACGGCGTCGTTGCCGGACGCCTCCGCGATGGCGTCGAGGGCGGCGGGGACGTTGCCCATGACGACCGTCCGCGTGCCGGACGGGACGGTCACGGACGCCAGGTGCCGCGCACCCCCGACCACCAGCGCGGCGGACGCCAGCAGGGCGGGGAGGGAGGCCGGGGGCGGGCCGCCGTCCAGGCCGACGACGGTGATCACCGTGATCTCGCCATCCGGCCGAACATCCCGACCATCTTCTCTCCCGTGAAGTCGACCAGGACGACCTGCGCGGCGACCGGGCTCTTCTCCGTCCCGGCCTGCTCGGCGGCGAACCGTTCCAGGACGTCCGCGACGCGGCGGCACAGCTCGCGGCCGCAGGGGCCGAGCACCCCGGCGGCCTCCCAGAGCTCGTAGGCGTGCCGTCCGGTGTTGGCGACGGCGACCTGCGCGGCCAGCTCCTCGTTCCCGGTCATGTCGCGGGTGAGGTCGCCGAGCATCGAGGTGTCGACCTTCGAGCGGGTGTAGTGGGTCATGAGGATCCCGGCGGCGAGCTTGGTCAGCTTCCCGGCCATCCCGACGAACACCAGCTGGGTGACGCCGTGTTCGACGGCCCGCCGGACGGCGGCGCCGGTGAAGTCGCCGACCTCCACGAAGCACACCTCGGGCAGCTTGGGCAGCATCTTCATGGCGCCCTTCTCGGTGCGCCCGCCCGTGCACAGGACGAGGGTCGTCTCCCCCTGGGCGGACATCACCGACACGGCCTGTTCGACGCTCGCGCGCCACGACGCCGTGGAGAACGGCCGGACGATGCCGGTCGTCCCGAGGATCGAGATCCCGCCGAGGATGCCGAGACGCTTGTTGGTCGTCTTGCGCGCCATCCGCTCCCCGTCGGGGACGGAGATGACCACGCGGACGCCGCGTCCGGTCGCCGGGTCCGTGCACTCCTCCGGGCCCGGGGCCTCGTCGAACACCGCGTCGTGCAGGGCCTCGGCGACCGCCCGGGTGATCATCGCGCGCGGGACGGGGTTGATCGCCGGGCCGCCCGGCTCGAGGCCGAGGCCCGGCTTGGTGACGACGCCGACGCCGACGCCGCCGTCCAGCTCCAGGCCCGGTTCGTCCCGCCAGGACACGTCGGCGGTGATGTGCGCGCCGTGCGTGACGTCGGGGTCGTCGCCCGCGTCCTTGACGACGACGGCCCGCGCGCGCCCGCGTTCGCCGTCCGTCGCGGTCTCCTCGATCCGGAAGGTGACGCGGTTGCCGGACGGCAGGGCGATCTCGACATAGCCGGGCAGTTCCTCGCCGCGCAGCAGCAGCGTCGCGGCCTTGGCGGCGGCCGTCGCGCAGGACCCGGTGGTCCAGCCGGTGCGCAGCGCCTTCTGCCGGACCTTCATCGTCCGCGGAAGGTCCGGTTCGCGCAGTTCACGCTCGTCGGTCATGGGTGGTCCTCGTCGGTCGTCGGAATCAGGACGACCGACGAGCCTCTCGGAGAGAGCGGCGCGCGGACGGCTCGGCGCGCCGGAAACCGTGGAAGTGACCCGGGTGGTACAGGTGCGAGCGCGTCCCGCCCGCCGCCAGGGCGGGGCCGACCAGCACGAGCGTGTGCTTCCACAGCTTGTGCGCCTTCACGGTCGCCGACAGCTCGCCCAGCGAGCAGCGGACGATCAGCTCGTCCGGCCAGCTGCACTGGTAGGCGACCACGCAGGGCGTGTCCTCCGGGTAGCCGCCCTCGACCAGCTCGTCCTGGAGCTGGCCGGAACGCGCCGCCGACAGGAACAGCGCCATCGTCGTCCCGTGCCGGGCGAACTCGCGGACCTCCTCCCCCGGCGGCATCGGCGTCTTGCCGCCGCCGAGCCGGGTCAGGACGACCGACTGCGCGACCTCGGGGATCGTCAGCTCGCGTCCGACGGCCGCGGCGACCGCGCTGAAGCTGGACACACCCGGGATGACCTCGGTGTCCAGCCCCATCTCCACGCACCGGTCGAGTTGTTCCTGGAGCGCGCCCCACAGGGCGGGGTCGCCCGAGTGGATGCGCGCGATCGTCAGCCCCTCAGCGACGGCCCGCTCGTAGTACGGCAGGACGCCTTCCATCGGCAGCTGCGCCGAGTCCACGATCTCGGCGTCGTCGCGCGCGTGCACGAGGACGTCCGGGTGGACGAGCGAGGCGGCCCAGATCACCACGTCGGCGTCCGCGATGGCCTTCGCCGCGCGGAACGTCAGCAGATCGGCCGCGCCGGGACCGGCCCCCACGAACAGGACGCGTCCCATCGTCGCGGATCCGGTCGCAGATCCGATGGACGCCGATCCGGTCGCCGGTCCGATGCTCACAGTTTGCCTCCTCGGCTGGTCCGGCGGCCCGGAACGATCAGGGTGGAGAGATAGGGGACGGGCCCGTCGATCGCGGCGGCGGGCGCCACGGCCTCGCCGGGCAGGCCGAGCCGGGCCCCGTAGACGGCGTCGTCGAGCCGTCCGGCGTCCTTGAGCGCCTCGACGACCTCGGCCGCCTTCGACCCGAACTTGTACGCCACGACGGTGTCGCCGGACGCCAGCGCCTCGCGGAACCCGTCCGGCCCGGCGGTCAGCGGGACGAGCGACACCGACTCGGTGCCCTCGGCCAGGACGGTCCCGGAGCGGGCGGCGAGGTCCTGCATCGCGGTGATGCCGGGGACGGTCTCGACCACGACGTCCGGGCGCCCGGCGAGAACGCCCTGCGCCAGGTAGGTGAAGGTGGAGTAGACGTTCGGGTCGCCGATCGTGGCGAACACGACCGTGCGGGCGCCCTTCCCGAACGCGTCCAGGACGCGCGCGGCGGCGGCGTCCCAGGCGGCGGCGCGCTTCTCGGTGACGCCGCCCCGGTCGTTCAGCGCGAACACGACGCGCTCGGCCTTCGCCGTGTACTCCCGGACGACCGACTCGGCGCGGCCCGGCTCGTCCGGCTCGAGGACGGGGACGAGCACGACGTCCGCCTCCTGGAGCAGCCGGACGGCCTTGGCCGTGACGAGCTCCGGGTCGCCCGGCCCGACGCCGACGCCGACCAGCCGCACCGGGCCCGCGGGCGCGGTGTCGGTGGCGAGGCGGGAGAACATGATCAGGTCCTCGTGGCGCCCGGCGCCGCGCTGGACGCCCTCGCGCCGGAACCCGGACTTCTCCGCGACGCGCATCGACGCGACGTTGTCGGTGAGCGTCCGCAGCTCGATCCGGTGCAGGCCGCAGTCGTCCAGGGCCCAGTCGCAGGTCAGCCGCAACGCCTCGGTGGCGTGGCCGCGGCCGCGCGTGGACCGGCGCAGCGCGTACCCGACCTCGCAGGAGTCGTGGATCGCGTCCACCCGGAACAGGCCGATGAACCCGATCAGCGTGTCGGTCTCGGCGTCGGCGATCGCCAGGTGCACCGCCACCCCGTGCCGCTGCCCGTTCGGGGCCGACACGGTCAGCCAGTGCGCGAGCGCCTCGGCGTCGGTGACACCGTGCAGGGGCTTCGGCAGGATCTCCGGCTCGGCCCGGACGATCTCCACCAGCGCCTCCGCGTCGTCCAGGGTCAGCTGCCGGACGATCGTCCGGCCTTCGGTCAGCCTCACGGGACGGCGGAAAACACTCTCGTTCATAGGGCGGCGGCCTCCACGAAGCGGCGGGCGGAATCAGGTGATCCCGCCCAGTGAAGATGCAGGTAGGACGCGACGCAACCGCCCTCGACGAAACCGGCCGGCCCCACCGTGCTCCACTGCCACGCGGGTGTTCCGCCGTGCGACGGATCCGTCGCCGTGCGGTGGAACTCGTGCCCGTGGAAGCGCTCGCCCGCGCGCGCGACCACCGAATCGGCGACGGCGACGGCCGCCCGGTAACCGAGCGTGAGCTTCGGCGTCATCGTCGCCCGCACCCCGCCCAGGACGCCGCACATCGGCCTGCCGTCCAGCTCGTCCGCGAGGTAGAGCAGCCCGGCGCACTCGGCGTAGACCGGGCCGGTGAACGCGGCGATCTCCTTGCGGAGCGACTCGTTCGCCGACAGGTCCGCCGCGTACACCTCGGGGAAGCCGCCGCCGATGACGACGCCGCGCGTGCCGTCCGGGAGACGCTCGTCGCGCAGCGGATCGAACCGGACGACCTCCGCCCCGGCCGCCGCGAGCAGCTCCTCGTTCTCTGCGTAGCCGAACGTGAACGCCGCTCCCCCGGCGACCGCGACGCGCGTGCGCACGGGCTCGTGCAGCGGCGGCGTCCAGGGCTCTTCGTGCAGGTCAGGGGCCGAACGCGCGAGCGCCATGAGCGCGTCGAGATCGCAGTGCGCCGCGACCAGCGCGCCCAGCCGCCGGACGGTCTCGACCGCCTCGGCGTGCCGCTCGGCCGCCGGGACGAGCCCGAGGTGCCGGGAGGGCTTGGCGACGTCGTCCGTCCTCGGCAGCGCGCCCAGCACGGGAACGCCCGTCTCCTCGATCGCGTCCCGGCACAGCGCCGCGTGCGCCTCGGACCCGACCCGGTTGAGGATCACCCCACCGAACCGGACGTCACCGAACGACCGGAAGCCGTGCACGATCGCGGCGACCGAACGGCTGGCCGCCGACGCGTCCACGACCAGGACGACCGGCGCGTCGATCAGGTTCGCGACGTGCGCGGTCGACGCGAAGTCGCCGCCGGACGCCCCGCCCGGACCGGCCTTCGCCGCACCGTCGAACAACCCCATGACGCCCTCGACGACCGCCACGTCCGCGCCGCGCGCGCCGTGCAGCAGCAGCGGCGCGACCAGCGCCTCCGACGTCAGCCACGGGTCGAGGTTGCGGCCCGGGCGGCCGGTCGCGAGACCGTGGTAGCCGGGGTCGATGTAGTCCGGGCCGACCTTGTGCGGCGAGACGGCGAGGCCGCGCTCGGCGAGCGCCGCCATCAGCCCGGTCGCGACGGTCGTCTTGCCGCTCCCGGACGACGGCGCGGCCACGACCAGCCGGGGAAGCGCTACCACTCGATGCCCTTCTGGCCCTTCTGCCCCCGGTCCATCGGGTGCTTGACCTTGGTCATCTCGGTCACCAGGTCGGCGGCGTCCAGCAGGCGCGGATCGGCGTCCCGGCCGGTGATGACGACGTGCTGGTTGCCCGGACGGGCGCCCAGCGTCGCGACGACGTCGTCGACGTCCACCCAGCCCCACTTCATCGGGTAGGTGAACTCGTCCAGGACGTACAGCCGGTACGTCTCGGCGGCCAGGTCGCGCTTGATCTGCTCCCAGCCCTCGCGCGCGTCGGCCGCGTGGTCGGCGTCCGAGCCCGGACGCTGGATCCACGACCAGCCCTCGCCCATCTTGTTCCAGGCGACCGTCCCGCCCTCGCCGCTCTCCCCGAGGACCTTCAGCGCGGTCTCCTCGCCGATGCGCCACTTCGCGGACTTCACGAACTGGAACACCCCGATCGGCCAGCCCTGGTTCCAGGCGCGCAGCGCGAGCCCGAACGCGGCGGTCGACTTCCCCTTGCCCGGTCCCGTGTGCACGACCAGCAGCGGGCGGTTGCGGCGCGCGCGCGTGGTCAGGCCGTCCTCCGGGACGTACTCCGGCTTCCCCTGCGGCATGTCAGGCCACCTTCCGAACATCCCGGACGACCCCGGCGAGGGAGTCGGCCCCCAGTTCCTCCAGCCGGACGACCTCGCCGCCCAGCCGCTCCCCGAGCGTCCCGGCGAGGCCGAGCCGGACCGGCCCGGACTCGCAGTCCACCACCACGGACGCCACGTCCGCGAGCAGCGCGGCCGCGCGCGCCGGATCCTCGCCGTGCGTCGCCCGGCCGTCGGTCACGACGACCAGCAGCGGACGCCGCGCCGGGTCGCGCAGCCGCTCGACGCGCAGCACCTCGGCGGCGCGCATCAGCCCGGCGGCCAG
>NZ_RFFG01000166.1 GCF_003696215.1 Actinomadura harenae | reverse complement strand
ACCGCCGACGTCCTGCTGGCCCGGCTCGGCATCGCCGAGCACGCCGCGCACCGGGTGGGCGCCGTCCCGCCCGAGGTCGCGCGGCTCGCCGAGCTGGCGGGGGCTCTCGCGACCCGTCCGCGCGCGCTGGTGCTGGACGAGCCGTCCGCCGGGCTGGGCGAGGCGGCGTCCCGCTCGCTGGAGGTGCTGCTCCGCGACCTCGCCGCCGAGGGCCTCGCGGTCGTTCTGGTGGAACGCGACCTGGAGCGTGTGCTCGGCGTCTGCGACACCGTCCACGTGCTGGCGCGGGGACGCGTCGTCGCGTGCGGGCCGCCCGCCGAGGTCCGCGCCGACCGGTTCGTCCGGACGGCGTGCGCGGGCTGACCTGGACGGGTCAGACGCGGGTCGCGCGCAGGGAGTACATCATCGGGACGCGCGGACGGCCCTCGGGCAGCCGGTATCTCTGGCCGTCCTTCTCCAGGGTCGCGTACCGGGCGAAGAGGGTGTGGTCGTGCTCGTGCAGGAACTCCAGGCGCAGCCCGGCGGCGACGATGGCGCTGACGACGTCGCCGACGCCGTGCAGGAACTCGATCGACCGGTTGTTGCGGGTCGTGCCGTCGCCGTCGGTGTAGGTGCCCGGCTCGTTCCACTCCTGGGGCGTCCGGTCGAAGTAGTCGAACGCGACGGTCGTGCCGGTCTCCTCGTCCAGGATGTCCGCGAACGGGTGGAACTCGGAGAGGTAGAGGAAGCCTCCCGGGTTGAGCACCGCGGCGACCGTCTCGGCCCACCGGCCGACGTCGGGCAGCCAGCACAGCGCGCCGATCCCGGTGTAGACGACGTCGAACGTCGCGCCGAGCGCCTCGGGGGCGTCGTAGACGTCGGAGACGACGAACCGGGCGTCGAGGCCCGTCTCGTCGGCGATGCCCCGGGCGGCCTCGATGGCGGGCGCGGAGAAGTCGAGCCCGGCGACCTTCGCGCCGCGCCGCGCCCACGACAGCGTGTCGAGTCCGAAGTGGCACTGGAGGTGTGCGAGCGTCCGGCCGGAGACGTCCCCGACCTCGGCGATCTCGAAGTCGCGCAGCGTGTCCGCGCCCGCCCGGAACCCGGCCAGGTCGTAGAACTCGCTGCCGAGATGGATCGGGACGCGCTCGTCCCACAGGTCGCGGTTGACTCCCAGGTATTCGTCGCTCGTCACGTAAACGATCATATTGAGGTGGCGTTCTTGACAGTGAGCGGGATTCCGTGAACCCATGCGTACGTCACCGTCGTCCGTCCCGTCCGTCCCCCGCCCGCATCGCCGCACTCGAGTCCGGAGCCGTCGATGACCCCGTCCGAACCCGCCGAGACCACCGCTCCCGACCGTTCGAGCCCGGTCCGTGAGGCGCTGCTCGACGCCGCCGCCGAGTTGCTCGTCCGGAACGGGTACCGGGGGTTGCGCATGCGGGACGTGGCCGAGGCCGCGGGGGTCAGCAGGCAGACCGTCTACAACGAGTTCGGTGACAAGTGGGGGCTCGCGCAGGCGGTCGTGCTGCGCGACAACGAGCGGTACCTGGACGGCATCGACCGGGTCCTCGCCGAGCACGACGACCTGTACGCGGCGGTCGCGGCGGCGGTCCGGTACACGCTGCTGACCTCGGCGGACGACCCGCTGAAGAAGGTGGTGCTGACCGGCGCGGGCGGCGACGAGCTGCTGCCGCTGCTGACCACGCAGGCCGAGCCGGTGCTGTTCACGGCGTCCGCGCGGATCGTCGAGCACGCGCACGACCGCTGGCCGCACCTGGACCGCGAGGCGTTCGCCGAGGTCACCGACGCGGCCGTCCGGCTGACCATGAGCCACCTGATCCTGTCGGAGGGCCCGCCCGACCGGACCGCCCGGTTCATCGCGCGGATGGTCGTCCGCTACCTCGGCGTCCCCGAGCCGGAGGGCGGCGACCGGTAGGCCCGGCGCCGGATCCGGCCACGTCCGGGACGGCCTCCGTGGCGCCCGGGACGCTCGACGCCGGGCGAACCGTCCGCGACGATGGAGGGACCGGACGAGGGAGGCGGTCATGGACTCCGAGCCCGCGACGGGCGGCCCCCGGCGTGCGCCGGGCGACGCCGGAGGCGGCGGCGGGACGTTGCCGGAGGTCACGGTGGCGAGCGGGGACGTGATGCGGGCGGTGTCCGGGCACGCCGACGTCCGGCGGGTGCTGTCGGACCCGCGGTTCAGCCGCGAGCTGCGGCGCGGCGGGCCGCGCCTGGCACGGGGCGGCGACGTCAGCGACGACCGGGCCTCGCTGCTGAACATGGATCCGCCGCGGCACACGCGGATCCGGCGGATCGTGTCCGGCGCGTTCACGCCGCGCCGGGTGGCCGCGTGGCGTCCCCGGGTCGAGGCGATCGCGGCGGAGCTGGCCGGCGGGATGGCCGGGCGGGAGCCGCCGTGCGACCTGCTGGCGGCGTTCGCGTTCCCGCTTCCGCTGCGGGTGATCTGCGAACTGCTGGGCGTCCCGCACGGCGACCGCGAGCGGTTCCGGCGGTGGGCGGACGTGTCGCTGTCGACCGGCACCGAAAACGCGGAGCGCCGCCCGGAGAACGGCCGGGAGTTCCGCGGCTACGTGGAGGCGTTCGTCGAGGCCCGCCGGGAGGATCCGGGCGACGCGCTGGTCGACGCGCTGATCGCCGCCCGGGACGAGGGCGAGGACGGCGACGGGCGCGGGCTGTCCGGGCCGGAGCTGGTCAGCCTGGTGATCAACATCATCACGGCCGGGCACGAGACGACCGCGCACCTGGTCGCGTCCGGCGTGTTCACGCTGGTGACCGAGGGCCGCTGGCCCGCCGCCGCCGGTCCGGGGCTGCTGGAGGAGGTGCTGCGGCACGACACGCCCGCGACCGTCGCGATGCCGCGCCTGGCGACCGCGGACGTCGAGCTCGCGGCCGGGACGGTCCGCGCCGGGGAGACCGTCCTGCCGATGCTCGCCGAGGCCAACCGCGACGCGTCCGTCTACCCCGACCCGGACGCGTTCGCGCCGGACCGGCGGACCGACGGCGTCCCCCTGGTGACGTTCGGGCACGGACCGCACTTCTGCCTCGGCGCGAACCTGGCGCGGCAGGAGGTCGAGGTCGCGCTGGGGACGCTGGCCGCGCGGTTCCCGAAGCTGGAGCTGGCCGTCCCGGCGGACGAGGTCCCGTGGCGTACCGGCGGGATCGTGTCGGGCCCCGCGCGGCTCCCCGTCCGCTGGTGACGGCCCGTCCGGTCAGTCCGTGAGCCCGGTCTCGAGGGCGGCGGCGCGGAGGGCCTCGGCGAGGTGGGCGACGGGCTCCGGGACGGGCCCGGGGAGCCGGGCGAGCTGGATGCGCCGCTGCTCCTGCGGCCCGCCCCGGACGGGCAGGACGCGCACGCCCGGCGGAACCGTGCGGGCGAGGGCGGCCGGGATCGTGGTGATGCCGAGCCCGGCGTCCACGAGCCGGAGCTTGGCGAGCCAGTCGCGGGCGGAGTGGGCGATCTCGGGGCGCTCGTCCAGGCCGGGCCAGACGCCGAGCACGCGGTCCTGGCCGGTGCCCGCGATCCAGCGCCGCCCGCGCAGGTCGGCGACGTCGGCGTGGTCGCCGCGGGCGAGCGGGTGACCGGCCGGGACGGCGAGCAGGAGCCCGCGTTCGGTGAGGGTCTCCAGGGCGAGGGCCGGGGACTCGTCGTCGGGCGCCCGGTACGGGGGCGCGGAGCTGAGCAGCGCGACGTCGACCGTCCCGGCGCGCAGCGCGCGGACCAGCGCCGGGGTGCCGCCCTCCCGGGTGACGACGGTGATCCGCGGGTGGGTGGCGCGCAGCGCGGTCAGGGCCCGGGGCAGGATCCAGGCGCCGGCGCTGGTGATCCAGCCGAGCCGGACGGTGCCGCCCTCGCCCGGCAGCCCGGCCAGCTCGCGGGCGGCGGCGTCGATCTCGCCGAGGACGGCGGCCGCGCGGCGCAGCACGATCCGCCCGGCCGGGGTGAGCCGGACGCCGTCGTGGCGGCGGCTCAGCAGCGGCGCGCCCGCCGCCCGTTCCAGCGCGGCGATCTGCCGGGACACCGCGGACTGGGTATAGCCGAGCGAGGCGGCCGCAGCGGTGAGCGTGCCGCGCTCGGCGACCTCCCTGAAGACCCGGAGCGCGGTGAGCGACGCGTCGGAGAAGGCCATGACATTCACTCATACCAGGCTTGAGCATGTATCGCTGGTGGAATGCCTCCGGCGTTCCTAGGCTGACGGCATGAGCCTTCTGAGCACTCCCTTCGGATTCGGCAGCACGGCGGCGGAGGTCGCCGCCGGCGTGGACCTCTCCGGGCGCAGGGCCGTGGTGACCGGCGCGTCCTCGGGCCTCGGCGTGGAGACGGCGCGGGCGCTGGCCCTGACCGGCGCGGACGTCACGCTGGCCGTCCGGAACACCGAGGCCGGGGAACGCGTCGCCAAGGACATCACGGCGACCACGGGGAACGCCGCGGTGCGCGTCGCGCGGCTCGAGCTCGGCGACCCGGCCTCGGTCGCGGCGTTCGCGGCGTCCTGGGACGGGCCGCTGCACATCCTGGTGAACAACGCGGGCGTGATGGCGTCCCCGGAGGAGTACACGGCGCAGGGCTGGGAGCTCCAGTTCGCCACCAACCACCTCGGCCACTTCGCGCTGGCCACGGCACTGCACGGGGCGCTCGCGGCGGACGGATCGGCGCGGATCGTGTCGGTCAGCTCGTCCGGGCACCAGCTGTCCCCGGTGGTGTTCGACGACGTGAACTTCGCGTTCCGCGCGTACGACCCGTGGCTCGCCTACGGCCAGTCCAAGACGGCGAACGTGCTGTTCGCCGTGGAGGCGACCCGCCGCTGGGCGGGCGACGGCATCACCGCCAACGCGCTGATGCCCGGCGCGATCCTCACCAACCTGCAGCGGCACACCGACGGGCTGGGCAGCGGCCGGACGTCGCCCGACCTGTTCAAGACCGTCGAGCAGGGCGCGGCGACGTCCGCCCTGCTGGCGGTGTCGCCGCTGCTGGAGGGCGTCGGCGGACGCTACTTCGCCGACTGCGCCGAGACGCCCACCATCGACCGGCGCGGCGACGCGCCGCCGCTGCTCGGCGTCGCCCGCTACGCCCTGGACCCGGGCGGCGCCCGCCGCCTCTGGACGCTGTCGGAGACCCTGCTCGCGGACGCCGCGTCATGACCGGCGCCCCGAGGATCGCGCTGATCACCGGGGCCACGCAGGGACTGGGCCTCGCCCTCGCCGAGGGCCTGGCCCAGCGCCTCGCCCCGGACGACACGGTGTACCTGACCGGACGCGACCTCGACCGGGTGAACCACGCGGTCGAGTCCCTGCCGGGCGGCGGCGCGCGGGTGCGCGGCGAGCTGCTCGACGTGGCCGACCCGCACGCCGCCGGGAGGCTCGCCGGACGACTGGCCGCGCGGCACGGCGGCGTGGACGTGGTGTTCGGCAACGCCGTCATGCGCGTCGGCCCGGACGACGACCCGCGCGAGATCGTCACCGAGTACGCCGAGGTCAACAACTTCGGCACGACGCGCCTCCTGCGGGCGTTCGCGCCGCTGCTGCGCGACGGCGGGCGGCTCGTCGTGGTGGCGAGCTCGCTCGGCACCCTCCACTACCTGGCCCCCATCCTGCACGACCGGTTCGACGGGGCGACCTCGCTGGACGAGGTGGACGCGCAGGTGGCGGCCTGGCGGGACGCCGTCGCGGACGGATCCGCGCGGGGCGGGCCGTGGCCGGGCTTCGTCAACATCCCGTCCAAGATCGGGCAGGTCGCGGCCGTCCGGGCGTTCGCGCGCGAGCGGCGCGGGCACGACCTGGCGCACGGCGTCCTGGTCGCCGCCGTGTGCCCGGGGATGATGAACACCCCGACCTCGGCGGAGTGGTGGGACGTCCGCGGCGCGCCCGGTCCCGCCGAGGCGGCCGTCCCGCTGCTCGACCTGGCCCTCGGGCCCGTCGACCCGCTCCACTACGGGCGGCTCGTCCGGAACGGGAAGGTCCTCCCCTGGTCGCCCTACCGCGACGACTCCGCGTAGTGGTGGACGGTGACGACGGGTGACAGCGCCGCGAGGAAGTCCCGGGCGTCGAAGAGGGCCCCGGCCGAGGCGACGCCGGTCGCCCGGGTGCGGCCGGTGAGGATCCGGTCGACGGCCTCGACGGCCAGCGGCGCGCTGACGGCGTAGATGTCCCGGCCGGACACCGTCGCGCGGCGCTCCTCGGATCCGGAGACCACGACGACGTCCACGACGTACCGCTGCGCCGACCGGCCGTCCTCGCTCGCCGGGACGGGGGCGGGCGTGTCGGGGGACGCCACGTCGGCCGCCGCCTTGACGGACATGTACGTGCGCACCTCGGGGACGGCCAGGTGGCTGGGGACGGTCACGATGTCGGCCATGTACACCCCGATGACCTCGTGCCCGCCGGTCGGCTCGGGGAAGGACCACTTCCGGGTCTGCGGCTCGTCGTCGTGCCGTTCCAGGCGTCCTCCGGTGTAGCGGAGGCGGCGTCCGTCTCGGCGCTGGTGGGAGACCTTGCCCGCGGCGCGCGTCCCGGCCGTCGGGTGCCAGCTGTCGAGACCGTAGGCGACGTGGATCTCGTCGGCCTCGGTCCAGTCGTCCATCGCGGCGGTGGCGAGCAGGTCGCCGAACCCGCCGAAGAACGCCATGGCGGGCAGGACCACGGTCCCGGCCTCGCGGGCCCGGTCGGCGAAGTGGGCGAAGGTGTCGAGGTTGGCCTCGATCTCGGCCGCGACGTCCACGTAGGGGATCCCGGCGCGCAGGGCCGCCTCGATCAGCGGCGCGGCCGTGTCGGCGAACGGACCGGCGGCGTTGATCACGGCGTCCGCGCCGAACAGCGCGAGGTCGAGCGCCGCCGGGTCGTCCGC
Source organism: Actinomadura harenae (assembly GCF_003696215.1). GTDB lineage: Bacteria > Actinomycetota > Actinomycetes > Streptosporangiales > Streptosporangiaceae > Spirillospora > Spirillospora harenae. The sequence continues at coordinate 5,503 of NZ_RFFG01000166.1, read as the reverse complement.
CGCGGCGAGCCGGGCGGCGAGCCCCGGGTGGGCCACGGCCAGGTCGCCCAGCTTCGCGGCGTCGCGGCCCACCAGGACCGGGACGAACCCGCGCTCCAGCAGCTCCGCCACGACGAACCGGCCGGTGTGCCCGTACGCGCCGTAGACCGCGACCGTCCGGGAGTTCTCGAGAAGCTCGTTCATGAGGATCATCATGCCGACGGGCCGGGCGCCGCACGAGTGTCCGAAACGACAAGATGCGTACACTTCCGGACATGCCCCCTGGTGTACACACGGTCGCGGTGGCCGTCGCGGACGGAATCCTGCACTTCGAACTGGCCCTCGCCTACGAGCTGTTCAGCTCCCCTCCGCCCAGCGCCGCCGGCTCCTGGTATGAACCCGTCATCTGCGGCGCGGGCCCGGTGCGGGCCGACGGCCGCTTCCTCCTCGAACCGGACGCCGGACTCGACCGGCTCCCGGAGGCCGACACCGTGATCGTCCCCGGCTGGGCGGAGCCGGACGACGATCCCCCGCCCGCGCTCGTCGCCGCCGTCCGCGCGGCGCACGAGGCGGGCGCGCGGGTGGCGTCGCTGTGCACGGGCGCGTTCGTCCTCGCGGCCGCCGGCCTGCTGGACGGACGCCGCGCCACGACCCACTGGGCGCACACCGAGGCGCTGGCCGCGCGCCACCCGGACGTCGAGGTCGACCCGGACGTCCTGTACGTCGACAACGGCAGCGTCCTGACGTCGGCGGGCAAGGCCGCCGCGCTGGACCTGTGCCTGCATCTCGTCCGGCGCGACCACGGCTCGGCCGTCGCGAACGCGGCGGCGCGCAGGCTGGTCGTGGCCCCGCACCGTCCGGGCGGGCAGGCCCAGTTCGTCGCGGCCCCGGTGCCCGAGCGCGGCGACCATCCGCTGAGCGACCTGCTCGCCTGGGTCTCCGGACGCCTCGACCACCCGCTCACGGTCGAGGACCTGGCGCGCCGCGCGAACATGAGCTCCCGCCACCTCGGACGGCACTTCCGCGCGATGACCGGCACGACGCCGCTCCAGTGGCTCCTCACCCAGCGGATCCGCCGGGCGCAGGAGCTTCTGGAGACCGGCGACGAGAGCGTGGACGCCATCGCGGCGGCGACCGGCATGGGCACCGCCGCGACCCTCCGGCGGCACTTCAACCGGACCGTCGGCGTCCCGCCCGACGCCTACCGGCGCACGTTCCGCAGCGGCCGGACGGACGCGGGCCTGTAGTGAAGACGCTGGTCAGGCGTAGGGACGCAGGGCGAGGAGCAGATCGTCCGGGATCGCGGCCGGGGCGAGCCCGGCCGGGGTGCGGGTCATGCAGGCGATCGTCTGCGCGCCCCGCGCCGCCAGCAGCGCCGGGCCGCCGCCGGTGCGGTAGTAGTCGAAGCCCATCGTGACGCGGTTGCCCTCCAGCGCGGACAGCGTCATGCGCACCGACACATGGTCGAACGCGGTCAGTTCGGCCAGGTAGTCGCAGCCGCACGACACCGTGACCAGGGCGAGGTCGTCGTCCAGGCGCTTGACGACGCCGGGGGCGTGGTCGGCGAGGAAAAGCTCACGGCAGGTGCCCTGCCAGGAGAGATACGCGGCGAAGTAGACGTTCCCGACGACGTTGGTGTCGGAGAACGTCACGCGGTGGCTGTACTCGTAGAAGCGTCGTGTCACGGGTCCGTCCCCTTTCGCGTAGCGGCGCGGGCCGTGGGGGCCGCCGCGGCGAGCACCAGCGGGGCGTCCCGTCCGGTGACGGTGACGACGGCCGAGGCGATCTCGTGCGTCCCGGTGCGGAGCGTGACCCAGCCGTTCTCGTACAAGGCGGTCACCACCGGGCGTTCGGACGGGTCCGCGCCCGCCGCGCGCAGGGACGCCGCGACGGTCCGGAGGCGTTCGAGCGACCGGGCGGACGGCTCGCCCGCGAGCCGGGCGAGACGGTCCGCCTCCCCGGGCCAGGGGTCCGGGTCGTCGTCGGGCGTGGTGGACAGCGCGGCTCCGCCGGCGACGGCGAGCAGCCCGTCCGCGCCGGGACGGACGGCCGCGCCGGGCAACAGGTCGTCCAGGTGGCGCTGGACGTACGGGCCGACGAGGACGGGCGGGAGGTCGTGACCGTCCAGGAGCGGGCCCACATCGCGCAGCCGCAGCCCCGCCCAGCTCAGCAGCGGGACACCGGACGCGCCGGTGAGCAGGACGTCGTAGGTGTAGTCGGCCTCGTCGTGCGACCGCTCCCTCGCCGTCAGGGTCAGCGGGCCGTCCTCTCGTGCGGCGCCGTGCACGGTGAACCGGTCGCAGCCGACCGGGAGCAGGCGCCGATGCGGCACGCACGCCTGGAGGACGTGGATGGACGCGTCATTCCGGAACACGTCGCCGAGCACCCCGTCCGGCACGTCCGCGCCAGAACGCGGCGGGGCGAGCACGGCGCGGCAGCCGCGCGCCTCCAGCCGCTCGTAACGCAGGAGCCGCTGGAACTCCGACCCGTGGAAGAACAGCGAGCCGTAGAGCGCCCGGCCGTCATGAACCGGGACGGCGCCCTCCGGCACCGGCACGTCCAGGGGTTCGGACACGGCCGTGACCGTGCCGGTGAAGTGGTCGACGGCGAAGCCCGTCTCGTCGCTGCGCAGCACGACGCGGACGCCGCCGTCCTCGCCTGCGAGCGCGCACACCCGGACGACGCGCTCGCCCTCGTCCGGGACGATCAGCGGACGCGTGAACGCGCCGCCGGTCACGGACACGAGCGGCTCGCCGGTGAGGTCGCGGGCGGCGCGCGCCATCAGCTCGAGGGCCGCGACGGCCGGGAGGACGAGCAGCCCGTCGATCCGGTGGCCGCGCAGCCACGGCGCGTCCGCCAGGCTCAGGCGGATCTCGGCGACGGTCTCCACGCCCGGCGTGTGCGTCAGGGCCGTGTGTGTCAGGGCCGTGTGCGTCAGCGCCGTGTGTGTCAGCGCCGTGTCCGCGCGGGCCTCCAGTGCGGGGAGGCGGCCGCCGGCGACGACGGTCGCGGGCCCGGCGGACGACTCGGCGATCCGCGCGAGCAGCCGGACGCCCTCCTCGACCGGGATCGGGTCGACGCCGGTGCCGGCCAGCGCGGGCAGCACCGCCAGCCGCTCCCCCATGCCCGCGCCGGACCAGGCCGTCCAGTCGATGTTCCGCACCCGGCAGCCGGGCAGCTCACGGGCCAGGACGCGGACCAGTTCGCGTTGCCTGCCGTTGGCGAGGGCGTAGTGCGTCTCGCCGGGCAGCCCGAACCGGCCGATGACCGAGCCGTAGGTGACCAGGAGGCGCAGCGCGGCGGGGTCCAGGACGTCCAGGAGGACGCGAAGGCCGAGCCGCTTGGGCGCGTCGTGGTCGGCGAAGTCCCGTTCGGTGAGGTCGGAGAAGCGCGCCGGGCGGTTGACGGCACTGCCGTGCACGACGCCGCGCACCGGGCCGAGCCGGGCGGTGAGCCGGTCGAGCGCGGCGCGCACCGAGCGCTCGTCGCGGAGGTCGGCGGACGCGTAGCCGAACGTCGCGCCCTCGTCGTCCAGGCGCCGGAGGTTCGCGGCGAGGTCGGGGTCGCGTCCGGGGTCCGCGCGGCCGAGCAGCGCGAGCCGGACGTTCCAGCGTTCCGCCAGGTGGGACGCCGTTTCCAGGCCGATGCCGCGTCCGCCGCCGGTGATCAGCAGGGCGTCGCCGGGCGCGAGCGGCGGGCCGTCCGGCGGCAGGGCGAGCGGCCGGTGCGCGGGCGCGGACCGGGAGCCGGACGCGTCGAGCAGCACCTCGTCGAACCCGTCCCACCCGCCGGACAGCGTGTCCGCGACCGCCGGGGCGGGCGCGTCCTCGACGGCGATCCGCCGCAGGGCGAGACCGGGGTGTTCCAGCGCGAGACCGCCGACGAAACCGGACGCGGTGTCGCCGTGGTCGACCACCGTCAGCGGCACCCCGTCGCGGACGGCCTCGGCGGCCGCCGCCAGCAGGTCGGAAACGGCCTGGTCGGACGGGTCCTCGGGGAGGAACACCGCGAAGGCGGGCGGGGCGCCGGCATCGTCCTGGAGGAGCGGCGCGACCTCCTTCCAGAGCGGTCCGTGGCCGCTCAGCCGCCACGCCCTCGCTCCCCCGGCCCTGGCCCCGGCCGGACGCGCCGGGCGGCGCTCCAGGGCGAACACGCGGAACCACCGCTCGACGCCGTCGGCCGTGCCGCCCGCCCCGTCCGCGACGGGGAGGTCGGCGATGGCCGCGGCGAGTCCGGCCACGGTCGCGGACGCCAGTTGCGGCGGCGCGGACGCGGTCGTCCGGCCGCAGCGGACGGCGGCCTCGGCGGCGAGCTGGGTGACGCGCAGCGAGTTCAGGTGCAGGTCGGCCAGCAGCCCGTCGCCGTCCCCGATCATCTCGGCGGGCAGCTCCAGCGCCTCGGCGACCAGCGCGCGGACGACCGTGAGCGGGTCGGCGCCGTCCGGGACGGGCACGACCGGAGCCGGGGCCTCACCGTCCGGTACCGAGGTCGGCACCGTTGTCGGAACCATCGTCGGAGCCGTCGTCGGCACCGGGACGGCGGGGGCGCTCTCGCACGGGTTCGTCAGGAAGACCGGGGGCCGGTCCAGGTCGAACGGCCGGTGGACGCGCCCGGTGAAAAGCGGCCGGACGTCGCGGACGGCACCGGCGGCGAACAGCGCGGCGACCGTCCGCGCCACCGGCTCCCCGGACGCCGAGCCCGCGTCCAGCGTCACGGCCGGAACGTCGGTGATCTGCTCGGCGAGCGCGCTCAGCGCGTGCCCGGGCCCGCACTCCACCAGCAGGTCGCAGGTGGCGGCGAGGGCCGTCAGAGCCGTCTGGAACAGGACCGGCGCGGTGACCTGCCGGACGAGGAGTTCGCGCAGGTCATGACCTGGTTCGAGGGCGCGGCCGGTGACCGTCGAGACCACCGTCCGGCGCGGACGCGCGAGTTCCGTGCGCTCCAGCGCGCGGGCCAGCCCCGGTGCGGCGGCGGCGACGGCCGGGGTGTGGAAGGCGTGGCTGACCCGCAGGACGCGGGCGCCGAGTCCGGCACGTCCGGCGCGCTCGGCGACCGCCGCGATCTCGTTGAGCGGACCGGCCACGACCTGGACGGGCCCGTTGTCGGCGGCGACCGTGACGCCCGTGCCCGCGACGAGGTCCGCGACCACGCCGGACGGGGCCGCCAGCGCGGCCATGCCGGTGCCCCGGGCGCCGGTGGCGGCCATGATCCGGCCGCGTTCGGCGGCCAGGTCCACAGCCTGACGGGCGGTGAGCGCGCCCGCCCAGCACAGCGCGGTGATCTCACCGAGGCTGTGCCCGGACGCGCCCACCGCCACGACGCCGAGCGCGTCCAGCAGCCGCAGCCCGGCCAGGGAGGAACGCAGGACGGCGGGCTGCGCGACGGCCGTGTCCCGGTCGTCGGCGCCCGCCGCGGGGGGAAGTGGTTCGAGGTCGGGCAGCAGCGCTCCGAGCGCCCCGTGACCGTCCCGGACGGGCGCGCTCTGCCCGGGGAACAGCAGCCCGACGCGTCCGGGCGCCCCGCT
>NZ_RFFG01000165.1 GCF_003696215.1 Actinomadura harenae | reverse complement strand
CGCTGCCCGCGCTGACGCCCGCGCGGCTCGCCGCGTCCCTGCCCGTCCCGCTCGTGGACGGCTCGGACCCGGCGGCCGGGTTCCTCGCGGGCCTCACCGCGCTGGAGCCCGCGCAGCTCGCCGCCTCGATCGAGGCCGCGCCGACGCGCACGCCCGAGGTGAAGCTGACGCTCGCGCGCGTCCTGATCGAGCTGGGCGAGTCCGGGCGGGCCGAGCGGCTGCTCGAGGAGGTCGCGGCCGACCGCCCGCACGACTGGCGGATCGAGTGGTACCGGGCGGTCGCGCTGCTCGCTGCGGGCCGGATCGAGCCCGCGGACGCCGCGTTCGACCGGCTCTACTCGCTGATGCCCGGCGAGCTCGCGCCGAAGATGGCGCTCGCCGCCTGCCGCGAGCATCGGGCGCCGCAGGACGCGGCGCGCCTCTACGAGACGGTCTGGCGCACCGACCGGAGCCACATCAACGCCGCGTTCGGGCTGGCCCGGGTGAAGCTCGCCGCGGACGACCGCCCGGGCGCCGTCGCGGTGCTCGACTCGGTTCCGGCGACGTCGATCCGGTTCGTCCCGGCGCAGGTCGCGGCGGTCGGCGTCGCCGTGCGGGGACGTCCCGCCGAGCGGCTGACCCCGGGCGAGCTGGTCATCGCCGCGCAGCGGCTGGAGCGGCTCGACCTGGCCGGGGAGCACCGGGACCTGCTGGCCGCCGAGGTCCTGGAGGCCGCGCTCGACTGGACGATGCGCGGGCTCGTGCCGGGCGGCGTCCCCGGGCCGGCCCAGGGCGGGGACGTCTTCGGCGTGCCGCTCGCCGAGCAGCCGCTGCGCCGCCGCCTGGAGGGGACGTACCGGGCGCTCGCCCGGCTCACCCGGGACCGCGAGGAGAAGCGGCTGCTCGTCGACGCCGCCAACGCCGTCCGCCCGCGGACGCTGCTGTGAACGGGAACGGGAACGGGGACATGAACGGGGAGGGCAACGACACCGCTGTGGAAGCGAACGAGAGCGCCGCGAACGGACCGGCCGCGGGGGACGGCGCCGGGGGCGCGGGAGAGGCGAACGCGGGCGGCACCGGCGCGCGGAGGGAGCAGGGCGCGGTGAAGCCCGCCGAGCTGGCCTGCCCGCAGTGCGGCGTGGTCGTGTACCCGGGCGAGGCGTTCTGCGAGAACTGCGGGCGCCAGCTGATCGCCGGACGGCCCGGGAGCGGCGCCCCGCGCCCGTCCGGGCGGACCCGGTGCGTCGGGTGCGGGGAGGCCGCCGTCGACGGCGAGGGCTACTGCGAGCACTGCGGGATGAAGCAGCCCGCCGACCGCGACCACCTGGAGGTCGAGCTCGTGACGCCGGGCGGCCCGGTGGCCGGGGTGAGCGACCGGGGCAAGCGGTACGCGCGCAACGAGGACGCGTTCGCGATCGCGCCGCACACCACCGGCGTCGCCGCCGTGGTGTGCGACGGGGTCGGGTCGTCGCCGCGTCCGGAGACCGCGTCCCGCGCCGCCGCCGACACCGCGGCGGCCGAGATCGCCACGGCGCTCGGCGCGGGCGCGGCGCCGGGCGACGCCGTCCGGGCGGCGGTGCGGAAGGCGGCGGAGGCCGTCGCGGGCCTCGCCGACTCCCCGGAGGCGTCGCCGTCCTGCACGTTCGTCGCCGCGGTGACCGGCCCGGACGGCGTGACCGTCGGCTGGGTCGGCGACAGCCGCGCGTACTGGCTGAGCGAGTCCGACACGTCCCCGTCCGCGGCCCTCCGCGACACCGGCGAGCTGGACTCCTCGCAGGTCACCGCCGACCTGAAGGGCGACCCGAACGCCACCACGCCGGACGCCGAGACGCTCCCGCTCGGGCCGTCCCGGCGGCTGACCGACGACGACTCGTGGGCGGCGTTCATGGTCGCGTCCGGCGCACTGACCGAGGCCGAGGCCGAGGCGCACCCGAACGCGCACGTCATCACGGCGTGGATGGGCGCGGACGCGGGCGAGGTCCGGCCGCACGTGCGCGGCTTCGTCCCGGACCGGCCCGGCACGCTGCTGGTGTGCAGCGACGGCCTCTGGAACTACTTCCCCGGCGCCGGGGACCTGGCGGCCGTCCTGCGGAACGCGCAGGCGGACCCGGCCGCCGACCCGACCGGCGCCGCCAGGATCCTGGTGCGCCACGCCCTGGACGCGGGCGGACGCGACAACATCACGGTGGCCGTGCTCCCGATGGCGGCCGCCCCGAGGACGGAGCAGGACCGATGAGCGACCAGCCGCAGTTCACCGTCAAGATCGACCAGAACAAGTACCTCCCCGAGGGCGGCCGCGAGGTGCACGCCATCGTCTCGGTCGAGTCGGCCGGGGGTGTGGCGGCGGCGGCGCCGGCCGCGCAGGCGGCCGAGGTCATCATCATCGACACCTCGGGGTCGATGACCTACCCCGACACCAAACTGCGCGCGGCGATCGCCGCCGCGCAGACCGCCGTGGACACCCTCCGCGACGGCGTGATGTTCGCGGTGGTGTCCGGGTCGAACAGCGCGAAGATGGTGTTCCCGCAGCAGGCGGCGTTGGTGCCCGCCAACGAGCGGAACCGGGCGGCGGCCAAGGCCGCGCTGAAGCGGCTGACCGCGCAGGGCGGCACCGCGATCGGCTCCTGGCTGCGGCTGGCCGACCAGCTCTTCGACCCGTACCAGGCCGGCGTCCGGCACGCGATCCTGCTGACCGACGGCAAGAACCAGCACGAGAGCCCGGAGGAGCTGCAGGCGGTCCTGGCCCGCTGCGCCGGCCGGTTCGTGTGCGACTGCCGCGGCGTCGGGACCGACTGGGAGGTCGCCGAGCTGCGCAAGGTCGCCAACGCGCTGCTCGGCACCGTGGACATCGTCGCCGACCCGGCCGACCTGGTCGCCGACTTCCGCGCGATGACCCAGGCGGCGATGGGCAAGGCCGTCGCGGACGTGGCGCTGCGCGTGTGGACGCCGCAGACCGCGCGCCTGAAGTTCGTCAAGCAGGTCATGCCGAACGTCCAGGACCTGTCGGCGATGCGCGCCGAGACCGCGCCGCAGGCGGGCGACTACCCGCTCGGCGCGTGGGGCGCCGAGAGCCGCGACTACCAGATCTGCGTGGAGGTGCCGCCCGGCGAGGTCGGCAAGGAGCTGCGCGCGGCGTGGGTGAAGCTGGTCGTGCCGGGCGGTCCCGGCCAGGAGGCGCAGGTCCTCGCCACCGGGAACGTGCTCGCGCAGTGGACCGACGACGAGGCCCTCTCCACCAAGATCAACGCGCGGGTGGCGCACTACACCGGGCAGTCCGAGCTGGCCGACGTGATCCAGGAGGGCCTGGCCGCCCGCCGGGACGGCGACCTCGACACCGCGACCGCCCGGCTCGGCCGCGCCGTGAAGCTCGCCGACGAGGCGGGCAACGAGGCGGTCACGGCGGCGCTGCGCAAGGTCGTGGACGTCCTCGACCCCGCCACCGGGACCGTCCGGCTGAAGGCGAACGTGGAGAAGGCCGACGAGATGTCCCTCGACACCACGTCCACCAAGACCGTCCGGACACGCAAGGACGAGACGGTCCGGACCCGCCGTTCCGAGGTCTGATCATGGCTCTCTGCCCCGCCGGGCACACCTCCGGCTCCGACGACTACTGCGACGTCTGCGGCGAGCGCATCGGCGGGTCGTCCGCGCCTCCGGCGATGCCGCCCGCGGGGCCGCTCTCCGTGGGGGCGCCCCCGGCCCCTCCGACGGGGGGCATGTCGACGCAGGCGATGGTGATGCCCGGCATGCCGTGCCCGGACTGCGGCACCCCCGCCGCGGACCGGTTCTGCGAGCAGTGCGGCTACGACTTCGCCACCGGCGGCGGGCGGCCGAGCCCGCATCCGGCGGGAGGCGAGCCGTCCAACCCGATGCCCGCGCCGAACCCGCCCATGCCCCCGGGCCCCCCGCCCGGACCGAAGCCGGGTCCCCCTTCGCCGCCGCCGCTTCCGCACCCGGGCCCGCAGCCCGGGCCCCCGCCCCTGCCGCCGCAGCCCGGCCCCCCGCACCCCGGTCCGCCCGTGACGACGCCTCCGGTTCCGCCCGGGCCCCCTGTCACATCCGGGCCGGCGCAGACGGAATGGGTCGCCGTCATCGCCGCCGACCGGGCCTACTACGACGCGGTGATCGCGATGAACGGCCCGGACGCCGCGCGCATCGTGTTCCCGCCGTTCGCGCCCGAGCGCCGCATCCCGCTCTCCGGGGAGCGGGTGCTGATCGGACGGCGCAGCCCGAGCCGCGGCACCGACCCGCAGATCGACCTGCGCCAGCCCCCGGAGGACCCGGGCGTCTCGCACACCCACGCGGTCCTGCTCGCCCGCACCGACGGCCGCTGGTCGCTGGTCGACCCGGGCTCGGCCAACGGGACGTGCGTGAACGGCTCGACCGACCCGATCCCGAACAACGTGGAGGTCCCGGTGGGCGAGGGCGACCGCGTCCACGTCGGGGCCTGGACGACCATCACGCTCACGAGAGGCGGGACGCCATGACGGCCGTCCAGCGGCAGGGGGGCGCGTCCCCCGCGCCGGTGCCCGCTCCCCAGGCGGGGCCGCCCGCTCCGTCCGGCGGTGTCCGGCCGGGGCTGGCGGACGTGCGCGCACGAGCCGCGGCCACGCCGCCCCGCAAGGGCCTGCGCCGCGCCGTGCCGAGCACCAACTCCGGACGCATCCGGGCGTTCGTCGCGGGCGTCGTGGTCGTCCTCGTGGCGCTGCTCCTGCTCGCCTGGAACGGCGTCGACGACGCGCGCACCGGCGTCCGGGTCATCGACACGGCGGGTCCGCAGGTCATCGCGACCGGCGACCTCTACTTCCGCCTCACCGACATGGACGCGCAGCTCGCGCACGCGCTGCTGGTCGGCGACGGCCCCGCGCACAAGGACGACCGCCAGCAGGCGATCGACCGCTATACCGACAGCCGCAGCAGGGCCGACGAGGCCCTGATCCAGGCGGCGCGGCTGGCCCGCGACAGCACCGAGCGGCAGACCGCGCGGTCGCTCCTGGACGCCCTGGGCCGCTACGAGCAGTTCGCCGGGCAGGCCCTGCTCCAGGACCAGAACGGCCCCGTGCACTCCCCCGGGCAGGCGTCCACGCAGGTCACGAAGCTGTACCGCTCCGCGACCGACCTGATGAAGCTGGAGCTGCTGCCGCAGGCGTACAACCTGACGCTCGACAACGGCACGATCGTCCGGCACACCTACGAGGACAAGCGGTCCGCCGTCCTGACCGGCCGGACCATCGTGGTCGTCACCGGGCTCGTCCTGCTGGTGCTGCTGGCCGGGTTCCAGTGGTCCATGGCGAGGCGGTTCCGGCGGCTGCTGAACCTTCCGCTGGCGCTCACGACGGTCGCCGTGGTGGTCGTCGTCGCCTGGACGGCCGCGATGCTCGGAAGCGAGGCGGCGTCGCTGTCCAAGGCCAAGACGGACGGGTTCGACTCGATCCTCGCGCTCGCTCGTGCGCGCGCGATCGGCAACAGCGCGCAGGCCGACCAGACGCGGTACCTGCTCGACCCGGAACGCGGCGACACCTACGAGCAGGTGTTCCAGAGCAAGTCCCAGACCGTCCTGTACCTGCCCGCCGACAACCTCGCCGGGTACCAGGACTCGGTCAGGGCGCTGAAGACGCTCAAGACGGGCCCGAAGGACCATCCCATCCTGGGGTTCCTGGGCGCCGAGGGACACCGTCCGAGCAGCGACGCGAAGGCCCTGGGCGCCGTCCTGCGCGGTTTCCAGCGGTTCCAGGCGAACGACCGGCAGATGCGCGACCTGGCCAAGGTCAAGCAGACCGGCGCGGCGATCGCGTTGCAGACCGGCCAGGCCGCGACCGACTACGCCGCCTACGACGACAGCCTCGTCAAGCTCGCCGCCGTCCACCAGACGACGTTCGACAAGGCCATGAAGGACGGCAAGGGCGGCACCCAGGGCTGGCAGTACGCGCTGCCGATCGCGGGGCTGGTCGTCGTGCTGCTGCTCGTCGTGGGCGTCCGGCCCCGCCTGGCGGAGTACCGATGAGGAGGCGGGGGATGCGCACCCGGGGAACGAGAGGACTCACCTTCCGGGCACTGGCGGTGGGCCTGGCGGCGTCGGCGGCCCTGACGGCGTGCGGGGTCGCGGGGGCGTCGGGGTCGTCCGTCGCGACCAAGGACAAGCTGATCATCGGTGTCTACGCCGACCAGCCCGGCCTCGGCCGGCTGTCCGGGAGCACCTACCAGGGCTTCGACATCGAGATCGCCAAGCAGATCGCGAAGTTCATGCACGTGAAGACCGTCGAGTTCAAGACGATCACGGCGGACAACCGCGAGGGGAAGCTCCAGAAGGGCGAGGTCGACCTCGTCGTGGGCAGCTACTCGATCACCCCCGACCGCAAGACGAAGGTCTCGTTCGCCGGTCCGTACTACGTCGCGCACCAGAGCATCCTCGTGCGCGCGTCCGACGCCGCGCAGGTGACGGACGTGCACCACCTGGCGGGCCGCAGGGTGTGCAGGGTGAAGAAGTCGGTGTCGTTCCCGCGCGTCCAGAAGGAACGCGGCGTCCCGGTCGTCCCGGTCGACGCGACCGGCTACAACGACTGCCTGACCAAGCTGGTCGCGAAGCAGCTCGACGCGGTGTCCACCGACGACCTGATCCTCGCCGGGCTGTACGCCGAGAACGCCCGCGAGGGGGGTCCCGCGCTGAAGTTGGTGAAGACCTCGTTCTCGGACGAGCCGTACGGCGTCGGCATCAAGCAGGGCGACGTGGACGGGTGCGAGGCGGTCAACAAGGCGATCACGCAGATGTACCAGCAGAACATCCCGGGGAGGCTGCTCCAGGTGCAGTTCGGGTCGAGCGATCTCGACTTCACCTGGACCGTGCCCCAGTTCGAGGGCTGCGAGTGACCTCACCGGGACGGGACCGCGCCTTCGGGCGCCGTGGACCCCGTCCCGGAGGGGGGATTCGGACGATTGCTACCGGCCGGTCACTGAGATCCATCGGTTACGTAAGTGCCGGTCGCGTCCCGTGATCGTAAGTTATGGTCGCGTTCAAAACACGCAGGAAACGTCCACCGCGGTCCTGAGGGGTGCCATGACGACGCTCGTCCTGGTGGTGCTGTGCGTCGTGGTCGGGGCGATGGAGCTGTGGGCGGGGCGGCAGAGCCGCGAGCAGGCGCGCGCCTTCGCCCGCCGCGTGGACGAGCTGAACGACCAGGTCACCAAGCAGAACAGCGTGCTGGTGACGGTCGGCGAGCAGCTCACCGCCGAGCTGTCCCGGGTCAAGCGGGACGTGCTGCCCGCGCTCGACTCGCGGCTCCGCGACAACTCCGGGCAGGTGGAGGAGCTGGCCCGGCTGGTCCACCAGGCCGACTCGTTCCTGCGGTCCCAGGCCGGACGGCTCCAGGATCTGGAGCAGCAGCGGATCACGCTGGCCGCGCTGCGCCGCAAGCTCGGCGAGATGGAGACGTCCGTGCGGGCGGCCACGACCGCCACGGCGGGCGGCGGCGGAGAGGTCGCGGAACGGGTGGACGAGGCGGTCGCGCGCCTGACCGAGGTCGAACGCGGCGGCGCCGAGATGCTGGAGCTCCAGCGCGCCCTCACCCGCACCCTGGAGGACGTCGAGGACGTCGTCGCCGAGCTGCTCCGGTACACCGAGGGCGAGCTCGACAGCGCCGTCGCGTCGGCGCTCGCGGGCCGACCGAAGGTCGGCGGCGACGGCCTGTCGGTCACCGCGACCGGACGGCTGTGGAGCCGGGACGAGCAGCTCCAGGACATCCTCGGCGAGATGTACGAGGCGTGCCTGCGCGCCAACGGCCTCCAGGTGCGGTTCCGGACGGTCGAGGACGCCGACGGCACGGGTTCCGCCATCCCGGACCAGCGCCGCTACTTCCTCGGCGGACGCCAGATGGAGGAGCTGGCCGGGGCGTTCACCGCGCTGCTCATCTCGACCGGCGCGGACCTGGTGCCCGGCGGCGGCGTCCCTCCCGCGGGCGGCCTCGGCCGCGATCCGGGCGCCGCGCCCTCCCTGCCCGCCCTGCCCTCCGTCCCCGCGATCGTCCCGGCGGGCCGCGCCCCCGAGGACGAGGCGGCGCTGAAGTCGCTGCTGCGCGTGCTGTACGAGAGCGCGGGCGCGGTCGCTCAGATCGGGCCGCTGCTCGCCGTCCGGACGCGGGAGGAGCTGGTCGCGGCCGTGCTCGACCCGGCGCAGTCCCTGGAGCTGGAGAACGACGAGGTGTACTGGGACCCGTCGACCGCGATCGTCCGGCTGCGGCGCCTGCCCGCGCATCAGCTGTGGGAGCTGACCGCCTGGGGCGCGAGCGCGTAGGCGCGGACGGTCCGCTCGGCGGGACCGCCGAGCCGGACGAACACGGGGCAGCGCGCCGTCCCGGTCCGCTGGTCGGCCTCGGCGCACAGCCCGATCCCCGATCCGCGGTCGAGCAGCACGACGTTCTGCACGGCCCGCGCGGCGCGCACCGCGTACGGCACCGACGACGCGTCGCCCGGTTCGAAGAGCTCCTCGAAGGTCAGCTTCCGCGCGAACCGGACGAGCCCGTCCGCGTCCACGACCCGGCTCCCGACGGCGGAGGCGGGACCGGCGATGACGATGCCGAAACTCGGGTTCTCCTGGCCGCGCACGTAGATCTCGCGGTCGGGTTCGAGGCCCTTGCGCCGCTCGGGCAGGTGCAGCCCGAAGCCGGATTCGCCCGCCACGAACGCGGGCGGCCCGAATCCCGGCGGCATCGCCGTCTCGGGCACGTCCCACGGGGTGCCGCCGAAGCCGTCCTGCGGGGGTGCGCCGAACTCGCTGCGCCCGTGCGGCACGGCCACGCTGAACGCGCCGGACGGCTCGGCCCAGCCCGGCATGTACACGCCGATGCCGCGCACCAGGAGCCGCCAGACGGGCCGTCCGGTGACGTCGGGGGCGAAGGCGCCGCTGGGCCCGCGCGCCCCAGTGGGCACGGCTTCGGTTCCCGGCCAGGCCTCCCGCGCGGCGTCCATGCGCAACATCATCATGACCCGGACGCGCCCGCACAAGGGCGAGCCGCGACCCCCGAGGGAAACCCCTGTCCCGCGCGTACCACGCGTCCGTCCGGGGAAGGCGGTCCCGCGAGACCGCACCACGCGGCCAGTGCCCGCCGCCCCGCCGGTCCGCTACCGTTGGGGCCAACAGATCACGACGAGGACGCGACCATGAACATGCAGGACATGATGGTCTTCCGGGACGCCGGATCGCGGACCGTCGACCGCTATCTGATGAACTACGAGGGCCACGTCATCGCGGTGCGCCAGCACCCGGCGACGCTGCTGCTGCCCGTCTCGGCCGCGTTCCTGGCGCTCGTGGCGTGCGCCGCCGTGAACGCGTTCACCGGCTTCGCCTGGGTCTGGTTCCTGTGGGTCGTCTCGCTCGGCTACCTGCTCTGGCGGGTCTTCGCCTGGTCGATCCAGTTCTTCCTGGTCACCGAGCACCGGATCATGATGATCACCGGTGTGCTGAACCGCCAGGTCGCGATGATGCCGCTCGGCAAGGTCACCGACATCCGGTTCGACCGGTCGGTGCTCGGCCGGATGCTCGGCTACGGCGAGTTCCTCATCGAGTCCGCGGGCCAGAACCAGGGCTTCGACCACGTCACCTTCATGCCGTACCCCGAGCAGCTGTACCTGGAGGTCTCCTCCCTGGTCTTCGGCGCGCGCGACGCCGCCCCGGACTAGGGATCCCGTGCCGGACCACCCGTCCCCCGATGTCAGGATGGGGGAATGGAACGTACCTATGTGCCCGGCAGAGGGGACGAACGTGCCCTGCTGACCGGTTTCCTCCAGGCGCAGCGGGTCAACGTCCACCGCAAGTGCGAGGGCCTTTCGGACGACCTCGCCCACCGGCACCCGCTCAAGGAGACGTCCCCGCTGATGTCCGTGGCCGGCGTCGTGAACCACCTGCGCTGGGTCGAGCACCTGTGGTTCGAGCACGTCCTGCTGGACGAGCCCAACCGCGTCCCCTGGACGGCCGAGGACCCCGACGCCGAGTTCGACGTCGACGACGTCCCGTTCGCACGGCTGCTCGACGAGTACGCGCGGCAGTGCGCCCGCACGGACGAGATCGTCGCGTCGCTCCCCCTGGACCGGCTCGGCGTCCACACCCGGGACGAGCGGTCCGGCACCCCCACGGTCGGCTGGATGCTCGGGCACATGGGCACCGAGACCGCGCGCCACGTGGGCCACATCGACATCATGCGCGAGCTGCTGGACGGCACGGTTGGCGACTGAGGAAGCCACCGGCGGAGCCGCCGACGGAGCCATCGACGGAGCCACCGACAAGGACGCCCGCAGGGACCACGCGGAGGTCACCGCCCGGCTGCGGAAGGCCGGATGCGTCTTCGCCGAGGACGAGGCCGACCTGATCCTGTCCGCCGCGTCCACCCCCGGCGAGCTGGACGCGATGATCACGCGCCGCGCGGACGGCGAGCCCCTGGAGCACGTCGTCGGCTTCGCCGAGTTCCACGGCCTCCGGATCTCGGTGGACCGGGGCGTCTTCGTGCCCCGCCGCCGCACCGAGGCGCTGATCCGCGAGGCCGCCGCGCTCGCCCGTCCGGGCGCCGTCGCGGTGGACCTGTGCTGCGGCTCCGGCGCGCTCGGCGCCGCGCTGGCCGCGTCCGTGCACGGTCTCGAACTGCACGCCGCCGACGTCGATCCGGCGGCCGTCGCCTGCGCGCGCCGCAACGTGCCCGGAGGCCGCGTCCACGAGGGCGACCTGTTCGACGCCCTGCCCGGATCCCTGCGCGGACGCATCGGCGTCCTGCTCGCGAACGTGCCGTACGTGCCGTCCGGCGAGATCGGGCTGCTGCCCGCCGAGGCCCGCGACCACGAGGCCCACGTGGCCCTGGACGGCGGCGGGGACGGCCTGGAGGTCATGCGCCGCGTCACCGCTGACGCCGCCGCCTGGCTCTCCCCCGGCGGCCACCTGCTCTGCGAGACGAGCGAACGCCAGGCCGAAGCCGCCCTCGCGGCCTTCGCCGGAGGCGGCCTGGAACCCCGGATCGCCACCGACGAGGACTGGAACGCGACCATCGTCATCGGCCGCAGGCCCTGACCGCGCCGCGCCGGACCGCCAGAAGGCGTCCGGCGCGGCGCGCTCGCGGCGGGTCGGGTCAGCTGTCGAAGCCGAGGCCGAGGCGGTCGAGCAGGCCGAGCCACGGCCCCCGGCGTCCCGCGTTGCGGTCGGCGCGGGCGATCTCCCGGCGGGTCAGCTCGATCACGCCGTACCGCAGCGGCTCGGGCGGGAACGGGACGGGCTTGGAGCGGACCATCTTCAGCCGCGTCCGCTCGGTCCGCTCGCCGGGCCGCAGGCCGACGCCGAGCATGTCGAGCATGACGTCCGCGCCGAACCGGGTCGCGCCGACACCGAGGCCGGTGTACCCGGCGGCGTAGGCGAGGCGCCCGGAGTGCGCGGTGCCGTAGAACGCGCTGAACCGGCTGCAGGTGTCGATGACGCCTCCCCACGCGTTGCTGAAGCGGACCCCCTCGAGCTGCGGGAACGTGGTGAAGAAGTGCTTGGCGAGGGTCGCGAACGTCCGCGGCCGCCGCTCCAGCTCGGCGTGGACGCCGTTGCCGTAGTGGTAGATCGCGTCGTAGCCGCCCCACAGGATCCGGTCGTCCGCGGTGAGCCGGTAGTAGTGGAACTGGTTCGCGGTGTCGCCGACGCCCTGCCGGGCGTTCCAGCCGATCGCGGCCTTCTGCTCGGCCGACAGCGGCTCGGTGACCAGCGCGTAGTCGTAGACCGGGACGAGGAAGTGCCGCAGCCTGCGCAGCAGCGGCGGGAACGCGCCGGTCGCGAGCGCGATCCGGCGGGCCGTCACCGACCCGTACGCGCCGCTGACCCGCATGGGCCCGCGCCGGTCGGCGGACAGGCCGGTGACGCGGGTGTTCTCGTGGATGCGGACGCCCAGCGAGCGGCACGCGTCGGCGAGACCCCACGCGAGCCGCGCCGGATGGACCATCGCGACCCCGTCGCGGTCCCAGAGACCGCCCAGGTAGGTCGGGGATCCGAGCTGGGCGCGGACCTCGTCGGCGTCCAGCGGGACGAGCTCCCGCCCCAGGCGTGCGGCCGTCTCGACCTCCTCGTGGAGGCCGTCCAGCTGCCAGGGCTCGGTCGCGACGGCCATCTCGCCCGTCCGCTCCCACTGGGCGTCGATGCCGTAGCGGGTGAGCGTGTCGCCGATCCCGGCCAGGTTGTCCATGCCGAGGCGTTCGAGCAGCGGCATCTCGTCCGGCCAGCGTTCCATGCCGTTGCCGATGCCGTGGGTCAGGCTCGCGGCGCAGAAGCCGCCGTTGCGTCCGGAGGCGGCGCCGCCGACGCGGTCGGCCTCCAGCACCACCACGTCCAGGGACGGGTCGCGCTCCTTGGCGAGCAGCGCCGTCCAGAGACCGCTGTAACCGCCGCCGATGACGGCGAGGTCGCACACGTGGTCCCCGACGAGCGCGGGTCCGGGTTCGGGTCGTTCCCCGTCCGCCAGCCAGAACGAGACCGGCTCGGCGTCGGCGAGTGCCCTCAGCGGATTCACATTTCCAACTCCCTCGGTCCCCGCGGCGCCGACGCGGCGCGGCGCGGGGTGTTCGTGCCCGGTGACCCGCCGGCGGGCCGTCCGCGCCGTGGTCCGGCGCGGACGGCGGGCCGGTCAGGTGC
>NZ_RFFG01000164.1 GCF_003696215.1 Actinomadura harenae | reverse complement strand
TGGCCGCGCCGCCCGCCGAGAGCTTCCGCGCCTGGTGGCGGCGGCGCGAGGCGGCCCGCCGGAGGCACGGGTGAGCCCGCGGGACGGCGCCCTCGGCGAGGCGCGGGACGGCACCCCGAACGAGGCGCGGGACGAGGCGCGGGACGAGGGCCGGAACAGTGCACGGGAGAGTGCGCGGGGCGTGGGCCGGGACGGCGTGCGAGACGTCGCTCGGGACGAGGTGTTGCGCCGGGTGCGCGGGGCGCTCGGCGCGCCGCGCCGGACGCCCGTCCCGGTGCCGCGCGGCTACCTGACCCGGCTGACCGGTCCGGACGCCGCGACCCGCGCGGACGTGGTGGCCCTGTTCACCGAGCGCGTCGCGGCGCTCGGGGTGGCCGTCCGGCATGTCGGCGGGGACGAGCTGGCGACGGCGGTCGCGGCCGTGCTGTGGGGCTGGGAGGCCGAGCGGATCGTCGTCCCGTCCGACCTGCCGTTCGGGTGGCTGGCCGAGCTGGACGGTGTGCGCGCGCTGGCGGACTCGCCGGTGCTGGACGTCCCGGCGCTGGTGGCCGTGGACGGCACGGTCACCGGCTGCGCGGTCGCGGTGGCCCAGACCGGGACGGTCGTGCTCGACGGCGGCCGGGCGCAGGGCCGCCGGGCGCTGACGCTCGTCCCGGACCGGCATCTGTGCGTCGTGCACGCCGACCAGATCGTGGGCGCGGTCCCGGAGGCGGTGCGGCGGCTCGACGCGACGCTGCCGCAGACGTGGATCACCGGCCCGCCGCCGGCGCCGCCGTCGGGCGGGCCGGCGCACGGGCCGCGCACGCTGGAGATGCTCGTCGTCGACGACTGACGCGCCGGTGGGCACGGCTCAGCCGGGGTTGACGCCCGTGAGGACGAGTTCGAGCCCGGCGCCGAACCGGGAGTTCCAGTCCACGGGCGGTTCGCCGGGTTCGGAGCGGACGTCGCCGCGCGTGTCGCGGACCTCGAGGGCGACGTGGCCGATGACGAAGCCGAGGAGGCTGTGCGCGGCGACGGCGGCGGCCTCCTCGGCGACGCCGCCGAGCCGCAGGTGCTCGCGCAGCGAGCCGATCGTCCCGGCGAGCGCGGCCGGGTTGCGGTGGGTGACCAGCAGCGGCAGGACGCCCGCGTGGTCGAGCAGCCGGGCGCGGTAGGCGCGCGCCCAGACCATGAGGCCCTCGCGCCAGCCCAGGCCGCCGGGGGACCCGGCGGGCATCGCGCCGACGTGCGCGACCAGGTGGTCCAGGAGCTGCTCCTTGCCGCGGGGGAGGTGGTGGTAGATCGCCATGGCCTCGACCTCCAGGGCGTCGCCGAGGCGGCGCATGGTGAGGCGGGCGAGGCCCTGGCCGTCCACGATGTGGAGGGCGGACTCGACGATCCGGTCGGTGGTGAGCGGCGGGCGGTTCTGGGCGTTGATGCTCGGCTGCCGGACCATGGACGGTGCCTCCTGCTCCGCGGGACGGACGATGACGGAGATCACCTTACTGCGTAAAGGCGCCGATCCCGGTGTCCGGGGTCACAACGGGCGTGTCCCGAGCGTACGCTGACCCCTGTCGGTCCCGAAGATCGACGCAGGAATACGACGCTTGAGCACGAGCACGAGGTTCGAGGAGCACCACATGCCGCTGGGTCGCCGCATCAGCAAGGACGTCGCCGCGCGGATGGAGGACGACCGGCGGCTGGCCGGCTCCTACCGGGACCGCCTCGCGGACGCCACGGCCGCCGAGGCCGCGCTGCGGACCGCCCAGGCCGAGGACCGGCCCGCCGACGAGGTCAAGGCGCTGGACGTCGCGTTCGACCGCGCCCTGACCACCGCCCTGGAGGCGGCCCTGGCCGCCGAGCGGGTCGAGATGGGCGCGAAGGTGTACGTCTCGGAGGGGCAGGACGGCACCGCCCGCCGCGCCGCCGAGATCGCCGAGCGCAAGGCCCGCGCCCGCTGGTCGGTCCGTCCGTGGACCGACGAGATCGACCGCCTCCGCACCGCCCGTGAGGCCCACCGGCTCAGCTACCGCGCGGGCCGAAGCGTCGCCGCCGTCTGAAGCGCTCACCGGGTCCTTTCCGTGCCGGGCGCGCCGTCCGGCACGGAAAGGCGCCCGCGGGCGTCCGGCCGGGACGTGTCGAGGTGAGCATTTGACGCGCCCTAAGCCGACGACACAGCGAAGCGGAGTGGCACCGGAGAGCGAACTTTGAAATCCTCCCCTCTCGGGGAGCGCCGAAGGGTTCCGCTGGTGCGGGGCCGGAGCGGGCGGAATGGGCGGCCACCGGAGCCACGGGGGGCTTTCGCGAACGCGGGGGGATGCAGGTGGAGCGCACGCCGCCGGACCGGGAACGGGTCCTGGAGTGCTATCAGGACGGGCTGCGGGCGATCCGCGACCTGGCGGCGAGGGTGCCCGACTGGTCGGCTCCGACCCCCTGCGCCGAGTGGCAGGTGATGGACCTGGCCGGTCACCTGCGGTGCGTCGCCGAGAGCTACCTGGAGTACCTTCAGGACGCGCCGGACAGCCGCCTGGCGAAGCTGTTCGCGCAGGACGCGGCGTCCGCCGTCCTGATCCGGCAGCAGGCCCGGCAGAACGCGGCCGAGCTGGCGGTGCTGCCGCCGGAGCCCGGCGAGGGCCGGATCACCGCGTTCACGGTGTCGGCGGGCGCGTACGCCGACCTGATGCCCGACATGTGGGACCGCACGCACCTGGTCTACCGCGGCACCAAGTACACCGTCGGCGACCACGCGGGCGCGGCGTGCGTGGAATGGCACCTGCACGCGTGGGACCTGGCGCGCGCGATCGGCGCGGACTACCGGCCCGAGGACCCGGAGCTGCTGGTGTCGGCGTGGCACTGGGGCGTCCCGCACCTGCCGCTGGCGACCGCGCGGGAGGCCGAGCGCGGGGACGCGTGGGAGGCGGTGCTCCGCGCGTCGGGCCGGAGGCCGGGCTGGCCGGAGCCCGAGCCGGAGTCGGCGGCGTGCCCGCAGCCCCGGCGCCGGGGGCGTCAGCCGCGCAGGTCCCCGGACGGCACGCCGTCCCCGGAGTCGTCGCGCGCCGCGTCGTCCCGCTGAGGACGGTCCTGGCCACAGGACGCTCCTAGCTACAGGACGGCCCTGCCTACAGGGCGGCGGCCTGGGGCGCGAGCAGGGCGAGGGCGTCGGCGTCCGGGGTGTCCGGCGGGGCGTGGAAGGTCGTGAGGCACTGGTCGGAGTCGTCGGCGAGCCAGAACGACTCGAAGGCCAGGACCAGGTCGCCCGCCACGGGGTGGCCGATCCGCCGGGTGCCGTGGCTCTTCTCCTTGACGTCGTGCCGGGCCCACAGGCCGCGGAACTCCGCGCTCTCGGCCGACAGCTCCCCGACGAGTCCGGTCAGGCGCGGATGGTCGGGGAAGCAGCCCGCGTCGAGTTTCAGCGCGCCGACCGTGTCGGCGGCGAGGGCGTCCCAGTCGGTGAACAGGCGCCGGTGGCCGGCGCTGAGGAAGACCAGGCGTGCGAGGTTCCGGTCGCCTGGCGGGAGCGGGTCCCAGTCGCCGAGGAGGGCCGTCGCCATCGGGTTCCAGGCGAGCAGGTCGAGGAAGCGTCCGGTGACGTAGGCGGGGACGGTGTCCATGGCGGTGAGCAGTTGCCGCAGGGGTTCGCGGACCCGTTGGCGGGGCGTCTCGGCGGCCGCGCCGGTGGTGTTGCGGCGGCCGCGGGCGAGGCGGCGCAGGTGGGCGTGCTCGTTCGCGGTGAGGCGCAGGGCGCGGGCGAGCGCGTCCAGGACCTCGGTGGACACGTTGGGGCCGTGGCCCTGCTCCAGGCGGGTGAGGTAGGCGACCGAGACGCCCGCGAGCTGGGCGAGCTCCTCGCGGCGCAGCCCGGGGACGCGCCGGTGCCGTCCGGTGTCGGGTAGGCCGACGTCCTGGGGTGTCAGGCGGGCACGGCGGCTGCGCAGGAACGCGCCGAGGTCGCCGCCGGAGGGGTTCTCCATGCCGATCATTATCGAGGGTGGACGCGGCGTGACCGACCGGGCGGTGCCACCGGCCGGGGTGGTGCGACTGACCGGGGCGGTGCGACTGATCGGGGCGGTGCGACTGATCGGGGCGCGATCCTGCCACTGCCGGACGTAGGCACGGTGGAGGGCTGGGAGGTCGGCGCGCGGGCGGGCAGGGTGGACGGCGTCCGACCTTCGAGCTGGAGTGACTCACTGATGAACACCGCCACGACCGCATTCGTCGCCCATCTGGGCGGGCGTCCCGCGACCGCCGGGGAGCTGGCGCCGCTGGCCTTCGCCGGGTACGCGCACTTCACCGCGGCGCAGGTGCGCGGCGGCCGGATCCGCGGCCTCGACCTGCACCTGGACCGGCTGCGGACGGCGTCGCTGGAGCTTTACGGGCGGGCCGTCCCCGATGCGCGGGTCCGGGAGCTGCTGCGCGCCGCCGTCGAGGCCGGGCCGGACGACCTGTCGCTGACGGCGACCGTGTTCTCGCCGTCCGGGGAGTTCACCGCCGGGGGCGGCGACCTGGAGGTGCTCGTGCGGACGGGGCCGCCCGCGGACGGCCCGGACGGGCCGCTGGCGCTGGCGGTGGTGGAGCATGAGCGGGACCTGCCCGCGATCAAGCACGTCGGGGAGATCGCGAAGACCCACCGGCTGCGCCAAGCCGTCGCCGCGGGCTTCGACGACGCCGCGTTCGTGGACCGCCGGGGCCGGCTCACCGAGGGGACGATCTGGAACCTGGCGTTCTGGGACGGCGCGTCCGTGATCTGGCCGGACGCGGCGATGCTGGTCGGGACGATGATGGGCGTCGTGCGGCGTCGGCTCGAGGGGCTGGGCGTGCCGCAGGCCGTCCGGGAGGTGACGCCGGCGGATGTGGCCGGGTTCTCCGGGGCCGTGGTCATGAACTCCTGGACGCCGGGCGTCGAGGTGAACCGCTTGGGGGACGTGGCCCTGCCGGACGGGCGGGAGTTCGTCGACCTGCTGCACACGGCGTTCCGTGCGGAGCCGCCCGTCGAGCTTTAGGGGGGCCCGCCGGACGGCTGGGCGAACGCGCGCCATCGGGGCGCCTCTGAAAGGCGGAGGCGCTCCGATGGCGTGTCCGGGTGTTTTCTGGGCGTGGCCGAGTGCGTCCGGGGTGTGTCGGGGTGTGTCGGGGCGACGCGGAGTGTTCGGCCGGCGCCGGGGGGTGCGGTTCCCTCCCCCTATGGGGTTTAGGGGGAGGGGGAGGGGGGTGCGCGGAACGCGGGGCGGGGGGCGGCGCTCACCCCGCTGGGGTGGGAAAAGGGGCATCCGGAATCCCTGGACAACCCGGTCCGGATTCCGGCGCCGCTCTGGGGAACATAGGGGGTATCCGCTCCCGACGTGCGCTGTTATGGTGAATCTCGCCATTCAAAAAGGGTCCGCAATAATGTGAATTGCGGCGAGAGGGAAGGGGGGATACCGGGGGCTTTTTGTTGTAGGCCGGGGACTTGATGGATTGTTGCCGCGGGAGCTGAAGTGAATTCAGGGCAGGAATGCATGGGGAACGGCGAGGAAGAATCTGTGGTGCGGGTGGAGATAGCGGCGTTGTCCACAAGGGACTCGCCGCGCGTTCTCGGAGCCGATCCGGACCATGTGGAGACCTTGGCGGCGGTGCAGGACGAGCTGCCGCCCATTCTGGTGCACCGGGCCACGATGAACGTCATCGACGGGGTGCACCGGCTCAGGGCCGCGCGGCTGCGCGGCGACGACGAGATTCCGGTCAGGTTCTACGACGGCGACGTGGCCGACGCGTTCGTCGTCGCGGTCCAGCACAACATCGCGCACGGGTTGCCGCTGTCGCTGACCGACCGCAAGAGCGCCGCGGAGCGGATCATCGCCTCGCACCCCCAGTGGTCGGACCGCAGGATCGCCTCGGCCACCGGGATCGCGCCGGGCACGGTGGCCGAGATCCGCCGCCGTACCAGCGGCACCGCCACCGTGCGGATCGGGCAGGACGGCCGGGCCCGTCCGGTCAACGGGGTGGAGGGCCGGCGGATGGCCGCCGAGCTGATCCGCAAGGACCCGGGGCTTTCGCTGCGGCAGGTGGCGCGCGCCGTCGGTATCTCGCCCGAGACCGTCCGGGACGTGCGCAACCGGCTGAAACAGGGGGACGATCCGGTGCCCGCGCCGCGCGGCGAACGGGACCGGACCGTCAGCCTGGCGGCCCGCCGCCGAGCGCCCGCGGTCCGGCCCGCCGCCGAGCGCCGGACGGCCCCGTCCGAGCGGGCGGCGGTGGTGGAGCGGCTGCGCGGCGACCCGGCTCTGCGGCTCAGCGAGACCGGGCGCAACCTGCTGATGCTGCTCAACGTGCACACCATGAAGCAGCAGGACTGGGACGAGATCATCAAGAACGTCCCGCCGCACCGGGTCGGGATCGTCGCCCAGCTCGCTCGCGACTGCGCCGAGTTGTGGGCGGACGTGGCGACGCGGATGGAGGGCCGGGTCGTCGGCGTGGTCTGACCCCCGCCCGGGTCCGGCCGCCCGGTTCGTCCGCCCGGTTCGTCCGCCTAGTTCGTTCGGTCAGGTCCGTTCGGTTCGGGCCCGTTCGGTTCGGGTCCGTTTCGTGCGGGCCCGATCGTGCGGGCCCGTTCCTTTCGGGGGCGGTCAGTGTTCGCGGTGGTGGGACACCACGAAGGCGCTCACCAGGGCGATGACCGCGACCGCGGCGAGGAGGCCCGCACCGGCCCAGGGGGACGGCATGCTCTGCGCGTGCCGTCCGTCCAGGAACCGGTCTCCCGCCGCGGTGGGCGAGAACCGCGAGGCGGCCCGGGCGGGCCGGTCCGGCAGCAGCCGTACCAGGAGCGCGTCGCCCACCGCGGCCCCGACCAGCAGGACCCAGGCCGCGGTCGCGCTGCGCGCCAGGAAGCCGGTCGCGACCCCGGCCAGCCCGGCGAGCGCCAGGTAGAGCCCGCCCGCCGGGCCGGATACGGCTCCGATCGCGAAGCAGGCCGCCGCGCAGACCACCGCCTTGGCGGCCAGCAGCAGGCCCCGCCGTGGCACTGCCACCATGCTGAGGCGCATCATCCCGGTCGCGTACTCGGAGGTGACGCTGAGCGCGCCGGCCGCCGCCGTCAGCACCTGGAGCAGGACGTAGCCGCCGACGTCCGGCGCGATGGCCCCGGCGGGCTGCCGCACGCGCAGCACCGCCGCGAGCAGCGCCGCGGCCAGCAGCACCCGCCGGGTGGCGGGCAGCGAGGGCAGCTTCGTCCCCTCCGACCAGACGGCGCGCAGGAACGGGCGCACCGTGCGCGTCATCGGGCCACCCGGGACCCGACGAGGTCGCGGTACGCCTGCTCCAGGGTGGTGTGCTGCGGGGTCAGCTCGTGCAGCCGGACGGCGCAGCGCACCGTCAGGCGGTGGATGTCCGCGCCGCGCAGCCCGGTCACCAGCAGCGCGTCGCGGTCGGCGAAGCGGACGCCCGCCCCGGCCGCGGTCAGCCGCCGGGCGAGGTAGCCGGGATCGTCGCAGCGCACCAGCACCGACTCCGCCGCGTCCGCCCGTACCAGGTCGTCGGCGCTGCCGTCGGCGACCAGGCGGCCGCGGTTGAGGACCAGGAACCGGTCGGCGGCGCCGTCCAGCTCGTCGATCCGGCGGCCGGTGACGAGGACCGTCCGGCCCGCGCCGGCCAGGGTGCGCAGCAGCGTGCCCGCCCAGGTCGCCCCGGCCGGGGCGAAACCTGTCGTGGGGCCGTCGATGATCAGGGTGTCGGGGTCGCCCAGCAGTGTCCCGGCGATGCCGAGCCGCAGGAGCAGGCCCGGCGGCAGCGTCCGGATCCGCCGCCGTCCGGCCCCCTCCAGGCCGGTCAGGCCGCAGACCTCGGCCACCCGGCGGCCTGGGATGCCGTTGCTGCGGGCCAGCCACAGCAGGTGGTCGCGGACGCGCAGCCCGCCGTGCGCGCCCGGCGGGTCCAGCAGGACGCCCACCCGGCGCATCGGGTCCGGCAGGTCGGCGTAGCGGCGGCCCATCACCGTGGCCGTGCCCCGGGTGGGCGGGACCAGGCCGAGGACCAGCCGCAGGAGGGTCGTCTTGCCCGCGCCGTGCGGGCCGACCAGCGCGGTGACCACGCCCGGCCCGATGGTGGCGGTCAGGTCGTCCACCGCCGTGGTGGTCCGATAGCGCTTGGTCAGGTGACGCAACTCGATCATCGTTCCTCCGGGAGCGGGGGCGGGGACCGGATGGAGCGGGGACATCGCCGTCGGCGCGGGTTCAGCGGTGGTCCGGCGGCACGCGTCCGCCGCCGGGCCTGCCACCGGGTCTGCCGCAGGGGGCGTCGCCGGGGCCGGGATCCGCGGTGGCGCGTCGGCTCGGCCGCAGGTCCGCCCGGCGGCTGACGCGCAGTTTGCGGTAGATGCGGGTGAGGTGCTGCTCCACGGTGCTGACCGTGATGCCGAGGTCGGCGGCGATCTGGCGGTTGGTCCGGCCGAGCGCGGCCTGTTCGGCGACGCGGCTCTGGGCCTCAGTGAGCGGGGCCTCGGTGAGCGGGAGCTCCAGGTCGGGGTTCGGGCGCGGGCCCGGGGTCGGCTGCGGGTGCTCGACGTCGGCCGCCGCCCTGGGCACGGCCCCGGAGGAAGGGGCGGGACGGGGGGTGAGCACCGGGTGAGGGGCGCGGTTCACGTGCCGTCCGTGGTGCCCCATGTGGACGGGGTTCTCGGTGGGTGCGGAACCGGTCCGGTCGCCGTGCCCGTCGTCCGGTTCCCGGGCCGCGGGTGCGACGCGGACGAGCTGGTCGTCCAGCAGCGCGGCCGCCCGGTCGGGACGGCCCGATTCGACGAGCGCCCGTGCGGCCCCGGTGTGCCAGGGCGCGAGGCCGGGGGAGTCGAATCCCCATGCGTCGGTGAGCGCCTCCCCGGCCCGCAGGTCGCGCAGGGCCGCCGCGTCGTCGCCGGCCGCGAGGCGCAGGCGGGCGCGCGCCAGCAGGTAGGGCAGCGCGGCGGGGGTCTCGAACATGACGTCGGGGACGCCGATGGCCAGGTAGGCGGCGGCGTCGTCGTGACGGCCCTGCGCGGTCGCGGCGAGCACGATCACGGCGATCGGGACGCCGATCGCGACTCCCCAGCCCGCCGGGGCGATCCGCGCCAGCGCGGCGCGGGCGTGCCATTCGGCCTCCTCGTGCGCGCCCTGCCGCAGGTGCAGGACCGCCCGCAGGCCCAGCAGCACCGCCCGTTCGATCGGCCCGCCGAACGCGGTGGTGTCCGCCAGCAGCCGGTCGCACCAGCGCGCCGCCGGGGCCGGGTCGTCCGCGCAGGCCAGCGCCGCCAGTGCGGCCGGCACCACCCAGCCGGGGGCGTCGTCGAGCCGGGTCTCCTGCAACACCTGGTCGGCGGTCGCGGCGACGTCCAGGCCCGCGGGGGCGCCGGTCAGCGCGGCGGCCAGCGCGGCGGCGGCGCGCATCTGCCGGACCACGGCGGGGGAGTCGTGCCAGTCCGCGGGGGCGCCGCCGGGTTCGGGACGCCGTGTGCGCACCGGGTACAGGCACCCCATCAGCAGCCGGACGGCCTCGATCGGCAACGCGTGCTCCCACGGCGGCCGCGGCTCGGCCGACAGCCGCTCCAGCACCTGGCGGGCCTCGGCGGGCATGCCCCGCCACATCAGGTAGTGCAGCAGTTCGACCACCTGGCGCACGCCCAGCCGCCCGTCCCGCGCGGCCTGGACGAGCGAGGGCAGCAGCCGGGTCACCGACGCCGGGTCGATCTCCCAGGCGGCGCGCGCGAGCATGCTGACGGTCCGGACGCGGTGCCGCTCGTCCGCGGTGCCCGCCAGCGCGAGCCGCAGCCGCGCGACCGCCGCGTGCGGCTCGCCCCGGGTGAGGGCCTCCTCGGCGGCCTCGGTCAGGACGGGCGCGGCCCAGGGCGCGACGGTTCCGGCGGCCAGCAGGTGACCGGCCACGACGGAGGCGTCGGCGCCGTCCTCGTGCAGCAGCCGGGCGGCGTGCGAGGACAGCATCGCGTGCTCCTTGGGGGCGATGCCGTCCAGTACCGCGGTGCGCGCCGCCGGATGCCGGAACCGTCCGGCCGTGAGCAGGCCCGCCGCGGCCATCGCCGTCACGACCTCGGCGGCGCGGTCCCCGCTCAGCCCCACCAGGCGGCCGAGCAGCGTGGGTGAGACCGGCTCGCCCAGGACGGCGAGGGCGCGCGCCACGCGGGTGATCGCCGGGCCTCCATGGTGCAGGCAGGCCAGCACCGCCCGGGTGAACGCGGCGTCCACGACCAGCTCGGGCGTCTGGTCGACGGCGGGGTTGTCCTTCAGCAGGGCGTGGACGAGCAGGGGGTTGCCGCCGGTCAGGGCGTCGCAGGCCGGGGTGAGGCGCAGCGCGGCGGAGGCGCCGAACCAGGTGGCCAGCAGTTCGGTCTGTCCGCGGCGTGACAGCGGGCCGAGGCGTACCAGCCGTCCGTGCGGGTGGCTCAGCAGGTCGGCGCGGAACGAGCGGTGGGCCGGCCACGGGCCCGTGCTCTCGGTGAGCACCATCAGCACGGGCGCCGAGGTGATCCGCCGGGACAGGTAGAGCAGGAACCGCAGCGAGTCCGGATCGGCGTGGTGGACGTCGTCGACGCTGATCACCACGGGTGCGTCGGCCGTGTGGCCGAGCAGCGCCCGGAACGGGCCGTCCAGGACGTGCCGGTCCGGCGGTGCGGCCCCGGCGTTCGGGTCGTGCTCGCCGGGACGCGGTGCGGGGAGGGCGGCCAGGAGTTTGCGCACCACGCCGAAGGCGTCGCCGCGTTCGGTCCGGGCCGCCGCCGCGCCGACCAGCAGCGCGCCCGCGGCGGAGGCGTGTTCGGCGAAGGCCCGCACCAGGGCGGTCTTGCCGGCCGCGACCGGCCCGCTGATCAGAACGGCCTGTCCCTGTCCGGCGGCCGCCTCGGCGTAGAGCGTGCTCAGCGTCTCCAACTCGGCGCCTCGCTCGACCAGTTCCATGCTCGCCCCTGTGTGCGTCGGTGGCCGCGCCTCGCGGCGCGCGCCCGCCCCATCACCGTCCGGTGGGATGACGCGAGGAGTAGATCACGGGTGAAGTCACACCGACGTAACGTTGCGCGCCGCGCATCGGCCCCGGGAGGAACGGTCCAAGGCGGCGCGTGGCCCTCGTGCGGACCCGGTTCGGCGGCGGAGCCGTGGGGTCGCTGTGGGGGCTCGGTGGGGGGCTCGGTGGGGGTGGTGGCGGGGGTGGGGGCGGAGGGTGCGGCGCGGTGTCGGCGGACGGGTGTCCGGAGGGGGGTGCGGGAAGGTGAACAGGGTGAATAACTTTCGTTTACCGGGGGGTGCATGTTGGCGAAGTGCGCAGGTCGGGCCCCTGTGATCACGTAAAGCCATGATGCGAGCGCGAAAGGTGATTTGTCTCGTTGTCGGGTGCGGTGCAACGATCCAAACGCCGACCTGTTCACGGGCGTGGCGCGGAGCCGGCCGGGCGGACCCGGGGCTGGACACAGCGCACAGGGGGGAGCACGCAGCATGGGCGTCGCCGGACTGCCCGACGAACTGTCCGACGAACTGTCCGCGCTGGCCGGGACGGAGCGGACGGGGCTGCCACCCGCCGCCGACATCGTGGTCATCGAAGGCGCCGCGGGCATGGGCAAGACGACCATGCTGCACCAGCTCGGGCGGCGGATGGCGGGCACGGGAGCGGTGTTCCTGACCGCGGCGGGCGCCAGCACCGAACGCGACATCCCGTTCAGCACCGTCGGCCAGCTCTTCTCCCGCCCGGCGCTGACCGCCGACCAGGTCGCCCGGGCCGAACGCCTGCTGAGGGACGGCACGTTCATCGTCGCCACCCAGTCCGCCGCACACGACCCGTCCGGACTCTCCGACGTCGGCCCGTCCGGACTCCCGCCGTCCGGAATCCCGGTGCCGGGCCTGATGGCGGCAGGACCGGCGACCACCGACGGGGAACGGGCACGGTCCCTGAACGCCGACGGCGGGCCGCTGGTGTTCGACTGGGACGGCGAGCCCCCGGCCCTCGGCTGGGCGGAGGACCCGGACGCCGCACCCGACGGGTTCGCGGCGCCCGGCCCGGGCGGATTCGCGGCCCCCGGAACGGGGGGGTTTCCCGCGGCGGGCCCGGACGGGCCCCGGGCGGGTGCCGGGGTGGACGGGCTGCCGGCGAGCGAGCCGGGCCCGTTCTCGCCCGCCGCTCCGTACCGCGCGGCCGCGACCGTCCCGACATCGGTGTTCACCCAGTTGGCGGCCATCCTGCTCCGGGTGGCCGAGCACGCCCGGGTCGTGATCGGCGTGGACGACGTGCACCACGCCGACGCGGCCTCGCTGCAGTTCCTGCTGCACCTCGCGCGGCGTCCCGAGGCGGCGGGCCTGGTGCTGGTGCTGACCGGGTACCCCCAGCCCGGCTCACCCGGGCCGTACCGGCCCCGCCGCGTCCCGCACACCGAACTGCTCTACTCCGCCCGGACCCGGAGACTGCGGCTGGGACCGCTGCCCACCGAACGGGTGACGGCCCTGCTCACCGAGTACTACGACGGCGCCACGGCGCGCGCGCTCGCCGACGAGGCGCGCCGCGCGACCGGCGGCAACCCGCGCCTGGTCCGCGCGCTGGGCGAGGACGGCCGCGCCTCCGGACGCCTCGACGGCCCGGTCTTCGGCGACGCCTTCCGGCAGGCGGTGCTCGCCTGCCTGCACCGGTCCGGCACGACCGGCCCGGCCGAGGCCCTCGCGGTGCTTCCGCCCGGCACCCCCGCCGAACTGCACTGCGGGCTCACCGGCCTGGACCGCGAGGCGGTCCGGCTGGCGCACGACCTGCTGCGCCGGAGCGGGCTCGTCGAGGGCGGCCGGTTCCGCCGTCCGGCGATCGCCCAGGCCGTGCTGAGCGGAATGGGGTCCCGGGCCGGGACCGCGCTGTACCTGCG
>NZ_RFFG01000163.1 GCF_003696215.1 Actinomadura harenae | reverse complement strand
CGGGACGGGCCGACCGGAACGGCGGTTATGCGATCAGGAGTTGCGGCTGTCGTCACCGGCCGGACGGCGGGTGCGGCGGCGGCGCGGAGCCCCGCGCTTGTCGCCGTCCGCGTCGCCCGCGGCCGCGCGCGGCGCGCCCTCGGGCTCGTCGTCGTGCGCCTGGTGCGCCTCGCCCGCGGCCTCCTTGTCGGCGGCCTCGCGCTCGACGACCTCGACCGGGACCAGCGACAGCTTGCCGCGCTGGTCGATCTCGGTGACCTCGACCTGGATCTTCTCGCCGACCGAGATGACGTCCTCGACGTTCTCGATCCGCTGGCCGCCGTGCAGCTTGCGGATCTGCGAGACGTGCAGCAGGCCGTCCTTGCCGGGCAGCAGCGACACGAACGCGCCGAACGTCGTGGTCTTCACGACCGTGCCGAGGAACCGCTCGCCGACCTCCGGCATGTGCGGGTTGGCGATCGCGTTGATCGCCTGCCGCGCCGCCTCGGCGGACGGGCCGTCGGTCGCGCCGACGTAGATGGTGCCGTCGTCCTCGATCGTGATGTCCGCGCCGGTGTCGTCCTGGATCGAGTTGATCATCTTGCCCTTCGGGCCGATGACCTCGCCGATCTTGTCGACCGGGACCTTGATCGTGATGATCCGCGGAGCGAACGGGGACATCTCGGACGGACCCTCGATGGCCTCGGCCATGACGTCCAGGATCGCCAGCCGCGCGCCCTTGGCCTGCTTCAGCGCCGCGGCCAGGACCGAGGCGGGGATGCCGTCCAGCTTGGTGTCGAGCTGGAGCGCGGTGATGAGGTCACGGGTGCCGGCGACCTTGAAGTCCATGTCGCCGAACGCGTCCTCGGCACCGAGGATGTCGGTCAGGGTGACGTACTCGCCGCCCTCGTGGATCAGGCCCATCGCGATGCCCGCGACCATCTGCTTCAGCGGGACGCCCGCGTCGAGCAGCGACATCGTGGACGCGCAGACCGAGCCCATCGAGGTGGAGCCGTTGGACCCGAGCGCCTCCGACACCTGGCGGATCGCGTACGGGAACTCCTCGCGCGTCGGCAGCACCGGGAGCAGGGCGCGCTCGGCGAGCGCTCCGTGCCCGATCTCGCGCCGCTTCGGCGAGCCCACCCGGCCGGTCTCACCGGTCGAGTAGGGCGGGAAGTTGTAGTTGTGCATGTAGCGCTTGGTGCGCTCGGGGTTCAGCGTGTCGATCATCTGCTCCATGCGGAGCATGTTCAGCGTGGTCACACCCAGGATCTGGGTCTCGCCGCGCTCGAACAGCGCCGAGCCGTGCACCCGCGGGATCACGTGCGCCTCGGCCGACAGCTGCCGGATGTCCTTCACGCCACGGCCGTCGATGCGCAGGCCGTCGCTGATGACCCGCTCGCGGACGACCTTCTTGGTGACGGCGCGGAAGGCGGCGGAGATCTCCTTCTCGCGGCCCTCGAAGTCGGCGCCGAGCTTCTCGGCGGCGCCGGCCTTGATCTCGTCCAGGCGCGACTCGCGGGTCTGCTTGTCGGCGATCGTCAGCGCCTCGCCCAGCTCCTGGCTGACGGCGGCGGTGACGGCCTCGAGCACGTCGTCCTGGTAGTCCAGGAAGATCGGGTACTCGGCGGTCGGCTTGGCGGCGGTCGCGGCCAGCGCGCTCTGCGCCTCGCACAGGACCTTGATGAACGGCTTGGCGGCCTCGAGGCCCTGCGCCACCGTCTCCTCGGTCGGGGCGGTCGCGCCCTCGCCGACCAGGTTCAGCGTGCCGACGGTGGACTCGGCCTCGACCATCATGATCGCGACGTCGCCGTCCTCCAGCGTCCGGCCCGCGACGACCATGTCGAAGGTCGCGCGCTCGAGCTCGGAGTGCCGCGGGAAGCCGACCCACTGGCCGTCGATCAGCGCGACGCGGACGCCGCCGATCGGGCCGGAGAAGGGCAGCCCGGCGAGCTGGGTGGACAGGGACGCGGCGTTGATCGCGACGACGTCGTACAGGTCGTCGGGGTTCAGCGCGAGGATCGTGCCGACGACCTGGATCTCGTTGCGCAGGCCCTTCTTGAAGGACGGGCGCAGCGGACGGTCGATCAGGCGGCAGGTGAGGATCGCGTCCTCGGACGGCCGGCCCTCACGGCGGAAGAACGAGCCGGGGATGCGCCCGGCGGCGTACATCCGCTCCTCGATGTCCACGGTGAGCGGGAAGAAGTCCAGGTTGTCCTTGGGCTTCTTCGACGCGGTGGTGGCCGACAGGACCATGGTCTCGTCGTCCAGGTAGGCGACGGCGCTGCCGGCGGCCTGACGGGCCAGCCGGCCCGTCTCGAAGCGGATCGTCCGCTTGCCGAACGAGCCGTTGTCGATCACGGCCTCGGCACTGGTCGCGCCCTCGATGCGCGGAGCTTCGGTCACGGGAAACCTCCTGTTTCCGGTTGACGTCGCCTCGCGGTCGTTTCCCGTTGTGCTGACAGGCGGTGCCGGTCTTCGATCGAAGCGCCCGGATCGGGGCCGTCTTCCGGCGGCGATCCGGAGGCCACTACCGAGGACCGGCCGCAGCAGCGGTGTCCGCGAGGCTTCCTTCAGTGGCCGGCCTCTCGGCCGACCCGGGTCCAGCCGGTCGGACGACCGGCCGGGTGAGTGCCCCCGGGAACTGTCATGCCCAGGAACCGGGGGTCGTATGGGGGTTGATCTATGCGAGGAGGGAGTGGCCCGATGCGGACCACTCCCTCTCTCTCACCGCTAGCGGCGCAGGCCGAGTCGCTCGATCAGCGAGCGGTAGCGGGTGATGTCCTTGTTCTGCAGGTACTTCAGCAGACGGCGGCGGCGACCGACGAGCAGCAGCAGACCACGGCGGCTGTGGTGGTCGTGCTTGTGCTCCTTGAGGTGCTCGGTCAGGTCGTTGATCCGCTTGGTCAGCAGCGCGACCTGGACTTCCGGGGAACCGGTGTCACCCTCAGTGGTCGCGTACTCGGAGATGATCTTGTTCTTGGTGGCGGTGTCGAGCGACACGTGGCTCCTTCTAGGCTCTCGTCATCCGCAGGCCCCGGGCCGCCCGGGGTCCGCATGATGCGTCAGGGATGCGTGAGCGAGCCGCATGAGGGTGCAGCCCGCCGCGCCGGAACCTCGTCCCGGCGACTATCAACCGTACCACGCCCCGCGCCGACCCCTGTCACGGAGCGGCGGCGCACGGTGATCACCGTCCTCGGCCCCTGATCACCCCACGGATTCCGCCGTCCACACCGCCCACGACCCACGATTTCCGCCGATCCTCGGGGGCGTGACCAAGATCCGGCCGGACCTGGCCAGGTCTCGGCCGGACATGATCGGGCCCGGCCGAGCGTGATCGACATTCGGCCGGGATGATCATGCCCCGGCCGGGGCGCGACCGGGCTCGGCCGGGCGTGCTCACGCTTCGGGCCGAGATGATCAGGACTCGGTGGACGTGAGGTCGCGGGCACGGGCGACGTCGCGGTGCATCTCCTCGATGAGCGCCTCGATGGAGTCGAACTTCAGGGTGTCTCGGATGCGGGCCAGGAAGTCGACGGCCATGTGCTCGCCGTAGAGGTCCAGGTCGTCGCGGTCGAGGGCGTACGCCTCGACGGTGCGCTCGACGCCGTCGAACGTCGGGTTGGTGCCGATGGAGATCGCGGCGGGCCAGCGGAAGGCCGGGAAGCGGTCGGTGTCGGCGACCAGCCAGCCCGCGTACACGCCGTCCTTGGGGATGGCGGAGTGCGCCGGGCTCTCCAGGTTGGCGGTCGGGAAGCCGAGGGCGCGGCCGCGCTGGTGGCCGCGCACGACGACGCCCTCCACCCGGTGCGGGCGCCCGAGCGCCCGGGCGGCGGCCTCGACGTCCCCGGCGTCCAGGTCGGCGCGGACGAGGGTGGAGGTGATG
Organism: Actinomadura harenae; assembly: GCF_003696215.1. Taxonomy (GTDB): domain Bacteria; phylum Actinomycetota; class Actinomycetes; order Streptosporangiales; family Streptosporangiaceae; genus Spirillospora; species Spirillospora harenae. Next base: position 9,199 of record NZ_RFFG01000163.1, on the reverse strand, counting down.
GTGTCGGCGCCAGCGCCCGAGTCGGCCACCAGTGGCATCCCTTCAACGGTGAAGTCGTATTTGTCGCCCAGTTCGGCGAGCAGCCCGACGTCGCCGCGGGACCGGTCGCCGAAGCGGAAGTCCGCCCCGACGATCACGTGCCGGGCGCGCAGGGCGTCCACGAGGACCCGGCGGACGAACTCGTCCGCGGGCTCCCGGGACTGCTCGGGGGTGAACGGGATCACCAGCACCGCGTCCACGCCGAGCTCCTCGAGGAGTTCGGCACGGCGCCGGGCGGTGGTCAGCAGCGGCGGAGGGGCCCCCGGGCGGATGATCTCGTCCGGGTGGGGCTCGAAGGTGACCGCGACCGAGCGCAGGCCGAGCTCGCGGGCGCGGTCGGCGGCGGCGCGGACGATCCGCGCGTGCCCCCGGTGCACCCCGTCGAACACGCCGATGGTCACCACCGACCGTCCCTGGTCGGCGGGGACCTCGCCGAGGCCATGCCAGCGCCCCACGATGCACTCCCTGCGTCGGACCCTGCGGCCGGTACGCCCGCCGCTTCCGTCTCCCGCCCAAGGGTGCCATGCGCGGCCGGGTGCGCGGTCCGCTGGGGTGCGCGGTCCAGCGGGGGCACGGTCCGGGTGAGGCGTGGTCCGGGTGAGGCGTGGTCCGGCGAGGTGCGGTCCGGTCGGGGGCGTGGTCCGGTTCGGGGCGCGCGGACGGGCCGGGGCATGTGATCACGGCGGGTAGCGTCTGCGGGGTGAGCGTCCAGAGCCGAAGCGGCACGCGGAGCGCCCGGGGCGGCGGGGTCCGGCTGTCCGGCACGCGCCCGCGCGGGCCCGTGATCGCGCTGCTCTCGCTGGTCGTGGCCGTCCTGCTGGCGGGCCACCGGGCGGTTCCCGGCGCGGCCGGGACGCTCCTCGACACCGCCCTGCCCTGGGTCGGGCTGCCGATTCCGCTGCTTCTCGCGTTCGGCCTGTACCGGAGGGCGTGGACGGGCCTGACCCTCGCGCTCGTCCCGGCGGTCATCTGGGCCTTCCTCTTCGGCGGGGCCTTCCTGCCCGGGACGGCCTCCGCCCGGCACGACCTGCGGGTCGTCAGCCAGAACCTGTACGCGGACAACAAGGACCCGCGGGCCACCGTCGAGCGGCTGATCGGCACGCGGGCGGACCTGATCGCGATCCAGGAGTTCCGCGACGGGCCGTTCACCAAGCGGCTCGACGCGCTCTACCCGTTCAGCGCGCGGCGCGGGACGGTCGCCCTGTGGGGCAGGTTCCCGCTGCGGGACAGCCAGGTCGTCGATCTCGGCCTCGGGTGGCCGCGCGCGCTCCGGGTCCGCGCCGAGACGCCGCGCGGGGACGTCACGGTCTACGTGGCGCACGCGGGCTCGGCGCGTCCGGGCGCGACGCACAAGCGCGACGTCAGCGTCGACCGGCTCTCGGCCGCGATCCGGGCGGACGGCTCGAAGCGGCTCGTCCTGCTGGGTGATCTCAACACCGCGACCACCGACCGCGAGCTCGGCAGGCTGGTGCCGATGCTGCGTGAGGCGCAGCTCACGGCCGGGACCGGGCTCGGCTTCACCTGGCCGTCGTCCTTCCCGCTCGCCCGTCCCGATCATGTGCTGTACCGGGGTGTGAAGGCGGAGGCGGCGGCGGTCCTGCACACGCCGGGCAGCGACCACCGGGCCGTTCGGGCGGACTTCAGCGTCGGCCCGTGAACAGGCATGGGACCATGGATCCACCCATGTCCGATTCCGCACTGCCTGACCGGCTTCTCTCCCGCTCCGCCCGCGCGGTGGTCTTCGCGACGGTCTGCCTGACGCTGACCGCCGCCGGACACGCGTTCTCGGCGGGCGCGGCGGTGCCGGCGGCCGGGATCGGCCTCGGATTCCTGCTGGTCGCCGGGGTCGCGGCCCTGCTCACCGGGGCGGAACGGTCCTATCCGACCATCCTCGGCGGGCTGCTGGGGGCGCAGTTCGGCCTACACGTGCTGTTCGTCCAGGTCTCGGACGGGACCGTCCACCACGGACTCCCGCACACCGGCCACGGGCACGGCGGGGCGACCATGACGCTCGCCCACACGCTGGCCGCGCTCGTCACGGCCTGGTGGCTGCGGCGAGGCGAGAAGGCCGCGTGGTCGCTCGCCCGCCGGATCGCCGCCGCCGCGAGCCCGCCCCGCCCGCTCCTGCCGGACGTCCGGGTCGCCGCGCGTCCCGCCGTCCGGCCGGTGGCCCGGATCCTGCCCGCGCGGACGGCCCCGCTCCGCCACGCGGTCTCGCGGCGCGGTCCGCCGCGGGCACTCTCCCTCGCTTGATCATCCTTACGTTTCACCAGTTCACGTGGAGAGTTCTCGCATGCGCGCAATCATCGCGCTCGGGCTGGCCGGCGTCCTGCTCGGCACGGCCGCCTGCTCCGGCGGCGGATCGGACGCCCCGGCGGCATCCGAAAAGTCCGTTTCCAAGGGGCCGTACAAGTCCACCCCGCTGCCCGCGTCCTACAAGATCCCGGGCGTCCGGCTCACCGACCAGAACGGCCGTCCGTACGACGTCGCCGGGCAGGCCGGGGGCAAGGTCACGATGCTGTTCTTCGGCTACACCCACTGCCCCGACATCTGCCCGACCACCATGGCGGACGCGGCGGGCGCCATGAGCCTGCTGTCCCCCGCCGAGAAGGCCCGTACCCGGGTGCTGTTCGTCACGGCCGACCCGGCGCGGGACAAGCCGAAGGCCCTCAAGGACTTCCTCGGGAAGTTCGACCCGTCGTTCGTCGGCCTCACCGGCCCGTACGCGGAGATCAAGAAGGCGGCGGACGACGCCAAGACGCCGATCACCCCGCCGCCTGCGGACGCCAAGGGCAACTACGCCGTCCAGCACGGCAGCAACGTCATGGTCTACGGCCCGGACGGCTCGGGCGCGCTGATGTTCCCGTACCAGTTCGGCAGCGCGGACATGGCCCATGACCTCAAGGCGCTCCTGGCCGCGCCCGCCTCGGCGCCGGCGCCGACATCGCCGACGGCGCAGTCTGCCGGGGCGTCCGAGACGATCAAGGTGAGCGGGGCCCAGGTGCGGGTACCGTCCTCCCCGGACGTCACCGCCGGATACATGACGATCACCAACACCGGGCAGCCCGACACCCTCACCGGCGTGGACTCCCCCGCCGCCGCGACCGTCGAGATGCACCGGATGTCGATGGACGGCAACGGCATGAAGATGGAGCAGGTCAAGGCCGTCCCGGTCGGCAAGGGGACGGTCGAGTTCGCCAAGGGCAGCCTGCACCTGATGCTGATGAAGCCGCGGGACCTGAAGGTCGGGCAGGAGGTCCCGCTGACCCTGCACTTCGCCAAGGCGGGCGACGTGGCCGTGACGGCCAAGGTCGTCCCGGTGAACGGCTAGCGGCGGTTCCGGCTCGGCCCGCGTCCCGGGCCGGGCCACCGCCGCGGGCCGGGACACGCGGCAGGCTAGGACACTCGGCAGGCTAGGACACGAAGACGGCGAGGGGCTTGGCCGCGTGGCCCTGCTCCTCGACCAGCGCGAGAAGGGTCCCGTCGGGCGCGAACACGCCGACGGGCCCCGGCCCGAGACCGGCGGCGGGGAGGCGGCCGCCGTGCGTCACCTTGCGGGCGTCGTCGGCGGTCACGTCCCGGCGCGGGAACGCCGCCGCGACCGCGTCGCCGATCGGCAGGATCTCGACGTTCTCGGCGAGCTGGTCGATCGTGCGGGCCATGCTCAGGTCGTACGGGCCGACGCGGGTGCGCCGCAGGTAGGTCAGGTGGCCGCCGCTGCCGAGCGCCGCGCCGAGGTCACGGGCCAGTGCCCGGATGTAGGTGCCGGACGAGCAGGTCACCGACGCGTCCACGTCGATCAGGTCGCCGTCGCGGCGGATCCCGGTCACCTCGAAGGCGTGCACCGTCACCGGACGCGCCTTGAGCTCGACCTCCTCGCCCTTACGGGCCATCTTGTACGCCCGCTCCCCGTTGACCTTGATGGCGCTGACCTGCGGCGGGACCTGGCTGATCGGCCCGGTCAGGGCGGCGATCCCGTCCATGATCATGGCGTCGGTCGCGTGCGCGGCGGACGCGGACGCGGTGATCTCGCCCTCCGCGTCGTCGGTGTTGGTGGTCTGCCCGAGGCGGATCGTCGCGTCGTACTGCTTCTCGGTCAGCGCGAGGTGCCCGAGAAGCCGGGTCGCCTTCTCGACGCCGACGACCAGCACGCCGGTGGCCATCGGGTCGAGCGTGCCCGCGTGCCCGACGCGGCGGGTCCTGGCGAGCCGCCGCATCTTGCCGACGACGTCGTGCGACGTCCAGTCGGCGGGCTTGTCGACGATGACGAGTCCAGAGGTGGTCACGCGATGCGCTCCGTGTCGGTGGTGAAACGGGATTCGGTCTCCCCGGCCGCGCACAGGGCGTCGCGCAGCCGGTCGATGATCTCGGCGGGCTCGCCCGCCGCGTTGAACGCCGCGGCCGTGCGGTGCCCGCCGCCGCCGAGCAGCGCGCAGGCCCGGCCCACGTCCACGCCGCCCTTGGAGCGGGTGGAGACGTACCAGTCGCCCGCGTCGGTCTGCTTGCAGACCACCGCGACCTCGGCCTCCTCGGTGCGGCGGAGCTGGTCGATGACGCCTTCGAGCTGCTCGTAGGTGACACCGCACACGCTCCGGTCACCGGTCTGGACGGTCGTCCAGACCAGGCCGCGGCCGCCCGCGGCGGAACGCTCCAGACGGGCCCGGCCGAGCGCGCCCGACAGCACCTGGAGGTAGCCGAACGGGGCGCGGTCCCACAGCTCGCGGCTGATCTTCTCCGGCCGCACGCCCGCCTCGAGCAGGCGGCGGGCCAGGTCGTGCACCTGCGGGGTCGTGCAGGGGTACTTGAACGATCCGGTGTCGCTGGCGAGCCCCGCGTACAGGCCCTGGGCGACGTCCGGGGTGAGCGGGACGCCGAGCCGCCGGATCAGGTCGTCGGCGAGGACGGCCGTCGCCGCGGCCTCCGCGTCGGCCAGCATCACGGTCTCGCCGTCGCGCCCGTCCGCGAAGGACCCGCCGGACGCGTGGTGGTCCAGGACGATCAGCGCGTCGGCGCGGGCGGCGGTCGCGGCGAGCGAACCGAGCCGGTCCGGGCCCGCCGCGTCCAGCGTGATCATCAGGGCCGGACGGAACGGCAGCCCACCCGGCCCGGTCAGCAGCTCCATGCCGGGCAGGAACCGCAGGCTCGGCGGGACCGTGAACGGCTCGCCGAACGACGCCGCCACGGACTTGCCGAGGCCCCGCAGCACCTGCGCGACCGCCAGCATCGATCCGAGGGCGTCGCCGTCCGGTCCGATGTGACACACGAGCACGACCTCGTCGGCCGCGTCGATCAGCTCGAGGGCCCGGTCCCAGTCGAGTCCGGCCCCGGGGGTCATGAGGAGGCTCTGGCGGCGCCGTCGCCGCCGGTGTCGTCGTCCTCGTCCTCGTCGCCGGCCTCGTCCGCGTCCTCCTTGTAGGGGTTCGCGTCACCGGCGTGGGTCGCGCCCGCGGCGTTCGCGGCGACCTCGGCGTCGGCCCTGCGCGCCTTGGCGAGCAGGTCGTCGATGTGCTGGGCGTTCTCCATGAGGGAGTCGAGCTTGAACGTCAGGCTCGGCGTGTGCCGCACACCCGTCTGCCGCCCGACCTCGGACCGGATGATCCCCTTCGCGCTCTCCAGCGCGGCGGCGGTCCCGGCCCGCTCCTCCTCCGAGCCGTACACCGTGTAGAACACGGTCGCGTCCCGCAGGTCGTTGGTGATCCGGGTGTCGGTCACGGTCACGAAGCCGAGCCGCGGATCCTTGATCCGGCGCTCCAGCATCTCGGCCACGATCTGCTGGATGCGGTCGGCGAGCTTACGCGCCCGGGCTGCGTCCACCATGATCGCACTCCCTTTCCACGGCGCCCCGGAAGGGCGCCTAGTCCTCGTCGTTGAAGAGCCGCCGTCTGACCGACAGCAACTCGATCTCGGGGCGACCGGCCACCAGCCGTTCGCACTGTTCCAGTACGTGGGCGCAGTTGTCGGCGGCCCCGGACACCACCGCCACCCCGATCTCCGCGCGGCGGTACAGGTCGTTGTCGCCGGTCTCGGCGACCGCCACCCCAGGGAAGTGCTTGCGCACCTCGGCGACGATCGGACGGACCACCGCCCGTTTCTGCTTCAGCGACCTCACGTCTCCGAGCAGCAGATCGAGCGTCAACGCGCCTACGTACAGGATGACCACCCCGGTTTCCTAGTGTGTGAACGACGGCGGCCACATCGGCTGTTCCCGCGATCGCGGGCCGCGAACACGGGAACCCGGAAGATGACCACCCACGTGGAGAGCGCCAGGCTAGTTGATCAGCCTGACGCTCTCACCTGCTTTAACGCGATACGTCCCCGCCCTCGGCGGGCAGGGACAGGGCGCCCCCCTCACGAGGAGAGGGGCGCCCGGTGCCTACCGCATCAGTCGCGCGGCTTCTCGCGCATCTCGAAGCACTCGACGATGTCTCCGAGCTTGATGTCGTTGTAACCGACACCGATACCGCACTCGAAGCCCTCGCGGACCTCGGTGGCGTCGTCCTTGAAGCGGCGCAGCGACGACACCGTGAGGTTGTCGGCGACCACGACGCCGTCGCGGACGAGGCGGGCCTTGGCGTTGCGCTGGATGATGCCCGAGGTGACCATCGAACCACCGATGTTGCCGATCCGCGGGACCTTGAAGATCTCGCGAATCTCGGCGGTGCCGAGCTGGTGCTCCTCGAACTCCGGCTTGAGCATGCCCTTGAGGGCCGCCTCGACTTCCTCGATCGCCTGGTAGATGACCGAGTAGTACCGGATGTCCACGCCCTCGCGGTCCGCCAGGTCCTGCGCGTTCCGCTCGGGACGCACGTTGAACCCGATGATGACCGCGCCGTCCGAGGCGAGCGACAGGTTGACGTCGTCCTGGGTGATGGCGCCGACGCCGCGGCGGATGACCCGGAGGGACACCTCGTCGCCGACATCGATCTTGAGGAGCGAGTCCTCCAGAGCCTCCACCGAACCGGACACGTCGCCCTTGAGGATGAGCAGCAGCTCTTCCCGCTCGCCGCGCTCCAGGTCCTTGAACAGTTCCTCGAGGGAGCTGCTCTTGCGGGAGCGCAGGAGCTCGGCGTTGCGCTTGCGCGCGGTGCGCTTGTCGGCGATCTGACGGGCGACCCGCTCGTCCTCGACGACCAGGAAGTTGTCACCCGCGCCGGGCACGGCGTTGAGGCCGAGCACCATCACCGGACGGGACGGCAGCGCCTCGTCGACGTTGTTGCCGTTCTCGTCCAGCATCGCCCGGACGCGGCCGTGGGCCACACCACAGACGATCGAGTCGCCGACCCGCAGCGTGCCGCGCTGGACCAGCACCGTCGCCACCGAACCGCGGCCCTTGTCCAGGTGGGCCTCGATGGCCGTTCCCTGGGCGGGCATGTCCGGGTTGGCGGTGAGCTCCAGCTCGGCGTCCGTCGTCAGCACGACCGCCTCGAGCAGACCCTCGATGTTCGTGCCCTGCTTGGCGGACACGTCCACGAACTGGGTCTGGCCACCGAACTCCTCGGCCACCAGGCCGTACTCGGTGAGCTGCGCCCGGACCTTGGTCGGGTCCGCGCCCTCGACGTCGATCTTGTTGACCGCGACCACGATCGGGACCCCCGCCGCGGTGGCGTGGTCGATCGCCTCGGTGGTCTGCGGCTTGACGCCGTCGTCCGCGGCGACCACCAGCACCACCAGGTCGGTGGTGTCGGCGCCACGGGCACGCATGGCGGTGAACGCCTCGTGACCCGGGGTGTCGATGAAGGTGATCTTGCGGTCCTGGCCGTCCACCTGGGTCTGGACCTGGTAGGCGCCGATGTGCTGGGTGATGCCGCCGGCCTCGCCCGCCTGGACGTCGGCATGCCGGATGGCGTCCAGCAGCTTGGTCTTACCGTGGTCGACGTGACCCATGACGGTCACGACCGGCGGACGCGGCTGCAGGTTCTCCTCGCCGCCCTCGTCCTCGCCGAACTCGATGTCGAACGACTCGAGCAGCGCGCGGTCCTCGTCCTCGGGGGACACGACCTGCACGTCGAAGTCGAGCTCGACACCGAGCAGCTGCAGGTCGTCGGGGTCGACGGACTGCGTGGCGGTCACCATCTTGCCGAGGTGCATCATGATCTGCACCAGCGACGCCGGGTTCGCACCGATCTTCTCGGCGAAGTCGGTCAGCGAGGCGCCCTGCGGCAGACGGATGGTCTTGCCGTGACCGCGCGGAGCGAGAACGCCGCTGGTCGTCGGGGCCTGCATGGCCTCGAACTCTTGACGACGCGCCCGCTTCGACTTGCGGCCGCGCGCCGGGCGTCCGCCCGGACGGCCGAACGCGCCCTGCGTGCCGCCGCGACCGCGACCGCCACCGCCGGGACGGGGGCCGAAGCCGCCGCCACCGGGACGACCCGGAGCGCCACCGCCGCCACCACCGGCGCGGGGGCCGCCGAAGCCGCCACCGCCACCGGGACGGCCACCGCCGCCACCGGGACGACCGCCACCGCCACCGGGACGGCCACCGCCGCCACCGGGACGACCGCCACCGCCGCCACCCGGTCCGCCGCGACCGGGAGCACCGGCCGGACGGGAGGAGGGCATGTTCATCGGGCTCGGACGCGGACCGCCGCCACCGGCCGGACGCGGGGGCATCCCCGTCGGGCTGGGACGCGGACCGCCGGCGCCGGGAGCGCCGCCGGGACGACCGCCGCCACCGGGACGCGGACCACCGGGACGGTCACCGCCGCGCGGGCGGTCACCGTCCGGCCGCGGGCCGGGACGGGGGCCGGGCTTGGGCGCCTGGCCCATGCCGGAGTTGGTCGAGCTGAACGGGTTGTTACCCGGACGCGGCGCGCCGGGACGGCCACCGCCGCCGGCCGCGCGCGGACCCGGACGCGGACCCGGCTTGGGGCCACGGTCGCCCTGCTGACGCGGACCCGGACGCGTGCCACCGCGCTCGGAACGCTCGCCGCGGTCGGGACGCTCACCGCGCTCACCGCGCTCACCACGGTCGGGGCGCTCGCCACGCTCGGGACGCTCGCCACGGTGCTCACCGCGGTCGGGACGCTGCTCGCGCACCTGCTCACCGGCGCTCGCCGCGGGGGCGACGGGCGGCTTCGGAGCGGGCGCGGGCGTGCCGCCACCGGGCATGCCGGGGGCGGGCGGAACCGGACCCGGACGCGGGCCGGGCTTGGGCCCGGGC
>NZ_RFFG01000162.1 GCF_003696215.1 Actinomadura harenae | reverse complement strand
CCACCCGGCCGTCCCGCACCTGGCGCAGCAGGACAGGCCCGCCGGAGGCGCCGCCGCCGGCCAGGTCGTCATCGCCTCGGGCGCGGGCGTCGTCCTCGCCGCCGTGCTGCTCCTGCTCGGCTGGGGCCACCGCAGCGGACGCCTCACCTGGCTCGCCCGCGCCGCCGCCCTCGCCGAACGCGGCCCCGGCCGCGGACTCCCCGGCTGGGCCGCGCTGCCCTCCAGCGTCGCGCTGGTGTCCCTGCTCACCGCCCTGCTCGGCATGTACTGGGACATCTCCCTGCACATCTCCCACGGACGCGACGTCGGCCCTCTCGCCAACATCGCCCACTACCCGATCCTGTTCGGCCTGTTCGGGATCTTCACCGCGGGCGTCATCGCGGTCGTCCTGCCGCCGCCCGGCGAGCGCCCCGGAGCCGCCGCCGTCCGGATCACCCGCACCTGGCACGCGCCCACCGGCGGCGTCCTGCTCGCCGGAGCGGGCTTCTACGCCCTGCTCGGCTTCCCCCTCGACGACGTCTGGCACCGCATCTTCGGCCAGGACGTCACCCTCTGGGGCCCCACCCACCTGATGCTCATCGGCGGCGCCGGACTGTCCCTGGTCGCCATGATGATCCTCGAACGCGAGGGCCGCCGCGCCCGCGCCGCCGCCCACCCCCACGAGCCGGACCCGCCCGCCTGGTCGCAGTGGATCCGACGCGGCATGACCTCAGGCGGCCTGCTCGTCGGCCTGTCGGTGTTCCAGGCCGAGTACGACTTCGGCGTCCCGCAGTTCCGCCTCGTCCACCAGCCGCTGCTCATCGCCGTCGCCGCCGGATGCGCCCTGGTCAGCGCCCGCCTGTGGGTCGGACGCGGCGGAGCGCTGTTCGCCGTCGCGTTCTACATGCTGGTCCGCGGCGGCGTGTCGGTCGCCGTCGCCGGGATCATCGGCGAACTGTGGGCCGCCGTCCCCCTGTACGCCGCCGAGGCGCTGTGCGTCGAGCTCGCCGCGCTCGTCCTGGCCCGGCGCCCGCTCGCGCTCGGCGTCGTGTCCGGGCTGCTCATCGGCACCGCCGGGTTCGCCGCCGAGTTCGCCTGGACCCGCGTCGCGTTCCGCCTGCCCTGGACGGGCGACATCGCCGTCGAGGGCACCCTCATGGCGATCGTCGGCGGCGTCGCCGGAGGCGTCTGCGGCGCGCTGCTCGCCGAAGGACTCGAGGGCCGCCTCCCCGGACGCCGCCCCCACCCGGAACGGGACGCGTCCTCGATCCGGGGCGGACGGAACGCGGCCCGCGCCCTGTTCGCATCGAGCCTCGCCGTGTTCGCCGCAGCCGTGGTCAACTGCCAGATCCACACCGTCCCACGCGGCCAGACCGCCACCCTCACCCTCACCGGCGTCCACGGCGCCGGGATGGACCGCACCGCCGACGTCCGCGTCGAGCTCACCCCGCGCGACGGCCTGGGCCATCCGTCCTGGGTCGACATCACCGCCTGGCAGGGGAAGGGCCTGCACGTCGACCGGCTCGTCCGGGAGGCGCCCGGCGTCTACCGCACCAGCGTCCCCGCGCCCATCGGCGGACAGTGGAAGACCCTCGTCCGGATCCACCAAGGACGCGAACTCGCCGGAGTCCCCGTCTACCTCCCGCACGACAAGGCCATCAACGCCCCCGAGCTGCCCGCCGAACCCCACGTCACCCGGCCCGTCACCGGCGAACGCCACATCCTGCAACGCGAACTGAAGACCGGCCTGCCGGCCTGGCTGTGGGCCGCGTGCTCGGCCGTCGTCCTCGCCTGCACCCTCACCCTGCTCATCGCCCTCGGCTGGGGCGTCGCGCGCATCGCCCGCGTCCTGCCCGAACCCGCCCGCCCCGCCCCCGCCCCCGTGAAGGCCAGCACGTGACCACCGCACCCCTCCTGGCGGCCCAGCCGCTCGCGACGCACTCGGCCGTCACGGCCATCCCGTTCTTCGTCCCGACGTTCGTCGTCGTCGCGGTCATCGCCGTCATCATCTGGCGCGACCGCCGCACCCCCGACGACGACCCCGAACCCCCCAACGAAGATCATTAAGGGGAGGGCGGTCACCGGCCCCCGCAGGCGCCTCTCCTACCATGACGGTCTTATGAACCAGATGTCACCCCACACACCCGCGTCCTACCTGAGCGGCCTGTTCTCCCTGGACGGCCGCGTCGCGGTCGTCACCGGCGGCAGCTCCGGCATCGGACGCGCCATCGCCGAGGCCCTCGCCCTCGCCGGCGCGTCCGTCGTCGTCGTCGCCCGCCGCGAGAGCGAACTCGACGCCACCGTCGCCGACCTCACCGCCCTCGGCGGCCGCGCCGCCCGCGTCAGCGCCGACCTCACCGACCGGGACGCCGTGTGCGCCGCCGGCGACGCGGCCGCCGAGCCGTTCGGCGAACCCGACATCCTCGTCAACGCCGCCGGGATCAACCTCCGCCCGCCCCTGGGCGACCTCACCCCGGACGTCTGGGACACCACCATGGCCGTCAACCTCGACGCGCCCTTCCTGCTCAGCCAGCGCTACGGGCCCGGCATGGCCGAACGCGGCTACGGACGCCTCATCCACATCACCTCACAGCAGGCCTACCGGGCGTTCGTGTCCAGCGGCGCCTACGGTGTCTCCAAGGCCGCCCTCGCCGCCCTCGCCCGCTCCCAGGCCGAGGCGTGGTCCCCGCAGGGCGTCACCGCCAACACCCTGGTGCCCGGCTTCGTCATGACCCCGCTCAACCAGCGCATCCAGTCCGACCCCGCGCTCGCCGAGTCCCTGGCCGCCCGCACCCTCATCGGACGCAACGGCCTGGCCGAGGACTTCGCCGGAGCCGCCGTGTTCCTGGCGTCCCCGGCGTCCGCCTACGTCACCGGCCAGGCCCTGTTCGTCGACGGCGGCTTCTCCACCCACTAGCCGCCCCGGACATCCCCCGCCGTCCGGCAGGACGGCCCCGGGCGGACGACCGTGACAGACCGTCCGGCCTCCGCCCGTACCTCTCAGCGCGCGCCGTGCTCCGCGGCCAACCCGTCGATCCGGCGCGCCAACGCGAAGTCCAACCTGGTCAGACCGCCCTCGCTGTGCGTGCTGAGCGCGAACCGGACCGTCCGCCACCGCACGTCGATGTCGGGATGATGGTCGGCCTCCTCGGCGGCCCCGGCGACCGCCACCACCAGCTCGATCCCCGCCGGGAACGACGGCGCCTCGAACTCCCGCCGGATCTCCTCCCCCTGCCGTGACCACCCCGGCAGCTCCTTCAGCCGCTCGGCGATCGCGGCCTCGTCCAGCCTGCTGCGGTCGGCCATCGCTCCTCCTCCAAGCCCCGCGACCGTCCGGGCGACGGTCCCCACCCCGAGTACATCACCCGGCACGTCACCAGCGACGTCACCGGCCCCCGGCCAGGCCCGTGGTCAGGTCGTACACGGTCACGCCGCCGACCGTCCGCGCGGCGAAGCCCCCCTCCACCCACGCCGCGATCCGCCGCGCGTCGTCGCTCCCGCCGGACGATCCGCCGCGCGCCCCCGGCATCGACCCGCCCACGAAGTAGTGGACCCTCCCCGCCGCCACCAGCCGCTGGAAGCCCTCCAGCGTCGGCGCCGGGTCGGTCCCATTGAACCCGCCGACCGCCATCACCGGACGCCCCGTCGCCAGCTGGTACCCCGCCGCGTTGTTCGACCCGACCGCCGCCGCGACCCACGTGTAGGACGACGCGTCCCGCCTCAGCGCGGCGACCAGCTCCGACGACGGCTTCGCCGTGCCCAGCAGCCCACCCGGGCCGCCGTGCCCTCCCCGTCCCCTGCCGCCGGGGAACCCGCCACCCGGCGGCGGCCCGCCGAAGCCACCGGACGTCCCCGGACCACCGTTCCCGGCGAACCCCGGGAAGGCCCCGCCGGAACCCCCGGCGCCCGGCATCCCGCCCTGCATGCCGTTCGGTGTCCCATTGGGCATGCCGCGCGCCCACGCGCCCTGCCCGCCGCCGCCGCGCATCCGCATGTGCCCGCCGAACCCGCCAGGACCACGCCCCGTGGACGGTCCGGCCGTCACGATCGCACCCGAGTGCGGCGTGGACGCCGTGTCCAGCGCATACGCCACCGGTCCCGCGAACACCGTCACCAGCGACGCCACCACCGTCCCACCGGCCACCACCCGGCCACCACGGCCACCCCTGTCACCGGCCTCGACCACCCCGCCCGCGCCCGAGCCCTCGCCCCGGGCGGCGGTCGCGGCGCGGTCGGCGCCCTCGGACGCCGAGGACGCGATCAGCACCAGCGCCACCAGCGCCGCGACGACCACCACGGCCGTCAGCCACGGACGCCACTGCGGCGTCCGGTGCAGCAGCACGCACGCCCACACCGCCGACACCGCCACCGTCCCGGCCAGCACCCCCGCCCACCCCGGGACGCGCCGCCGCGGCCACACCAGACCCGCCCCGAGGCCCACCAGCGCCGCGACCGCCGGAGCCAGCGCCACCGTGTAGTACTCGTGGAAGATCCCCCGCATCAGGCTGAACACCACGCCGGTCACCAGCACCCAGCCGCCCCAGACCAGCAGCGACGCCCGCGCCGCGCCCGCCCGGGGCGTCCGGCGCACGGCCCACAGGCCCGCCACGAGCAGCAGCAGCGCCGCCGGGACCAGCCAGGCGATCTGCCCGCCGACCTGCGTCCCGAACATCCGCAGCCAGCCCGCGTCGCCGTCGGTGTTGCCCAGGCCGCCCGTCTCGTTCCCGTTCAGCCGGCCCAGCCCGTTGTAGCCGAGCGCCAGCTCCAGCACGCTGTTGTGCTGCGACCCGCCGATGTAGGGACGCGACGACGCCGGGACCAGCGCCACCACCGCCACCCACCAGCCCGCCGCCACCAGCAGCGCTCCGCCCGCCGCGAGCGACTGCCACACCCGCCGCCGCAGCGGCGTCGGCGCGACCACCAGGTACACCAGCGCGAACACCGGCAGAACCAGGAACGCCTGCAGCATCTTCGCCAGGAACCCCGACCCCACGGCCGCCGCCGCGACCAGCAGCCACCCGGTCGACGCCCGCTCCTGCGCCCGCACCAGCGCGTACACGCCGACGCTCAGCAACAGCACCAGCAGCGCGTCCGGATTGTTGAACCGGAACATCAGCACCGCCACCGGCGTCACCGCCAGCACCGCGCCCGCCAGCAGGCCCGCGCCGGCCGCGACGTCCCGCCCGACCTCACCGGCCAGCGCCCGCCGCACCGCCGCGTGCACCGACGCGACCGTCCCGACCCCCATCAGCGCCTGCGGGACGAGCAGACTCCAGGCGTTCACCCCGAACACCCGCGCCGACAACGCCATCGGCCACAACGCCAGCGGCGTCTTGTCCACCGTGATCGCGCCCGCCGCGTCCGACGCGCCGAAGAACATCGCCTTCCAGCTCACCGACCCGGCCTGCGCCGCCGCCGCGTAGAACGCGTTGGCCCACCCCGACGCGCCCAGCCCCCACACGTACAGCACCGCCGTCGCCGCGAGCAGCGCCCACAACCCCGGACGCGCCCACCTCGGATCGTCCGCGCCGCCCAGCACCAGCCGCCGCGCCCAACGCGCGCGCCCGCCGCCCGGCCGGGCCGCCGACGTCTCGTCCACCAGCATCGTCGTCATCGCCCTCGACCCCTCACAACATGACCGCGCGGAACCGGCCCCGCCACGGCGCCGGACAAACGGCACCGCGGCAGGACCGACCCCACACACTGACCTGGCAGAACCGCTCAGCCGAGCCGGTACAGCCGCGCCGTCCCGAACCCGCCCGGCATGCCCGCCGTCGCCGACTGGCCGCCCGACGACGCGGTCTCGCCGTACTCACTGGGCTGGACGAGCGTCCCGTGCTGCTTCACCCACGCCGTGACCGCCTCGGACCCGCCGCGCCCGCCCGGGCCCATGCCGCCCTCGGAGATCTGGACGTAGTGCACCTTCCCTTGCCGGACGTACGACTCGAGCTTGGACACCGTCATCGCCTTGTCGGTCCCGGTGAACCCGCCCATCGCGATCACCGGCCGCCCGGTCTTCAGGATGATCGACGACGCCGCCTGCGCGTTGCTCACCGCGAGGAGCCACCGCGCGCCGTCCTGGTGCTTCTCCAGGTAGGAGATCAACCGGTCGCTGACCTCGCCGCCCGGGCCACCGAACCCGCGACGCCCGCCACCGGTCCGGTCACCCGTGGGCGACCCGCCCGGCGGCTGCCCGAACCCCGGGAAACCACCCTGACCGTCCGGAGGCGTTCCGTACGCCGGCATGCCGCCGTCACGCGCCGAACCGGTGCCGCCACCACCCCCGGGCCCCATGCCCGGGGGGAACCCGCCGAACCCGCGCATGTCGCCGCCCCGTCCGCCCATCCGGCCGCCCGGACCGAAACCGTGACCGCTGTCCGGACCCGCCAGCGGGTTCGTCCCGTTCACCGGCTTGGACGCCGCCGACGCCGCGTACGCGGCCGGACCCGCCAGGCCAGCGACCAGCGCCAACGTCAGCCCCGCGAGCGTGAACGGAACCCCGGCCCTGCGGACCAGCCGCCCGGCGAGCAGGTTCGCCACCGCCAGGACCGTCCCGGCCAGCACCAGCCAGCGCAGCGCCGGATACCAGTGCGGCGTCCGGTTCAGCAGGACGAACGCCCACGCGCCCGTCGCCGCGACGCCCGCCGCCAGCACCCACGACCAGCGCGCCGACCGCCGGTAGGCGCCGAACAGCAGCACCCCGCCGCCGCCCGTGAGCGCCGCGATCGCCGGGGCCATCGCCGTCGTGTAGTACGGGTGGAAGGTGCCCTCGGAGAAGCTGAACACCACGAAGTGCACCGCCAGCCAGGCGCCCCACAGCACCAGCGCCGCCCGCACCAGGTCGGTCCGCGGCCGCCGCCACACCAGCACCAGGCCCGCGACCAGCGCGATCGCCGCGAACGGCAGCAGCCACGAGATCTGCCCGCCGATCTCCGCGCCGAACATCCGGCCGATGCCCGACTGGCCGCCGAACCCGCCGCCGAAGCCGCCCCGCGGACGGTTCTGCGCCGTGTCCCCGGCCCGCTGCGCGAACTCCCGGAACGCGTCACCGCCGCCGAACCCGCCGGGGCCGCCGCCGCGTCCCGCGCGGTCCTGACCGAACACCCGGCCCAGGCCGTTGTAGCCGATGACCAGGTCCCACACGGTGCCGTCGGTGCTGCCGCCGATGTAGGGACGCCTGGACGCCGGGATCAGGTCGACCACCGTCATCCACCAGCCCGCCGACACCACCAGCATCGCGCCCGCCATCAGCAGCCGCAGGACGCGCCGTCCGAGCTTGGGCGGCCCGAACAGCAGGTAGGCCAGCGCCAGCGCGGGCAGCGCGACGAACGCCTGGAGCATCTTGGTGTTGAACCCGCAGCCGACGAAGAACGCCGCCGCCAGCAGCCACCGGACGCGTCCGTCCTCGATCGCCCGCATCGTCGCCCACGCCGCCGCGACCAGCAGCAGCACCAGCAGCGTGTCAGGGTTGTCGTCGCGGTTGATCGCGACGGTGATCGGCGTCAGCGCCAGCACCCCGGCCGCCAGCAGCGCCGCCGCCGGGCCGAACGCCCGCCGGACGGTCACGTGCAGCAGCGCCACGGCCGCCACACCCTCGATCACCTGCGGCAGCAGCAGGCTCCACGAACCGAACCCGATCACCCGGGCGAACAGGCCCATCACCCACAGCGCCATCGGCGGCTTGTCCACGGTGATGAACGACCCCGCGTCCAGCGACCCGAAGAAGAACGCCTTCCAGCTCTCGGTGCCGCTCTTCACCGCCGCCGCGTAGTAGGTGTTCGCGTCCCCGCTCTTCGACAGCCCCCACGCGTACAGGACGGCCGCCACAGCCAGGATCGCCCACAACCCCGGGCGCACCCACGGCGGATCGCCCTCCGGCCCCAGCAGGAACCTGCCGAGCCGTCCCCGACGAGCCCCCGAGGACCGGGTCGCCCCCTCCGGCGCACCGGTCGTCATCGTCGAGCTCATCGCCCACCCTCCTCAGCCGCCGCCGCACCCGTGACCGCGTCCACCGCCACACCCTCAGCCGCGTCCGGGAGCCGGGGGCTTGGCAGGCGGCGGGGGTGGAAGATCCACGCGCGCATCAGCAGGAACCGCACGAGGGTCGCGACCGCGTTCGCCGCGACCATCGCGGCGACCTCCACCCACCGGGACGGATTCGCGACCGTCGCGTGCAGCAGCGCCAGCCCGCCGGTGCTGAGGCCCAGCCCGAGCAGGAACGTCAGCCCGCCCTCGATCTGGTGCCGCACCGCCCGGTGCGACCCCGTCACGCCGAAGGTGAACCGCCGGTTCGCGGCGGTGTTGCCGATCGTGGTGACCACCAGCGACAGCGCGTTCGCCATCAGCGGCCCCATCACCAGCCGCAGCAGCACGAACAGCACCAGCTGCACCACCGTGCTCACCGCGCCGATCACCGCGAACACCGGGAGCTGCCGCCGCATCCCCGCGGGAAGCTCACCCCCGCCCGTGCCCTCGGGATCGTCGTCCGTGCGCGTTCGCGCGCGGGACCGTCCGGAGACGGGGGCTCCGAACCCGCCGGTCAGCATGCGCCGTCCCACCCGCGCCATTCCCTTCAGGTCGTCCAGCGCCGTGCGCAGCACGTCCACCCGGCTGTCCGGATCGTCCACCCAGTCGACCGGGACCTCGTGGATCCGCAGCCCCGTCCGCTCGGCCAGCAGCAGCAGCTCGGTGTCGAAGAACCACTCCTGGTCCTCCACCACCGGCAGCAGCGCCTGCACGATCTCGGTCCGGCCCGCCTTGAAACCGCACTGCGCGTCGGAGAACCGCGCCGCCAGCGTCGCCCGCAGCAGCAGGTTGTAGCAGCGCGAGATCACCTCCCGGCGCGGCCCGCGCACCACCGCCGACCCGCGCGACAGCCGCGACCCGATCGCCAGGTCGCTGTGCCCGGAGATCAGCGGCGCGACCAGCGGCAGGAACGCGTCCAGATCGGTCGACAGGTCCACGTCCATGTAGGCGACCACGTCGGCGTCCGACCCGGACCAGACCCGCCGCAGCGCACGGCCGCGGCCCTTGCTGTCCAGATGCACCGCCCGGACGGCCGGCAGCTCGGCCGTGAGCTCCTCGGCGAGCCGCCACGTGCCGTCCGTGCTGGCGTTGTCGGCGACGGTGATCCGCCACGCGTAGGGGAAGGTGTCGCTCAGATAGGCGTGCAGCCGCCGCACACTCGCGGGCAGCACGCGTTCCTCGTTGTAGACCGGGATCACGACCTCCACCAGCCGCCCCCGCCCGCCCGGCTCCCCCTCGGGATGCCCGGGACCGGACGAGGCCGCGGCGTGGCCCGCCGTGCTCCGCGTGGTGACCAGGTGACTCATGCGACCACCGTCGGAAACCGGCGTGGGAGGCCGCTGAGCGCTTCCTTAACGGTCGATGAGAAACCGGTCCCCGACCGCCGGACGCTTCCTCAGAAAGCCCCCCAGAAAAGCCCCGGAAGTGCGGAAACGCCCTCAGTCCGGACGCACGGGGCCGCCCGGAAGGACGACCCGGACCAGCGTCCCGCCGCCCCCGGCAGGCTCCAGCGTCACCCGTCCGCCGCCCTCGCCGACGACCCGCGCCACGATCGACAGCCCCAGCCCCGACCCCGGCAGGCTCCGCGCCGACGGCGACCGCCAGAACCGCTCGAACACGTGCGGCAGGTCCTCCGGCGCGATCCCCGGCCCCTCGTCCCGGACGGTCAGCTCCCCGCCGTCCAGCCGCACCCGCACCCGCCCGGACGGCGGACTGAACTTCACCGCGTTGTCCAGCAGGTTCACCACGGCCCGCTCGAGCTGCCCCGGATCGCCCTGCACGAACCACGGCGACACGTCCATCTCGACCGTCAGCCCCGGGCCGCGCAGCCGCGCCCGCTCGACCGCGCGCTCCACCGCCTCGTGCAGCGCCACGGTCTCCCGGGCGGGCTGCCCCTCGGCCGGACGCGCCAGCTCCAGCAGGTCCCCGACCAGGCTCGACAGCTCCACCATCTGCGCCTTCACGCTCGCCAGCAGGCGGCGCCGCGTGTCCGGCGGCAGCTCCCGGCCGCTGTCCTGCGACCGCAGCAGCAGATCGATGTTGGTGCGCAGCGACGTCAGCGGCGTGCGCAGCTCATGCCCCGCGTCCGCGATCAGCTGCTGCTGCCGGTCCCGGGACGCCGCCAGCGCCCGCGTCATCGTGTTGAACGCCTGGCTCAGCCGCGCGATCTCGTCGTGCCCGTGCTCGGGAATCCGGGTGTCCAGGTCCTCGGTCCGCGCGATGTGCTCGGCGGCGTCGGTGAGCCGGTCCACCGGACGCAGCGACGTGCGCGCGATCATCAGGCCCGCGCCCGCCGACAGCAGCACGCCCGCCGCCGACACCGCCACCAGCAGCAGCGCGAGGTTGCCGAGCGGCCCCTCCGCCTCGTCCAGGGGGATCGCCGTGGACAGCGCGTACTGCGTCCCGTCGCCCGTCTGCCGGGCCACGGTCAGGATCCGCACCCGCACCTTCTGCCCCTGGCTGTCGACGCCCTCGCCGTTGTGCAGGGCGCTCGGCCGCTCGCCCGCCGCGACCCGCGCGTCCGCGTCGGTCACGGTCAGCCCGCCCCGGCCCTCGATCGTGCACGGCTGCCCGTCCGACCGGACGACCTGCTGGATCGCGTACGGCCCGGAGAACGCGCGCCCCATATCGGGCAGCGGGGTCGGACTGCACATGACCAGCGCGGTCTGCGCGTCCCGCCACTCCCGGCGCACGGGCATGTGCTCGCCCCCCTGCGCCGGGGGCGGGCCGCCGCTCATGGCGTGCAGCCGCCCGTCCAGCTCCCGGTACAGCTGGCCCCGCACGAGGAACCAGCTGACCGTCGCGCACGCCGCCACCGCGACGGCGACCGCGAGCGCCGTCAGCAGCGCCAGCCGTCCCCGCAGCGGAAGCCGCGTCATCAGCCGCCGCACGATCCGCCGCCTCCCCGCCACCGGACGCCCCGCCCCACGCCGCAGGCCGCGCCCAGGACCGCGGCCCGGTCCGCGCCTCGGCCAGTGCCGCGAGCCGTGCCTCGAGCCGCGTTCGGGCCCCCGGGACGCGCGGTCACGACGAGCCCCGCAGCACGTAGCCGACGCCGCGCACCGTGTGGATCAGCCGGGACAGCCCGTTCACCTCGGTCTTGCGGCGCAGGTACATCACGTACACGTCCAACGAGTTGGAGGCCGGCTCGAAGTCGAACCCCCACACCGTCTCCAGGATCTGCTCGCGCGTCAGCACCTGCCGCGGATGCCGCAGGAACAGCTCCAGCAGCATGAACTCGGTGCGGGTCAGCTCCAGCGGGAGCCCCTCCCGCGTCACCTCCCGCGTCCGCGGGTCCATGCTCAGGTCGTCGAACGCCAGGATCTCGCCGTCCGGGCGCGACGCCGGGCCGTAGTCCACCGCCCGGCGCAGCAGCGCCCGGACCCGCGCGAGGAGCTCGTCCAGCTCGAACGGCTTCACCAGGTAGTCGTCCGCGCCCGCGTCCAGGCCGGTCACCCGGTCGCCGACCATGTCCCGGGCGGTCAGCATCAGCACCGGCATCGTCGCGCCCCGCGCCCGCATCCGCCGGCACGCGGTCAGCCCGTCCATCCGGGGCATCAGCACGTCCAGGACCACCAGGTCCGGACGCTCCCGCTCCACGGCGTCCAGGGCCAGCAGCCCGTCCGCCGCGGTGCCGACCTCGTACCCCTCGAACTCCAGGCTGCTGGTCAGCGACTCCCGGACCGCCGGCTCGTCGTCCACGACCAGGATCCGCCCTCGCGCGGCACCAGACTCCATTCGACCACGGTAACCGCCCACCCCACGGTCACCGCTGTGACCAGCGGATTCTCATGGATCTTTCAGAATCGCGGGCCGCTCAGCGACCAGTCTCGGACGCCTCCGGCCCGTCTCCCCCGGAGCCCCGCGCGGGGGCGGCCGGACGGACCGCCGTGCGGACCACGGCCGCCGCGCCCCCGGCCGTCCGCGTCACCACCGTGAAGATCGACGCGTTGGAGCCCGACTCCGTGGACGGCGCCGCCGGACGCTCCGGACGGTCGGCGCGGCGGACGCCCACCCGGTACCGGGAGGCGTTGCGGAGCGTGCTCGCCGCCATCCTCGGCACCACGCGCGGCGCGGTCCGGGCCGTGACCCGCACCGCGATCCCCGTCGCCGACGTCACCACCGTGCCCGTCGCCGGATGCGACGCGACCGCGCGCGCCATCCGGCCCACCAGCCCCCCGAGCGACACCTCGCCCGTCCCGCCCGTGCCCGTGCCGCGTCCCCTGCCGTCGCCGGGGCGCTCAGGCTCGGGGGCGGATGTGGGCTCGGCGTCGGCGCGCAGCACGGTCGCCCAGCCCGTCCGGACGGACTCGACCACGACGTCGCGCGCCACGTCGCGCATGAGCCCCCGCAGCGACTCCTTCAGCACGGCCTTCAGCGCCTCGCGCATCAGCTCGCGCATGACCGTCTCGATCGCCAGCGTCAGCGCCCGGTCGGCGACCTGCCCGGCGAGCCCGGCCGCCGTGCGGGCCAGGGCGCTGCCCGCGGCGGCCTTCCAGAACCCGCTCGCCGCCCGCGCCGCCTCGCCCGTCCCCAGGTCACGCGCCACGTCCAGGACGAACGAGGACGCCAGGTCGGCGCTCGCGGCCGCGACCGGGCTGGCCTCGGCGACCCGGCGGCCCTGCTCCCGCACCCCGGACGCCAGCTCCCGCGCCGCCTGCCCGGCGGCCTCCCGCGCCACCGCCTTGACCACGTCGGCGATCACCTCGCGGCCGACGTCGAGCGCGACGTCCACCGCCACGTCGGCGACCGCGTCGATCGCCGTGTCGACCACGACCCGTGTCGCGGCCTGCACCACCGGCGCCGACACCGTCCGGCCCGCGACGTCGGCGACCGCGTCGATCGCCGACGCGGTCGCGGCCCGCGCGAACGGGTTGCGGGCGGCCAGCCGCCGCGCCGCCGCGGCCATCGGATGCTGCGCGGCCTGCTCGGCCAGCGTCAGAGCCGTCCCGGTCAGCGTGCCGGTCACCTCGATCGCGGTGCCCGCCAGCGGGCTGGCGTCCGCGACCGTCCGCGCGACCGAGCGCGCCTCCTGGACGGCCTCCCGCACCGCCTTCTCGGCCGCCGCCGAGGCGATCTTCACCGCCGCGTCGCGGGCGGCGCGCTCGACCGCCTCCATCGCCGAGGTGCGGGCGAGGCGCTCCACGACCTGCGCGGCGGCCTGGTCGGCGGCCCG
>NZ_RFFG01000161.1 GCF_003696215.1 Actinomadura harenae | reverse complement strand
CCGCCTGGTCGGCATCCTCCACGGATGCCTCAAAACCCACACCACCTACGACCAGGCAACCGCCTGGTCACACCACCACCACGACCTCGCCGCTTGACATCCAACCTCCAGGGATGTCTGACCCGCCGTCCCGGCCCGCCTTGTGCCGCGTCACACACCCTGTCGCACGCCCGGCCGTCCAGGCGGGGCTGACACCAGAGAGCCTGGCTGTCAGGGTTCTGGCACCTGATCAGGGAGAACGTTGGCCGTGGCTGTTCGAATGGGGAAGGCGCCGGTCGGATCGTGGGGAACCGTTCGGAGGGCTGCGGCGTCGAATCGTCTATGCGGTATCGGATGCTCCTTTTCACGCCGGCCGCCCTGACCTTGGTGTTGTCGGCCGCCGCCTGCGGTTCCGAGCACGCCGAGTCGGGGACGTCGGCGACCCCGCCGAAGGACACGGTCGCGCCCAGCGGCTCCTCCGCGAACCGGCTGACCGTCAGCTTCCGGGCGTCCGCCCAGGCTCCCGCGAAGACCTGGACGCTGACCTGCGATCCCACCGGCGGCGACCACCCGAAGGCGGCCAAGGCATGCGCGGCCCTGGCCAAGGCGCCGGACGCCTTCAAGCCCGTCCCGCCGGACATGATGTGCACCAAGATCTACGGCGGTCCGGAGATCGCCACGGTCAAGGGCACCTGGCACGGCCAGGCGATCGACACGAAGTTCACCCGGACGGACGGCTGCCAGCTGGCCCGCTGGAGCAAGATCGCTCCGCTCTTCGGCGCCGTCCCGCCCGTCCGCTGACCCCGGCCCGCTCCCTGCCCGCCCGACCACGCCTGATCACCGGCCTGCTCCCGGGCGGTGCAGGCCCGCCTCATGACCGAATGGCCGGCTTCCGGCCTCCTGGCCTTCCATGACGGCCCGGCGAGGTCGTGGTCTGCCCTGATCTGCTGTGCCAGGCCGCGTCTTCTTCCCGGGTGGGAGTGGGCGCGGCCGGCTCATGTCCGCACTCGGGACGGGCGGGAGAAGGCGAGCTTCGGGCGGGCTACTTGAGGAGTCGGGAGAGGCGGCGGTCGGCCAGGGGTTTGCCGCCGGTCTGGCAGGTGGGGCAGTACTGGAGGGACGAGTCGGCGAACGAGACCTCGCGGATCGTGTCGCCGCAGACGGGGCACTTCTCGCCGGTGCGGCCGTGGACGCGGAGGCCGGTCTTCTTCTCGGCCTTGAGGTCCTGCGCGGCGAGGCCCTCGGAGCGGGCGACGGCGTCGCGGAGGGTGTCGACGATGGCGTCGTAGAGGGTCTGGATCTCCTCGTCGGTGAGGGTGTCGGCGATCTTGAACGGGGACATCCTCGCGACGTGGAGGACCTCGTCGGAGTAGGCGTTGCCGATGCCCGCGACGATCTTCTGGTCGCGTAGCAGGCCCTTGATCTGGGTGCGTTTGCCGCGGACGATGCCGGTGAGCGTGTCGACCGTGAAGGTCGGGGCGAGCGGGTCGGGCCCGAGGGTGGCGACGTTCTCCACGTCGGACGGGTCGCGCACGACGTGGACGGCCAGGCCCTTCTTCGTGCCGGCCTCGGTGAGGTCGAAGCCCGAGCCGTCGTCCAGGTGGAGGCGCAGGGCGAGCGGGTTCTTGCCGCCGGGCCGGACGGGCTTCACGGGCATCTCGTCGCGCCAGCGCAGCCATCCGGCGCGGGCGAGGTGGACGACCAGGTGCAGCCCGTCCACGTCGATGTCGAGGTACTTGCCGTGCCGGGCGACGCCGGTGATCGTCAGCCCGCCGAGGGCCGTGATCGGCGGGTCATAGGTCTTGAGCGCGGAGATGGCGAGAACATCGACGCGGGCGACGGCGTGGCCGACCGCGCGTTCCCGCAGGAACGCGGCGAGCGACTCGACCTCGGGAAGCTCGGGCATGCTTCACAGTATCCGAGGCGGGGCCGTCGTCCACAGCGCTGTGGAAAGCTGTGGAAAACCCTGTGCGCGGGGCCGGTGACCCCGGTGCCGGGGACGTTCACGCCGGAGATACCTTGGCAAATGCCCCTGAATCGGCGGCCCGCGCTCGGCGGCCGCGGCTCGGGACATGTGGATAACCGGCCCGCCAGGACCGCCCGGGAGCCGCCCGGAGACCTTCCGAGGTCCGCTGCGGCCCGCCGTCCGGGGTGGCGGGATCCGGCGGGACGTATCACCAGATATCTCCGCAATGTGATGCGAGTCTCGCAATAACCCCTAGGGGGTAGGGGTTGCGAAGGGTGTGACCCTGTGGCAACATGAGGGCCACGAGATACCCCCCAGGGGTACCCCGGAGGACACAGGAACCGAGCACCGAGGAGTCAGGGACATGAGCACCGCCACCTACACCGTCACCGGAATGACCTGCGGCCACTGCGTCGGCTCGGTCAAGCAGGAGGTCGGCTCGATCAGCGGCGTCAGCGACGTCCAGGTCGAGCTGGCGAGCGGCAAGGTGACCGTCACCAGCGAGTCGCCGCTGGACGACGCCGCCTTCCGCGCCGCGATCGACGAGGCCGGATACGAGGTCGCCTGACCCGGTGGAACGGTGCCGCGGCGGACCGTGTGAGGGCGGGACGCCGCGGCATCCGAAGCCGCCGGGGACGGGCCGGAAGGACGGATGGCGATGAGGACGACGACGAGAGTCGGAGCGTACGTGCTGGGCCTGGCGGCCGTCTTCGGCGGCGCGCTGGGAATCGGGACGGTGACCGGAACCGTGGGCGCCAAGGCGGAGACGGGCCATCACATGAACGGTGAGAGCGGAGAGCGGGACATGAACGGCGAGCACGGCGAGCACGGCGGAGCGCACGCGGGTCACGGCGGCGGAGGTACCCCCGGGGGGCTCCTGATCACGGCCGACGGCTACACGCTGGCCCCGCAGACCACCACGGTCACCCCGGGCGTCAAGACCGACTTCCGGTTCACGGTGAACGGCCCGGACGGCAAGCCCGTCACCCGTTACACCCCGCTGCACGGCAAGGACCTGCACCTGATCCTCGCCCGCCGGGACCTGTCGGGCTTCCAGCACCTGCACCCGACCGCGGTCGGCGGCGGCGTCTGGTCCGTCCCGATCACGCTGACGGACGCCGGGACCTACCGGTTCTTCACCGACGTGCAGCCCGTGGGCGCCGAGAACCAGCTCACCCTGGGCGCGGACGTCTTCGCCCCCGGCGACTTCCAGCCCAAGGCCGTCCCGCAGCCGGAGCTCACGGCCAAGGTCGACGGCTACGAGGTGACGCTGAAGGGCGAGCTGACGGCCGGCAAGCCGAGCCCGCTGACCCTGACCGTCAGCAAGGACGGCCGGCAGGTCACGAACCTGGACCCGTACCTCGAGGCGTACGGCCACCTGGTCGCGCTGCGCAGCGGCGACCTCGCCTACCTCCACGTCCACCCGGAGGGCGCGCCCGGCGACGGCAAGACCAAGCCCGGTCCGGACATCACCTTCGACGCGGACGTCCCGAGCGCGGGCACGTACCGCCTCTACCTGGACTTCAGCCACGAGGGAACCGTCCGCACGGCCGAGTTCACCGCCGTCGCCAAGTAACGCCGACCAGGCCCGAAAAGACTTCACCCCCACCCCCCAAGACGCGTAGCAGCGGAAGCGCAGACGCGCCGGAACGCGAAAGGAGCAGCGATGGCCGCGCAAGCCCCACCCACAGGCCACATCGAGCTGGCGATCGGCGGGATGACCTGCGCTTCCTGCGCCGCCCGCATCGAGAAGAAGCTCAACCGGATGGACGGCGTCACCGCCACGGTCAACTACGCGACCGAGAAGGCGACGGTTCAGTTCCCCGAAGGTGTGACCGCGGACGACCTGATCGCCACCGTCGTCAAGACCGGCTACACCGCCGAGCTTCCGAAGCCGCCGAGGAGCGCCGAGTCCGGTGAGCCGGCGGAGCCCGAGGACGAGCTGAAGCCCCTGCGGCAGCGGCTGATCACGGCGCTGGTGCTGTCGGTCCCGGTGATCGCGCTGGCGATGGTCCCGGCCCTGCAGTTCAAGAACTGGCAGTGGATGTCGCTGGTCCTGGCCTCGCCCGTGGTCGTCTACGCGGGCTGGCCGTTCCACCGGGCCGCCTGGACGAACCTGCGGCACGGCGCCGCGACGATGGACACGCTGGTCAGCCTGGGCACGCTCGCCGCGTTCGGCTGGTCGCTGTGGGCGCTGTTCCTCGGCAACGCGGGCACGCCGGGCATGAAGCACGGCTTCGAGTTCTCGATGACCCGCTCGGACGGCTCGTCCAACATCTACCTGGAGGCGGCGTCCGGCGTCATCGCCTTCATCCTGGCCGGACGGTACTTCGAGGCGCGCTCCAAGCGGCGCGCCGGGGCCGCCCTGCGCACCCTGCTCGAGCTCGGCGCCAAGGACGTCGCGGTGATCCGCGGCGGGGCCGAGCAGCGCATCCCGATCGACCAGCTCAACGTGGGCGACGTGTTCGTCGTCCGGCCGGGCGAGAAGATCGCGACGGACGGTGTCGTCGAGGAGGGCACGTCCGCCGTGGACGCCTCCCTGCTCACCGGCGAGTCCGTCCCGGTGGAGGTCGGCCCGGGCGACGCGGTGGTCGGCGCGACGGTGAACGCCGGCGGGCGGCTGCTCGTCCGCGCCAGCCGGGTCGGCACCGACACGCAGCTCGCGCAGATGGCGAAGCTGGTCGAGGACGCGCAGACCGGCAAGGCCCAGGTGCAGCGCCTCGCGGACCGGATCTCCGGGGTGTTCGTGCCGATCGTGATCGCGCTCGCCGTCGCGACGCTCGGCTTCTGGCTCGGCACCGGCGGCGGCACCGCCGCCGCGTTCACCGCCGCGGTCGCCGTCCTGATCATCGCCTGCCCGTGCGCCCTGGGCCTGGCCACTCCGACCGCGCTGCTGGTCGGGACGGGCCGGGGCGCCCAGATGGGCATCCTGATCAAGGGCCCGGAGGTCCTCGAGTCGACCCGGCGCGTGGACACCGTCGTCCTGGACAAGACCGGCACCGTGACCAGCGGGCGGATGGCGCTCGTCAAGGTCGTCGTCGACTCCGGCGCGGAGACCGGCGAGGAGCAGGTCCTGCGGCTGGCCGGGGCCCTGGAGGACGCGTCGGAGCACCCGATCGCCCAGGCGATCGCCAAGGGCGCGACCGAGCGGGTCGGCGAACTGCCCCGGGTCGACGACTTCGGGAACATCGAGGGTCTGGGCGTCCAGGGAGTGGTGGACGGGCACGGCGTGCTCGTCGGCCGGCCGAAGCTGCTCGCCGAGTGGGAGCAGCACCTGACCCCCGAGCTGGAGCTCGCGATGACCGAGGCGGCCGCGCGCGGCGAGACCGCCGTGGCGGTCGGCTGGGACGGCCGGGCCCGCGCGGTCCTCACCGTCGCGGACCAGATCAAGCCGACGTCCGCCGAGGCGATCACGCAGCTGCGGGCGCTGGGCCTGCGGCCCGTGCTGCTCACCGGCGACAACGAGGCGGTGGCCCGGACGGTCGCGGACCAGGTCGGCATCGACGAGGTGATCGCCGAGGTCATGCCGTCCGACAAGGTGGACGTGGTCAAGCGGCTGCAGGCCGAGGGCCGGACGGTCGCGATGGTCGGGGACGGCGTGAACGACGCGGCGGCGCTCGCCCAGGCCGACCTGGGCCTGGCGATGGGCACCGGCACGGACGCGGCGATCGAGGCGTCCGACCTGACCCTGGTCCGCGGCGACCTGCGGTCGGCGGCCGACGCGATCCGGCTCTCCCGCAAGACGCTCGGAACCATCAAGGGGAACCTGTTCTGGGCCTTCGCCTACAACGTGGCGGCACTGCCGCTCGCGGCGACCGGCCTGCTCAACCCGATGATCGCGGGTGGCGCGATGGCCTTCTCGTCGGTCTTCGTGGTGAGCAACAGCCTCCGCCTCCGGCGGTTCCGCCAGCTCGACGGGAACGGCTGACGGCACGGCGGGAACGCCTGACGGCACGGCGGGAACGCCTGACG
This sequence comes from Actinomadura harenae, assembly GCF_003696215.1. Classification (GTDB taxonomy): domain Bacteria; phylum Actinomycetota; class Actinomycetes; order Streptosporangiales; family Streptosporangiaceae; genus Spirillospora; species Spirillospora harenae. The sequence goes on along the minus strand of NZ_RFFG01000161.1, from coordinate 7,870 downwards.
GTTCGGCGGGAACGCCTGGCAGCGGTCTCCGCGGGCGCCTGACACCGGGCGCGCGCGAGGAGGTCCGGCCCTTCGGGGCCGGGCCTTCTTCGCTTTGTTCCGCGGACGGTTGATCTGTGCGGTTCGGCCGGTTCCGGTATGCCGTTCCGGGGCATTCCGGATAGGCATTCCATCAACCCGTAGGTCGCCTTATTCCAGCCTTGGTCACTATCTGTGGCCGCATGTGGTCAGACCCGTGGCGAAAGAAAGATCGCTGGTCATGCTGGGGGCGTTCGTCGGGGACGAGGCGCCGGGGCCGTAGGGGGAACCGGTCGCGCGGGGGTGGCGTTGAACGATCCGAGCAGTGGTGCGACCGAATGCCGCCTGTGCGGCGCGAAGGACCTGGCGGGCGTCGTGGACCTCGGGGCCACGCCGCCCTGCGAGCTGTTCCTCACGGCCGACCGGCTGGACGCGCCGGAGGTCACCTACCCGCTGCACCTGAGGGTGTGCCGGGAGTGCCGGCTGGCGCAGCTCCCGCCGCTGATCACGCCCGAGGAGACGTTCACCGAGTACGCGTACTTCTCGTCCTACTCCGACTCGTGGGTGCGGCACGCGAAGGCGTTCGTGGACGCGGCCGTCGAGCGCGTCGCGCCGCGGTTCGTGGTGGAGGTCGCCAGTAATGACGGATACCTCCTCCGGCATGTGGTGGAAAAGGGCGTCCGATGCCTGGGAATCGAACCGTCCGCGAATGTCGGCGAGGTGGCCCGGGAGAAGGGGGTCCCGACACTGACTGAGTTCCTGACCGAGGAGACCGGGCAACGGGTCAGAGAGGAACACGGGCCCGCCGATCTCGTCGTCGCGAACAACGTCTACGCGCACATCCCGGACATCGTCGGCTTCACGAAGGGGCTGCGCGCGCTCGTCGCGGACGACGGGTGGGTGTCGATCGAGGTCCAGTACCTCGCGACGCTCATGGAACTCGGCCAGTACGACACGATCTACCACGAGCATTTCCAGTACTACACGGTCGCGTCCGCGCAGCGTGCCCTCGCGAGCGGCGGCCTGACCCTGGTGGACGTCGAGGTCCTGCCCACGCACGGCGGCTCCATCCGCCTCTGGGCCCGCCCGTCCGGCGCACCCGGCGAACGTGTGCAGGAGTTGCTGCGGCGGGAGCGCGAGCAGGGGCTCCATGGGGACGAGGGCTACGCGGCGTTCGCGCAGCGCGTCGCCAAAGTGCGGCGCGACCTGCTGAAGTTCCTCATCGCGGCGGCCGAAGAAGGCAAGACGGTCGTCGGGTACGGGGCTCCGGGCAAGGGCAACACCTTGCTGAACCACTGCGGTGTCCGCGCCGACCTGCTCGCCTACACGGTCGACCGGAATCCGTACAAGCACGGCCGGTTCACGCCCGGGACGCGCATCCCGATCCTCCCGCCTGAGCGGATCGCCGAGGACCGTCCCGACTACGTGCTCGTCCTACCGTGGAACCTGCGGGACGAGCTTTCCGAGCAACTCGCCTATGTGGGCGCCTGGGGCGGACGGCTCGTCTTCCCGATCCCCGAACTGGACGTCGTGGAGGTCGGCGCGTGAAGGTCGTCCTCTTCTGCGGGGGACTCGGGATGCGGATGCGCACCGGGACGCCCGGCGACGTCCCCAAGCCGATGCAGCTGGTCGGTCCGCGTCCGCTGCTGTGGCACGTCATGCGCTACTACGCGCATTACGGGCACACCGAGTTCATCCTGTGCCTCGGCCACGCGCCGCAGCACATCAAGGACTTCTTCGTCCACTACTCGGAGACGCACTCCAACGACTTCCGGCTGCGCGGCGGACGAGTCGAGCTGCTGTCCACCGACATCTCCGACTGGGAGATCACGTTCGTGGACACCGGCGCCGAGTCGCCGATCGGCGAGCGGCTCCGGCGCGTCCGGCACCATCTGGACGGGGACGAGATGTTCCTCGCCAACTACGCCGACGTGCTCACCGACGCGCCGCTGCCGGACATGATCGACCGGTTCGCCGCGTCCGACGCGGGCGCGTCGATGATGGTCGTGCCGCCGACCGACTCGTTCCACTGCGTCGAGCTCGGCTCCGACGGCCGCGCGTCCGGGATCACCCCGGTCACCGAGATGCCGGTGTGGATCAACGGCGGCTACTTCGTCCTCCGGCAGGACGTGTTCGAGCACATCCCCGAGGGCGGCGACCTCGTCGCGGACGGCTGCGCGGCGCTCGCCAAGACCGGCGGGCTGCTCACCTACCCCTACCGGGGCTACTGGCGTCCCACCGACACCGTGAAGGAGCGCCTCGCGCTGGACGAGGCGTACCTGCGCGGCGACCGCCCCTGGGCGGTCTGGGAACGGTGACACGGCACACGGCGGCTCCGCCGCAGGACGGTTGGGCGGCTCCGTCGCAGGACGGTAGGGCGGCTCCGCCGCAGGGTGAGAGGACCTCTTTACGCAGGTCGGGACGGCCTTCCGGCTCGGTGCGAGTCGGGCGGGCAGAAGGGTCCGCGCCTCGGGAGAGGCACGGAGTCGGGCAGGGACCCGCGGCTCGTGTGAGGCGCGGGGAGGCGGTGCCGGACGGGCCCGGGGCGGGGCCCTTCCGGTCGGACGCGGCCACGGCCGGGGGGTGGTGGCGGTGACCGGGACGAGGAAACGATGATCAGACTGACGCCGGGCAACTGCTCGGAGATCCTGCTGCTCGGGGCGCACTGCGACGACGTGCCGCTCGGGGCGGGCGGGACGCTGCTCCAGCTGTGCCGGGCCAACCCGGGGATCAGCGTGCGGGCGCTGATCCTGTCGGGCGCCGGGACGGTGCGCGAGGCCGAGGAGCGGGAGGCGCTGGACGCGTTCTGCCCGAAGGCGCGGCTGGAGGTGGCCGTCCTCGACATGCCGGACGGCCGGCTGCCCGCCTACTGGGAGCGCACGAAGGAGGCGCTGGAGGAGGTCGGGCGCGGCTGCGATCCGGACCTGATCCTGGCGCCGTCCATGACCGACGCCCACCAGGACCACCGGGGGCTCGCCAAGCTCGTCCCGACGGTGTTCCGCGACCACATGACGCTCGGCTACGAGATCCTCAAATGGGAGTCGGATCTCCAGCAGCCCGAGGTGTTCGTGCCCTTGGGCGAGTCCGTGGTCACGGAGAAGATCGAGCTGCTGCACCGCTGCTACCCCTCCCAACACGACCGTTCCTGGTTCGACGACGAGACGTTCCGCGGCCTCGCGCGCGTACGCGGGGTGCAGGCGGGCGACCGCTACGCAGAGGGCTTCCACACCAGCAAACTCACCCTCCGATTCTGAGGAGCTGCCGTGCGCGTCCTGCTCACCGGCCATCAGGGGTACCTCGGCACGGTCATGGCGCCCGTGCTGACCGCGGCCGGGCACGAGGTCACCGGCCTCGACTCCGGGCTGTTCGCCGACTGCGTGCTCGGGCCGTCCCCGGACGACCCGCCCACGCTGGCCGCCGACCTCCGGGACGTCGAGGCCGGCGCGCTCGCCGGGTTCGACGCGGTGGTGCACCTCGCGGCGCTGTCGAATGATCCGCTGGGGTCGCTGCGTCCGGACATCACCTACGACATCAACCATCGCGCCGCGTCCCGGCTCGCCCGGCTGGCCCGCGAGGCCGGGGTGCGGCGCTTCCTCTACGCCTCGACGTGCTCGGTGTACGGCGCGAGCGGCGACACGCTGGTGGACGAGGACGCCCCGCTGCGTCCCGTCACTCCTTACGCCGAGTCCAAGGTACGGGTCGAGGACGACATTTTCGGGCTCGCGGACGGCGACTTCTCCCCCGTCTCGCTGCGCAACGCGACGGCGTTCGGTTTCTCGCCGCGGCTGCGCGCCGACATCGTGCTCAACAACCTGGTCGGGCACGCGCTGCTGTCCGGCGTGGTGAAGGTGCTGTCGGACGGGACTCCGTGGCGTCCGCTCGTGCACGCGCGCGATATCGCCGCCGCGTTCGCCGCCGTCCTGGACGCGCCGCGTGATGCCGTCCACGGCAGGGCGTTCAACGTGGGAACCGAGCGCAACAACCTTCAGGTCGCGCAGATCGCCGAACATGTGCGGGACGCCGTCCCGGACGCTGAGCTGGTCATCACGGGGGAGACGGGCGGTGATCCGCGTTCCTACCGGGTGGACTTCGCGCGCATACGAGAGGCGCTTCCGGATTTCGACTGCGCGTGGTCCGTCGCGGACGGCGCTAGGGAACTGGCCGTGAAGTACCGCGAACACGGGCTGACGCAGGACGCGTTCGACCGCCGCTTCACCCGCCTCGCGCGCCTCGCCGACCGGCGTGAGGCGGGCACTCTGGACGAGAACTTCCGGTCATGACACCGGACGAGATGCATGCTCTGGTGGAGCGGCTGTATCCGCTCTGCCGGAGCATCACCGGGGACGGTGTCCGGCGGACGCTCGACATCGTGGGGGAGCACCTGCCGTCCCTTCGGGCGCACGAGGTCCCGACCGGGACGGACGTGCTCGACTGGACCGTCCCGCGCGAGTGGAACATCCGCGACGCCTACATCAAGGACGTCGCGACAGGCGAGCGCGTGGTTGATTTCCAGGCGTTGAACCTGCACGTCGTCGGCTACAGCACGCCCGTGCACGAGACGATGACGATGGACGACCTGGCGCCGCATCTCCATACGCTGCCCGACCAGCCGTCCCTGGTCCCCTACAGGACGAGCTACTACGCCGAGACGTGGGGCTTCTGCCTGAGCGAGGAGACCCGCGCGTCCCTGGGGGACGGCCCGTTCGAGGTCTTCATCGACTCCACGTTGGAGGACGGTCACCTCACCTATGGCGAGGCGGTCATTCCGGGGAGCAGCGATAGGGAAGTGCTGGTCTCCTGCCATGTCTGCCACCCGTCCCTAGCGAACGACAACCTGGCCGGGATCGCGGTGGCGGTCGCCTTGGCGCAGCGGCTTCACGAGCCTCGTCACACGTTCCGCTTCATCTTCGCTCCAGGGACCATCGGGGCGATCACCTGGCTGGCCCGCAACCGGGAACGTGTGGACGCCATCGCACATGGACTGACCCTCGCGTGCGCAGGAGACGAAGGCCAGATCCACTACAAGCGGAGCAGGCGTGGGGACGCGTCCATAGACCGGGCCTTCACGCATGTGCTGCGTGGGCGTCCCCATACGGTTCTGGACTTCTCCCCCTATGGATACGACGAACGCCAGTACTGCTCCCCTGGGTTCGACCTTCCGGTGGGCTCGCTGACGCGGACTCCCTATGCGCGTTACCCGGAGTACCACACGTCCGGGGACGATCCCTCGTTCGTCTCCCCCACGGCTATGAGCGACACCCTGGAAACGCTCTGGCAGGCCGTCCAGGTACTGGAACGCGACCGGACCTACCTGAACCTCAGTCCCCTTGGCGAACCCCAGTTGGGACGCCGTGGCCTGTACGGGGCCCTCGGCGGACGCAGTGACACCGAGCAAGCCCAGATGGCGATGCTGTGGGTGCTGAACCAGTCCGACGGGCTGCACAGCCTCCTCGACATCGCGGACCGATCCGATCTGCCGTTCGCCACCGTCGCCGACGCCGCCGACGCCCTGCGCGACGCCGGACTCCTCAAGGAGCTGGAACCATGACCGAGGTCAAGAGCGGGCCCGGAACCGGGCTGAGAGCGGGCGACGTCGTTGAGGTGCGCGGCGCGGAGGAGATCCTCGCGACGCTCGACGAACGGGGCGAGCTGGACGGCCTGCCCTTCATGCCGGAGATGCTCGCGTACTGCGGGCGCCGGATGACCGTCCACAAGGTCGCGCACAAGCTGTGCGACACGATCAGCCGTTCCGGCATGCGGCGTATGGAGAGCGCCGTCCACCTGGCTGAGGCGCGGTGCGACGGCGCGTCCCACGGTGGATGCCAGACGGCATGCTCGCTCTACTGGAAAGAGGCCTGGCTCAAGCGCGTCGACAGGAACTCGGTAGCGGAACCGGTGCCCGCGGAGCAGGACGAGGGCGTTCGCAAGCTGCTTCCCCTGCTTGAGGTCAACACGCGTAGGGATCCCGACGTGGACGGCGAGGTCCGCTACTCGTGCCAGGCCACGGAGCTGCTGCGCGCCGCGCCCGAGCGCGTCGGCGTGAAGAACGTCAGCCAGTTCGTGGACGACGTCCGCTCTGGCAACAACACGATCGGTGAGTCCGTCAGGGCGTTCTTCATCGGCGGTTACAACCGGTACCAGGACATCACGCGCGCGCGCCTGCCGAAGCCTCTGCTCATCAACAAGGGCCTGCGCTGGGCGTTGTTCGAGGGGGCCGTCGATGGACGCACCCCTGTGGAGACCCTCGACCTCAAGCCGGGCGAACTCGTCCGCATCAAGTCCCGCGCCGAGATCATCAAGACGCTCAACAAGGACCTGCTCAACCGCGGCATGGGCTTCGAGAACGAGATGTCCCGCCACTGCGGCAAGACGGCTCGTGTGCGCGCGCGGGTCGAGAAGGTCCTGGACGAGCGCACCGGACGCCTCCTCACCATGAGGACCCCCTGCATCATCCTCGAAGGTCTGGTCTGTGAGGGCGCCTACAACTTCAACTGCCCGCGCGAGTTCGTCCCCTTCTGGCGGGAGATCTGGCTGGAACGCGTCCAGGACGCACCTTGAGCGAGGACGGGGGCAACGCCAGGGACGGGGGCAATGCCAGGGACGGGGCAGAGCCGTCGTTGGGTGCGAAAACGCGGCGGGGGCTGAGCTGGAGCCTGCTGGGGACGGTCGGCACCAAGGCCGGTTCGTTCGCGCTCAACCTCGTGCTCGCGCGGTTGCTCGCCCCCCGGGACTTCGGTGTCTTCGCCATCGCCCTAGCGGCCTGGGCCTTCCTCATCCATGTGAACGACGCGGGCATCATCGCGGCGGTCGTCCAGTGGCGCGGCAAGCTTGAGGAGATGGCGCCTACGGCGGCCGTCCTCGCGTTCATTTCCAGTGCGCTCGTGTATGTGGCGTGCTGGTTCGCGGCGCCGTACTACGCGCACCTTGCCGACAGTGATGCCGCCACCGGGCCGATCCGGTTGCTGTGCCTGGTCGTTGTCGTGGATGGCATCACAGCCGTCCGCAGCGGTTCGCTCATGCGCGAGTTCAGGCAGGACACCCTCGTCAAGGCGAATCTCGTCGGACTGCTCTGTCAGGCGCCCGTGGCTGTGGCCCTGGCGCTCGCGGACTTCGGCCCCTACAGCTTCGTCTGGGGGCAGGTCGTCGCGTCCGTCGTCGCGGGCGCGCTCATCATGCGCTGGGCGGACGTCCCGGCCGAGTTCGGCTTCGACCGGGCCGTCGCCCGGCGGCTGCTGCGCTTCGGCCTGCCGCTCGCCGCGTCCCTCGGCATCGAGTCCGTGCTGCTCAACGCGGACTACGTGATCGTCGGGCACGTCCTCGGGACGGTCGCGATCGGCTACTACATGATCGCGTTCAACGTCTCGAGCTGGGTCCCGACGCTGATCGGGCAGGCGATCCGGTACGTGTCCACGGCCGCGTTCTCGCGTCTCGCCGAACGGGACGACCCCGACTCCCTCGCCGGCGGCGTCCGCCGAAGCCTCCCGCTGCTCCTCGCGTTCGTCTTCCCCGCCGCCGTGCTCCTCGCGACGCTCGCGAAACCGCTGCTGACCTTCCTGTACGGCGCGCGCTGGACGCCCGGCGCGGCCGTCCTCGGGTACCTCGCGCTCCTGATGGCCGTCCGGATGATCACGTCGCTGACCTTCGACGTGCTCACCGCGGCCGGACGCACCCGCGCGACGATGTGGCTGAACCTCGCGTGGGTCGTCGTGCTCGTCCCGGCGCTGCTCACCGGCGTGCGGATCGACGGGATCCGGGGCGTCGGCGCGGCGCACGCGCTCGTCGGCGCGGCCGTCGCCCTGCCGCTCGCGCTCGCCGCGCTGCACCGCGCGGGCGTCCGGCTCGGCCCGGCGCT
>NZ_RFFG01000160.1 GCF_003696215.1 Actinomadura harenae | reverse complement strand
CCCGTGGCGGCCGGGGTCGGCCCGGTGACGGCGGGCGCGCCGCCGTCCAGGGCGCGCGCGACGCCGAAGTCGATCACGCGCGGGCCGTCCGGTCCGAGCAGGATGTTGCGCGGGTTCAGGTCGCGGTGGACGATCCCGGCGCGGTGGATCGCGGCGAGCGCGGTGATCGAGCTGACCGCCAGCCGGTCCAGGTCGGTGCCGCGCCGGGGCCCGTGCCCGGCGACCAGGTCCCGCAGGGACGGCCCGGGAACGTACTCGCTGACGAGGAACGGCCGGTCGCCGTGCTCGCCGGTGCCGAGGAACCGCGCGGTGCAGAACCCGGCGACGCGCGGCAGCAGCGACAGCTCGCGGACGAACCGGGCCCGCGCCCGCGCGTCGTCGAGCAGCCGCTCGTGCAGCAGCTTGATCGCGACCGGCCCGTCCGGGCCCTCGCCGAGGTAGACCACGCCCTGCGCGCCGGAGCCGAGACGGCCGACCAGCCGGTGCCCGCCGAGCCGTCCGGGGTCCGCGGGAAGCAGGGGACGGACGGCGAACGGGGGGTTCGGAACGGCCATCGCACGTACTCCCCGGTTACAAAATCACGACCAATTGAATGCGATCCGCCGGCCGCTCCGTGTCATCGAAGAGTATATGTGCGTTCGACGCTCAGTGAGGGAACGGTGATGACGGAGATCCATTTCCGGCGGCACGCGCGGGCCTTCTCCGCGGCGGCCACGGCGTCCGCCCTGGTCCTTTCCGGCGCGGCGGGGTGCAGCGACCCGGGAACGACGATCGCGCGCATGACGGTCGGCGATCCGGGCCCCGATCCGTACGCCCCGAGGGCCGGGACCGACCAGCGGCTCGCCTCGGCGGGGTCCGGCGCGGCCGCCCCCGGCGGGAACAGCGCGGGCGACGCCCCCGGCCTGTACGGAGGGACGCGCCGGACGTCCCACTGCGACGCGGAGCGCCTGGTGGCGTTCCTGCGCGCGCATCCCGACCGGGCCGCCGCGTGGGCCTCGGTGCAGCGCATCGAGCCCCGCCGCATCGGCGCGTTCGTGGCCCGGCTGACCCCCGTGCACCTGCGCTCGGACACCCTGGTCACCAACCACGGATTCCGGGCCGGGAAGGCCACCGGGGCGCCCGCCGTCCTGGAGACCGGAATGGGCGTTCTGATCAATGAGTACGGCGTTCCCGTCGTAAAGTGCAATTGCGGCAATCCGCTGACTCCGCCCGATGCGAAACTCTCTCTCGGGGGATCGCGCTATACGGGCCCGTCCTGGCCGGATTTCCATACCGGAAAGGTGACGAGAATACAGCCCGGGCGCACGCCCGCGGAGGGATTCGTCCTTTCCGACCCGAACGGCCGCGACGCGTTCGTCCGTCCGCGCGGCACGCAGGGCAACGTGGACGGCCCGCGCGTCCCCGAGCCCCCGGTCGGACCGGCCGCACCGCGCGCCACGTCCAGCCCGAAGTCCGCCTCCAGCCCGAGGTCGACGTTCTCGGCCGAGAGCCACTTCTCCACACAGGCCCCACCGGCCTCACCCGCCCCAGCGAACCCGGCACCGGCCCCGGCCCCGCCGCCGCGGCAGACGCCCGACCGTCCCACGCCCGGGACGCCGTCCGGTCATGACCGGCCCGCGCCGCCCAGGCCCGGGGGCACCACGTCCGGCCCGCCTTCCGGTGGCCCGTCCGACGGTGGGACGGCCACCGAGGACCCGACCGGGACCGGGAGCCACCGCCCCACGGACGCCGGGACCCCGCCGCCGGACGTGACCCACGTCCCACCCGCGACCGATCCCCCGCCCGCGGAGAGTCCCTCCACGGACTCCGCAACCCCTTCCACGGCGGGCGCCAGGCATCGCTCGTCCCCCGTGGGGAACACCGATTCCGACAGGCGGAATCGGCCCTGACCAGGGAATGCGCTATCTTTGCTCATATGAGCAGTGCTTCATATGACGACCCGGCGACCGCGGGCGGCCCGATGACCGTGGACGGCCCGGCGGCCGCCTGCGCCGTCCGCGTCGTCGACTCCGCGAAGGTCGCCCACGTCTCCGCGGCCCTGCCGGACGCCGATGTGATCACCGAGCTCACGCAGGTGTTCGGGCTGCTGGCCGATCCGGGGCGGCTGCGCGTCATCACGGCGCTGCTCGAAGGGGGCGAGATGTGCGTCTGCGACATCGCCGCGGCGTGCGGGCATTCGGAGTCGGCCGTGTCGCACGCGCTGCGGCTGCTGCGCGCGAGCCGGGTCGTCCGGGTGCGGCGCGCGGGCCGGATGGCCTACTACCGGCTGGACGACTCGCACGTCCGGATGCTGCTCGACCTCGCCCTGACCCACGTCGGCCACACGAAGGAACGCGCATGAGCGGCGAGGAGACCGGCACCGGCGGCCACGCGGGAGCCACGGGAAGCCCCGCCCCCACCACCCGCGGCCATGACCACGACCACGGCCGGGCCGCGCAGCCCGCGAGCGGTTACGGGCACGGGCACGGCCATGGGCACGGCGTGGCCCCCGGCGCGGACCGCCGGTACCTCATGGGCACGCTGGCGCTGATCCTGGCGTTCATGGCGGGCGAGGTCGTGATCGGCCTGGTCGCCGGGTCGCTGGCCCTGCTGTCGGACGCGGCGCACATGCTCACCGACGCGTTCGCGATCGTGCTGGCGCTGGTCGCGATGCGGATCGCGGCGCGCCCGCCGCGCGGCGGCTACACCTACGGCCTGCGCCGCGCCGAGATCCTGTCGGCGCAGCTCAACGGCCTGACGCTGATCCTGCTCGCCGCATACTTCGTGTTCGAGGGCGCGATGCGGCTGGCCCGTCCGCCCGAGGTCCACGGCGCGCTGGTGTTCTGGACGTCGCTCGCCGGGATCGCCGTCAACCTCCTGGCGACCTGGCTGCTCAGCAAGGCGAACCGGTCGAGCTTGAACGTCGAGGGCGCGTTCCAGCACATCCTGAACGACCTGTACGCGTTCATCTCCACCACGATCGCCGGCGCGGTCATCTGGCTGACCGGGTTCTCGCGTGCGGACGCGATCGCCTCGCTGGTCGTCGCCGCGCTGATGCTGAAGGCGGGCTGGGGCCTGCTGAAGGAGGCCGGGCGGGTCCTCATGGAGGCGGCCCCGGCGGGCCTGGACCCGACCGAGATCGGGACCCGGCTCGCCGACCGGCCGTGCGTCCGCGAGGTCCACGACCTGCACGTCTGGGAGCTGGGCTCGGGCTACCCGGCGCTGTCGGCGCACGTGCTGGTGGACCCGGAGGGCGACTGCCACGGCGTCCGGCGCGATCTCCAGGAGCTGCTGCGGGACGGCTACGGCATCACCCACACCACGCTCGAGGTCGATCATGTCGATGACGAGTTCCACTGCGAGGACCCGCACGGCCCCCGGCACGTCCCGGACCACCTCGCCGAGGAGCCCGCGCCCGCGTCCGGCGGTCAGCCGCCCTGCGGCCACTGACGCGGGCGCTGACGCGGGCGCTGACGCGCCGGGGCGTCCGGCGCGTCAGTGGCGTCCCGTCGGCGGTTCAGAGGCCGAGGAGCTTGGCGGCGCCGTCCCAGCAGACGGCGCGCAGCCACTCGTCGCCCAGGTCGAGCCGGACGAGCCCTTCGAGCTGGTGGGCGTAGGGGTAGGGGATGTTCGGGAAGTCCGTCCCGAGCAGGACCTTCCCGGCGAGGCCGAGGTCGCGCAGGCGCGGGATCTCGCCCTCCGGGAACACTCCGAGGCCGCCGGTGAAGTCGACGAACGCCATGGTCGTGTCCAGGTGGACGTCCGGGTACCGGTCCGCGAGGTCGAAGAAGCCGGTGAACTCGGGCGCGCCGAGGTGGGCGACGACCGTCCGCAGGCCGGGGTGGCGTTCGAGGACGCCGCCGAACGGCCCGGGCCCGGTGAAGCCGTTGGCGACCGGGCCCGATCCCGCGTGGACGAGGGCGACCGCGCCGGACTCGGCGAGCATCCCCCACACCTCGTCCAGCTCGTCGGCGCGCGGGTCGAAGCCGCCGACCTGAAGGTGGACCTTGAAGACCTTCGTCCCGACCTCCAGGGCGCGCCGCACGTAGGACGCGGCGGACGGCTCGGGGAAGAACGTCCCGGTTGGGATGCATTCCGGCACGCGGGCCGCGAACTCGGCGGCCCAGCCGTTCAGCGCTTCGGCCATGCCGGGCTTGTGCGGGTACAGGAGCGACGTGAACGCCCGGACGCCCAGGGACCGCAGGTGCTCGACCCGCTCGTCCTCCGGCCACTTGTAGCGGATGGGCCACTCGTGCCCGACGAGCGGCCCGGCCTCGTCGAAGTAGCGCCAGACGGCCGCCGTCACGCGCGGCGGCATGAAGTGGACGTGGACGTCGATCAGGCCGGGCAGTCCGAGCTCACGCCAGACCCCCGCGACCCACGAATCCGAACGCGGTTCAGTCACGCCCGCGAGCCTAGCCGCCCCACGCCGTCCCCGCGGACCCGCCCAAGGTCAGGTGATCTCCGCGACCAGCAGCGGCAGGGCGGCGCGCAGCTCGCGCTGCCAGTAGGCCCAGCCCTGCGTGCCCCGGTAGAAGTGCGTCGAGACCGGGATCCCGAGCTTCTTCAGCTTCCCGGCGAACTCGACGCCGAGCAGGTGGGACAGGCCCTCCACGACGTCCGGGCCGGGCGCGGGGAGCGGGTCGAACGGGCCGGGCGTGCCGTCGCCGGACGCCACGTGCAGCCGGACGCCCGCGAGCCGGTCGGCCAGATCGTAGGGGTTGTGCCGGCGCCACACGACGCGCTGCTCGTCCGGATCGCCCCACACGTCCGTCCAGTCCGCGCCGCGCGAGCCGATCGCGACGGCCAGTTCGACGAGATCGGACACGTCCAGGCCGCCCGGATCGTTGTACAGGATGTGGAGCGGGCCGCTGAAGGACGCCGCGGCGCGGAACAGTCCGCGATGCCGCGCGGCGTACCCGAGCGCGCCCAGACCGCCGTGGCCGCATCCCGCGACGGCGCGGGCCGTCCCGGCGCCGTAGCCCCGTTCGAGGATCTGCCGCAGCTCGGTCAGGTGGAAGGTCTCCCAGCGCGGCACGCCGCCCACGCCCCGGTTCCACCAGTCGGTGTGGAGGCCGCTGGGCCCGCCGTCCGGCATGACGACGAGCACGCCGAGGTCGGCGGTCAGCTGCTCCACGTCGGTGTGGTCGGTCCAGGACCCGTGGTCTCCGCGCAGGCCGTGCAGCAGCCACAGCACCGGCCACGTGCGCTCCGAGCCGCGCCGCCAGCCCGGCGGCAGCAGCAGCCGGACGCGCGCGACGTCCGGGAGCACCGGCGACCGGACGGCCAGGTCGAGCACCCGCTCGCCGCGCCGCCGCTCGCCGACCACGGTCGCGCCGTCGTCGGCCGCGGGCACGGACGCGGGGGCCGGGCCGCCCGGGGCGATGGAGAAGGGGAGGGTCAGCGGCAGCAGCGAGCCCGAGGTCGCCGCGAGCCCCGCCAGGGCCGCGCCGGTGACCAGTCCGGCTCCGAGCCAGCCGCGCCGTCGCATCCGTCCGCCCCGCTCAAAACCTTCTATCTACCTGAAGGACGTATTCCCCGCGTCAAGGGCGTTATAACGCAGGGTAATCACGGAAAGGGTTGTTTTGCCGCGTTCGAAGGCCGAGTTGGAGACCGCGATCCGCGACGGATCGGGCCGGGCCGTGCTGATCGTCAACGCCAGGTCCCGGCGCGGCCGCCGCCTGAAGGACCGGGCGCGGAGCCTGCTCACGGCCGGTGGCCTGGAGTTCGCCGAGGTCGTCGCGGTCACCGACCCGACCGGGCTGCGCGCGCTGTTCCGCCGCGTCCTCGCGGACGCCCCCGACCTGGTCGTCGTCGGCGGCGGGGACGGCACGGTCGCCGAGGCCGTCCGGCACCTGGCGCACCGGGACGTGGCGCTCGGCGTCCTGCCGCTCGGCACCACCAACAACTTCGCGCGCAGCCTCGAGCTGCCCATGGACCTCGGCGGCGCCGTCGGCGTCCTGACGTCCGGCAAGGTCGCGGACGTGGACGTCGGCTGGTTCGAGGGCACCGGCGGCACCGCGGCCGGGGACGACCCGTCCGGCGGCGACCCGTCCGGCGGGCACGTGTTCGCGAACATGGTCAGCCTCGGGCTGTCGGTCGAGGTCGCGCGGCACGTCCCGCACGAGCTGAAGCGGGCGCTGGGCCGTCCGGCGTACGCGCTGACGGCGGCGCGGCTACTCCCCCGGCACCGGGCGTTCCGCGCCACGATCGAGATCGGCGGCGAGACCACCGAGGTCGAGACGCACCAGCTGAACGTCGCCAACGGCGCGCACCACAGCGGGCAGCGCATCGCGCGGGACGCCAGCGCCGACGACCGGCTCCTCGCCGTCTACCGCCTCGGCGACGGACGGCGGATGCGCCTGGCGTCCGCGACCGCCCGCCACGTCCTGACCGGCCCGTGGCGGTCGCTGGAGGAGGAGGCGTTCCTGACCACGCAGCAGGTCCGGATCACGACCGACCCGCCGCTCCCGGTCGACGTGGACGGCGAGATCCGCGCCCGCACCCCCGTCACGATCCGCCTCCTCGGCAACGCGCTCCGCGTCATCGTCCCCCAGTCCTTCATCGACACCTAGCCCGGAACCCGCGGGCCCCGGCCCCGGCGGGTCAGGACCGGAGGGCCTGCAGGTCCTCCTCGGTGAGGGTGAGTTCGCCCGCCGCCACGTTCTCCTCCAGGTGCGTGGGCGAGGACGTGCCCGGGATCGCGAGCGTCACCGGCGACAGCGCCAGGAGCCCGGCGAGCAGCACCTGGGCGGGCGTGGCGTCGTGCCGCGCGGCGACGGCCTTGAGGCGCGCGTCGTCCGGCACGCCGAACCCGCCGAGCGGGAAGTACGGCACGTAGGCGATGCCGCCGCGCTCGCACACCCGGAGCATCTCGACGTCGGCGGGCCGGGTGATGTCGAAGCGGTTCTGCAGGGCCGCGACCGGCGCGATCGCGCGGGCCTCGGCGAGCTGGGCCGCGTCCACGTGGCTGACGCCGAGGTGCCGGATGAGGCCCTCCTCGCGGAGCGCGGCGAGCGCCTCGAACCGCTCGGCGACGGACTCGCCGCCCGGCGCCTCGATCCCGCCCGGCCGCAGATACACCAGGTCGAGCCGGTCCAGGCCGAGGTCGCGCAGGTTGCGCTCGACCTCGCCGCGCAGCTCGTCCGCCGCGAGCTGCCCGGTCGGCATCGGCGCGCCGGGCTCGCGGCGCGGCCCGACCTTGGTCGCGATGACCAGGTCGTCCGCGTACGGGTGCAGCGCGTCCCGGATCATGCCGTTCGCGGTGAGGTCGCCGAAGAAGTAGAACGCGGCGGTGTCGATGTGGTCCACACCGAGCTCGACCGCGCGGCGCAGCACGGCCAGACCGGTCTCGCGGTCGTTGGCGGGCCCGCCGCGCTCGCTCGCGGGAAGGCGCATCGCGCCGAAGCCCATCCGCCGAACCTGCAGGTCGCCACCGATGTCGAAGGTCGTCATGGGGACGATCATGCTGCCGCGCGCCGCTTCGGACGAGCCGCTGGCACCAAGCTGCCAAACCACCGCCCGCGCTTTGCCGGGACGGGCCGCCGCCGGCCCCCGCGCTTCGCCGATCCCCCGCGCTTCATCGGAACCGGCCGCCGCGTAGGTCCGCGCGATGGCGGACACTGGTGCCGATGAGTACCGACCTTGATCAGAATGTCGTGCTGCGCGGAGAGCGCGAGCTGGTGGAGCGCGCCGCGCCGCTGTTCGCGGACGCGCGTGAGGAGTTCGTGTGCGCGGCGGCGCATCCGCGCACGTGGGCGCTGCCGGGCGCGCGCGAGCAGATCGTCGCCGCGCGCCGCGCGCGTCCCGACGTCCGCGTCTACAAGATGTACGGCAGCGAGGTGCTGGCGGACGACACGGCCGTCCGGCTCCTGACCGATCTCGCCGGGCGGGGCCCGCGCGTGCGGATCCTGGACTGCCCGATCCCGAACGAGACGATCGTCGTGGACCGCCGGGTCGCGGTGATCGCGGGCAAGACGCGTGGCGGCGAGCGCGAGTTCACCGTCGTCCGCACGCCCGCCGTCGTCTCGGGCATCCTCACGCTCTTCTGGGCGACCTGGCGCAACGCCGTCGACCTCGGCGACCGGACGGCCGAGATCCCGCCGCTGGGCGACCAGAGCCGGACCATCCTCGCGCTGCTCGCGGACGGCATGAAGGACGAGGCCGCGAGCCGTCGGCTGGGCATCTCGCTGCGCACCTACCGACGCCGCGTCGCCGAGCTCATGGAGCTGCTGGACGCCGACTCCCGGTTCCAGGCGGGCCTGCGCGCGCGCTCACTCGGTCTCGTCCCCTGACGCCCCCGCCCGGGCTCGGCTTGACACCACGCGACCACCACCCCTTAACTCTATAACTATGACTATAGATAAAGGGCCGTCGCCGATCGTGTTCCGGCTCGACCCCGGCTCGGGGGTGCCGACCTACCTCCAGCTCGTCCATCAGGTGGAACAGGCGCTCCGGCTCGGCCACCTGCGGCTCGGCGACCAGCTGCCGCGCGTCCGGGACGTCGTCGCGGGGCTCGCGATCAACCCGAACACCGTCCTGAAGGCGTACCGCGAGCTCGAGCACCGCGGCCTGGTCGCCGGACGCCGCGGGCAGGGCACCTTCGTCGAGCGCACCCTCGACCGCGCCGGAATCCGCGAGCAGGCCGACCTGCGCCGCACCCTGCTGGACTGGATGCGCGCCGCGTCCGCCGCCGGACTGGACGACGCGGGCATGTCCGCCCTGTTCACCGCCGCCCTCCTGGACCGCCACAAGGACACCGGCGCCGGCGGCGAGGGCCGGACGGAGGGGATCGCGTGAACGCCGTCGCGATCGAGGCGCGCGGCCTCGGCAAGCGCTACGGACGCTCCTGGGCGCTCCGCGACTGCTCCCTCAGCATCCCGGGCGGCCACATCGTCGGGCTGGTCGGCCCGAACGGCGCGGGCAAGACCACCTTCCTCAGCATGGCCGTCGGACTGTCCACGCCCACGGCCGGCGAGGTCCGCCTGCTCGGCGCGCACCGCGCGGGCTCCCCCGACGCGCTCGACATGGTCGCGTTCGTCGCCCAGGACGCCGCGCTCTACCGGAACCTGACGGTGTCCGACATGCTCCGCGTCGGACGCAGCCTGAACCGCCGCTGGGACGAGCGGACCGCCCAGGACCGGCTCGCCGAACTCGGCATCCCGCTCGACCGGCGCGTCGGCGCCCTGTCCGGCGGGCAGCGCGCGCAGGTCGCGCTCTCCCTCGCGCTCGCCAAGCGCCCCGGCCTGCTCGTCCTGGACGAGCCGCTCGCCGCGCTCGACCCGCTCGCCCGGCACGAGTTCATGTCCTCGCTGATGGCGGCGGTCGCCGAGGACGGCGTCTCCGTCGTCTTCTCGTCCCACGTCGTCGCCGAACTGGAGCGCGTCTGCGACTACCTGGTCGTCCTCCAGGACGGACGCGTCCAGGTGTCCGGCGGCGTCGAGGACCTGACCGCCGAGCACCACGTCCTCGTCGGCCCCGCCGACCAGGCCGACGAGGTCGCCGCGCTGCTCCCGGTCGTCCGCGAGCGCCGCGCGCACGCGCAGGCCCACCTGCTCGTCCGCTGCGCGGAGGGCTTCCCCGTCCCACCGGGCTGGCAACACCACCCGGTCACCCTCGAGGAGATCGTCCTGACCTACATGCGCGAACCGGCCGCGGCCGCGCTGCCCGGCCCGAAGGCGGTCGCCCGATGACCACGCTCCCGTCCTCGGCCCTCCCCCGGTTCGGCCCGGCCTGGGTCGCCTGGCGCCAGCACCGCTTCGCCCTCGGCGGGACGGCCCTGCTCTTCGCCGGACTCGCCGGCCTGCTCCTGCTCGGCGGTCTGGACGCCCGCGACACCTACACCCAGCTCGGCCTGGACAAGTGCGCGTCCTTCAAGTCGGGCACGCGCTGCGACCAGGCGTCCGTGACCTTCACCAGCCAGTACTCCACCGCGAACCTGCTGCTGATCTTCCTGCTGGTGCTGCCCGCGGCGATCGGCGCGTTCCTCGGCGGGCCGCTCATCTCCCGCGAGCTGGAGACCGGCACGTTCCGCTACGCCTGGACGCAGGGCGCGGGCCGCACCCGCTGGCTCGTCACCAAACTGGCCCTGATCATCGCCGGCCTCGTGGCCCTGAGCGCCGCGTTCGCCCCGGCCTACAAGTACTGGAACGCGCCCTTCGAGCACGCCCTGCCGGGCCGTTTCGGCGGCTACCTCCCGTTCGAGTTCGACGGCCTGGTGTTCCCGGCGCAGACCGTCCTGGGCTTCGCCATCGGCGTCTTCCTCGGCGTCCTGTTCCGCCGGGTGCTCGTCGGGATCGGCGCGTCCTTCCTCGTCACCTTCGGCCTGATCATGGCGACGGTGTTCCTCCTGCGCCCGCACTACATGCCCGCGCGCACCACCCTCGGCAAGATCGGCTCGGATGACTGGGGCATCGGCACCTCGTACCTGAACCCGTCCGGCCGCCCGGTCTCCTCCGCCGACTCGCACCTGCTCTTCGTGCGGTTCCAGGCCGAGAACCTCAACCGGCCCAACGCCCTCTTCCGCGACTGGCTGACCGCCCGGCACTACCAGATCGTCACCCACTACCAGCCCGCCGGACGCTTCTGGACCTTCCAGTTCATCGAGACAGGCTGGATGCTGGCCCTCGCCGCCGTCCTGGTCGCCGCGACCGTCTGGATGGTACGCCGCCGCATCGCCTGACCGGGCGACGGGCCCGCGTCCAGCCCCGCGGGCCCACTATGACGTCGCGATCCCGCCAGCCCCGTCGGCGGCGTCCCGGTTGGCTCGTCGCCATGACCTCCACCGCCGCCCCACCCGCTCCGCCCCGCTCCCGAACACCGGGCTGGCCCGCGGTGCTCGCGGTCACGATGGGCATCTTCTCCATCGTCACCACCGAGATCCTGCCCGTGGGCCTGCTCACGTCCATCGGCTCCGGCTTCACCGTCTCGGACGGCACGGCCGGTCTGATGATGACGATGCCCGGCTACCTCGCCGCCGTCGCCGCCCCGGTCCTGACCGTCGCGACCGCCCGGCTCGACCGCCGCCTGATGCTCTGCGCGTGCATGCTCCTGCTGGCCGTCGCGAACGTCCTCGCCGCGACCGCCCCCGCGTTCTGGGCGATGCTGCTCTCCCGCGTCCTGGTCGGCGTCGTCATCGGCGGATTCTGGTCGATCGCCGCCGGGCTCGCCGACCGCCTCGTCGCCCCGTCCCAGGTCCGCCGCGCGACCGCCGTGATCTTCTCGTCCGTCCCGCTGGGCTCGGTCTTCGGCGTCCCCCTCGGCACCCTCATCGGGGACGCGGCGGGCTGGCGCACGAGCTTCGCCGTCATGGCCGCGCTCTCCCTCACGGTCCTGCTCGCCCTGGCCGTCGTCCTGCCGCCCCTGCCCGCCGGACGGGCCACGCGCCTGACCGTCCTGCGCGGCGCGCTCCGCTCCGGGGGCACCTGGCGGGCCCTCGTGTTCACCGTCCTGATCGTCCTGGCCCACTTCGGCGCCTACACCTACGTGACGCCCTTCCTGAAGCAGGTCACCCACGCTCCCCCGACGGCGTTCCTGCTGGTCTACGGCGTCGCGGGCGTGGCCGGCAACTTCCTGGGCGGCCTCACGGTCGCCCGCCGCCCCGTCCTGACCTCGGCCGCGGCGGCCACCCTCATCGCCTCGGCCACCCTCGCCCTCCCCACGTTCGGCGACGACACCGTGGGAGCGGCCGTCCTCCTGACGCTCTGGGGAATCGGCTACGGAGCCGTGCCGGTCTGCTCCCAGGCCTGGTTCGCCGCCGCGACACCGGAGACCCCGGAGGCCGCGTCGGTCCTGTTCACCGCGTCCTTCCAGGCCACCCTCTCCACCGGAGCCCTGGCCGGCGGTCTCGTCGTCGACCGAACGTCCCCGTCCACCGTCATGCTCCTGGGCGGCGCGACCGCGGCCCTGATGCTCCTCGTCCTGCTAACGCGCCGCGGACAGCCACAGCACCTGAAGAGCACCCCATGAACCACGCGGCCCACGAGGCACGCACCTGATATCGAGCCGTCCGGCGCGAGCCCCTGGCCGTCGAGTTCAGCTCCCTCCTCCCGCGAAGTCGGCGTGATGCTCACTCGCCCAGGTGGCGTACGCCCGTGCCGGACGGCCCAGCAGCCGCCGTACGTCGTCGCTGGTGGGTCCGGCTTCGCGGGCGTAGTCGGCCAGCGACCCGAGCAGCCGCTCAGGTACCTCGTCGGGCAGGCCGGCGGCGAGCATGCCGCGGCGGATCTCCTCCGGGGCCGCCTCGACGAACGACAGGGTCCGGCCCGCCTCGCCGATCTCGGCGACCTTCTCCGGCTGGCTCAGCGACTGCTCACCGGTGAGCAGGTACGTCCGGCCGGCGTGCCGCGGCCGGGTCAGGGCGAGGACCGCCACCGCGGCGACGTCTCGCTCGTCGACGGTCGAGGTCCTCGACCGCCTGGAACTGCTGCCGGAAGCGCACGTGTCCGGTCCGACGATCGAAGAGAAACGCGTCACAGCACAGTGCATCGCGAACTGATCCGGCCTCCGGACAGGCATCCCCACTAAGCCACTAGTTCCCCTTGAGCACCTTCGGCCGAACCGCCATGTCGCCGCACGTGTTGTTGAACGAGCCCAGGATCTCGTACCCCTCGGTCACCGTCCCGTGCGGATCGATCGTCTCCGTCTCCGGATCCCCCGCCCGGAAGTCGACGTTCGTCAGCACATGCCCCGACCGGTCCTTCACAAGGAAGGTCAGCGCCCGCCCGGTCCGGTTACGGAACACCGCGGTCACGTCGAAGTTCTCCAGTGGCGGCGGCTCCGTCGGGCTCCCCTCCACCTGGCAATGGATGATCTGGGCGACCACCGGATCGTTCCGGAACCACCCGCTCACATGCGGCCAGGTGATGAACCCGCCGATCCCGAGCAGCACGACGACGCCCAGGACCGTCCCGCCCCGGGACCTCCGACGGCCGCGCGGCGACATCCGGTACAGCATCTCCGGCGGCAGATTCGACATGCGCGGGAGCATAACCACACACCCCACGAACCACCCCCGTTTCGTCGGCCCCGTCCTCCTCAGAGGTAGACGCTGACCTCGATGAGGTTCCGGTCCGGGTCCCGCACGTACACGCTGCGGATCGGTCCGGTGGCTCCCGTCCGCTCCACCGGCCCCTCCTCGATCTCGATCCCGTGCGCGGCGAAGTCCGCGACCACCTGCTCCAACGATTCCTCGGTGATCAGGCACAGGTCGGCACTTCCCGGTGTCGGACGCAATGCCTTGGGCTCGAACTCGTGCCCCGCCCGATGCAGATTGATCCTGCTGTGCCCGAACGTCAGCGCCTTCCGCCCGGCCCCGAAGGTCACCGCCTCCATCCCGAGGACGCGTGTGTAGAAGTCCACGGTGACGTCGATGTCGGCGACGGTGAGAACAAGATGATCAAGCCGCTCGATACGCATACGCCAACCCTAGAACCGACCTCCCGAGCACGCGATCAAGAGACCGCCCAGCAATAAAAAAAGCCCCCGCAATAGCGGGGGCCATAAAAGGAGTGGGGCCCGCCACAATGTGGCGGGCCCCACCCAATATAAGTCCGGCGGCGTCCTACTCTCCCACACAGTCTCCCATGCAGTACCATCGGCGCTGAGGGGCTTAACTACCGGGTTCGGGATGGGACCGGGTGTTTCCCCCTCGCCATAACCACCGAACGATCAACGCACAACCCCCCACAGAGGGCCGGCAAGTCTCGTCCGAGCCGTTAAAGCTCAGTATTCACATGTACGGAACCCAGTTGTTTCCTGGGAACCACACAGGGACGCGAACATCTCGAACAGCAGCGATTGGTTTGAACGCTCAGTGTGTTCAAGCCACTCGGCCTATTAGTACCGGTCGACTCCACACGTTACCGCGCTTCCAT